>CANEAY010000039.1 GCA_947425785.1 uncultured Pseudoflavonifractor sp. | reverse complement strand
TTACCAGCGGTAGTGGGCGAAGGCCTGGTTGGACTGGGCCATCTTGTGGACGTCCTCGCGCTTCTTCACCGCGCCGCCCACACCATTGGACGCGTCGATGATCTCACCGGCCAGCCGCTCCTTCATGGTCTTCTCACCACGGGAACGGGCGTAGCTGGTCAGCCAGCGCAGACCCAGGGTCTGGCGCCGCTCGGGACGGACTTCAATGGGCACCTGGTAGGTGGCGCCGCCCACGCGGCGGGCCTTGACCTCCAGGGACGGCATGATGTTCTCCAGACCGGCGGTAAACACCTCCAGGGGATCCTTCCCCTGCTTCTCCTGGATGATATCAAAGGCGCCGTAGACCACTTTCTGGGCCACGCCCTTCTTTCCGTCCAGCATGATGCTGTTGATGAGCTTGGTCACGAGGACGGAATTGTACATAGGATCGGGCAAAATTTCCCGCTTGGGTACATTTCCTCTTCTGGGCACTTTGCTTCCCTCCTTCATATAGGAATGATTTCATAGGTACTCGAACGGCTGCTGCCGTCCGTGTAAAGACAAGTGCCTGCTTGTCCCAGTGCCTCACAGGAAACGCCCCTATATATAGGTAAGCGCTTCCGCAAGGACAACTGCCTTGCGCGTTTCGCGCGATATGGGTCTTTCAGATGATTTGAAGCAAGTCTGACTTACTTCTTGCCGGCCTTGGGCTTCTTGGCGCCGTACTTGGAACGGGCCTGCATACGGCCGTTGACGCCCTGGGTATCCAGAGAGCCGCGGATGATGTGGTAGCGGACGCCGGGGAGATCCTTCACACGGCCGCCGCGGATCATCACCACAGAGTGCTCCTGCAGGTTGTGGCCGACGCCGGGGATATAAGCGGTGACCTCGTAGCCGTTGGTGAGCTTCACACGGGCGATCTTACGAAGGGCCGAGTTGGGCTTCTTGGGGGTCGAGGTACGCACGGCGGTGCACACGCCTCTCTTCTGGGGAGAAGGCAGGTCGGTCTCCTTGTCCTTCAGGGTGTTCAGGCCGAACTGCATGGCAGGAGAGTTGGACTTGTAGGTCGCCTGCTTGCGGCCCTTCCGAACGAGCTGGTTGAACGTAGGCATGGTTTTCCTCCTTTCTTCACATCTGATTTCTATATTTTAACGAGATATCAGTAAAAATATCCCGCTAAAACCAAAGCAGAGGACTTATTCCCGCACCAGGGCGGCCACAGCGGCTCCCACAGAGATGCCGCAGGCCCTGCCCAGCTCCTCCATGGAGCAGTCCCGCTCCATCTCCACGCCCTTCTCGCCGCAGAGGGCTTCGATGGGCTCGGTGACCCGGGGATCTGCATCCTGGGCCAGGAACACCCGCAGAGCTCTTCCGGCCTCCAGCGCCCGCTTGACCTGCTTGGCGCCTGTGACCTTACATTTTGTAGAAAGCTCTGTTAACATGGGCGGCCTCCTATCTGGAAATGGGCGCACTCCTCCCTTGAGAAGAGGCCCACGCAGAATGAGATTATAGCATAGCCCAACTGGCAAGTCAAGGATTTTTCCGTTTCCGAGCCCTTTTTGCGCAAAAAGAGGGCGTTTTGGCTCAAAAATGACCGCCTAAAACGCCCTTGTTGTACGCCTCAGTTGTACGTTTTCCGCATAAATGCCTATTTTAGCAAAAGTGCGCTAAGATTATGTAAACTAATTTTAGCCGAGTTTTATGGGCACTTTTTTAGTTATGTAAACCTCTCCCGGCGCCACATCACAGCCATACGCCAATACATCTACCCCGGCAGCATCGGCCCGCCGCAGGGCCTCCCCAAAGGCAGGATGGGTGCGGTCGTTAGGCGAAAACCCTTGCGCCCCAGCCATTTGGATAACAAAGAACACCGCAGCCTCATAGCCCTCCTCCCTGGCCCGGATCAGCTCCTCCAGGTGCTTCACACCCCGCTCCGTAGGGGCGTCGGGAAAGTACGTCCAGCCGTCCTCCTCCAGAGTACAGCCCTTCACCTCCACAAATCCCTTGCGGACGGGTTCCGCTCCTGCCCTCTCCCCCGCCTCCCAGTAAAAATCGAACCGTGAGCGGCCCCAAGCGGTCTCGGGCCGCAAAAGGCTCAACCCCGGTACAAAGTGCCCCGCCTTGGCCCACTCTCCGAACAGCTTATTGGGGGCTTGGGAGTCCATGTTAATCAATCGGGCTGGCGCGCCGAGATCGTCGTGCCCCACAATTTTCTCCACCGCCACCAGGTCAAAGGCCGTCTTCCGGGCAGGATTGTTCGATTTTTCCAGATATACAGTGCATCCCGGCACCAACAGCTCCCTGCACCGCCCGGTATTCTTCACATGGACAGTGAGCTCCTCCCCCTCCAGCAGCACCCTGGCAATAAAGCGGTTGGGCCGGGCCAAAAAGGTGGCCTTATGTATGTTTTGATAGCGCATCCGCCTGCCTCCTTACCCTTCCCGCTCCAATTCATGTTCGATCAGCTTATCCGCAATTTCAAAGGCTTTTACACGCCTTTTTGCCAGCGTTATCTGTGACCTGTATCGCTCTGGCTCATCCTTTCCCTCCAAAGTCCTTATGACCTCTCTCAACTTATGCAGCGTAGAATCGATCTGGCGCTTCGCTTCCAATAATTCCGCATTTGAAAAGTCCATCTATCCTCTGCCCCTCTTCGTTTTCACCATTATATCATAATATATATATAAAAGAAGAGACGAATCGAAATTCGTCTCTTCTTTGTGTTGGCGTCACCTATTTTACCAGTCCGTCGCCAGACAAGTATCGTCGGCG
>CANEAY010000038.1 GCA_947425785.1 uncultured Pseudoflavonifractor sp. | reverse complement strand
ACGAGGATTTTCAGTCCTCTGCTCTACCAACTGAGCTACAGAGGCAAATGGCGACGCGGATGGGACTTGAACCCACGACCTCCGGCGTGACAGGCCGGCGTTCTAACCAACTGAACTACCGCGCCAGATTGGTGGGAACAACAGGGCTCGAACCTGTGACATCACGCGTGTAAGGCGTGCGCTCTACCAGCTGAGCTATGCTCCCCTGCTGTCTTGCTCCAAGCGGCGTTTGTTATTATACTAAAACTGCCGCCGTCTGTCAAGGCAAAATTCAACATTCGAGGATTTTTGTTGGAAAAGTTTTCAGCCTCCGGCCTTTTTCAGCAGCTGGGACAGCTCCTCCCCGGTGAAATGGTACACTTCGTCGCAGAACTGGCAGGTCAATTCCGCCCCGCCCTGCTCCTCAATAAGACTGTGCAGCTCCTCCGGGCCCATGCTGATGAGGGCCTGGGCCACCCGCTCTCGGCTGCAATAGCACTTATACTCCACCGGCCGCCGCTCCAGGATCTCCAGATCAAACTCCGCCAAGGCTCTGCGCAGAAGGCCCTCAGCGTCCATGCCCTCCTCCATGAGGGCAGCGGTCACCGGCCCCAGGGCCTTCACCCCCGCCTCCACCTTGTCGATGACGTCGTCCCCGGCGCCGGGAAGGAGCTGGATGAGGTACCCCCCCGCCCGAAGCACCGACTGGTCGGTATCCACCAGAACTCCCAGGGCACAGGCGGTGGGGATCTGCTCACTGACGGCGAAATACTCCGTCACATCCTCGGCGATCTCCCCAGAGACCAGGGGCACCATACCCACGTAAGGCTCCTTCATATCCAGGTCTTTGATGACGGTGAGAGTGCCGCTCCGGCCCACCGCGCCGCCCACGTCCAGCTTGCCGTCGGCCCTGGCGGGCAGGAGCACCGCCGGATTCTGAACGTAGCCCCGGACGTTGCCCTCGGTGTCCGCCACCGCGGTAAGGGAACCCATGGGCCCGTCCCCCTTGATGCGCAGGGTCACCGAAGCCCCCTCCCCCTTCAGCTGGTCGCCCATCATGGAGCAGGCCATGAGGGATCGGCCCAAAGCGGCGGTGACCACAGGCAGGGTCTTGTGGATCTGCCTGGCCCGCTCGGTAAGGGAGCGGCCGGTGATGGCCATAGCCTTCACCGGGGCGTTTTTTGCAATGACGCGGATGATCTCGTCCATGGTTACTCTCCTTCTTTGACAGCGGCGAAAAAGATACGCTGTTCCCCTTCTCTGGGCGGGCCCATGCGCAGCTCGCCGTATTGCCTGACCTTGGCGAAGCCCGCCTCTTTCAAATAGCTCTCCAGCTCCTCCATGGTGTAGGCATACTCCCGGTGGAGCTCCTCCCCCCGGGCCCAAAGAGCTCCCTCCCGGCGGAAAATGTCCATCCAGAAGGTGCAGATGCGCCGCTTTTGGCTGTACTCCCCCCGCCAAACGCAGAACTCCTCCTCGGTCTCGTCCAGAAAGACCTGGCCGTCCATGCTCTCCAGCTTCTCCGGGGTGTCCGCGTCGAAGAGGAAAAGCCCGCCGGGCTCCAGGTGCTCCCACACCCGCCGGAAGGCCCGGCGGAGCTTTGCCGGCTGAAGGACATAGTTGATGCTGTCCAAAAAGCAGACGCAGGCGTCCACCCGCCCGGGCAGCCGCAGAGACTCCATGGGTTCGCAGAAAAACCGGGGCCTGACAGGCAGATCCCGGCACTTTTCCTCCGCGATGGAGAGCATATCGGCGGACAAGTCCACTCCCGTCACCTCATAGCCCCGGCTTGCCAACTCCCAGGTCAGGCTCCCGGTACCGCAGGCCAGGTCCAGCACGGTGCGCACTTCCCGCTTGCCTTTGGCAAAATGCCGCTGGGCGTAGTCCGCCCAGCGGGGGTAGTCCACATCGGTAGTCAGGGTGTCATAGCTCCCCGCCAGGAACTCATAGCTTGCCATACTTCTCCTTGATGCGGGGCAGAACTTCCTGGTACCCGTCCGCCCCATAGTGAAGGGAACGGTTCACCCGGCTGATGGTGGCGCTGGAGGCGCCGGTACGCTCCAGGATGTCATTATAGATCAATCCCTCGCTCAAAAGAATGGCCACCTCAAAGCGCTGCTCCATAGAGCGCAGCTCCGCCACCGTGCACAGATCCTGGAAGAATTTCTTGCACTCCTCCAAGTCCTTCAGGGAAAGGATCGCCTCGTAAAGGATATCGCTCTCCCGCCGCTTCTCGCCTTTGATCATCTGGACAGCCTCCTCCTTTATGTTTCTTTTTTCATTTTACCAAAGTGAAGCATGAAAGTAAAGGCTTGAACGGAAATTTTTTCTCCCGCATAGATTGAAATATATTGAGAAAGGGGGAGCTGTGATGAAAAAAACGCCCACCGCACCCGCCCCGGCACAGCCGGGGGCCTACCGGCAGGTCTTTCGGGAGGGGGAGGCCGTCCTCCTCACCGCCTCCGCCCGCTGGCCCCAGCTGGAGGAGACCTCTCCCGGTGCCCGCCGGGTCAACCGCTACTATAATGCTCTATTTGACCGCTGGCGGCGGCGCTGGGAGGGCCCCCTGCTGGAGCAGGCCAAGGCCGCCGCGGGGCCGGAGATGCCCCCCTGGTCAGCGTCGCTGGACTTCACCGTTACCTTCTTTTCCCCGGAGGTCTTCAGTCTCTATATAGATATCACCGAGGACACCGGCAAGCGCCCCCGGAAACTCCGCCTGGGGGACATCTGGGCCCTTCCCGCCGGGGTGCCCCTGGGCCTGCGGGAGCTTCTCCCCCGCCGCCGCTGGTGGCGGGGCCCGATGATGGAGACGATCCGCGCCCAGGTAGGGGAGCGGCTGCGCACCGGGGAGTCCATTTACTACGAGGACTGGCCCAAGCTGGTCTCCACCCACTTCTCCCCCCAGCGCGCCTACCTCACCGAAGAGGGCCCCGCAGTCTTCTATCCCCCGGAGACCATCGCCCCCTCCATTGAGGGCTTCCCCACCTTTTCCCTGGCCGCCCTCTGCCCCGCCGCCCCCCCCCCCCCCGCAAGAGGATGCGGAAAGGGCCCTTCCCACAGTTTAAGTC
>CANEAY010000037.1 GCA_947425785.1 uncultured Pseudoflavonifractor sp. | reverse complement strand
CTTCCCTGAACAAGTTTGAGGACGGCGCCACCGTCAATGTCTGCGACCTGCTGGAAAAGGGTATCCTTTCCAAGTGCGAGTTCGGCGTGAAGGTTTTGGGCAACGGCACTCTGACCAAGAAGCTGACCGTCCGCGCCAGCGCCTTCTCCGCCTCCGCCAAGGAAAAGATCGAGGCCGCAGGCGGGAAGGCCGAGGTGATCTGAGTTGATCCAGACACTGAAGAACGCCTGGAAGGTGCCTGAGCTCAAGAGCAAGATCCTGTTCACCATCTTCGCTCTGCTCATCTTCCGGCTGGGCTCCGCGGTCTATGTGCCCTTCATCAACACCCAGGGCCTGACCGACTATATCAACGGCATGTCGGGCACCATCTTCGGCCTTCTGGGCACCATGAACGGCACCGCCTTCTCTGTGGCCGCCGTGTTTGCCCTGGGCGTCCAGCCCTATATCAACTCCTCCATCATCATCGAGCTGCTCACTGTGGCCATCCCGGCCCTGGAGCGCCTCGCCAAGGAGGGCGGCGAAGAGGGCCGGAAGAAGATCGCGGCCATCACCCGCTACACCACCGTGGCCATCGCCCTTCTCCAGGGCTTCGGCTACTACGCCATCATCCGCACCCAGAACCTGCTCAACCTCAACGGCATGAACGGCATCTGGGCCGGTATCGTGATCGTGGCCACCTTCGTGGCCGGCTCCGCCTTCGTCATGTGGCTGGGCGAGCAGATCACCGACAAGGGCATCGGCAACGGCATCTCCATGATCCTGTTCGCCGGTATCCTCTCCCGCATCCCCAGCATGATCAGCACCATCTACCAGGGCGTGTACAACTCCATGCACCACGTCACCCCGGAGCAGATGGCGGAGGCAGGCTGGACAGAGGCCCAGATAAACAACTACTTTGAGCTGCCTGTCTGGGGCATCATCCTCCTGCTCATCGGTATGCTGGCCCTCATCGCCTTCGTGGTGTTTATCCAGAACGCCGAGCGGCGCATCCCCGTGCAGTACGCCAAGCGGGTGGTGGGCCGGAAGATGTACGGCGGCCAGTCCAGCCATATTCCCCTGAAGGTGAATATGTCCGGCGTGCTGCCCATCATCTTCGCCCAGTCCATCGCCTCCCTCCCCGCCACCATCTGTGCCTTCGCCGGCATCCAGGCGGCCAAGGAGCCCGGCGTGGGCACCTTCTGGGAGCAGTTCCTGCGCATCTTTGACGCCAACGGCGCGGTGTATACCGTGGTGTACTTCCTGCTGATCCTGGCGTTCAGCTATTTCTACTCCACCATGCAGTTCGACCCCACGGAGGTGGCCAACAACCTGAAGAAGAACGGCGGCTTCGTCCCCGGCTTCCGGCCCGGCAAGCCCACTGCTGACTTCATCCACAAGGTGCTCAGCAAGATCACCTTCTTCGGCGCCATGTTCCTCTCCGTCATCGCCATTCTGCCCATCATCACCGGCAATGTCATGGGTGTCACAGCCCTGAGCCTGGGCGGCACCTCCATCATCATCGTGGTGGGCGTCGCTCTGGAGACCAGCAAGGCCCTGGAGGCCCAGCTGATGATGCGTCACTATAAGGGATTTCTTGAGTAAGGATGGGTGAGGTCAGATGAAACTGATATTCCTGGGCCCTCCGGGGGCCGGAAAAGGCACGCAGGCAGCCATTATCAGTAAGAAGCTGAACATCCCCACCATCTCCACCGGCGAGATGCTCCGCGCCGCCATCAAGGCGGGCACCCCCATCGGCCTGAAGGCCAAGACCTTCATGGACGCGGGAAAGCTGGTTCCCGACGAGGTCATCATCGGCATCATCGGCCAGCGGCTGGAGGAGAGCGACTGCAAGGACGGCTTCATCCTGGACGGGGTGCCCCGCACCATCGCCCAGGCCGAGGCCCTGGAAAACAGCGGCATCGACTTTGACCGGGTCATCTCCCTGGAAGTGGGGGACGAGGCCATCGTCAAGCGCATGAGCGGCCGCCGGGTGTGCGCCAAGTGCGGCGCCACCTACCATATGGAAAGCAAGCCCCCCAAGGCCGAGGGTCTCTGCGACGAGTGCGGCGGCGAGCTGACCGTCCGCTCCGACGACAAGCCGGAGACCGTCCGCGACCGTTTGAAGGTCTACCACAGCGAGACCGAGCCCCTGAAGGAGTTCTACGCCAAACGGGGCAGACTTCGGGAAGTCCATGGCGACCAGGACATGGCCGCCGCCACCAAGGCCATTGAAGAGGCGCTGGTGTGATATGGATATGATCTCGATAAAATCCCCCGCCGAGATCGAAAAGATGCGTGCCGCCGGAAGGCTCACAGCCCAGGCCCGGAAACTGGCCGGCTCTATGATCCGCCCCGGCGTCACCACCGGCGAGATCGACCGGGAAGTGCGAAAGTTCATCGAAAGCCACGGCGCCAAGCCGTCTTTCCTGGGCTACGGCGGGTTCCCCGCCTCGACCTGCATCTCCATCAACGAGGTGGTCATCCACGGCATCCCAGGCTCCCGCAAGCTGAAAGAGGGAGATCTGGTGAGCGTGGATGTAGGCGCTTATCTGGACGGCTTCCACGGCGACTGTGCCGCCACCTTCCCCTGCGGGGAAATTTCCCCCGAGGCGAAAAAGCTCCTGGACGTGACCCGTCAGAGCTTTTTTGAAGGGGTGAAGCAGGCCAGAGTGGGCGGTCGGGTCTCCGACATCGGCCACGCCGTCCAGCAGTATGTGGAGGGCTTCGGCTACAGCGTCGTCCGCGACTTCGTGGGCCACGGTGTGGGCCGGAATATGCACGAGGCCCCGGAAGTCCCCAACTACGGCGCCGCCGGCCATGGCGCCCGGCTCCAGCCGGGCATGGTCATCGCCGTGGAGCCCATGGTGTGTGCCGGGGACTGGCGGGTGAAGGTGCTCGGCGACAAGTGGACCACGGTCTCCGCCGACGGAAGCCTCACCGCCCACTATGAGAACACCATCCTCATCACCGACGGGGAGTGCGAGCTCCTGACGGTGGACGAGAACGGGGAGCCGGCCTGATGCAGGACTACACCGGCTGGATCGTCCGGGCCACAGCCGGACGGGATCGGGGCGGACTGTTCTGCGTTGTGGGCGTGGAGGAGGAGCGGCTGCTGCTCTCCGACGGCAAACGGCGCAAAATGGCCCGGCCCAAGAAGAAAAAACTGGGACACGTGGAGGTTTTGACCGACCGCCTGCACCAGTACGACCATCCCGCCATGGAAAAGCTGAAGCAGGGCCAAGCCCTGACGGACAAAGAGCTGCGGAGGGCTTTAGCCGCTTTCCGAGCCAAGGAGGTTTGACGCTTTGGCAAAAGACGATATGATCGAGGTGGAGGGCGTTGTGGTGGAATCTCTGCCCAACACCACCTTTCACGTAGATATCGGCAACGGCCACATCATTCTGGCCCACATCTCCGGCAAGCTGCGGATGAACTTCATCCGCATCCTGCCCGGCGACAAGGTGACAGTTCAGATGTCGCCCTACGATTTGACCAGGGGACGTATCACCTGGCGTACAAAGTAAGTAAAGACCCAAAGAAATCATAAACGACTTCCGCCGCCGCGGGCCTTGCCACGCAGGAAACGGCGCGGCGCTTAACGCGGCGGGGGGAGGGCCATTCAGGCATTCACAAGGAGGTTTATCATGAAAGTAAGACCGTCCGTGAAGCCCATGTG
>CANEAY010000036.1 GCA_947425785.1 uncultured Pseudoflavonifractor sp. | reverse complement strand
TCGTCTGAAATCGCTTCCTACGCCGGCATTACCCGGATCAGGTTCAAGGGACCGGAAGCGGCACTACGCTTCTGCATCTCAGCCAAGTTTGCACTCAGCGCCCCTGTATTCAGTTTGTCCTCGCGGCCTGTTGCTATTCTATATCGGCAGGGGGTGGTTTGTCAAGGGCGGCGGCGTGTTGACCTTTTTCTCCGGGGGAGATATAATAGTGGCAATCTCTATATAATACCAAGGAGGAGCATATATGCGAGCAGTGGTGACCCGGGTAAAGAACGCCCGCGTGGAAATTGACGGGAAGGTCAACGGAAAGACCGATGGGGGCTTCCTCGTCCTGCTGGGGGTGGGCCCCAACGACAACGAGGCCACCTGCGACAAGCTGGCGGACAAGGTCTGCGGCCTGCGCATCTTCGAGGACGAAAACGAGAAGATGAACCTGAACCTGGAGCAGGTGGGGGGCTCCCTGCTGGTCATCAGCCAGTTCACCCTCTTTGCCGACTGCAAATCCCGGCGGCCCGGCTTCTCCGGGGCGGCCAAGCCCGACCTGGCCATCCCCCTCTATGAGCGGTTCCTTGCCCAGTGCGAGGGCCGGGGCTTCCACGTGGAGCACGGAGAGTTCGGGGCGGATATGCAGGTCTTTTCCCAGAACGACGGCCCGGTGACCATCCTCCTGGACACAGATACCCTGTGAGGTGAATACAAAATGGAGATAAGGCACATTTATATCCCCTCCGTATATACAAATTGCTATGTTCTGGCCGACGAGGCCAGCGGCGCCGCGGCGGTCATCGACCCCGGCGACGACGTGACCGAGACCCTCCTGCGGCTGTGCACCGACAACGGCTGGCAGCTGCGCTCGGTGTTCCTCACCCACGGCCACTTTGACCACATCGGCGGGGTGGCCGCCCTCCAGGGGGCCATCCCCGATCTGCCGGTGTACCTCCACCCCGGCGACGCGGACTGCGGCCAGCCCATGAAGAACACCGCCGAGCTCCACAACGTAAAGCTGTGGCGGGAGGGGGACGTGGTGCCCCTGGGGAACCTTCAGGTGGAGGTGCTGTCCACCCCCGGCCACACCAAGGGCTCGGTGTGCCTGCGGTGCCAGGACGCCCTCTTCACCGGGGATACCCTCTTCGCCGGGGAGTGCGGCCGCACTGACCTGCCCGGCGGGGACTACGGGGAGATGATGGCCTCCCTGAAGCGGCTGGCCCAGCTGGAGGGAGACTTCCAAGTCCTCCCCGGCCACGAGGGCTTTTCCACTCTGGAGCGGGAGCGGCAGAGCAATTACTATATGCTCCAGGCCACAGGAGGCGGAAAATGAAGCTGTGGCTCACCTCGGACAACGTGGATTGGGATACTGGCCGCTACCACTACGCCGCCGAGCAGATGATGCTCACCCTCTTTCCCGGGGAAAGACCGGAGTACCCGGAGACGCCGCCCCCCACAGATCTCGGCTCGGAGCAAAACGCCGCTGTTTTTACCCTTCACCGGGGGAAAAAGCTCACCAACATGAGCGCTTTGGTCCTTCGGAAGAATGGCTGGTACAACGGGGTGGTGCGCTTCCCCAGCGAGAAGCTGGACGAGGAGCCGGAGCTGGTATACCACACTGTCCAGCGGGCCTTGAAGCAGGCCTTCTACAACGCCGGCAGCGCTCTGTTGGGCCATGACCTGCCCTGGGGAAGCCTCACCGGCGTGCGGCCCACCAAGCTGCCCACCCGCGCCATCTGGGAGGGGGCCACCCCCGCCCAGGCAAAAAAGGAACTGGAGAAGACTTACCATGTCTCTCCCCTCCGCTCCAAGCTGGCGGTGGACTGCGCCGGGAACAGCGTGGCGGCAAAAAAAGCCTTCTGCCCCAAGAGATCTCCCTCTACGTGGGCATCCCCTTCTGCCCCAGCCGGTGCGTCTACTGTTCCTTCGTCTCGGCGGCGGTGGACAAGTGCCTGCCCCTGGTGACCCCCTTTGTGGAGTGCCTTTGCCGGGAAATTGAGGCCCTGGGGAAAGTGCTGGCCCAGACGGGCCGCACCATCCGCACCGTCTACATAGGCGGCGGTACCCCCACCACCCTGTCGGAGGCCCAGCTGGATACCATCCTCTCCGCCATGGAAGCCCATCTGCCCCTGGCGGGCTGTACCGAGTTCACCGTGGAGGCTGGACGGCCGGACACCATCACCGCCGAAAAGCTGGCGGTCTTGGCCCGCCACAAGGTGGGCCGGGTGTCGGTAAATCCCCAGTCCATGGACGACGCCGTTCTGGCGCGAATGGGCCGGCCCCACACCGGGGAGGATATCCGCAGGGCCTATCAGTTGGTGCGCTCGGCGGGGGACTTTGCCGTCAACATGGATCTTATCGCCGGACTGCCGGGGGACAACCCGGCGGGCTTCGCCGCCTCTCTGGCCCAGGTGCTGGACATGGGGGCGGAGAACGTCACCGTCCACACTCTGGCCCTGAAAAAGGGCTCCCAGCTCATGGAGGAGGGGGACGCCCTCCCCTCCGGCGAGATGGTGGAGGAGATGCTGAACGCCGCCTGGGAGACCCTGGCGGGGGCGGGCTACGGCCCCTACTACCTCTACCGGCAGAAGTATATGTCCGGCTCCTTTGAGAACGTAGGCTGGGCAAAGCCCGGCTTTGAGAGCCTCTACAACATTGCCATGATGGAGGAGCTCCACACCATCCTGGCCCTGGGGGGCGGCGCCGTCACCAAGCTGGTGTGGCCGGGCACGGGGAAGCTGGAACGGGTGGTGAACCCCAAATACCCCCAGGAATACCTGCGGGACATCGACAAGATATGCCGGGAAAAGGCCGACCTGGTTCCCTTCCTGATGGAGACGAAAGGAGATTGACCATGGCTTATCAGCTTCACGAGATCAACGAGGCCATTTTGGCCGACGCCGAGGGATTCCTCCATGACTGCGACAAAGCCTATCAGAAGAAGATCTCTGCCGCCGCCGACAAGATCGAGGCGCGGATGGAGGAGAGCCCCATCGTCCTCCTCTCCGGCCCCTCCGGCTCCGGCAAGACCACCACGGCCCTGAAAATTGAAGAGGAGCTGGAGCTGCGGGGCATCAACACCCACACCGTGGCTTTGGACAACTACTTCAAGACCCTGGACAGGAAGACCGCACCCCGCACCCCGGAGGGGGACATCGACTTTGAATCCCCCCTGTGCCTGGACATGGCCCTTTTGGATGAGACCTTCACCAAGCTCTCCCGGGGAGAGGAGGTCATCGTGCCCAAGTTCGAGTTCGCCCGGCAGATGCGCAACGACGCCAGGGGCCGGCCCCTGAAACTGGAAAAGAACGAGATCGCCATTTTTGAGGGCATCCACGCCCTGGGCCCCGGCATTGCCGGGCCTCACCCAGAGGCCACCAAGCTCTACATCTCCGCCCGCTCCAACGTGATGGAGGATGGGGTCTTACGCTTCAAGGGCACCTGGATGCGGCTGACGAGAAGGGCGGTACGGGACTACAACTTCCGGGGCACCGACGTCAGCGAGACGCTGTCTATGTGGGCCAATGTGCGCCGGGGAGAGAAGCTCTATATCTCCCCCTATAAAAACAGCGCCGACATCATTTTTGACTCCTCCCTGCCCTACGAGGTGTCGGTGATGAAGAACTACGCCCTTCCCATCCTGCGGGCGGTGCCCCAGGAGAATGCCCGGCGGGGGGAGCTTCTGGATCTCATCGCCGCCTTCGACGCCTTTGAGGCCATCGACCCGGAGCTGGTGGCAAAGAACTCCCTCCTGCGGGAGTTCATCGGCGGGGGAAGTTATAGCTATAAGTAAAATCCGAACAAAGTATAAAGGAGAAGAAATATCATGGCAGAGTGTACCCACGATTGTTCCACCTGCGGCGAGAGCTGCGCAGAGCGCACGGAGGAATTTGACTTCCGGGCCAAGGCCAACCCCAACTCCAATGTAAAGAAGGTCATTGCCGTCATGTCCGGCAAGGGCGGCGTGGGCAAGAGCCTGGTCACCGCCTCTCTGGCCGCCGCCGTCCAGAAGTCTGGCAAACAGGCCGCCATCCTGGACGCCGACATCACCGGCCCCTCCATTCCCAAAGCCTTCGGCGTCCATGAGCGGGCGGTGGGTGACGACTACGGCATCCTCCCTGTGGATACCCGGACGGGCATCAAGCTCATGAGCCTGAACCTGCTGGTGGCCAACGAGTCCGACCCGGTGGTCTGGCGGGGCAGCCTCATCGCCGGAACGGTGAAGCAGTTTTGGAGCGACGTGCAGTGGGGGGACGTGGACTACATGTTCGTGGATATGCCGCCGGGGACCGGCGACGTTCCCCTCACCGTGTTCCAGTCCCTGCCGGTGGACGGCATCATCGTGGTCACCTCCCCCCAGGAGCTGGTGAGCATGATCGTGGAGAAGGCGGT
>CANEAY010000035.1 GCA_947425785.1 uncultured Pseudoflavonifractor sp. | reverse complement strand
TTTAAATCTTGAAAATTTTTTGTCATTTTCCTGTAAAATAAGGGTTTTCCGCCCCCGGCTGCCCCGGGAAACAAAAAGACAGCGGTAAAAACCGCCGTCTCTTTGCAAAGGATTGGAGGATAGAATGAAAAAAGATGTCTGCCTCTCTACAGTCATTACTCTATCCTAAGATTGTTAAAGAATAAACACTCAAATATTACGAAAGTGTTAAATCGCGAAAAATGGCTTACTTTTTGCGCATTTTTGCAAAAAAATCCTGCAGGAGTTGTACGCATTTTTCCTCCAAAATACAACCATAGAGCCGGGGATGGTGGCCGAAATCCTCCTCAAAAAGGTTGAGGACAGAGCCGCAGGAGCCCATGCTCTCGTCCTTTGCACCATAGTAGACGGCGGGGATGCGGGCGTTCAAAATAGCCCCGGCGCACATGGGGCAGGGCTCCAGAGTGACGTAGAGCTTCGCCCGGTGGAGCCGCCAGCCCCCAAGGGTCTTGCAGGCCATGGAGATGGCCTCCAGCTCGGCGTGGCCCAGGGCGTCGCCCTCCGCCTCCCGGCGGTTACGGCCCTCGCCCACGATGCGCCCGTCCTCCCAGACGATGACGCAGCCCACGGGGACTTCACCCTCTGCCAGGGCCTCCTGGGCCAGCTCCAACGCCCGGGCCATATAGCCTTCGTGTTCTGTCATCCCTCTCCCTCCTTTGCGTATTGCTCCACCAGAGCACGGGCCAGCTTCAGGGGATCCTCCCCCTTGCGCAGGCGAAGGGTGAGGGCGGGCCGCTCTCCGGGGGAGAAGAGCACCCGGCCCTTCCACCGCTCCGAGCCGCAGAGGTTGGAGACCTGCCGCAGCTGGAACTGGGAGAGGAAAAAGACCAGATTGGCCCCCTTTTGCACCAGCTCGGAGATGCCGCACCGGGCGGCGTCGGAACGGAGGAGGGCCACGGCGATGAGGTTGTTCACCGGCCGGGGCGGGTCGCCGTAGCGGTCGATGAGCTCATCGGTGAGGTCGTCGGCGTCTTCCTCGGTGCGGATGAGGGCGATGCGGCGGTAGAGATCCATCCGCTGCTCCGGGGAGGGCACATACCGGTCGGGGATGGAGGCGGACACCGTCAGGTCGGCGGAGCACTCGGCGGGGACTTCCGGCTTCTCCCCCCGCTCGGTGAGCACCGCCTCCTCCAAAAGCTGAAGGTACATATCGTAGCCCACGCTCATCAAAAACCCGGACTGCTCCGGGCCCAGCACATTGCCGGCGCCCCGAATTTCCAGATCCCGCATGGCGATCTTGAAGCCGGAGCCGAACTCGGCAAACTCCCGGATGGCCCCCAGCCGCTTGGCGGCCACCTCGGTGAGCACCTTGCCCCGGCGGTAGGTGAGGTAGGCGAAGGCCCGGCGGGAGGAGCGGCCCACCCGGCCCCGGATCTGGTGGAGCTGGGCCAGGCCCATGGCGTCGGCGTTTTCGATGATAAGGGTGTTCACATTGGGGATGTCGATGCCGGTCTCGATGATGGTGGTGCACACCAGCACGTCCACCTCCCCCTGGGAGAAGCGGGTCATCACATCATTGAGTTCCTCCTGGGTCATCTTGCCGTGGGCGGTGGCCACCGCGGCGTCCTCCCCCAAAAGTTCCTGGATGCGCCCGGCGGTGCGCTCGATGGTCTCTACCCGGTTGTGGAGGTAGTAGACCTGGCCGCCCCGCTCCAGCTCCCGGCGCATGGCGTCGGAGAGCACCGACCAGTCGTGCTCCATCACGTAGGTCTGCACCGGCTGGCGGTCCTGGGGGGGTTCCTCCAGGGTGGACATATCCCGGATGCCGGAAAGGGCCATGTTCAGCGTCCGGGGGATGGGGGTTGCGGAGAGGGTGAGCACGTCCACCTGGCGGGACAGCTCCTTGAGCCGCTCCTTGTGGGTGACGCCGAAGCGCTGTTCCTCGTCCACCACCAGAAGGCCCAGGTCTTTGAAGTGGACGTCCTTCTGCAGCAGCCGGTGGGTGCCGATAAGCAAGTCCACTTTGCCCGCCGCTGCCTGGGCCAGAGTGGCCTTCATCTGGGCGCTGGTGCGGAAGCGGGAGATGACGTCGATGTCCACCGGGTACTTGGCGAAGCGCTGTTTGGCGGAGAGATAGTGCTGCCGGGCCAGGACGGTGGTGGGCACCAGGATGGCGGCCTGCTTGCCGTCCAGCACGCACTTCATAATGGCCCGGAAGGCCACCTCGGTCTTGCCGTAGCCCACGTCGCCGCAGAGGAGGCGGTCCATGGGCTTGTCCGCCTCCATGTCCCGCTTGATCTCCGCCACGCAGCGCAGCTGGTCGGCGGTCTCGGCATACTCAAACTCCTCCTCAAACTCCTTCATCCAGGGGGAGTCGGGGGAGAAGGCGAAGCCGGGCTGGCGCTGGCGCTGGGCGTAGAGCTGGATGAGGCCCTTTGCCAAGTCCTGCACCGCCTTTTTGGCCCTGGACTTCTGCCGCTCCCAGTCGCCGCCCCCCAGCCGGGAGAGCTTTTTGGTCTCGTTTGCGTCCTCGCCGCCGCCAATGTACTTGCTCACCATGTCCAGCTGGGTGGCGGGGACATAGAGCACATCGGCCCCGGCGTAGGCGATCTTCATATAGTCCTTGTCCACCCCGTCCACCGGCATCTTCACGATGCCCTGGTACCGGCCAATGCCGTGCTGCCGGTGCACCACCAGGTCGCCGGGTGAGAGGTCGGCGTAAGATTTCAGCTTTTCCCGGTTGGTGGGGGCCTTGGCCCTCTTTTTCCTCACCGGGGCGGCCTGGCCCTCGGTGAGGACGGCCACCTTGATGGTGGGCAGCTCCACGCCGGAGGAGAGGCCGCCGCGGCAGATCACCGCCTGCCCCGGCGCCGGGAGGGCAGAGAGCTTGAAGTCCACCGCCGAGCGCACCTTCTGCTCCCGAAGAAGGGTCTGAAGGTTGAGGCACCGCTGTTCACTGCCCGCCAAAACGATGACGGAGAACCCGGCGGCCAGATAGTGGTTCAGGTCGCTGACGGCGGTCTCCAGGCTGACGCCGTAGGAGGGCAGCTGTTTGGCGGTCACCGGGATGAGGGCCCGGGGCCGCTGGGGGTACTGGGAGGAGGTGAAGGAGTCCAGGTAGGCGGTGGGCCACTCGGCGAGCTGGGCGGTGAGCTCCTCCCCGGTGGCGCAAAGCCGCCCCAGCTCCGCCATCATCAGGCCGCCCTCCGCCAGGGCGGTCACATCCTCATTTAATTGCCACAGATAGTTTTTGCACCGTTCCATGAACCGGGGAGACTCGCTGATGAGGACGGCGGCGTCGGGGGGGAGGTAGTCTGCCGCCGTGGCCATCTCTGGGTAGATGAGGGCCAGATAGCGGTCAACAGCAGGGAAGCTGAGACCGTTTTCCAGCTGCTCCTTGTCCTGGTGGAGGGTCACCAAAAGCTGGTCGGGGGCGCCCCCCTTTTTCGCCAGGGCGGCCAGCCGCTGATCCAGAGCATGGGTCAGCCCCGCCGCTCCGCCGGGGGCGAGCTGGGGCAGCACCTCGGCGGCGGGGAGGAGGATGGCCTCCTCCAGCTGCTCGGTGCGCCGCTGGGTGGCGGGGTCGAAGAGACCCATGGAGTCCACATCGTCCCCAAAGAACTCCATCCGCACCGGCTGGGGGTGGGCGGGGGAAAAGAAGTCTAAAATACCGCCCCGGAGGGCGAACTGGCCCACGCCCTCCACCTGGTCACAGCGGGTGTACCCCGCGGCGGTGAGGGCTTCCGCCAGCTCGTTCAGGTCGTATCGTTTCCCCATGGCCAGCACCCGGCCCGCCCGGCGCAGAAGGGCGGGGGGCATGGTGCGCTGGAGAAGGGCCTCCGCCGGGATGACCAGGAAGGCGAAATCTCCCCGGCACATGGCCCACAGGGTCTGGAGACGCCGGTGCTCCCACTGGCGGGAGACCACGGCGGCGTTGTGGAAGGTGAACTCACGGGCCGGGAGGGTCAAAACCTCCTCCCCGGAGAGGGCCTTCAGGTCGGCGGCAAGCCGCTGGCAGTCGGCCTCGTCGGCGCAGAGCATCACCACCGGCCGCCGGGACTGTTCCCGGAGGGCGGCGGCGAACCAGGCCCTGTGGACAAGGGCCAGCCCGGACACTGCCGCCGGGGAAGCCCCGCCGTCCAGGGCGGCGGAGAGCTGTTGAAATTCGGGAAGGGCTGTGAGAGCGTCCAGGAGCTTTTGCATGGATGACCTCCGGGAAAGAAAAATTGGCGTTACTCGAGGAAACGCCGAAAGCCCCCATCCTGAAAAGGAGGGGGGTGTCGGTGGGGTAAAGTATACCATTTGGGGAAATTCAGGTCAAGGGGGAAAAGGAGCCGCTCTCTTATGAGAGCGGCTCTTCCTTACATGGCCTTTCTACCCAATTCAAAAATTATCTCGTTGTCTCACCTTTACAACCGAGCGTATTATGCGTTTCTGATAGGATTAAGAAAAGTGCAGTAGCAGTAGGAGGTGAGTTGAATGAAAAACTATGACAATATTTATGCCGGAGAAAGGGTCTGTTGTACCTGTGCCCACTATTATCAACACTACAGGAAGGGAAAGAAAGGGTATTTTGAGGTAAACTGCGGTCACTGTGTTTTTCCACGCCTCAAAGGGCGCCGCCCTGACCAGAGCTGTGAGCACTGGGAGGAAAAGCCCCATACTGATGAAGAAAGTAAGTAATGTTTTATCAGATAAAGTTCCACCCTCGGGGTGGGGGCAATGTGGGGGACTATTCTTGGCGGCCAAGAATAGCCCCCCACACCCCCCAAGAAGCCCCAGAGGGGGGATTTCGATTTCCCCCCTCTGGACACCCCCTTAAAACGACCAAAGGGCAGGGCTTCGGCCCTACCCTTTGGAAACCCACCCGGGGCTGTCCTTAAGAACAGAATAAGCCCGGTCGGCTTACTCCGTAACGCCGACCGGGCGGGTGCCAGCGCCCCGCCACAAAGTGCGGGGCGCTGGCTTGTTTTCTGAAATAGAAGAGCCTGGGGAGGAATCCAAGGGGAGGGGCCCCGCAGGGCCCCTCCCTTGGTCGTTGAGAGAGGGGAGTCCAGAGGGGAGAGAGAGTCGAAACTCTCTCCCCTCTGG
>CANEAY010000034.1 GCA_947425785.1 uncultured Pseudoflavonifractor sp. | reverse complement strand
CGTTGAGAGAGGGGAGTCCAGAGGGGAGAGAGAGTCGAAACTCTCTCCCCTCTGGGGTTTTCTTGGAGGGTCTGGGAGGCCATTCTTTCCCAAAAGAATGGTCTCCCAGAAAGTCCCCCACCCCGAGGGTGGAACCAATCAAGAGATGAGATCAGTTGAATTTGTTCATCGCCGAGGGAACTCCCTCCCGGATAATGGCCTCAATGGCCTGAACAGCCTTGGCCTCGGCGCTGTCCACCGCCTTGCGGTCGTCCCCCTGGGGCCTGCCCAGCACCCAGTCGGCCATGTCGTAGTCCGGGTGGGGCTTGCCCCCCACGCCGATGCGGATGCGGGGGAACGCTTCGGAGTGCAGGTGGGCGATGATATTCTTCAGGCCGTTGTGGCCCCCGGCGGAGCCGGAGGGCCGCACCCGGAGCTTGCCGGGGGGGAGGGCCACCTCGTCGGAGATGACGATGACCCGCTCCGGGGGGATCTTATAGAATCCGGCGGCCTGCTCCACCGCCTCCCCGGACAGGTTCATATAGGTCACCGGCTTCATCAGCAGCACCTTCTCGCCCCCAACAGTGGCGGTGTTGGTGAGGGCCTTGAACTTCAGCCGCTGGACGGGAATGTCCAGCTTGTCGGCAAGAAGGTCGATGACGTCGAAGCCCACGTTGTGGCGGGTGTGCTCATACGCTTCGCCCATGTTGCCCAGGCCCACCACCAGCCAGGTGACGCCGGGAGAACTGTTTTTACGGAAAGAAAACATGATATCCACCTCGAAAAAGGGATAAAAACCGGGAGCGGAGCCTTGCCCCGCCCCCGGACGATGAGAGAGGTTTTAATTGAACAGCTTGGACACGGATACTTCCTGATAGATGCGCTCGATGGCGTCGGCGAAGATGCCGGCCACGGAGAGGTACTTGATCTTCTCGCTGGAGTTCTCCTGGGGCGGGATGGTGTCCAGGAAGATGAGCTCCTTGATGTAGCTCTGCTCGATGCGCTCATAGGCGGGGCCGGAGAGGACGCCGTGGCTGGCACAGGCGTACACATCGGTGGCGCCGCCGATCTCCACCAGGGCCTGGGCCGCGCCGCACAGGCTGCCGGCGGTGTCCACCATGTCGTCAAAGAGGATGACCTGCTTGCCCTGGACGTCGCCGATGATGTTCATGACCTCGGAGGAGTTGGCCTTCTGCCGCCGCTTGTCCACAATGGCCAGAGGCAGGCCCAGCTTCTGGGCGAAGGCCCTGGCCCTGGCCACGCTGCCCACGTCGGGGGAGACCACCACGGTGCTCTCCTCCTGGCCGGCAAAGCGGTCTTTGAAGTGGTGGGTGAAGATGGGGCTGCCCAGCAGGTTATCCACGGGGATGTCGAAGAAGCCCTGGATCTGGGAGGCGTGGAGATCCATGGTCAGCACCCGGTCGGCGCCGGCCCGGGTGATGAGGTTGGCCACCAGCTTGGCGGAGATGGGATCCCGGGGCTTGGTCTTCCGATCCTGGCGGGCATAGCCGAAGTAGGGCATCACGGCGGTGATGCGTCCGGCGGAGGCGCGGCGGAAGGCGTCGATCATGATGAGCAGCTCCATCAGGTTGTCATTCACCGGGGAGCAGGTGGACTGGACGACGAATACGTCGGAGCCGCGGACGGTCTCGTAGATGGAAACGAAGTTCTCCCCGTCGGAGAAGCTGCCGCTTTCTGCCTGACCCAGCTGGGTGCCAAGCTGCTGGCAGATGGCCTCGGCCAAGGCCCGGTTCGAGTTGCCGGCGAAGATCTTGATATCCTTTCCATGGGCGATCATGTGCTACATCCTCTCATCTTCATTTTGTTCTGTTTCTTTTCTTATATCCTTTTCCCCCGAAGGGACAAAGCACAAAATTCAGGACTTCTCCCGCCGCTTGGCGGCCCAGCCCTTCTTCACCGTCTGCCGCGCCCGGGCGATGGCCAGAGCGTCGGCGGGCACATCCTCGGTGACGGTGCTGCCCGCTGCGGTGTAGGCCCCCTCTCCCACAGTGACGGGAGCCACCAGGTTGGTGTTGCAGCCGATGAAGGCGTTATCGCCGATGACGGTGCGGAATTTCTTCTTCCCGTCGTAGTTTACCGTGACGGTGCCGCAGCCGAAGTTGATATGAGCCCCGGCGTCGGTGTCGCCCACGTAAGTAAGATGGCTGATCTTGGTGCCGTCGCCGATGGTGGAGTTTTTCAGCTCCACGAAGTCTCCCACCTTTACCTTCTTGCCCACCCGGCAGTTGGGGCGGACATAGGCAAAGGGGCCCACGGTGGTGTCGTCGTCCACGGTGGATTCGTTGAGCTGGGAGGCGTTGACGGTGACCCGGTCGCCGATAGCGCAGTCCCGGATCATGGTGTTGGGGCCGATGACACAGTTCTTGCCGATGACGGTCTTCCCCTTGAGGATGGTGCCGGGGAGGAGGGCGGTGCCCTCCCCCACAGTGACGGCGGGGCCGATGAAGACACTTTCGGTGTCCACCACCCGCACCCCGGCGGAGAGGAGCCGGTCGACCCCCAGGCTCCGGGCCAGAGGCTCCACCGTCATGGCCCGGTAGACATTGTCCTCCTTCAGGGGGAGGAAGCGGCCCTGCCAGGGGGCGGGGTCGCCCAGGGCGGAGAGGGCCTGGTCAAAGGACTGACTGTCCCGGAGGGCGGCGGCCAGAGTGGCGCCCCGAAGGGCAAAAATACTGCTGGACGGCTCCTTGCCCGAGCGGGCAAAGCTGGTGCCCTTGGGAGCCAGAAGAATGGGCTTGGTGACCACGCTTACCTGTCCGGGACACTGGGAGAGGAACTTGGCAAGACCATCGGACAGGCCCTTCTCGTCCACAAACTCTGTCTCCGGGGGGAAGCAGGCCGCGGCGGCGGGCCGGTCGTCCTCATGACAGACCACCAGGAAGCGCTTGACCCCTTCGGCCATCAGGGCCTCGGAGAGCCAGCGGGCGGCGGGATCGAAGAGGATGTCCTCCAGCAGAAGGGGAGCCTTTTCTCCCTCCCGAGGCAGGAAAATGACAGCGCCCAAGGCTTCCATAGACACATACCCCCAGAGTAATGATATTTCTGATAATGATTATAACAAAGAACTGGGTAAAATGCAAAGAAAAACCAAAGAAAAAGACCCGCAAAATGCGGGCCTTTTTCGGCAATTTGACAGGAAAAGCTCACGCTGCCAGCACGGCGCGCATTTTCAGGCGCTTCCAGATGCCCATGACCTCGGCGGTGGCGCACAGCTTATCCGCCAGAGAGACCACCCACGCCTCCCTGGAGCGGGGCAGGTGGAGGGCCAGGGGCCACATGTGGGCCAGGATGATGTTCCGCTCCAGCTTGGAGAGGTCGGTAAGCTCACTGGCGTTGCGCAGGGCAAACACCGGGTGGTCCAGGCACTGGTTGCCCGGATGGGCGGTGCGGTCACGGCAGTCATATAGGTAGAGGTCGTGGAGCAGGCCGCCCCGGGCACAGGCACGGTGATCCAGCCCCCAGCGCCGGGCCAGGCGGAAGGCCACATAGGCCACGAACACCGAGTGCTCGTAGCAGTTGACCCCCGGATGGTGGGGCAGGGAGCGCATGGTCTGAACTTGGGGCGTGTCCAAAAGGCCGTCCAGGCAGCCAATAAAGGCGTTCCAATCGGAAAAGCTGATCAGGCGCATGGCAAAACCTCCTTTGCCAGCCCATTATAATTCATTTTTTTGTCCTTGTCACGGGAAAAAAGAAAATCCGCCGAAAATCGTAAGATTATCGTAAGAGTCAGCCACTTGTTTTGTAAGAAAGAAATGGATATACTGAAACTGTACTAAGGGAACTAATACAGTATTTTGAAGATCGGAAGGGAGTGGGGCCATGATAAGCCTCAATTACCGGGACGCCCGGCCCATCTATGAGCAGGTGCGGGACGGCCTGCGGCACCTGGTGGTCACCGGGGCCATCGCCGAGGGGGAGAAGCTACCCTCTGTCCGGGCGTTAGCCACCAGTCTGGCCATCAACCCCAACACCATCCAGCGGGCCTACGCCGCCCTGGAGGAGGAGGGTTACCTCACCGCCGAGCCGGGGAAGGGGGCCTTCGCCCGCCGGGGCGGGGGAGAGAATCCCCGCCGGGCGGAGCTGCTCCGGCAGTTTGACGACGCGGCCCGGGAGCTGGTGTTCCTGGGCATGACCAGCCAGGAGCTGGCCCAGCGGGTGGCCCTGGCCAACGCACCGGCCCGGGAGACGGAAGGAGGGGACGCGACATGATCCAGGTACAGAATGTAGTGAAGGACTTTGACGGCTTCCGGGCCCTGGACGGTCTTTCCATGACGGTGCCCACTGGGGCCATCTACGGCCTGGTGGGGCCCAACGGTGCGGGCAAGTCCACCGTCCTGCGGCACATCACCGGCGTCTACCAGCAGGACAGCGGCCTGGTGCTGGTGGACGGGGAGCAGGCCTACGAGAACCCGGCGGTGAAGGCCAAGGTGGCCAACATCCCCGACGACCTCTATTATTTCGTCTCCGCCTCCACCTATGATATGGCGAAATTTTATCAGGGGTTCTATCCCAAATTCGACTGGGCGCGCTACGAAAAGCTGAAGGAGGTCTTCCACACCGTAGAGGAAAAGCGGCCCATCCGCCGCCTTTCCAAAGGTATGCAGAAGCAGGCCGCCTTCTGGCTGGCCATGTGCTGCCGGCCGGAGATATTGGTGCTGGACGAGCCGGTGGACGGCCTTGACCCGGTGATGCGGCGGCAGGTGTGGAGCCTTCTGATGTCGGACGTGGCCCAGGACGGCACCACCGTGCTGGTCTCCTCCCACAACCTGCGGGAGCTGGAGGACGTGTGCGACCATGTGGGCATCCTCTCCCGGGGCAAGGTGCTGGTGGAGCGGAGCCTCTCCGACCTCCAGGAGAACCTGGTGAAGATGCAGGTGGTGTTCCAGACCAAAGAGATGCCCGAGCTGCCCGGGGACATGGAGGTGCTGAACGTCCAGCAGGTGGGACGCATCCACACCCTCATCGTCCGGGGCCGGGCCGACGAGATCACCAACCGGCTGGCGGTCTATCAGCCCATCCTGATGGACGCCCTGCCCCTGACCCTGGAGGAGATCTTCATTTACGAGTTGGGAGGTGAAGGATATGAAGTTATCGAGCCGAAGCTCTGAACAGTTCCACGGGTGGTTCAATCTCACCCTCTTTAAGAAAAATGTGACCCGGTTCTGGCCCATCTGGGGCATCTATACCGCCATTCTGGCCTTCCTGCTGCCGGTGGAGCTTCTGCTGGAGCTGTCCGACTACGGCCTGAGGGGAAACCGGGTGACCAGCATCCAGAATTTTGCCACCATGGCTATGCCCATTTTGGGCCTCCTCTTTGGCGTTATGACGGCCATGGCCCTGTTTTCCTACCTGATGAACAGCCGCTCGGTGCAGCTGCTCCACTCCCTGCCCATCCGGCGGGAGGGGCTTTTCCTCACCAACTGGCTGTCCGGCCTGGCCTTCTTCCTGGTGCCCAACCTGGTCATTTTCCTGCTCTCGGCGCTCATTGAGGCGGGGGCCGGGGTCCAGGACTTTACGGGCCTGTGCCTGTGGCTCACCACCGCCACGGTGTGCCCCATGTTCTTTTTCTGCCTTGCCCTGTGCATTGCCATGTTTACCGGCCACATTCTGGCCTTACCTGTCTTTTACGGTATTCTCAACGCCCTGGTCATCGGCCTGTGCCTCCTCATGGACTTCGCCGGAGACCTGCTCCTCTATAACTATGACGGCGGGATGCTGGTGAGCTCCGACTTTGCCCGCTGGTGCACCCCCATCTATCAGCTCTACCATATGCTCGCCAGCGGCAGCGACGGCATCACCACCGGCAATGTGTTCGGCGTGGCCTGCTACTGTATTGTGCTGGGTGCGGTCTTCACCTTCATCGCCCTGGGGGTCTACCGTCTGCGCCAGCTGGAGCGGGCGGGGGATGTGATCACCGTGGGCTGGCTCCGCCCGGTATTCCAGATGGGCCTTGGCGTGTGCGTGGGCCTTCTGTTCGGCCTGGTGCTCTATTCCAACTTCTTCCGCTCCTTCGGTGTGGGGATCTATATCCTCCTGGTGGCCCTGTGCGCCGCCATCGGCGCCTTCGCCGGGCAGATGCTGCTGAAAAAGACCCTCCGGGTCTTTGCCGACGGCTGGAGGAGCTGTCTGGCCCTGAGCCTTGTAATGGCGGCGGCCCTGTGGGGGGTGCGCTCCGACCTGCTGGGCTTCCAGCGGTGGGTGCCCGATCCGGCCAAGGTGCAGAGCGTGGAATTCCGCGGTGTTCGCACCTATCCCGATGACGACGGCCGCTATCTGGAGCTGGAATTCACCCAGCCGGAGGATATTGAGCGCATCGTGGAGCTCCACAAGGCCCTCAACGCCGATCTGCCCACCCTGCGTGTCAACAAGGAGCACCGCTCCGGCATCTACTATTGGGACAGTAAGGGCCAGTACGAGCTGGCCAGCGACCAGTACCTGCGCATCTACTACACCATGGCCGACGGCAGCGTGGTGAGCCGCTGGTACGACCCCGCCATTGTCCGGGCCGAGGAGATAGAGCAGTCCGGCACCTGGGCCAGCCTTCTCGATGAGCTGGTCAACGACCCGGCGGTCATAGAGCAGAATTATCTCCGTTACTTTGAGCGCGGCTCCGCCGCAGACGCGGCGGACATGAAGGCCACCGGCGGCTGGATCAGCCGGACGGTGCAGGCCGATGGCCGGATGGAGAGCTCCGCCAATGTGGAGGTCACGGCGGCAGAGGCGGAGGAGTACGCCACAGATGTGGAGCTGATGCCCGCTGGCACAGAGAGCAGCGACCTGGAGCTCACCGCCGGCGGCGCCCAGAAGCTGTGGGACGCCTTCCGGGAGGATCTGGCCGCGGGCCGGGTGGAGCGCTACCTTCTGGACGACAAGGCCCGGCAGGAGAACTGCTATGTCAGCGATATCCACATCACCCTGTCTTGGACGGTGATCGACAAGGAGGGCCACCGGGGCACCGAGAGCATGGACTTCACCTTCACCCCGGAAAAGAGCCAGACCTCCGTCATGGCAGTGCTGGAGGAGCTGGGGCTGAAGGACAACCTGCGCCAGCGGGAGACCAACTGAACCACGAAAGGACAAAAAGAGGCCCGGCGGGAATTTCCCGCCGAGCCTCTTTTTACTTTGATTCAAATGTTTTTCAGCACTTCTCGAAGATGGTGGCAACGCCCATGCCGCCGCCGATGCACAGGGTGGCCAGGCCCTTCTTGGCCTCGGGCCGCTTCTGCATCTCGTGGAGCAGGGTGACGATGA
>CANEAY010000033.1 GCA_947425785.1 uncultured Pseudoflavonifractor sp. | reverse complement strand
GGACGTCCACAAGATGGCCCAGTCCAACCAGGCCTTCGCCCACTACCGCTGGTAATCGAGGAGTATAGAATATGGCGAGAAAAGTTTCTTTGCATGATACCCGCAACATTGGTATCATGGCTCATATCGACGCCGGCAAGACCACCACGACGGAGCGTATCCTGTACTACACCGGCGTGAACTACAAGATCGGCGAGACCCATGACGGCACCGCCACCATGGACTGGATGGCCCAGGAGCAGGAGCGCGGCATCACCATCACCTCCGCCGCCACCACCTGTTATTGGAAAGGGACTAAGGATCAGTTCCCCCAGACCCGTCTGAACATCATCGACACCCCGGGCCACGTGGACTTCACCGTGGAGGTGGAGCGTTCCCTGCGCGTACTGGACGGCTCTGTGACCGTCATGTGCGCCAAGGGCGGCGTGGAGCCCCAGTCCGAGACTGTGTGGCGCCAGGCCGACACCTACCGGGTGCCCCGCATGATCTACGTCAACAAGATGGACATCATGGGCGCCGATTTCTACAACGTGCTGCACATGATCCACGACCGGCTCAAGTGCAACGCCGTGCCCATCCAGCTCCCCATCGGCAAGGAGGAGACCTTCAAGGGTATCATCGACCTGGTGGAGATGGACGCTGACATCTACTACGATGAGATGGGCAAGGATATGCGCGTGGAGGAGATCCCCGCCGACATGATGGAGCTGGCCCAGGAGTACCGCAGCAAGCTGCTGGACGCCGTGGCCGACATCGACGACGATATCATGGAGCTCGTTCTGGAAGAGAAGGACGTGCCCCAGGATATGATCCGCAAGGCCCTGCGCAAGGGCACCATCGAGAACCTGCTGGTTCCCGTGACCTGCGGAACTTCCTACAAGAACAAGGGCGTGCAGAAGCTGCTGGACGCCATCGTGGATTATATGCCCTCCCCGCTGGACATCCCGGCCATCAAGGGCGTGAATCCCGAGACCGAGGAGGAGGACGAGCGTCCCGCCGACGACAACGCCCCCTTCTCCGCCCTGGCCTTTAAGATCGCCACCGACCCCTTCGTGGGCCGTCTGTCCTTCATCCGGGTCTATTCCGGCAAGCTGGGCACCGGCACCTCGGTGCTCAACGCCACCAAGGGCCAGAAGGAGCGCATTGGCCGCATCCTGCAGATGCACGCCAACCACCGGGAGGATCTGGAGGAGGTCTACTCCGGCGACATCGCCGCCGTGGTGGGTCTGAAGAACTCCACCACCGGCGACACCCTGTGTGATGAGAAGCATCCCATCATCCTGGAGTCCATGGAGTTCCCCGACCCGGTCATCCGGGTGGCCATCGAGCCCAAGACCAAGGCCGGCCAGGAGAAGATGGGCATTGCCCTGATGAAGCTGGCCGAGGAGGATCCCACCTTCAAGACCTGGACTGACGAGGAGACCGGCCAGACCATCATCGCCGGCATGGGCGAGCTCCATCTGGAGATCATCGTGGACCGTCTGCTCCGTGAGTTCAAGGTGGAGGCCAACGTGGGCGCGCCCCAGGTGGCCTACAAGGAGACCATCAAGAAGACTGTGGAGCAGGAGACCAAGTATGCCCGGCAGTCCGGCGGTAAGGGCCAGTACGGCCACGTGCGCATCACCCTGGAGCCCAACGAGTCCGGCAAGGGCTACGAGTTCCTCAACGAGATCACCGGCGGCGTCATCCCCAAGGAGTATATCCCCGCCGTGGATCAGGGTATCCAGGGCGCTATGCTGGCCGGCGTGATGGCCGGTTATCCCGTGGTGGACGTGAAGGTGCACCTGACCTACGGTTCCTACCACGAGGTGGACTCCTCTGAAATGGCGTTTAAGATCGCCGGCTCCATGGCCTTCAAGGAGGCCATGCGCAAGGCCGATCCCATCCTGCTGGAGCCCATCATGAAGGTCTCCGTCATCGTGCCTGACGAGTATCTGGGCAACGTCATCGGCGACCTGACCGCCCGCCGCGGCATGATCCAGGGCCAGGAGGCCCGGCCCGGCGCCCAGCAGGTGGACGCACTGGTGCCTCTGGCCAGCATGTTTGGCTACGCCACCGACCTGCGCTCTTCCACCCAGGGCCGCGGCCAGTATTCCATGGAGCCCCACAGCTACGTGGAGATCCCCAAGAGCATCGCCGACAAGATCGTGGCGGAGCGGGGCCGCAAGGACGAGGGCTAAAACGCAATTTTGTTGTTGCATTTTCCCTGTCTATACTGTAAAATAATCCTGCATGAAAAATGGAAAAACACATTTGTGTGGAAATTAAGGAGGAAATTCTAACATGGCTAAGCAAAAGTTTGAGCGTACCAAAGAGCACGTCAACATTGGCACCGTTGGCCACGTTGACCACGGCAAGACCACTCTGACCGCCGCCATCACCCGGTGGCTGTCCCTCCAGGGCAAGGCCGAGTTCGAGGCTTATGACAGCATCGACAAGGCTCCCGAGGAGAAGGAGCGCGGCATCACCATCAACACCGCCCACGTGGAGTACGAGACCGAGAAGCGTCACTACGCCCACGTCGACTGCCCGGGCCACGCCGACTATATCAAGAACATGATCACCGGCGCTGCTCAGATGGACGGCGCCATCCTGGTCATCGCCGCCACCGACGGCCCCATGGCTCAGACCCGTGAGCACATCCTGCTGGCCCGTCAGGTGGGCGTGCCCGCCATCGTGGTGTTCCTGAACAAGTGCGACCAGCTGGACGATCCCGAGCTGCTGGAGCTTGTCGAGATGGAAGTGCGTGAGCTGCTCTCCAAGTACGAGTTCCCCGGCGACGACATCCCCATCATCAAGGGCTCCGCTCTGAACGCCCTGATCAGCGAGTCCAGCGATCCCAACGCTCCCGAGTATGCCTGCATCAAGGAGCTGATGGACGCCGTCGACAGCTATATCCCCACTCCCGACCGTAAGATCGACCAGCCCTTCCTGATGCCCGTGGAGGACGTGTTCACCATCTCCGGCCGCGGCACTGTGGCTACCGGCCGTGTGGAGCGCGGCATCGTGAAGATGAACGACAACGTGGAGATCGTGGGCCTGATGGACGAGCCCAAGACCACCGTTATCACCGGCATCGAGATGTTCCACAAGATGATGGACGAGGCCCAGGCCGGCGACAACATCGGCACCCTGCTGCGCGGCATTGCCAAGACCGACATCGAGCGCGGCCAGGTCATTGCCAAGCCCGGCTCCATCCATCCCCACACCAAGTTCCGCGGCCAGGTCTACGTCCTGACCAAGGACGAGGGCGGCCGTCACACCCCCTTCTTCAACAACTATCGTCCCCAGTTCTACTTCCGTACCACCGACGTGACCGGCGTCATCTCCCTGCCTGCTGGCGTTGAGATGTGCATGCCCGGCGATAACGTGGAGATGGACGTGGAGCTGATCACCCCCATCGCCATCGAGGAGGGCCTCCGCTTCGCTATCCGCGAGGGCGGCCACACCGTGGGTTCCGGCGTTGTCATCAAGGTCAACGAGTAATTCACACCTCAAATAAGAGAGGGCCAGTCGAAAGACTGGCTCTCTTTTTTTGCGCGCGGGGGGAGGGAGAAGGAACGCGGGGGAAGGAAAGTGCGGGGAGAGGCGCAGGAGAGAGCGGGAAGAACGGGAGGGATTGCGGGGGGCGGGGGGGTGTGGTAGAATGGAGAAAATGGAAAGGGGCGATACCGATGAAAAAATTCGGAGTCTGTTTCAGTGCTGCCCTGCTGGCTCTGGTGTGCCTGACGGGCGGGGCCAGGGCGGCGGAGGCGGTGACCGTTCTGTGCGGCGGCTTTCCGCTGGAAATAGGAGCGGAGGCGGAAAACGGGGTCACTATGGTGCCCCTGTCCGCGTTTTGCGACGAGGTAGGGGCGAAAGCCCGGGTGGATGCTGACATCCTGAGCGAGGAAGTCCTCATTGTGACCATGGGCTCAAAAGGCATGATCCTGGAGGTGGGGTCAAAGACCCTCCTGACCAATAAGCCGGGAGAGGAAATTTCCCTGCCCTGCCCGGTGGAGCGGCGGGGGACGACGGTCTATGTCCCCCTGCGGGCGGTGGCCGAGGCGCTGGACATCGTGGTGGGCTGGGACGGTGAAGCGGGGGCGGTGACCCTGGAGCTGCCCCGGAAGCAGGTGGAGGTTTCCACGGTGCAGGAGCTTGTTGGTGCCATTGAACCCAATACAGAGATCGTGCTATCACCGGGGACATATGATTTTTCTGCTGTGGATCGGCGGCGGCTTCGGGCACCCTACGTTATGGCTTTTGCTCCCGATGTATACATCGAGGATGACGAAGTTGTATTTGTGGTCAAGAATGTGGACAACCTGACCCTTCGGGGCGGGGAGGGAGTGTCGCTGGTGACGCCTTATGTCTATGCCGATGTATTGCGGTTTGAGGACTGCACCCATGTCCGGGTGGAGGGGGTCTTCGCAAAGCACGATGTGGAACCCGGCTACTGCATAGGGGATGTGCTGGAATTTGACGACTGCAAGTATGTGACGGTGGCGGACTGCGTTCTGGACGGCAGCGGCACCTACGGCGTGAGTACAAGGAATACAGACTGGCTGCGGGTGGAGGACTGCGTAGTCTCCAACTGCTCCTATGGGGCCTTTGACCTGATGGGCAAACACATTGCGGTGACCAAAACCTTGGTGGAAAACTGCCGAGAATATTCTTTGGTAGAGCTGTGGGATTGCAGAGACGTCCTCTTTGAAGGCTGCACGTTCCAAAATAATGTGGTGACAGAGCTGGTGGAGTGCAGAGGGGCATTGGACGTGTTGTTCCGAAACTGCACATTTTCTGATAATATTGCGGAGACCGTGGTCTCGTTGATTTGGGAGGGCGGCGGAGCCTTTTTTGAGAACTGCGTCGGGTTGGAGGATACCGCCAAACCGATAGCGGGGAATTAATAGGAGGGTCGCCATGAAAAACGAATACGAAAACGACCTTTTCTTTGCCCAATATTCCCAGATGGCCCGGAGCAGGGAGGGGCTCTCCGCCGCCGGGGAGTGGCACCAGCTCAAGAAACTGTTCCCGCCCCTGAAGGGCAAACGGGTACTGGACTTGGGCTGCGGCTACGGCTGGCACTGCAAGTACGCCGTGGAGCAGGGGGCGGCGGAGGTGTTGGGGCTGGATATGAGCACCAAGATGCTGGAGGAGGCCCTGCGGCGCAACCAGGATGACCGCCTGCGCTACCGGGTGTGCGGCATCGAGGAGTACGAGTACCCGGCGGACAGTTGGGACTGCGTGATCTCCAATCTGGCCCTTCACTACATCGCCGACCTGGATGGGGTGTTTCAGAAGGTCTACCGAACCCTGGCCCCCGGGGGAACGTTCCTTCTCAACATCGAGCACCCGGTGTTTACTGCCGGGGTGGGCCAGGACTGGGTCTACGATGGGGAGGGGAAGCCCCTCCACTGGCCGGTGGACGACTACTTCAAGCCGGGGCTGCGGGTGACCAATTTCCTGGGCTGCCGGGTGGAGAAGCAGCACCACACCCTGACCCAGATCCTGATGGGGCTTTTGGACTGCGGCTTTGTGCTGGAGGTAGTGGAGGAGGCCCAGCCGCCCCGGGCTATGATGAAGCTCCCCGGCATGAAGGACGAGCTGCGCCGGCCCATGATGCTGCTGGTGCGGGCGGGGAAGGGGGAGCAGCCCCCTTGCCGCCGGCGCCCAAATATGCTACAATAGACCAAAATATCCGACAGAGAAAGAAAAGGGGGAGAGCGCTATGCCCACAGCCGTGGATACGGAAGCCGCCCAGGAGACCATAGGCATTATTGAGCAGACTCTGAAAAACTTTTCCTGGCAGACCGCCGCCGTGCTGGTGACCCTGCTGGTGGCCTGCATCGTGGTCATCCGGGTGACGGTGGCCCTGGCCGACCGGGCCATGGGCCGGGCCAAGCTGGATCAGGGGGTACGCACCTTCCTGCGCTCCGGGCTGAAGGTGGTGCTGTGGCTGGTGGCCATCTGCGCCCTGCTGGGGTATCTGGGGGTGCCCATGACGAGCCTGGTGGCCCTTTTGAGCGTCCTGGGCCTGGCCTTGTCCCTGGCTATCCAGGGCACCCTGTCCAACCTGGCGGGGGGCATCATGCTCCTCTCCGCCCACCCCTTCTCCGCCGGGGACTTTGTGGAGGCAGGGGGCGTCAGCGGTACCGTCCGGGAGGTGGGGCTCATCTACACCAAGCTGGACACCATAGACAACAAGGTGGTACACATCCCCAACGGGGACATTTCCGGCAAGACCATCGTCAACTACTCCGCCAACGACAAGCGGCGGGTGGATCTGAAATTCACCGTGTCCTATGACGCGCCGGTGGAGACGGTGAAAGCCTGTATGGAGAAGGTGGTGGGGGAGCACCCCAAGACCTTCCCCACCCCGGAGCCCACTATCCGGGTCAGCGGCTACGGCGACAGCGCCATTGAGTATGTGCTCCGGGTCTGGTGCGATACCGGGGATTACTGGGATGTATACTTCGACCTGATGGAGCAGGTGAAGGCCGCCTTTGACAAGGCGGGGGTGGAGATGACCTACCCTCACGTGAACGTACACATGATAGAGAAATAAAGAACGCGGCGCCGGTCAGACCAGCGCCGCGTTTTCTTTTCATTGGGGCATCTCAAGCCCGTGGAGGAAGCCCTCTCCCAAGATCTCCCCGCCGATGACGGTATTTTTGCACAGGAGGAGGTGGGCCTGGACGCCCTGGGCGCCGCCGGGGTAGTTGAGCACGTTCAGGGTGTACCGCTTGACCCGCTTGCCGGCGTACTTGGTCAGGTCGAAGCCCTGGGCGGCCTGGAGCTCCAGATACTGGGAATATTCCTCCCCAAAGGTCTCCGGCATGGCCAGCTCCTCTACCGCCACGGCCTCCGGCTCCACCTGCCAGCCCCAGCTCTCCAGGTAGGCTGCCCGGTCTTCGGCGGTCTTTACCCCCTTGGGGCTCATGGAGGCCGCCGCCTGGGCGCCGCCGCCCCAGAAGAGAGTGGCGGCCAGAGCCATGCCGCCCAAGAGCACCACACCCGCCAGCACCAGACCGATCTTCTTTCGATTTACCTTTGCCGTCCATATCAACACAGCCATCGCCCCTTGTCTTTTTTGACTTTGCTCCATTGATATGGAAAAAGGGCTTGTACTATGATAAAATAACGGTGCTATTTTATTGTTCCGCGCTGCGGCGCGGCAATGGTATGGAGAGGAGGGGGCCTATGGAACGGCTGGAAAAGCTCCTGGCCAACACCGGGCGCTGGTCCCGGCGGGAGGCGGCGGAGCTCATCCGCGCCGGCCGGGTGAAGGCGGACGGGGCGGTCGTTCTGCGCCGGGAGGAGAAGTTTTCGGAGGAGACCCTCCTTCAGGTGGACGGGGAGACGGTCTCCGGGGCGCGGCTGGTCTATTTGATGCTCAACAAGCCCGCCGGGCTGGTCTCCGCCACCGAGGATCCCCGGGAGGAGACGGTGCTCTCCCTGCTGCCGGAGCATCTGCGGCGGGTGGGGCTTTTCCCCGCGGGGCGGCTGGACAAGGACACGGTGGGGCTTTTGCTGCTGACCAACGACGGGCCTTTGGCCCACGCCCTGCTCTCCCCCCGCCGCCATGTGGACAAGACCTATCTGGTGCGGGTGGACGGTACTCTGGACGAGACCGACGAGGCCGCTTTCCGGGCGGGGATGACCCTGGCTGACGGCCTTCAATGCCTTCCGGCGGGGCTGGAACGGCGGGGACTGGACGAGGCGCTGGTCACCCTTCGGGAGGGGAAGTACCACCAGATCAAGCGGATGTGCGCCGCCCGGGGGAAGCCGGTGACCTATCTGAAACGGCTCACCTTTGGGCCGCTGGCACTGGATGAGGGCCTGGAGGAGGGGGCGTGGCGGCCCCTGACAGAGGGGGAGCTGGGCGCCCTTCGGGAGGCTGGAGGAAATTGCTAAGAGCCTTTTCGGCATTTTCCACAAAAAATTTGTCATTTGCTATTGAAAAGGGAGAAAAAAGCCGTTATAATAGGACACGGTGAATATTAGACTCTATCAGTATGTGGAATTTCTACAAGGAGGGTTCTCCCATGTCGAACAGGATCTTTCAGAGTGTCGTACTTCAAATGAAGGAAGGGACTGACCGTGTGATCGGGGTGATCGACGCAGAGGGCACTGTTGTGGCCTGTGACGAGCTTTCCCTGGTGGGAGAACACTGGGCGGGGGTGGTGGAGAGCATCAACGCCGCCGACAGTGGGTTCGTCCAGTATGAGGGCCGCACCTTCAAGGCTTTGAGCAGCTGGGGCACCCAGTTCGACTATGCCGGGTTTGTCCAGGGAGAGGACGACACGGCCAGGAGCCTGTGCTGTCTTGCCGCCGTGGCCTTCAACGGCGCCAAGCAGAACTACGAGGAAAAGCACAACAAGGGCACCTTTGTGAAGAATATTATCTCGGACAACATCCTCCTGGGGGATAT
>CANEAY010000032.1 GCA_947425785.1 uncultured Pseudoflavonifractor sp. | reverse complement strand
CGCACCCGGAACAGGCCGTGGAGGGCGCCGGACAGCTCATGGCGGTGGACAAGGCCGATCTCACCCACCCGCAGGGGCAGCTCCTTGTAGGAGTGGGGCTCGCTGGCGTAGACCAGCATACCGCCGGGGCAGTTCATGGGCTTCACGGCAAAATCCACCTCGTCAATGACGGTGGTGTACATGTTGTTCTTGTAGTGATCCCAGTGGCCGCTGCGCTCCCAGAGCTGGCGGTTGAGCATGATGGGGGTGGAAATTTCCACATAGCCGTACTTCTTGTGCACCTGCCGCCAGTAGTCCAGCAGGGTGTTCTTCAGGGTCATGCCCTTGGGCAGGAAGAAGGGGAAGCCGGGGCCCTCGTCCCGGAGCATAAAGAGGCCCAGCTCCTTGCCCAGGCGGCGGTGATCCCGGCGCTTGGCCTCCTCGATGCGCTCCAAATAGGCGTCCAGCTCCTCCTTCTTGGGGAAGGCGATGCCGTAGATGCGCTGGAGGGTCTCCCGGCTGGAATCGCCCCGCCAGTAGGCGGCGTTGCAGGCGGTGAGCTTCAGGGCATTGCCCTTGATGCGGCCGGTGGAATCCAGATGGGGCCCGGCGCAGAGGTCGGTGAACTCCCCCTGCTTATAGAAGGAGATGGCGGCGTCCCCGGGCAGGTCGTTGATGAGCTCCACCTTGAACTTCTCGTCCTTCTCCTCCATGAACTTGAGAGCCTCCGGCCGGGGCAGCTCGAACCGCTCCAGCTTCAGCTTCTCCTTGCAGATCTTCCGCATCTCCGCCTCAATTTGCTCCAGATGCTCCGGGGTAAAGGCAAAGGGCGCGTCCATGTCGTAGTACCAGCCCTCGTCGATGGAGGGGCCGATGGCCAGCTTCACTTCCGGCCACAGCCGCTTCACGGCCTGGGCCATCACGTGGGAGCAGGTGTGCCAGTAGGTCTTGCGGTATTCGGGATTTTCAAAGCTGAACTCAAAATTTTCTTCTGCCATAACGATTTCCTCCTAAAAAGTCCGGGCCGATGAGGACATCGGCCCCTACGGTTTTGGGGGCAAAACAAAATGCTTCACCCCTGATTTTGTCAGGGGTGAAGCATCTATATACGCTCCACGGTTCCACCCTGCTTACGGCTTGCGCCGTCGCTCGTGTCCTCCTGTAACGGGAAAGCCCCGGCCTGGTCATCCCAGGCGGCTCGGGAGCGGTACAGCCGCCGTGCTCCGTAAGGCCCTTTCAGCATACGGGCCTCTCTCTGGACGGTACCTGCGGTTTCTTCTCCGTCAATGCCGTTTTAACAAGGGAAGTGTATCACCGGCAGGGAAAAATGTCAAGAGGGAGTCAGTACCGGTCCACCCACCCGGAGATGAGGGGCGCGGGTACCAGCCACATCAGCAGAAACACCGTCAGGTTCATGGGGGTCAAGGCGTTATAGGCCGCCGCGAAGGTGAGGTAGAAGGCCAGCACCGCCCCCACCAGGGAGCCCAGGCAGGCCAGCACCGCCGACAGCCGCACCGCGGCGCGCAGCCGCCGCCCCCCCACCACCGCTTCGGCGTAGGGCCCAATACCCTCCCGGCACAGCACCGCCGTCAGCGTGTCGGAATGGCTCTGGGGCTCCTCGGACAGCTCCCTGCGCCGCTCCACCGACGGAAACTCCAGCTTCTCCACCGGCAGCTTGAACCGCTGGCGGAGCATGGAGGGGATGATATTAAAATCCCGGGTGGCCAGCACCGGAGTCACACGGGCCCGGATGAGGGTGTCAATGGCCAGAGGGGCCGCCCCGGTCAGGTTGTAATTCAGGGCGAAGATGCCCGCCAGCTCCCCGTCAATGGCGCAGAACACGGCGTTTTTCACGTTGAGCCCCTGGGGCAGCGGCACGTCCATCAGCACCATAAAGGGGGCGGAACCCACCAGCACCTGCTCCCCCCGGATGACCTCGGAGACGCCGCCGCCCTCATAGGCGGTGAACTGCTCCCCCCGGCGGTAGAGGGCGCCCTGACTGCGCAGCAGGTCGTAAAAGACCTTGTTTAGCCCGCAGCCGGAGTCCCGGATGACTGTGGCGGTGACGGCGATGACCTTGTCGATGGACACGTCCCCGAAGATCTTCACACCGTTGAGCTTCACCGCCCCCGGGGGGAAGAGGTCTGCGTCGGTGAGCAGCAGGTTGGAGTTTCCCGTGGTGCTCACCAGCCCCTCCCACCCCGCCAGGGCCGCCCCCGACTTGGAAAGCCTGGCGGAGAGCTTCCGCCAGGGCAGGGCAAAGCACAAAGTGGCGGACAAAGGCGCGGCGGCGCACAGAATGGCCCCCAGGCACCACAAAAATTCCTCCGGCCGCTTCCGCCCCACCGAGGCCATGAGGGCAAAGAGCACCCCGGCGATGAGGATGAGGGGGGCAAAATAGCGGTAGATGCGCTCCGCCCCGTCCAGGCCCTGGATCTGACTGCCGAACCCCGCCGGCGGCCCCGGCCACTTGACGTAGGTATCCCGGTTGTTCCACTTGCCCTCGTCCCGGGTCACCAGGTAGGGCTCCGAGACCGAGGCAGCGGTGCGGCAGGCCAGCCGCTGGCCCCGCCGCTTCTGGAGGTTGCCCCACAGCACACACCACAGCCCCAGCCCCGCCACAGCGCACAAGGGCTGCCGCTGGAAATGCCCCTCGGACAGGGTGGGCAGGGTCAGTGCGTCCATCAGCACCGCCAGATTGCCCAGGGCCATCACCGTATCCATGCCGGCGCGCCCCTGGAAGGGGCGGATGATGGCCTGCACAAAGCCGTCATAGCCCAGCAGGATGGCCAGGGCCTGCAGTCCCGCCAGGGCATAGCACCGCCAGGCGGCGTTGCCCGCCAGCGGCTCCGGCACAGGCAGGGACATAGTCTGCGCCAAAGTCATGTAAAAGAGGGCCGCCACCAGCAAAAATACCAGGGCGCAGCGGCCTCTGGCCCCCTTCAGGCCCTTGCCGTACCGCTTGGCCAGCTCCGCCGGGGGCACGTCCGGGGCCGGAGGCCGTTTCTTCCGGGGCTTCCGCTCCCGGACAGGCCGGGAGGGCTTTTTCTCCTCCTCCACGTCCACGCCGGGGATGAGCTTCTCCGCCTTGCGCACCTCCGGGGACACGGCGGCGGAGGCCTCCTCGTACATATGTCCCGCAAACTCGTCCGCCCTGCGGCGGAGGTTGTCGATGCCCACCGCCACCGGGTTCTCCGGCTCCGCTTCCGGCTCCGGCTGTACTGCCTGACCGGGAAATTCCAGCACCTTGGGCACTTCCCTGGGCTTCTCCGGCTGGGGCGGCGGCGAAGGGCTGGGGACTTCCTCCTCTTCCGGCGCTTCCTCCGGCTCCTCCTGGGGCACTTCCTCCCCCTTGGGCCGGACAGGGAAGGGCACCGTGTCCTCCCGCCAGTCCGTCTCTTCCTCTTGGGCAGGCCCGGCCGGGGGCTCCTCCGCCGGGGCCCCGCTGCCGAACTCCTTCAGGATGGACTCCAGGGAGAACTGGCCCTCTTCATTCAGTTGGTCGTCGTCCCTGTAGTCGGACATGGGTTCACCTTCTCGCTGTAAAAGGCTTCAGTATAATTCAGCCCAGCCGCTGTCGGACAGCCTCATAGAGGAGGATGGCCGCGGCGGCGGAAGCGTTGAGGGAGTTGAGCTTCCCCTTCATGGGAATGGACAGCAGCACATCGCAGGTCTCCCGCACCAGCCGCCCCATCCCCGTGCCCTCGCTGCCGATGACGATGGCGGCGGGACCTTTCAGGTCAGCCTGGTAAATGGTCTGCTTCGCGTCGGCGGCGGTGCCGAAGACCCACACCCCCTCCTCCTTCAGCTCCTTGAGGCAGGCGGTGAGGTTGGCCACCCGTGCCACCGGCACATGGCTCACCGCCCCGGCGGAGGTCTTTGCCACCACGGCAGTCAGGCCGGCGGAGCGCCGCTTGGGGATGATGACCCCGTGGGCCCCGGCGCACTCGGCGGTGCGGATCACCGCCCCCAGGTTGTGGGGGTCGGAGAGCTCGTCACAGACCACGATAAGGGGGGCCTCCCCCTTCTCCCGGGCGGCAGAGAGGATGTCCTCCACGTCCACATACTCCCGGACGGCGGCCATGGCGATGACCCCCTGGTGGGCGTGGGTGACGCTCATGCCGTCCAGCTTCCGCCGGTCGCAGTCCACGATGGCGATGCCCTTCTCCCGGGCCTTGGCGGCGATGTGGCCCAGGGCGGCGTCGGTCTCCCCCTTGGCGATGTATACTTTGTCGATGGGCGTTCCGGCCCGCAGGGCCTCGATGACCGCGTTGCGGCCCTCGATGATGCCGTCGCTCTCCTCCTGCCGCGCCTTCCAGTCTCTGCGCTCGTCAGCCATAGCCTGTCCCCTCTTTCCTGCGTACAGTTATGGACAGTATAACATATTTTTCCGCCGAGAAAAAGAGGGGAAAATCCAACGATGCAAAAAACTTCTCTACCCTTTTCCCCCCATCTCTGTTATAATGGTCATAACTGACTTGGCTCCACCCCCATTTTTACATGAGAAGGTGTTTCCCATGAAAAAGACCATCGCCCTCCTTCTGTCCCTCTCCCTGCTCCTGCCGGCCTGTCCCGCCCTGGCCCGGGAGGAGGTCTACGCCCCCGTCCCCGACTGGGCCCAGCCCTATTATGACCTGCTGAAGCAGTCGGACATCTACCCCCTCTCCTCCGGCGGCATCACCCGGGGCGAATTCCTGGATCTGCTGGTCAGCGTCCTGGCCGCCGCCGTGCCGGTGGATCAGCTGGACGCCATCACCCCCCGGCCCGCCGACTACTTTGCCGACAATTATTCCAACTCCTACTGGGCCGACGTGATGTGCCGGGCCGCCGCCTACGGCCTGGCTGAGGGCTGGGTGGATCTGGAGGACGGCAAGCGCTACGGCAACTTCCAGGCCGTCCTCACCCGGCAGGAGGCGGCAAAAATGCTCTGCACCGCCCTGGACTTCTTCACCTCCCTGGGCTACACCGTATCCACCGACAGCGACCCCGCCGTCTATACCGACGCCGCCCTCATCCCCGAATGGGCCGCCCCCTATACCGGCCGCATCGCCTCCTACGGCATCATGCGGGGGGACGAGTTCCTGAACTTCAACCCCACCGCCCAGCTGGACTGGCCCTCCACCGCCGTCATGGCCAGCCGGATGCTCACCCTTATGGCGGCTGGGGTCAGCTCCGCCAGGCCCGGCGTCCCCCTTCAAAGTGAGCTGGACTGGGCCGGAGCCCTCCGTGTCCCCGACCCCTCCGCCGCCCAGAGCCTTACCGGCTGCAGCCAGGGCTATTACGCCATCGACAACGGCGACGGCACCCTCTCCGCCCTGGTGGTTCCCCCTCCCGCCACCGTCTATGAGGACGGCGCCTTCGTCACCCTTCCCCCCACCCAGTTCTTCGTGGAGCGGTACGACGAAGAGGGAAATGTCCTCTCCTCCCAGGCCCTCCCCATGGAGCTTCCCATCTTCGGCGCCTTCCTCCAGGGGGACGGCTGCTTCTACCTGGCCTTCGGCCGGGAAAACCAGGCCGAGGATGACAGCGCCGAGGTCTGGCGGGTGGTGAAGTACGACAAGGATTGGAACAAGCTCTCCGCCGCCCCGGTCACCGGGGGGGAGAGCGGCACCGTCCTCCCCTTCCGCTCCACCGTGGCCCGGATGGCCCTCTCTCCCGACGGCAAGGAGCTGACCCTCCACGCCGCCCACCAGGGCTACGCCTCCAAAGAGGACGGCAAGCGCCGCCAGTCCAACATCACCTTCACCATCTCCACCGCCGACATGGCGGTGACGTCGGTCGCCTCCCCCCTCTCCGACGCCCACTCCTTCGGCCAGTTCGTCCGGTACAGCGGCAAAGATCCCTTCACCGTGGACCACTGCGACGGCTCCCCCCGGGCCTTTGTGTTGAGCAGCGGCAAGCGCCAGGTGGAGCTTTTCAAGCTGGCCGGGGAGCCGGGCCAGAACGTGACCCACGCCATCGGCAGCGGCTTCGAAGTTTCCGGCGACGGCTTCCTCTTCCTGGGCTGCTCCGCCCCCCAAAAGGTCTTTGACGACGATGGCTGGACGCCCTGGAATGTGTTCCTCACCTACACCGACAGCAGCCTCAATAAGACCACCCTCACCTGGCTCACCACCGGGGCCAAAGAGAGCATCACCGCCGCCCGGCTGGTGAAGCTCAGCGATGACTCCTTCCTGGCCCTGTGGGGCGAGGAAGGGAACGTCCACTACCAGCGCCTGAGCGGCAAGGGGGCCAAGCTGGGAGACGAAGGGGTGCTCCGCTCCGCCGCCATGCCCACCACCCAGCCCGTGGTGCGGGACGGCGTGGTGCGCTGGATCGGGGTGGCCCCCGCCCAGACCTACGCCGAACGTCCCCAGGCCCTCCTCTACACCCTCCGGGTAGATTTTTGAAAGGGGTATTGACCGATGACAAAGTACACCGACCGCTATACCGCCCCCCTGCTGTTCCATAAGCTCATGAACTACCTCTTCCTGCCCCTCACCTTCCTCTTCGCCGTGGAGCGGCTGGTAATGGAGCACGCCATCCTCTTTTCCGGCAACTGGATCGCCGCCGTGGACGCCTGTTCCGTCTTCGCCACCCTTCTTTTGAGCGCCCTGGCCTTCGTGGGCCTGCTGCGGTGGAAGCCCCTGGGCTGGTACAGCGTCATGGCCCTCCAGGCGGTACAGCTGGCCTTCTCCATCGCCACCCTCGTCATCTGCGCCGCCTTTACCCCCGACGTTCTCCGGGCCGCCGCCGCCCAGTCGGCGGGCGCCGTCCTTCGGGCGGCCCTGGTGGGCCTTTACTACCTCAAGCGCAGGCCCCTCTTCTGTCCGGCCAAGGCTCCCGCCCCTGCAGGCCCGGAGCTGTGAACCCCATAACATGACGAAAGGACGGCCCTCCCGGCCGTCCTTTTTCTATTCATAGAAAGTTTACCACCCCTTTCCTTGTATTTTTCCACCCTGTGTGCTATGATACTTGCTGATATCCCGCCATTTCAACAGGAAAGGGGCGCGTTCCATGCCCGATAACAATAACGACCGCAGGCCCGGCCAGCAGCCGGGAGGGCCCAAGCGCAAAAACACCATGATGCTCATGTCCCTGGTGCTCTGGGCCCTGGCCATCACCGTCTTCATCAACTACTTCTCCTCCATGTACAAGCAGACCAACTCGGTGGAGATCGACTACGGCACCTTCCGCCAGATGGTGGTGGACGACAAGGTGGCCCGGGTGGTCATGGGCTCCGACAAATTCGTCATTTATCCCAAGATGGACGAGACCGGGGCCTATGCCGCCCCCGATGTGGCCCCCTCCGGCTCCCTCACCGTCCCCTCCCGGGACAACCTGCCCCCTATCGGCACCGAGGAGGTCACCTATTACTGCGTGCCCTGGGCGGACGACAGCCTTATCCCCCTGCTGGAGGAGCACGGCGTCACCCGGTACGGCCCCGAGTATCAGGAGCCCCTGTCCCCCATCGTCTCCTTCCTGGGCTACTATATCCTCCCCACCGTCCTGATGGTGGGCCTGATGTACCTTCTCTTCCGCTCCATGTCCTCCAAGATGGGCGGTATGGGCGGCATCGGCGGCGTGGGCAAGGCCAACGCCAAGGTCTATGTGGAGAAAAAGACCGGGGTCACCTTCCGGGACGTGGCCGGCCAGGACGAGGCCAAGGAGTCCCTCCAGGAGATCATCGACATCCTCCACAACCCGCAAAAATATACCGAGATCGGCGCAAAGCTCCCCAAGGGTGCCCTGCTGGTGGGCCCGCCGGGCACCGGCAAGACCCTTCTGGCCAAGGCCATCGCCGGAGAGGCGGGGGTCCCCTTCTTCTCCATCTCCGGCTCCGATTTCGTGGAGATGTTCGTGGGCGTGGGCGCCAGCCGTGTCCGTGACCTCTTCAAGGAGGCCAGCAAGATGGCCCCCTGCATCATCTTCATCGACGAGATCGACACCATCGGCAAGTCCCGGGACAGCCGCCTGGGCGGCAACGATGAACGGGAGCAGACCCTGAACCAGCTCCTGGCCGAGCTGGACGGCTTCGACCCCACCAAGGGAGTCATCGTCCTGGCCGCCACCAACCGGCCCGAGGTGCTGGACAAGGCCCTCCTCCGCCCCGGCCGCTTTGACCGCCGCATCACCATCGACCGGCCCAACCTGGCCGGCCGTCTCGCCACCCTTCAGGTTCACACCCGGAACATCCGCCTGGCGGAGGACGTGGATCTCAACAAGATCGCCCTGGCCACCGCCGGCTGCGTGGGGTCTGACCTTGCCAACCTGGTCAACGAGGCCGCCCTCCGGGCCGTCCGCAAGGGCCGCAAGCTGGTCACACAGGAAGACCTGCTGGCCTCCTTCGAGTTCGTCATCGCCGGCAGCGAGAAGAAAAACTCCGTCCTCACCGAGTTTGAAAAGAAGCTGGTGGCCTACCACGAGGTGGGCCACGCCATGGTGGCCTACAAGCAGAAAAACGCCGAGCCGGTGCAGAAGATCACCATTGTCCCCCACACCGAGGGAAGCCTGGGCTACACCCTGCTGATGCCCGAGGAGGACAAGACCAACCTGCGCACCAAGGAAGAGCTCATGGCCAAGATCACCGTCTCCATGGGCGGCCGTGCCGCCGAGGAGGTCATCATGGGCACCATGACCAACGGCGCCAGCCAGGACATCCAGGAGGCCACCAACATCGCCCGGAACATGGTAGCCATGTTCGGCATGAGCGAGGAGTTCGGCATGATGGCCTTGGGCAGCGTCCGCAATCAGTACCTGGACGGAGGCTACGGCCTGGACTGTGCCCAGGACACCGCCGCCGTCATGGACAACGCCGTCAAGGCCATCCTGGACGTGTGCTACGCCGACGCGGTGAAGCTCATCCGGGAGAACCGGGATCTGATGGACAAGGTGGCGGCCTACCTGCTGGAGAAGGAGACCATCACCGGCGGCGAGATGGTGGCCATCATCGAGGGCCGCGACCCCGCCCTGGTGAATGACGCCTACGCCTCCACCCATGCCCCCAAGCCCCTCCCCGGCGATGTGGAACCTCCCGCCAGAAACATCCACATCGTCAGCGAGCCCGTCGCCCCCCCGGAGCTCCCCCAGGAGGAACCGCCCACCCCCCAGCCGGAGGGCGATAGCGGAGAGGACACCTTCAAACCGGAGGAGTAAGAACAGTTATATTCGACCATAAATTCCACCCTCGGAGTGGGAACTGTCCGGGGGATATCTTTTCCAGAAAAGATATCCCCCGGGCCCCCAGAAAAGCACAAGGGGAGAGGGCGTTTCGATTCG
>CANEAY010000031.1 GCA_947425785.1 uncultured Pseudoflavonifractor sp. | reverse complement strand
TCTTTACCGGATCGATCTTGATCTCTGTCGTGTCCGGTACCTGCTTCACGCAGACTAGTATATTCATGCTTTCTTTTCCTCCTGTCCAAGTCTAAAATTTTGTGGAAACTCGCATGTTTTATGATATAACTTTTTCACTGTTTTTGCAAGCATTTTATAATACCGAACCACTAGTTTATTTTTTAACCCTTTTCGTCTTTTCCGGCCCGCTAAAATAGGAGCGCCGCCTTTCGGCGGCGCTCCTATTTTAGCGGGCCAGATCACTTGAGCATCTGGCCGGAAATGACGATCTGCTGCACCTGGGAGGAGCCCTCGTAAATGGAGCACACCCGGATATCCCGGTAGAGGCGCTCGATCTCGTATTCCCGGCTGTAGCCATAGCCGCCGTGGAGCTGGAGGGACTTATTGATGATGTCGATGGCGGCCTCAGCGGCATAGTATTTTGCCATGGAGGCGGCCTTGTCGGCCTTCTGGCCGTTGTCCATCATCCAGGCGGCGTTGTACACCAGGCCCCGGGCGGCGTTAAGTTTGGTCTCCATCTCCGCCAGCATGAAGGCGATGGCCTGGTGCCTGCACAGGGGCTTGCCGAACTGCACCCGGTTCTTGGTGTGCTCCACCGCCAGCTCAATCGCCTCGGCGGCCATGCCCAGGCACATGGAGGCCACGCCGATGCGGCCCACAGAGAGGGTTTTCATGGCGTTGATGAAGCCCAGATCCAGCTCCCCGATAATGCAGGAGGCGGGCACCCGCACGTCCTCCAGCACCACGTCGCTGACCGGGACGCCCCGCTGGCCCATCTTCTCCTCATGCTTACCGCAGCTGACGCCGGGCAGGGACATATCCACCATGAAGCAGGTGATGCCCTTGGCCCCCTTCTCCGGGTCGGTCTTGGCGTAGATGATGCAGTGGTTCGCCATGGGGGCCATGGTGATAAAGCACTTGCGGCCGTTGAGGATGTAGTCCTCCCCATCCTTCACCGCCTTGGTGGTGAGACTGGCGGCGTCAGAGCCGGCGTTGGGCTCGGTGAGTCCAAAGGCGATGAACTCCCCGCCGGCCACCACGCCGGGGAGGTACTTCTCCTTTTGCTCCTGGGTGCCGGAGATGACCACCGGGGCGGTGGACAGGGAGTTGGCAGCGGAGATGAACAAGGTGGCGGTGGCGCACTTCTTGGCGATCTCCTCCATGACGCACACATAGGAGCGCATGTCCAGGCCCAGGCCGCCGTACTCTTCTGGGATCTTCAGTCCCAGGAACCCCAGGTCGGCCATCTGCCTGACCACCTCCATGGGGAACTGCTCCCTGGCGTCTATCTCCGCGGCGATGGGGGCCAGGGTCTTGTTGGCAAAGTCCCGCGCCATTTCACGGATGGACTCGTGGTCTTCATTGAAAAAAGGGCTGTTCATCATTGATCCCTCCTGTTTTTTATGGACTTCACTCATTGCAAAACAGCGGCCAGGCCGCCCCACTTTTCCTGGAATATGGCCGGATCCATGGTCTTCAGTTCGGGGGAGATCTCCGGCCGGAAGCCCATCCGGCTCAAAACGTCCCGCTCCAGGTCGATGCCGGGGGCGATCTCGATGAGGGTGAGCTTGTGGTCAATGAGCTTAAATACCGCCCGCTCGGTGACGTAGAGTACCTCCTGGTCTTCGGGGGCATATTTGCCGGAGAAGGTGATCTGGCCCACCTGATCCACGAATTTTTTAATGGTTCCCTCCTCCAATATCTCCAGCTTTCCGCCGCCCACCCGGAGCTTGGCCTTGCCCACAAGGGTGCCGGCAAAAATGACTCTGGGGGTATTGGTGCTGATATCGATGAAGCCGCCGGGGCCGGTGAGCCGGGAGCCCATTCGGCTGACGTTGTTGTTGCCGTCCTTGTCCACCTCGCCGATGCCCAGGCAGGTCATGTTCAGCCCGCCGCCGCTGATGAGGTCGAACATCTCGTTGGGGGTAATGATGGCCTCCGGGTTGTAGGCGCTTCCAAAGCTGGGGGCGGCGGAGGGCACGCCGCCCACCATGCCGCTTTCGGTGGACATGGTGACCTGGTCGATGAGGCCCTCCTCGTTGACCACTGCGGCAATGTCGGCGGGCATGCCCACCCCCAGGTTGATGAGGTCGCCCTTCTTCAGCTCCATGGCACAGCGGCGGCAGATGACCTTCCGCTCGTCCAGGGGCAGGGGTTCGATACTGCTCAGCGGCTTGCGGATCTCCCCGGAGAAGGCCGGTTCCCAATACTCCCCCTCGGTCTGCCAGCAGGATTTGGGATCCCGGGCCACCACCACATAGTCCACCAGGGCGCCGGGAATTTTGATCTCCTTGGGGGGAAGGGTCTCCTTCTTGGCCAGATATTCCACCTGGACGATGACGATGCCGCCGGTATTCTTGGCGGCGTTGGCCACGGCAAAGCCCTCGTTGATGACGCTTTCACGGGCAAAGGAAATGTTGCCGTTCTCGTCGGCAATGGTGCCCCGGAGCAGGGCCACATCCACCTTGAAGCCCGGATAGAAAAGGTACTCCTCCCCCTCAAAGCTGACCACCTTCACCAGTTCGTCCCTGGCGCACTCGTTCATGCGGCCGCCCTCTACCCGGGGGTCGACGAAGGTGCCGAGACCCACCTTGGTGAGCAGACCGGGCCGGCCGGCGCCGATCTCCCGCCACAGGTTGATGATGACCCCCTGAGGCAGGCAATAGCTCTCCAGCTCATTGCGCCTGGCCTGGTCGCAGAGGGTAAAGGCGCTGCCGATGTGGGCGCTGGTCCACTTGCCGATGAGGCCGGGGCCTGCCTCTCCAAACCGGGTGGCGCCCCGGCTGCCGTGGCCGTTATCGGGGCCGCCCTCCCTTCTGGAGCGGTTCCAGCCCACGAACTGATTGCCATACCCCCAGTCCCCCATGGCGCTGCCCTGCTTCAGATGCAGTCCTTTGGGGTGGCCGGTCTCTCTGTAGCGGTCACGCACCGCGCAGGCGATCTCCTCCGCCCAGCCGGACAGGCCCATGCCCGCCAGGCCCACAGTGGCCCCGTCAGGGATCAGCCGCGCCGCCGCTTCCGCCGTAATGAATCGAGCCATTTAAACCTTCCCCTTCCGCATATAGCCAGTATTTTTAGAACGTGTTCACTTTTTCAGTTTAGCACGGCCCAGGCAGCAGCGTCAACAGCAAAAACTGAATGTGTTCATTTTTGTTTGAACTGCTTAAAACCCCAGGATGGATTTGTGCGAATAGCTGAAATTCCCCCCTTGCCAGCGCAGGTCTTTTCCTGTATAATCCTGATAACGCCCACATGGAAGGGAGGCACGGTCATGGCGCTGGAAGAGGGAAAAAAACACCGCTCCAAATCGGAGCGGACAAAGCTCAGCATCTTCAACGCGGCGGTGGAGCTTCTGGGGGAGACGGATTTCGAGGACATCACCATCCGGGACATCGTACGCCGTGCCAATGTCTCTGTCGGCACCTTTTACAACTATTACGCCACAAAAATGGAGGTCTTTTACGAGACCTACCAGGTGGCCGACCAGTACTTCAACGAGACCGTGGCCCCCCTGCTCGACCAGCCCACCGCCTATGAGCGGGTGCTGTGCTTTTTTGAGCACTACGCCCACTACAGCAGTGAGCTGACCAACATGAAAATGACCCGCCTTCTCTACAACCCGGACAATCCCTGGTTCAACCGGGATCCCGACGGGGGTATGGTGGGGGTGCTCATCCAGGTGCTCCAGGACGGATTGGACAGCGGAGAGTTCTCCGGCCACGGAGACAGCGCCCGGGAGCTGGCGGACTATCTGATGATCTGCGTCCGGGGACTCATTTACAACTGGTGCACCGAAAAAGGCGGCTACGACCTCTATGCCGCCACCCAGAAGCTGGTGGAGCGGCTCATGGCGGCCCTCCGGCCCTGATTTTTCCCTTGCTTTTCCGGCAAAACTATGATATATTGACCTCACTACACCGAGAGGGGTGGAAGGATGCGTCAGTTTTCCTGCAAGTAAAACGGAATACGCAGCAGCACTGTAAACTGGCAGTGTTATTGCGCCCTTTGCAGGAAAGTGATATGTCATCCCACCGCTCACAACAGTTTCGGTCTGCCCCTTGGGGCAGTCTGTCCGTGCTGTATAAGAGCCGCAGGAATGGACTTTCCTGCGGCTTTCTTTGTATCGTCACGGAGGTGCTGAAATATGTCAATGATCAAAGTGGAAAACCTCTCTTTCACATACCCCGGCAGCTACGACCCGGTCTTTGAAGATGTCAGCTTTCAGCTGGACACCAACTGGAAGCTGGGGCTGGTGGGCCGCAACGGCCGGGGGAAGACCACCCTGCTGAACCTGCTCATGGGAAAGTACGAATACAGCGGCTCCATCACCGCCAGCGTGGATTTCGGCTACTTCCCCTATCCTGTCGCGGACAGAAGCCAGCTTACCCTGTCTGTCCTGGAGGACATCTGTCCCCAGGCCCAGGAGTGGGAGCTGCTGCGGGAACTGTCCCTATTGGAGGTGGATGCCGAGGCCCTCTACCGGCCCTTTGAGACCCTCTCCAACGGGGAACAGACCAAGGCCCTGCTGGCCGCCCTCTTTCTGGGGGAGGGCCGCTTCCTCCTCATCGACGAGCCCACCAACCACCTGGACGCCAAGGCCCGGGCCATCGTGTCCGCCTACCTGGCCCGGAAAAAGGGCTTCATCCTGGTCTCCCACGACCGCCGGTTTTTGGACGGCTGTGTGGATCACATTCTCTCCCTGAACCGCTCGGACATCCAGGTATGTGCCGGCGACTTCTCCACCTGGATGGAGGACTTTCAGCGGCAGCAGGACTTTGAGGAGCGCCAGAGCCAGCGGCTCCAAAAGGACGTGAAGCGGCTCAGGGAGGCCCACCAGCGAACGGCCACCTGGTCGGACAAGGTGGAGGCCACCAAGAACGGCACCCGGAACTCCGGCCTGCGGCCCGACAAGGGCTACATCGGCCACAAGGCCGCCAAGGCCATGAAGCGGGCCAAGTCCATGGAGGCCCGGCAGGAAAAGGCCCTGACGGAGAAGGAGGGGCTTCTGAAAAACCGGGAGACCGTCTCCGCTTTGAAGCTCTCCCCCCTCCCCTATCACGCCCAGCGGCTGGCCGCCTTCACCGGCGTGTCGGTCTGCTACGGCGGCGCCCTCGTCTGTCCCCCGGTGACCTTTGAGATCCAGCGGGGCCACCGCATCGCCCTGGCGGGCCGGAACGGCAGCGGCAAGAGCAGTCTTCTGAAGCTCCTGCTGGGGGAGGACATCGGCCACACCGGCCAGGTGGAGCGGGGCTCCGGGCTCCTCCTCTCCTATGTGCCCCAGGATACCTCCCACCTGTCCGGCTCCCTCTCCCAGCTGGCGGCGGAAAAAGAACTGGACGAGAGCCTTTTCAAGGCCATTTTGCGGAAGATGGACTTTGACCGCACCCAGTTTGAGAAGGACATGAGGGACTTTTCCCAGGGGCAGAAGAAGAAAGTCCTGCTGGCCGCCAGCCTCTGCCAGCAGGCCCATCTCTATGTCTGGGATGAGCCTCTGAACTTTATCGACCTCTATTCCCGGCTGCAGATCGAGGCCCTGCTCCGGGAGTTCTCCCCCACCATGATCTTCGTGGAGCACGACGCCGCCTTTCGGGAGGCGGTGGCCACGCAGGTCGTCGAGATATGAAAAAGGAGCGGCGGGACAGTCCCGCCGCTCCTTTTCTGTACTTTTTACTGGATATCCAGCCGGCCCTGGCCGATGAGGCGGCCGTTCTTGCGGCTGAAGAGGATGATGTCCTCTCCCCGGAAATCCAGCCGGACTTTCTGACCGATCTGGTAGAGGACGCCGCCGAAGACCACGCCGGTGAGGAGGAAATCCCCCACCCGCACCTTGACGGTGGTCTCCATGCCGGTGGGCATGGCGGAGTAAATTTCTCCCTCCAGGGCGCCGTCGTCGGAGATACGCAGGAACTCGGGCCGGACACCCACCACAAAGTCCTCGTTGGTGAGCTCCACCTCGTCGCCGAAGTCCTCTTCCTCGTCCACCATAGCCACATGGTAACGGAAGACGGTGTCCTTGTTGCCCTTCTCCACGTAGCCCTTCTGGGTGGCCTTCTCCGCCATGAGCTGACGCTTGGCTTCGTCCTCGGCATCGGCCTGGGCGAACCAGTCCGCCATGGTGACGGCGGTCTTGGGGGTAAAGGTGACCTGGGTGCCGTCGAAGATGGTGAGGCCCAGAGAGCCGTCGGCGTTCTGGCTGCCCTTGCCCTCAATGAAGTTGATGGCGGGGTTGCCCACAAAGTCGGCCACAAAGGTGTTGTTGGGCTGGCCGTAGACCGTCAGGGGGGCATCGTACTGCTGGAGGACGCCGTTTTCGATGAGGCAAATTTTTGTCGCCAGGGTCATGGCCTCCATCTGGTCGTGGGTGACGTAGACGAAGGTGGAGCCGGTCTCCAGGTGGAGCCGCTGCAGCTCGGAGCGCATCTCCAGGCGGAGCTTGGCGTCCAGGTTGGACAAAGGCTCGTCCATAAAGAGCACGCTGGGCTCGGGGGCCAGGGTACGGGCGATGGCTACCCGCTGCTGCTGGCCGCCGGAGAGCTCGGCGGGGTAGCGATCCATGAACATACCGATCTTCACGATACGGGCCACCCGGCGGACGGAGAGGTCGATCTCCTCCTTGGAGAGCTTGCGCACGGAGGTGACGGGCTTTCCGTCCTTGAGATAAGTAAAGTCGTCAGAGAAGGTGCAGCCCTCGCTCTGGCACCGCTGCTTTGCCGCCTCCAGAGCCTTTTCCAGCTCCGCCGCCTTGGCCTGGGCGATGGTGGCGGGCTCCATGGACTCGTGGAGCTTATAGCCCATGAGCTCCTTGGCGGTGTAGATAGAAATTTCATAGCGGTCAATGAGCTTGATGTGGGCCTTGTTCTCGTCCAGCTTGCCCTTCTTGTCCACGCACTCCTGGATGGTCTTCACCACATCGTCAGGCCGCTTCAGGGCCTTGATGAGGGCGGCGGTCTTCCGGGCCTCCAGGTCGATCTTGGGAAGGGCCTCCTTCACGTTGGTGAGGCCAAAGGAGATGTTCTGATAGACCGTCATGTTGGGCCACAGGGCGTAGTTCTGGAAGAGGAAGCCCACCTTCCGCTTGTTGGGAGGCACATTGATGCCGGCGGCGGAGTCAAAAACCACCTGGTCGCCGATGGTGATGCGGCCCGAGGTGGGGGTCTCCAGGCCGGCGATCATGCGCAGAGTGGTGGTCTTGCCGCAGCCCGAGGGGCCCAGCAGGGTGACGAAGGCGTTGTCGTCGATGGTGAGGTTCAGATCGTCCACGGCGTAGAACTTATCCCACCGTTTGGTCACGTGGGTCAATTCGATTTTCGGCATATCAGTTACCTCCTATCCCCTCGTCAAGGCTGGCTCCGGTGAGCTTGTTGACAAGGGTGTTGAACACAAGAATGGTGACGATCAGGATGAGATTGATACCGCTGGAGAAGGCATACAAGCCCATCTCATCGAAGTAATCCAGCGTGGTGGAGAGGATGAAGCCCTGGGTACACAGCAGCAGGAAGAGGGACAGCTCACGAAGGCAGGTCATAAAGGGGAGCATGTAGCCGCTGATGATAGAGGACTTCTGGATGGGGATGATGATGTGGGTCATCCGCTTGATCCAAGGCACGTTCTGGATGATGGCCGCCTCCTCGATCTCGCCGGAGAGCTGGAGCATGGAGTTGAGGGAGGTACGGCTGGCGAAGGGGATGTATTTGATGACGCCGGTGATGATGAGCAGCGTATAGGTATTGAAGAGATTGATGTGCTGGTTGGAGAAGAGGATGAAGAAGGCGGCGCCCACGGCGATGGAGGGCATCAGATATGGCAGGAAGGCCATATTGTAGACGTAGCTTGCCCATCGCCCTCGCCGGTTCTTACTGACTGCATATCCGATGAGGGTACCGATGGTGCCCGCCAGGAGGGCACAGGCCAGGCTCACCAGCATGGTACCCTTGAAGGCCTTCCAGATGGTCTCGTTATGGAGGATACCCTTCTGGCCGTACATGCCGTTCTCCGTCACATTCTCATCGGTGGTCCACCACTTGGTGGTCAGGTTGGAGGTGTCGCCGGTGTAGAGGAAGGAGTAGTCGCCGGGGTTGGGCAGGAAGGTCTCAAAGGCGAAGGAGACGATGGGGAAAATGGAGGTGAAGAAAGTCACCACCACCAGGGCCAGGGCGATGATATACCGCCCCACCTTGCCCAGGTTCACCTTGGAGATCTGGCCGGACTTGCCGGTGACTGTGGTGTAGCTCTTCCGGCTCTTCAGGCTCTGCTGGTTGAGTACCATGATGGCCACGCCGAAGACCATCATGATGATGGCCAGGATGCTGGCCTCGCCGGTGTACTTGGAGTTCATGGACACGTACTTGGTGGAGAGGGTGGTGAGACCCAGGTAATGGGGCACCGGGTAGGAGCCCATGGCCGAGCCAAAGACCAGCAGGATGGTGGAGAGGATGGCGGGCTTCACCATGGGCAGGGTCACCCGGAAGGCAATTTTCCACCGGGGGGTGTCCAGGATGGTGGCCGCCTCCTCCAGGTTGGCGTCCATGTTCCGGAAGATACCGCCGATGAGGATGTAGGCGAAGGGGGCGTAGTGAAGACCCAGCACCATCAGGCTGGGGAAGAGGCCCTTACACCACCACAGGGGCATAGTAATGCCAAAAAGGCTTGCCAGCAGGCCGTTGGAGGTGCCGGTGACGGCGTTGGAGTTAAAGAGGTTCTGCCACACCACCGCCAGGGTCCACTGGGGCATGATGTAGGGGAAGATGAAGATGGAGCTCAAATACTTCCGCCAGGCCAGGTTGGTCCGGGTGATGAGGAAGGCGAACACGCCGCCGAAGAGGATGGACACGATGCAGGTGCCCACCGCCAGCCAGACGGTATTGAGCAAAGGCGTCCAAAGATTGGCCTTGGCCATCTTGCTGGTAAAGAGGTCGGTGTAGTTCACCACCGTGTAGCCCGAGGCCATACCCGTCAGGTGCTGGTCGATGGTGCCGGGGTGAATGGTGAAGGTATCCTTCAAAATGGCGATGATCGGCGCGATGGTCGTCACCGTCACTACGATGCCGAAAAGGAGAAGGATCACGTTATAGGGCTTGGAGAAGAAGGTTTTTATCTTGTTGAGCCATATGGTGGCCGGACTGGCCGCCAAAGTATTGGACTGGTTCATAGGCAGCTCCTCTCTTTTCGCGTGAGGACTCAGATAGAGCACACCCCAGGGCGGTGAGGTACCGCCCTGGGGCATACGTTAGGACGGATCAGTCAGGAATGGCTTGAGCGAGCTTAGCTCACGGAATACTTGGTGAGCATCTCGATCCAGCTTCCCACGGTAAAGGCCACGCTGGCGCAGTACTCGGGATCCTCCAGAACCAGCTGGCCCTCGGTGCTCCACCAGTCAAAGCCCCGGTCGTTCTTGCAGGGGAACTCCACGGTGGTGCCGTCGGCGGCCATGCCGCCCTGGGAGTGATGATAGGTCTCCTCGATCTTGGCGGCCAGCTCGGGGTTGGAGGAGTAGCCGCCCATGTCCTTGCCCCAGGCGGAGTAGCCGTCCACCGTCTCTACGATAAAGGCGATAAAGGCACAGGCAGTCCAGGGCAGGGGGCTGTTGTCGGTGACGAACAGGTAGTGGCAGTAGCCGTAGCCGCCGATGCCGGTATAGTTGTCGTCATAGGCCGCCACAGTGATGTTGTTCTTGGAGACCTCGGCGGACTCCTCTACGCTGCGGAGCTTGGAGTAGACCAGCAGGCCGAACTGATCCTTGGCGGACTTGGCCACCAGGGTGTTGCAGATGGGGCCGTCGTCAGTCTGGGCGTTGTAGGACTCCACCCACAGCTTGATCCAAGCCAGGCCGTAAGCGCCGTTGGGGCCAAGGCCCAGGTCGGCGGCCTCGGACTCCATGGCCTTGATGGTGGGCTCAAAATAAGCCTGCTTCTCGGCGGGGAGGGCCTCAAAGGCGTCCTTCAGCCAGCCGGCGTACTTCTCCTCGGTGAGCATATAGAGGAAGTTCTTGCCCACCACCTCGGAGTCGATGTCCATGTACAGGCCGTGCTCACCCTCGGCCACGAAGTCCCAGCAGTTGTTGAAGGTCTTGGAGCCGGTGTTGTTATACATAAAGACCTTGCTGCCGGTCTGCATGGGCAGGTAGCCGGTCCACTCGTCGGCAGTGACGCCCTTGGCCTTGGCCCACTCCAGAGGCACGAAGGTGTCCAGGATGCCGGTCTGCACCATCTTGGACTCGATCTGGTTGCCGTCCTGAATGAGGGTCATGGCAAAGGTGCCGGTGTCCTTCAGGCTGTCGGCGGTGAGCTGGTCGAAGATCTTGTTGTTCTTGGGCTGCTGCCAGTCGTAC
>CANEAY010000030.1 GCA_947425785.1 uncultured Pseudoflavonifractor sp. | reverse complement strand
GGACTGCATCGTGCCCAAGGAGAACCTGCTGGGCGAGCTGAACAAGGGCTTCAAGATTGCCATGATGACCCTGGACGGCGGCCGTATCGGCATCGGAGCCCAGGCCCTGGGTATCGCCCAGGCCGCCATTGACGAGTGTGTGAAGTACACCACCCAGCGCGTCCAGTTCGGCAAGCGCATCAGCCAGTTCCAGAACACCCAGTTCCAGCTGGCCGATATGCAGGCCCGTGTGGACGCCGCCCGGCTGCTGATCTACCGGGCCGCCCAGGCCAAGCAGGATCACGAGCCGTACAGCCACCTGGCCGCCATGGGTAAGCTCTATGCCTCCGAGGCCGCTTCCGACGTGACCCGCCGCTGCCTGCAGCTGGTGGGCGGCTACGGCTACACCCGGGAATATCCCTTCGAGCGCTACATGCGCGATGCCAAGATCACCGAGATCTACGAGGGCACCAGCGAAGTCCAGCGCATGGTCATCTCCGGCTGGATGGGCGTGAAGTAAGAGAACACCGCAAAGCTGTAAAAGGCCCGCTCCCATTGGGAGCGGGCCTTTTTTCCGTACATCGGCAAAAAAGTATATACATGTCCGAAAACGGCTGGCTTTTTCCGCAGTGATATGGTAGAATCGGCAAAAAGAAGGCGGTGAGCCCATGGAGAAAAACGATCCCCTGTATTCTGCCTTTTGCGCCCATGATCCCCGGTTCGACGGGCGGTTCTTTGTGGGAGTCTCCTCCACCATGATCTACTGCCGCCCGGTGTGCCGCGCCCGGCTGCCCCAGAGGAAGAACTGCACCTTTTTTTCCACCGCCGCCCAGGCGGAGCAGGCCGGTTACCGCCCGTGCCTTCTCTGCCGGCCGGAGCTGGCCCCCGGCTCCTCCCGGACGGACGCGGCCTCCTCTCTGGCCAGGCGGGCCGCAAGGCTCATGGAGGAAAACTGCGGCAGCGGCGACAACCTGGCCCAGCTGGCGGAGAGCCTGGGCTGTTCCGACCGGCATCTGCGCCGGGTCTTTGAGGGGGAGTACCACGTCTCCCCGGTGCAGTACCTGCAGACCTGCCGCCTGCTTCTGGCCAAAAGCCTTTTGACCGATACCAGCCTGCACATCACCGACGTGGCCATGGCCTCCGGCTTCCAGAGCCTGCGCCGCTTCAACCATGTCTTTAAGGAGAAATACGGCCTCGCCCCCACCGACCTGCGCAAGCATATGTCCCGCGAAAAGCGGGAGCGGAGCAATGTGGTCGTCTCCCTGGGCTACCGCCCGCCCTACCTGTGGGAGGAGATGATATCCTTCCTGGCCCGGCGGGCCATTCCGGGGGTGGAGACGGTGCGGGAGGGGACATACTGCCGGACTCTTTCCCTCCAAACCGCCAAAGGAGCCCCAGCCCGCGGCTGGCTGGCGGTGTCCAACGACCCCAGGCGGAATGTGCTGAACGTCACCCTGAGCGAGGCCCTGCTCCCCGTCCTGCCCCAGGTGCTGGGGCGGATAAAAAATATGTTTGACCTCTACTGCAGCCCGGAGGCTGTGGGGGAAGTCCTCTCCGCCATGAACGAGCTGGGGGAGGGGCTCTTTGTAAAGGGGGTGCGCCTCCCCGGCTGCGTGGATCCCTTTGAGATGTCCGTCCGGGCCATCCTGGGCCAGCAGATCACCGTAAAGGCGGCCTCCACCCTGGCAGGGCGCCTGGTGGAGGAGCTGGGGGAGCGCTTGGACACCCCCGTAGAGGGGCTGACCCATACCTTTCCCGCCCCCCAACGTGTGGTGGAGTTGGGGGACTCTGCGATCCAGCGCCTGGGGGAGCTGGGAGTGATCCGGGGCCGGGCGGAGGCCATCCTCGCCCTGGCCCGGGCCATTGACAGCGGGGAGCTCACCTTTGACCAATGCCGTGACCCGGAGGAAGAGATGGAGAAGCTCCGGCGCATCAAGGGTATCGGGGGCTGGACGGCAAGCTATATCGCCATGCGCACCATGGCCTGGCCCGACGCCTTCCTGGAGACCGACGCCGGGATACGCCACGCCCTGCCGGGCCGCACCCCCAGGGAGCTGCTGGCCCTGTCGGAGGGATGGCGGCCCTGGCGGAGCTACGCTGCCATGAGCCTGTGGAACTGGCTGGAAAAGAAAGAAAACGAGGTGTGACAGATGCAGTACACAACGACCTATGATTCCCCTGTGGGAAAGCTCCTGCTGGCCGCCGACGATGTGGGCCTTACCGGCCTGTGGCTGGAGGGGGAGAAATATTACGCCCTGGGCCTGGATGAGGAGCATGAGGCGCGGGAAGTTCCTGTTTTTGACCAGGCCAGGCAGTGGCTGGACGTCTATTTCACCGGCCGGGAGCCGGACTTCATGCCCCCCATCCATATGCTGGGCACCCCCTTCCAAAAGGAGGTGTGGGAGCTGCTGCGTAAGATACCCTACGGCCAGACCACCACCTACGGCGCCCTGGCCGGACAGATCGCCAAACAGCGGGGACTGGAGCGGATGTCGGCCCAGGCCGTGGGCTCGGCGGTGGGGCACAATGAGCTGTCCATTATCGTCCCCTGCCACCGGGTGGTGGGAGGAAACGGGAGCCTCACCGGGTACGCCGGCGGCATCGGCAAAAAGATCGCCCTCCTCAAGCTGGAGGGTGCCTACCGGGAGGAATTTTTCGTCCCCAGGCACAGCACGGCGCCATGAATGAGGACTTGATCTACGAGATTCTCTCTGTGGTGGAGGAGATACCGGCGGGCCACGTGGCCACTTACGGACAGATCGCCCGGCTCATCGGCAGGGAGAAAAACGCCCGCCTGGTGGGGAAGGTGCTGGGCATGAGCCAATATTACGGCAAATATCCCTGCCACCGGGTGGTAAACCACGCCGGGCGCCTCGCGCCGGGGTGGCCGGAACAGCGCTCCCTCCTGGAGGCGGAGGGCGTCGCCATGAAGGACGCCGACCATGTGAGCCTGAAGGAATATCAGTGGGACTGCCCCTAAGGGGACAGATCAGAGGTACAGCTCACAGCTCTTGGGGACGGAGCAGGCCTTCTTCATGGCCAGGGCCGCCGCACTGACCATCGCGCTGTTCAGCTGTTTTGCCTTCTGGGGGCAGACGGCGACACAGCGCATACAGGAGATACATATTTTCTTGTCCACTGCCGTTACGTCCGCCTTGGAAATGGCTCCCACAGGGCATTGTTCCGCGCACAGGCCGCAGTTGGTGCAGGCTTTCCCGGTCTTGGGGATGAGCCCCGCCCCTGCGGCCTTCTTGTAGGGGCGGTTCCCGGGTATGGAGGGTTTTTCCGCAGCGCCGCTTTTCAGCTTGGCGAGGATCCGTTCGGCGAAGTTCTCCAGCTGCGCCCGATCCCTCTCGTCGGGCCGCCCTGCGGCATACTGCCGCATGATGGAGTGCTCGGCCACGGCGGCAATGGCCGCCACAACGGAAAATCCGGCCTGTTCCGCCCTGTCCTGCAGCTCCGCCAGGGTGTCTTCATAGGCCCGGTTCCCGTACACGCACAGGATCACAGCCTTCGCGCCGTTTCCCCGGATCTTCTGCAGCCGCTCTGCCGCCACCGCCGGAACACGGCCGCCGAAAGAGGGCACGGCGATGACCGCCGCATCCTCCGCCCCCAAAGCGTCCTGGGGAGAGGAGAAGCCGGGCACGGTCAGGTCGATGAGGGCAGTTTCCTCTGCCAGCTTGGCGGCCACGATGTCGGCCACCCGCTTCGTCCCGCCGGTGGGGCTGAATAGGATCTCTGTACACTTCATGGGGAAGACCTCCTGTAATATTTAATATGACAGGTACCATCATAACATCCTGAAGCTGTAATGTCAATATTTACAACCTGGACATTGTGTGATATGATCCTACAGAGGAAAGGGGGCTTGGTCATGCACATCAGTCAAAAATGCTCGGTGGCGCTCCACTGTCTGATCTTTATCAACGAATACAGCGGCAGTACCAATGTGACCAGCAGTCTGCTGGCCATGTCCACCGGCTGTAATCCCGTCATCATCCGCAACATCCTGGGGGGACTGAAAAACGCCGGGATCATCTCCACCCAGTCGGGGGTGGGGAACACAAAGCTGGCCAGGCCGCCGGAGGATATCACCCTTTATGACGTCTGCAATGCCCTTGAGCCGGACGGTCTGAAGAAGCTCTTCGGGATACACCCCTTTCCCGCCGCCCTGTGCCCGGTGGGCAGGAGCATCCACACCGTTCTGGAGATGCCTTATGGCGTCGTGCAGAGGGATCTGGCGGAAAGCCTGAAGTCCGTCCGGCTGGATTCCATCATAGAACAGTTCCGTGGGGTCTCCGCCCAGGCGCCCCCGGCAGGCTGACCCCCCGGAAAAGAATATCCAAACAGAAAACGCCCCTCCGGGTTCCCGGAGGGGTGTTGGCATTGGCGGGGCTGAAAAGTCACGGCTTCCGCAGAGCCAATGCGGAGGCAAAGGCCGTAACGGCGAAGGCGAAAAGGATCAAAAAGATGGCGGTAAAGCTGTTGGTGGCGTCAAGGATTGCGCCTGCGGCGGTGGAGGCAAAGGAGGCCACCAAAAGGTTGATATTCATGAGCGAGAAATTGACGGGATAGTTCTTCTGGCCGTAGAATTGCTTGGTGACAGCGGCGGACATGGTGGGCGGGCCGCCGTAGCCCAGGCCGGTAAAGATAAAGCCGACCACCAGCAATGCGGTGGAGCCGGACATAGCGGCCCACAGGCAGCACGTGCCCAGCACGGAGCACAGTACGATCAAAAGCATGGTATATTTCCGGCCGATGCGGTCAAAGAGGCCGCCGAAAAGGACACGCCCCAGACCATTGCATACGGAGATGAGCCCAACCACGAAGGAGAGGGTGCCCGCGTCCATGGCGGGAGCGGCGGTGTGGGCCACCGTCCTGGCCTGGGCGATGATGACAAGGCCGGCGGCGGCCATCAGGGTCGCCCACAGGAAAAACAGCCAAAAGCTGGGCCGGGCCAGCATCTGGCCGGGGGTGAGCTCCAGCCCCTGGGGGTCGGAGGACGGGGCCTGGGCCGCGGCGCTCTGCCCGTCATCCTGCGGGGGCGCAAAGAAGAAAGAGGCCAGCAGGATAATGACCGCCATAAGCACTCCCATAAAGGACAGGGAGCCGCGCCATGCGCCGGAGGCGGCGGGGGTGAGCTTTGCGAACAGGGTGCCGATGATCATGCTGCTGGCGCCGAAGCCCATGAGCAGGATGCCGGAGATAAGTCCCTGCCGGTCGGGGAACCAGCGGGGCATGGTGCTCATCACCGAGTTATAGGAGAAGCCGGAGGCTGTGCCGCACAGCACGCCGTAACAGATGTACAGCATGGGCAGGGAGTTGGCCCGGGCGGTGAGGAAAAACCCCACCAGGAACAGCAGGGCGGAAATGATGACATTGACGCGGATGGGGATGCGCTTTGAGAGCATACCGGCCGCCATACCCCCCAGGCAGAAAAAGGCCATGCAGATGGTGAAGGTCAGGGACAGCTGGGCGTTGGACCACTGGGGAAAGTCCGCGGCGATAGGGGCGGACAGGATGCTCCAGGCATAGACGAAGCCGGCGAAGAGCATGACGGCCACACCGACGACGGCATAGAGATAACGGTTTTTCTTCATAGAGACGGTCAGCACCTTCCTTAAAAGAGAGCCAGTCCTGCGGTGGCGGGACCGGCTCTCTTTACAGTATATTTGGTTGGGAGAACGGGTCAGCGGCGGTTGGATCTGCGCCAGATGCCCTGTTCCCCGGCGGCACGGATCAGCTCCTCGCGGAAATCGGGATGGGCGATGGAGATGATGGCCTCGGCCCGCTGCCAGGTGGGCAGGCCGGACAGGCAGGCCACGCCGTATTCAGTCACCATGTAGGGGGCCTGGGTGCGGGGAGTGGTGATGACGTCCCCCTCGGTGAACTTGGGCAGGATGCGGGAATGGGCCACGCCCTGCTTGTCCCGGAACATGGAGGACATGGCCAGGAACGCCTTGCCGCCCTCGGAGTCATAGGCGCCGGTGACGAAGTCCAGCTGGCCGCCGGTGCCGCTGATGTGCCGGATGCCGGCAGTTTCGGAGCAGACCTGGCCGTAGAGATCCATAGCAATGCAGCTGTTGATGGACACGAAATTCTTGAGCTGGCGGAGGACGCAGGGGTTGTTGACATAGCACATGGGGGCGGACATGATATCCTGGTTATGATCCAGGAAGTCATAGAGCTCCCGGGAGCCGTTGCAGATGGAGAACACGCCCTTTCCCCGGTCCAGGGCCTTGCGGCGGTTGGTGATCTTGCCGGCCTGATAGAGCTTCAGGTAGCCGTCGCTCATCAGCTCGGTGTGCATCCCCAGATCCTTCAGGTCGGACTCGGCGATGAGCAGCCCCAGGGCGTTGGGCATACCGCCGATGCCCAGCTGCAGAGTGATGCCGTCCTGCAGGTAGGGGAAAATGTTCTCGGCGATCTTGCGGTCTATGTCGGTGGCGTCGGGCAGAGAGATGCAGGAGATGTCCTCCGTGGCCTCCACCACCGCGTCCACTTTCGAGATGTGGATGTGGTCGCCGGAGGCGCCGTAGATGGTGGGCATGGAGGGGTTGACCTCCAGAATGATGTGCTCTGCTGTGTCCAGGATCTCCTGCATACAGCAGTTGGTGAGGCCGAAATTGAAGTTGCCGTGCCTGTCCATGGGCGCCACAGTGACCATTGCCACATTCACCGGGGCAAACCCCTTGGTGTAGTATGAGCCGTTGTGACGGAACAGCATGGGCATATAATAGGCCATGCCCTTGTCCACATACTTCCGGTCCAGGGCAGAGCAGTGCCAGACATTAAAAGTAAAGGCCTTTTGGGTGGGGTCTTGCTCCACCACCTGTACGGGGCGCATGGAGATGGCGCTGCGGATCTTGACGTCGGTCAGCTCGTCCCGCCGGGCGGCCAGCGCGGCGTCCAGCGCGATGGGGAAGGAGCTGGTCTGGCTATAATCCACCCAGTCGCCGCTCTTGACCAGTTTCACAGCTTCTTCAGCTGTGCACAGCTTCTGCTGATAGAGTTCCTGTACGTTCATAAGGATCCTCCGGTTCATTGGATTTCAGCTGCCGCGAAGCGGCATGTTATCTCTGGCTCTTGCCCAGCTCCAGGCCCTTTTCAAAGGCCTGCTTGTTCAGGGGCAGCAGCTTGGGCTTGGAGGAGAGCTTGTGCTCGATGGTCTCCCACACCACAGCGGGGTCGATGACCTCGGTATAGCCCACATATACGCCCAGCATGATGACGTTCAGCACCTTGGCGCTGCCCATTTCCAGGGCCAGCTCGGTGACGGGGGCCTTCACCACCTTCACGTCCTTGCGCGCAATGTCGTCGGAGACGATGGAGCTGTTGATGAACAATGTGCCCCCCTCCTTCAGGGTAGGCAGGAATTTGGCCAGGGAGGGGCCGTTCATCACCACCAGGTCATCCATCACATCGCCCAGCGGGGCGCCGATATCGTCGTCGGAGATGACCACGAAGCAGTTGGCGGTGCCGCCCCGCTGCTCGGCGCCGTAGGAGGGGAAGAAGGTGACCTTCTTATCGGTGGAATTGCAGGTGGCGTCGGCCAGGAACTTGCCCATGGTCATAACGCCCTGACCGCCGAAACCGGCGACACACAGATTGGTTTCCATACTCTGATTACCTCCTTCAGCGATCCCGGATGACGCCCAGGGGGAACTCGGGCAGCATCTTCTCTTCGATATAGTCCAGAGAGGCCAGAGCGTCCATTCCCCAGTTGGTGGGGCAGCCGGTGACGATCTCCACCATGGAGAAGCCCTTGCCGTCCAGCTGGTTCTGGAAGGCCTTGCGGATGGCCTCCTTGGTCTTGTTCACATTGGCGGGGGTGTTGCAGCTGGTGCGCACCAGATAGGCGGGGGCGGTCAGCTGGTTCAGGATCTCGCACATGTGCATGGGGTAGCCGTGCTCCTCGGCGATACGGCCCTTGGGAGCGGTGGAGGCCTTCATGCCGATCAGGGTGGTGGGGGCCATCTGGCCGCCGGTCATACCGTAGATGCCGTTGTTGATGAAGATGACGGAGATGTTCTCCCCCCGGTTGGCGGCGGACATTGTCTCGGCCAGACCGATGGAGGCCAGGTCACCGTCGCCCTGATAGGTGTAGACCAGGGTGTTGGGATTGGCCCGCTTCATGCCGGTGGCCACGGCGCAGGCCCGGCCGTGGGGAGCGGTGGTGTTGTCATAGGCCATGTAATCCATGTGCAGGCCGCAGCAGCCGATGCCCAGGACGGCGGCGGTCTTGTCCACCATGCCCATTTCCTCGATCACTTCCCCGATGAGCTTGATCACGGTGGAGTGCATACAGCCGGGGCAGAAGCCGGAGACCTTGTCCTCCTGGATGGTCTTCGTTCTGGTATAGATTTTTTCCATGATTCAGCCCTCCATGATCTTCTTGACCGCGGCCAGAACAGCCTCGCGGCTCATGATGTTGCCGCCGGAGCACAGGCAGGTCTTGATGGGGCAGCGCTCCTTCACGCCCACCTTGACGTCCTCCACGAACTGGGCGGGGATGGACATCTCCACGTCCAGGATCGCCTTGCACTTGTCGTAGTTGATGCGGTCGAAGGCTTTGTAGGGGAAGGGGTTCACGGTGACGGCCCGGATGAGGCCGGCCTTGACGCCCTGGGCGCGCAGAACGTTGACGGCGGACTTGGCGATGCGGGCGGAAATACCGTAGGAGGCGATGATGACCTCGGCGTCCCCGACCATATATTCCTCCGCCTGGGCGTCCTTCTCCCAGGAGCGGTACAGCGCGTCGGCCTCCTCGTTGACCTCCTGCATCCTGGCGGTAGACCACTGGCCGGGCTGGATCCAGGAGCGGTGGGCGTAGTCCAGCTCATGGCCCACACAGGCCCAGGAGCCCTTGGCCGCCTTCATGGCGGCGATCTCTTCGTCGCTCTTCATCTCCGGCAGCTCCACAGGCTCCATCATGGTGCCGATAACGCCGTCGGCCAGGATGAGGACGGGATTGCGGTCGCGGTCGGCGTAGTCAAAGGCCCGGTAGGTCATGTCCACGGCCTCCTGCACGGTGGAGGGGGCAAAGACCATCATCTGGAAGCCGCCGTTGCCGCTGGCCTTGGTGGCCTGAAAGTAGTCCTGCTGGGCCGGCTGGATAGAGCCCACCCCTGGGCCGCCCCGGGCAAAGTTGGCGTAGACCATGGGGATGCGGGCGGCGGCGCAGTAGCTGATGCCCTCGCTCTTCAGGGAGATGCCGGGGGAGGAGGAGGAGGTCATGGAGCGCACGCCCATGGAGGCGGCGCCGTAGACCATATTGATGGAGGCGACCTCGCTCTCACCCTGCACAAAGACGCCGTCCACCTCGGGCATACGGCGGGCAAAATACTCGGGGACTTCGTTCTGTGGGGTGATGGGATATCCGGCAAAGAACCGGCAGCCGGCACGGACAGCGGCCTCGGCCACAGCCTCTGTGCCCTTCATAAATACTCTTGCCATTTTCTTCAAACCCTCCTTATTTGTACACGTCGATGGCCCCGTCCGGGCACATCCGGGCGCAGATCGCGCAGCCGATGCAATCCTCGGGATGGATCGGCTCCACGTACTCGTAGCCCTTGGAATTCACCTTGGTGCCAACGGCCAGCACATGCTTGGGGCAGAACTTGATGCAGTAGCCGCAGCTTTTGCACCTCTCTTTGACGATCTCGACTTTTGCCATTGTTGCATCTCCTTCATACTTGAGTTTTTGGGATCTATGTATCGCTGTAAACAAAAGAAAGGGGGAGTCAGCCGCCGGGGGCGGTCTCCCAGGGATAGGTGAGATAAAGCTCCATGGGGAGCAGGGGGACGGAGCACTGGGCGCGCACCTGTTCGCAGAGCGGCGACCAGACGCAGAACATCTCAAAGTCCTTGTAGGGCGCCACCAGTTCCTGAAGCGTCTGGATGCCCTGGATGACATCGGCGGCGGTGGTGCGCACACCCAGATTGGGGTTGCCCACCAGCCGGAGATGGTTTAGCTGGATGTGAGAGACATGCAGGGTCTCGCCCAGCACCTTGTCAATGTGCTCCAGGGTCATAGACCAGGGGCGGTAGGGGTTGATCACATAGTAGACGGCGGTGTCGGGCTGGTTGAGCTGGGGGGCGTAGCCGCCCACAGAGCGGGCGCCGATGTAGTCCCCGCCCACATCCAGAACGGTGTAGCAGTTCTCCTCCTTCAGAAGCCGCCTCACACCGCCCACAGTGGTGGGCGCGTCCATAAACTGCTCGTCAAAGTGGAACTCCACCCCGAGATCGGAGAGGACATTGCGCTGATCCCGGGAGCGAAAGAGGGGCTTGGTCATATCCAGGTCGAAAAAGTGGACAGTGCGTTCGCCGCGCCCGGCCAGGCCCCTGGCGAAGTTGATGGCGATCTCGCTCTTGCCGCTGCCCGCCTCTCCCAGAAAAATAAAGTTGCGCAGCGAAGGCTCCGGCGTCAAGGGCGTCAGGCAATTCTGCTCGTGCATCACGGTATCCTCCTCCGCCGTACGTTTTGGAACAACACCCCTGCAAGATTTAGCATTATATATCTTGCAAGATTTATGATATTAGTATATCATCATATTGAAAAAAAGCAAGGGGAGAGCTCACGAATTATCAAAATCGACAAAATAGGCGGGCCGAAATTGTGAAAAAGGCAGGACCCATTTGCAATTTCAGAAAAAGGAAGATATAATCATATAAAATATCTTGCAAGAAGTAAAATGGTGAGGAGACACGGTATGGCAACCATCAAAAAGCGTTCTCTGGTGGATCAGGTCTACGAAACATTGCGTACAGACATCATCACACTGCGGCGCCCCCTGGGGAGCAAGCTCAATGTCAATGAGCTTCAGGATGAGTTGGGGGTGAGCTGCACCCCCATCCGGGAGGCGGTCAACCGCCTCCAGCAGGAGGGGTTGGTGGTCTATGAGAACAATGTGGGCGCCCACGTCCTCGCTTTGGACAGCCATGATGTGGAAGAGATCCAGCAGCTGGCCATGACCCTCCACTGTGCGGCGGTGCGCTTGTCTATGGAGCGGGGCGACCGGAGCGCGATGCAGGCGGAGCTGCAAAAGCACCTGGATGAGTACCGCAAGGCCAGGACAGTCCAGGGGGAGGTATCGGCGGTCAACCGCTTCATCGGCGAGTTTTACCACCGCTGCGGCAACCGCCGCCTGGATAACAGCATGATCTCCATCCAGGGCCAGCAGCTCCTGCTGCGGTACATCTACGTCAGCGGAGCGGCTGAACGGGCCGCCGACGCGGCGGATCTTGAGGCCATGCTGGCAGGGGTGCAGGCCGGGGATATCGATGCTGTCTGCACTGCCCTATGGGCCTATACGAATAAGACCATGCCGACGATCTTGGAGTATGTCTCCCAACTGTAAATAGGAAGATCTGCCCCGGGAACAACAGCGGCGGGCCCCCCCAACCGCCGGCCGCCCCCGGGGTGGGTGTGTTGTTGGGGGAAATTGGGGGCGGGAAATGTAATTATTTAAAAAACGGGGGGAAATT
>CANEAY010000029.1 GCA_947425785.1 uncultured Pseudoflavonifractor sp. | reverse complement strand
ACGCCGCCAGCGTTCATCCTGAGCCAGGATCAAACTCTCAATAAAATGGTATCTAAACAGCCTTCCGGCTGCCTAAATCAATCTTATTGAAGCTCAATTCTTAGCTTCAAAGAAATCTTTTCGGAGTCCTTCCTGCACAAGTCCTTTCAGACTTGCTCAGAATCAGACTTCCGTCCTCTTCTGGTGTCTTGTGTTTGCTTCTTCACGTTGTTTAATTTACAAGGTACACGCCGCATCTGCCAGACAGATCTCTTTCTCACTTTTGCCCCGTCATTGCCGACTGTTATTTTTCGGAAAATCCCGAAAACCTTTGTCGCTCAAGGGTTCCGGCGGTCAAGGGAGTCATGCCCTCTCGCAGGTGCCCTATTAATATACCAAACCGCGCATGGAATGTCAACACTTTTTTGCATTTTTTCCGCAACTTTTTTTGAATCTTTTCTTTCCCGCAACATCTGCCCATCACCCCTCTTTTTCTCCACAAGATATTGCTCCCTTTTTGGGCGTTTTGGATACCCCTTCGGTCAAAACGGCGAGAGCGGGCACCGCGATCCCCAGCAAAAGGCCGCCCCAGAGGAGAAGGTCTCCCTCCGCTGCCGCCGGTTCGGCCCCCGCCCGCCAAAAGGCGGCCGCCGCCGGGAGCCACAGCCCCCGGCCCTTCCAGGGCGGGATCAGCCGCCGCCACATGGCACCGCACCCCCGCACCAGCAGGGACAGCAGAGTGATGTCTGCCAGGATGAGCACCGCCGCCAGGGCCGCCTCCCCCCGCCAAAAGACGCCGGGGGCCGCTGCGCCCTCTAATAACAGCAGGAAAGGCTCCTCCATCCGGCCCGCCAGGGCGGGGCCGAACGTCCCCAGGGTGACCAGCAGCAGGGCGGCAAAGCCGCCGCAGCCCAGGAGCGCCCAGGGCCACCGCCGCTCCTCTTCAACAGGCAGGCAGAGGCCGTATACTCCATATCCCGCCAGGGACAGCGTCCACAGGGCCGCCCGGGGCAGACCGCCCCAGTCCGCCGCCGCGGGAGGCCAGAGGTTTTTCCAGTCCAGGGCGGGCAGGGCCAGAGCCACCGCCAGGAGGACGGCCGCACCCACCGCCCCGGAGAAGAGACGGCCCGCCCGGAGGAAGACCCGGCCGTCCTCCCGCCCCAGCCACAGGGCGAGGGCCAGCGCCGCCGCCAGGTAAAGCCACCGGGCGTTCTCCCCGGAGACGGCGGACAGCAGCCGGGCGGCGTACCGCCGGGCGCTCACCGAGAGCAGCAGAAGGCCCCACAGCAGATAGGCCAGCTCCATCAGCCGCCCGCCCCACTTACCGAAACTCCCCTCCAGCAGGCCGGGTAAGCTCCGGCCCGCGAACTCCCGCCACACCCGGCACAGCCCCAGCCCCACCGGCAGAGCCAATACCGGGGCCAGCCAGCCCAGCCGCCCGGCCGTCCGGCTCAAGGGGGCCAGCAGGCTCAGCATCACCGGGAGGAGGGCGGCGGTCACCCCGCTGCCCCGGCCGGTCTCACGCCCCATAACCTTCCACCCACCTTCCTGTCACCATCACTTCCAGCTCTCTCACGTCCGTCCCCTTGATCCGCTCCCAGACCCAGGGCCGAAGGGAGGCCAGCTCCCGATCCAGGCCCCAGCAGTCCCAGCCCGGTTCCAAAGCGGAGCGGAGCATCCGCTCCCCCCAGGACTCCAGGGCCGATATATCCGGCTCCCCCTGAGCCCGGCGGGCCTCTATGGTACACAGCAGCTTCCCGTTATAGGCCCATGTCCGCACTGCCGTCAGCTCCGCCGCGCCGCCGGGGAGGGTCACCACCTCCCCCCGGCCGCCGCCGGTCAGGAGGAAAGCCCCCAGGGCGGCGTCCCCCTCTAAATAGCCCACAACGCCGCCGGGGCCGGCCACCGCCCAGCCCGCAGGGGCCAAGGCTCCCTCTTCACCGGGGGCCAGGGCGGGGATGAGGGCGTGCCCCCCCTCCGCCAGACGGGCCAGGGTCTCCCCCACCGTCCGCCGCCGGGGGTCTGTCCCCCCGGTCTCCTCCGCCGACAGTTGGGCCGAGGCGGCCAGGGACTCCCCCGCCGCCCCCTTTACTATATATAAGGAGGTGTCCATCCGCAGATCCCTGTCCACCAGCACGAAGTCCAGGGTGGCTTCCAGGCCGCTCCCCGCCCCCAGAAGGAGCTGCTCCGTCTGGCCCAGATAGGCCCGGCGGGAGGAGCTCTCCCGGAGGTTGCGGCAGGCTTCCGCCAGGCTGTCCCCCGTGCCGGAAAAGGTCTCCGGCTCCTCCTCCCCTGTGGAACGGACGGCGGTGAGGGCGGTGACGGAGACCTTTTCCCCGCCATCCACCGCCAGGGCGCTCACCAGCTTCAGGCCCTCCATCTCCTGCCGCTCCGGCAGGGCACCCGCCCCGCCGGCCAGGAGGGCCAGCCCCAACAGCAAGGCTAATTTCCAGCCTTTCATCTCTGCTTCCTCCGATTTTCCGAGTTCAAATGGGCGGGGCGGAACTTGTCCGCGGGAAGGGGCTGGCGGAGGATGGGCTCCCCGTCGGCCAGGGAGGCCAGATAGGCCGTCCCGAAGCTCTCCAGCCCCGCCAGGTGGCCCACCAGCAGGGCCGCCCCCGCCGCCAGGCCGAAAAGTCCCGCCCATCCCGCCAGGAGGGCCAGGAAGAACCGCCACAGCCGCAGAGCACCAGCCAAGTCCTGGGAGGGCATGGTGTAGCCGGCGATGCCCGCCACGGCCACCACCACCAGCACCGCCGGGGAGATGAGCTTGGCCTCCACGGCGGCGGAGCCCACCACCAGCCCGCCCAGGATGGACACGGTCTGGCCGATGGACTGGGGCAGGCGGAGGCCCGCCTCCTGCAAGACCTCGAAGGCGAGGAGCAGGAGCAGGGTCTCAAAGAGGGCGGAGAAGGGCACGTCCCGCCGGGCCGCCATGATGGAGAGGGCCAGCCGGGCGGGGATCATCTCCGGGTGGAAGTTCACCATGGCCACGTAGAACCCCGGCAGAAAGAGGGTGCCCAGCAGGCAGGCCCAGCGCAGCAGGGTCAATACTGTGGCCACCATCCAGTTTTCCGAGCGATCCTCCGGGGCCCGGAGGAAGTCACCCAGCACCCCGGGCACCAGACAGCCCAGGGGGATACCCTCCATGAGCACCCCCACCCGGCCCTGGCAGAGGCCGTAGCAGAAGCGGTCGGGCCGCTGGGTGGACTGGGTCAGGGGGAAGGGGGTGTCCAGGTCGTCGGCAATATACTCCTCCAGGTTCCCCGTGGCCAGCAGGGCGTCGATGTCGATGTCCCGGAGCCGCTTTTCCAGCTCCGCCACCGTGTTGGGGTCGGCGATGCCCTCCAGCCAGAGGATGTCCACCGGGGTCAGGGACTGGCGGCCCACCACCTGCTCCTTGACCCGCAGTTCCGGGGCTTTTAGGTGCCGCCGCACCAGGGAGGTGTTGGTGCGCAGGTTTTCCACGAAGGAGTCCTTGGGGCCCTTCACCGCCACCTCGTCCTCCGGCGTGCCGATGCCCCGCTTCTCCTCGGTGCCCACGTTGAAGGAGAGGGCCCGCCCGCCGCCAGGGAAAAGGAGCAGGCAGTTGCCGTCAATGAGGCCGCCCACCGCCTTGTCCAGAGTGGTCACCTCGCTGACCGACAGGCTGTAGAGGGCGCCGGAGACCATCCGCTCCCAGGCTCCGTCCTCCCCCAGGGAACCCAGGGCGGTATCCTGGGCCAGGGGGCGCAGGACGTAGTCGCTGACCCGCTCCATGCGCACCATCCCGGCCAGGAAGACCAGCTCCATCCGCAATGTTTCATTGCCGCCCACCGCCACGCTCCGGTGGTCATAGTCCACGCAGTTTTCAAAGACCCGGCCCAGCTCCTCCATTGTCAGAGGCCCCGCCAGCCGGGGCTCCTGCCGGGGGTGGGGCGGGTCGATGACCGCCTTTTTCCGAAAAAAGCCCACGCCGACCCCTCCTTCCATGATTTTCTCATTCTCCCCCCGGTGGAAAATTTTATGCAATACCGGGTTGCGCCTTGGCCCCGGAGTGGGTATAATAGGGGAACAGCCAAGAAAAAAGGAGTCTTTTCACATGGACTTTTACGCCAACGAGGGAAAAAACGTCATTATTGAGCACGGGGGCAGGAAATACGCCCGCCACGCCATCACCACCCATTTCGTCCAGGTGGGGGAGAGCTACATCGACCTGATGGAGAAGTATGTCAAGCCCCTCTACCAGCCGGGAGACATCATCTCCTCCAGCGAGAAGGTCATCGCCCTGTGTCAGGGCCGCATCGTCACTGAGGACGAGTGCAAGCCCGGCTTCTGGGCCAAGCTCCTCTCCCGCTTTGTCCACCAGACCTCCGCGGGGCCCGGCATGGGCCTTCCCGTGAAGATGCAGTTCGCCATCAACATCTGCGGCCTGGGGAAGGTCATCTGGGCCGCCATTTGCGCCGGGTTCGGCAAGCTCATCGGCAAGCGCGGGGTCTTCTACGATATGCTGGGTGAAGAGGTCACCGGCCTGGACGGCTTCTATGGCGAGGACATCCCCGAGTACGAGCACATGGGCGTGCGGGTGCCCAGCGACCCGGCCAAGGTCTGCGACGAGGTCTATGAAAAAACGGGCATCGTGATGATGATCGTGGACGCCAACGACCTGAACGTGGAGCTGCTGGGCAAGGGAGAACAGCTGAAGGACTGGAGCCGGGAGGATCTGCTGGCCCTCATCGCCGACAACCCCGCCGGACAGGACCGGCAGCTCACCCCCTTCGTCCTCATCCGGGAAGTGACGGAATAAATTTTTGTGTGTATGACAACACCCGCCGACGGCATCTGCCGTGGGCGGGTGGTTTGTTTGTTGTCGGTTATTCCTCTATCTCCAAAATGTCCACACCGTGATCCAGCATGATGTTGATGATCTCATTTCTGGAGCGGTTGGTCTTTCCCGCCGCTTCGTCAATGCGCTTCAGCGTGGACTCCTTTATCCGTGCGGAGATGACTTTATAGCCATCGTCACCCCGTTTTGACAGTCGAATGATGTCTTTTTCCATTGTCTCACCCCGACATCATCATATATTGCTTTTCTCCTGTTTGAGATATTCAAAATATATTCATTTTATATTGTACTTTTCCTTTCAATATGATATGCTGTAAGCATATTTGGACGTTACGTCCGGGAAAGGATATGATCGTATGAAAGGAAAAAACCTCCGCACCTACGCCGCCGGGTTCCTCAGCGCAGTTCTTCTCCTCACTCTGGCGACCTCTGCCCTGGCTGCTTATCAGACCCAGGCTACGCTGGATTACACCGGCATCCAGATCACACTCAACGGGCAGGCCATCGTCCCCACCAATGCGTCGGGCGAGCCTGTCGAGCCCTTTGCCATCAACGGCACTACTTATCTCCCTGTCCGGGCCGTGGCAAACGCTTTGGGATTGAATGTTGAGTGGGAGCAGGCCACGCAGACCGTCAAGCTCACCAGCACCACGCCCGTCGCCCCCGCCACTCCCTCCGGGACTTACGGCCGTCTCTCCCCGGCCCCCATCGGGACTGCCCAGTCGGTCAATGTCAGCAATTATCTGGAGGAATATAATGCCTCTGTTGTGGTATTGGAGGCCGTTCGAGGCGCCGATGCCTGGAAGATGGTGAAAGAGGCAAACCAGTTCAACAGCGCCCCAAAAGACGGCATGGAGTATATCGTCGCGAAAGTTCGGGTGACTATTGATTCCGTCTCCGAGGACAAGGCCATTTCTTTGAGCGAATATAGCTTTGACACATACATCTCGGACAATGTGGAATACGATAGAGCGTCTGTGGTAGACCCCGACCCCACCTTTAGGGGAAGCGTATTTGCCGGCGGCACCTTGGAGGGTTACATCACGGTGCAGGTCAACATCTCCGATCCCGCCCCGAAGCTGGTCTTTGGTGCAAAATATGATGGCTCCGGCGGCATTTGGTTCAGCTTAGTGTAACAGTGCAACGAAAGCGCCCCTTCCTGGGAAGGGGCGCTTTTTTATGCCTGTTTCCGTTTTCTCATCCACTTCCCGAGCTCGCACACCACCACCGGGGTGACGGCCAGGGCCAGCACCACAGACCACTCCACCGGGTTCATATCCACCGTCTGGAAAATGCGCTGGAGGGGCGGCAGGCACAGCACCGACAGCTGCATGGCCAGGCCCACCAGGAAAGCCTTGTTCATGGCACGGTTGCTGAACACGCCGATATGGAAGAGGGAGTGCTCCTCACTTCTCACGTCAAAGGCGTGGAAGAGCTGGCAGAGGGTTAGAGTGGCGAAGGCCATGGTGTTGGCGGCCTGGTAGGCCTCCCCCGGGTCGGAGAGGATATACTCCCCCAGAAAATAAGCCGCCAGGGTAAGAAGGCCCACCATGGCCCCCTGCCAGATGAGGCGCAGGGTGAAGGGGCGGGTAAAAAGGCTCTCCCCCGCGTCCCGGGGCCGCCGGTCCATGGCCCCCTCCTCCACCGGCTCCACCCCCAGGGCCAGGGCGGGCAGGGCGTCGGTGACCAGGTTGAGCCACAGGAGCTGTACCGGCATGAGGGGCATCTGGTGGAAGCCAAGCACGGTGGCCAGGAAGATGGTCAGAATTTCCCCGATGTTGCAGGAAAGCAGGTAGTGGATGGCCTTTTTGATGTTGGCGTAGATGCCCCGGCCCTCCGCCACGGCGGAGACGATGGTGGCAAAGTTGTCGTCGGTGAGGATCATGTCGGCGGCCTCTTTGGCCACGTCGGTGCCCGTAACGCCCATGGCGCAGCCGATGTGGGCCGCCTTCAGGGCGGGGGCGTCGTTGACCCCGTCCCCCGTCATGGCCACGATCTGGCCCTTTTTCCGCCAGGCGTTGACGATGCGGGTCTTATGCTCCGGGGACACCCGGGCGTAGACGGAAAACTGCTCCACGTCCTTTTCCAAAAGCTCCTGGGGCATGAAGTCCAGGTCGGCCCCGGTCACAGCCAAGTCCCCCGGGCCATAGATGCCCAGCTCCCCGGCTACCGCCACGGCGGTGAGCTTGTGGTCGCCGGTGATCATCACCGGCTTGATGCCCGCCCGGCGGCACTGCTCCACCGCAGCCTTGGCCTCCTGGCGGGGCGGATCCATCATGCCGATAAGGCCCAGGAAGGTCAGGTCTTTCTCCAGGGTCTCCGAGTCCGGTCTGGCCGGGAGGCGATCCATATCCCGATAGGCCACCGCCAGTACCCGCAGGGCCTCTTTGGCCATACCGTCGTTGGCCGCCAGGGCGGCCTTTTGCTGACGCTCATTAAGGGTGCACCGGCCCAGGAGCACATCGGGGGCACCCTTGACGCACACCCGGAAGCCCCCATCCGGTAAGGCGTGGATAGTGGACATGAGCTTGCGCTCCGAGTCGAAGGGCAGCTCCCCCTTCCGGGGGGTCTCCCGCTCCAGCTCGCCCTTGTCCAGCCCCTCCTGGGCGGCGGCTTCCACCAGGGCCCGCTCGGTGGCCTCCCCCACCGCCTTGCCATCCCGGAGGAAGGCGTCACAGCACAAAGCGGCGGCGGTCAACAGCTCCCGCCGCCCCCTCCCCTCGGGGAGCCACAGCTTGCGCACCGTCATCCTGTTTTGGGTGAGAGTGCCCGTCTTGTCGGAGCAGATGACCCCGGCGCAGCCCAGGGTCTCCACCGCCGGGAGCTTTTTCACGATGGCGCCCCGGGAGGCCATCCGCTGCACCCCCAGGGCCAGCACGATGGTGACGATGGCGGGCAAGCCCTCGGGGATGGCGGCCACCGCCAGGGAGACGGCGGTCATGAACATTTCCAGCATCCCCCGGCCCTGGAGAAGTCCCGCCCCGAACATGACGGCACAGACGCACAGGCACACGAAGGACAGCATTTTCGAGATCTCCCCCATCTTTCGCTGAAGGGGGGTCTCCGACTCCTCCTGCTCCATAAGCAGGCCCGCCACCCGGCCCACCTCGCTGTCCATGCCGGTGGCGGTGACTACGGCGGTGGCCCGGCCGGCAGTGATGACGGTGGAGCCGATGACCATGTTCTTTCGATCCCCCAGGCCGGTCTCTGCGGGCAGGCCCTCCCCCGCCTGTTTGTCCACCGGCAGGGACTCCCCCGTCATGGCGGACTCGTCCGCCTTCAGCTGGGCGCTCTCCAGGAGCCGGGCGTCGGCGGGCACCAGGTCGCCCGCCTCCAGGCGGATCACGTCCCCCGGCACCACCTGGGCCGCCTCCACCTTTACTTTCCTGCCGCCCCGGAGGACACGGGCCTGGGGAGCGGACATTTTCTGCAGGGCCTCCAGGGCCTGCTGGGCGCTGTTCTCCTGGGAGATGGAGATGAAGGCGTTGACCACAACGATAAGTAAGATAATGGCGCTGTCCAGCCAGTCCTCCCCGCCGCTGGACACCAGGCTCAAGCCCGCCGCCGCCAGCAGTACCAGTATCATGGGGTCACGGAGCTGATCCAGCACCCGCAGGGCCAGGGGCCGCTCCTTCTTCCCCTCCAGCCGGTTGGGGCCGTATTTCTCCAGCCGGCGCTCCGCCTCCTCCTGCTTCAGGCCCCGCCGGGGATCGCTTTCCAGCTTGTCCAAAAGCTCCCGAAGGCTTCCGCTGTGTCCATCCCGCACGCTCCACCAGTCCTTTCCTTTTCACGTTCCAATGAGCGTATTATAAAGGCGAAGGACATTCCTTTCCAAGGGAATCCTGGCGAAGGGCTTTTCTATTCCTCCCAGGCCCTGGCCGCTTCGGACAGGGCAAGGAGAAAGGTCTTGTTGGTGGGGGTCTTTCCCTCAAAGAGCCGCGCAAAGAGAGGGCTGGGCTTTGCGGCCAGTCCCTCGATCAATTTGCGGATATTTTTCTCCACGCAGTCTACGGAGGTGTCTTCCTCCCGGGCGGTCTCCAAATAGGCCGCCTTCAAAAGAGGCCGGGCATCCTCCCGCTCCCCCAGATAAGCGGCACACCGGGCGGCCTGATGACGGCCCACATGGCCGGGGGCGCCCATCTCCTCCAAAAGCATATCACACCGGCGGCTCAAGCCCCCTGCCAGGGCCCGGATGGTGCGCCGCACCTCCGGCCACAGGGCGGGTTTGCACAGGAAAAAGTCTGCGCCCGCGGCGATGGCTGCGGCGTGGACCGCTTCTCCCGCCGCCTTGGAAAGGGCCAGCACCCTGGCTTTCCCGCCCATACGGCGGTAACGCTTGAGCAGTTCCATCCCGCTCAGCTCCGGCAGGATCAGGTCGAGCACCATCACGTCCGGCTCCTGCTCCCGGGCCAGTTCCAGACCCTCCAGCCCGTCGGCCGCCACAGTGAGGCGCACCTCCTCCATGGTCTCCAGCAGCATGGACATGAGCCGGCGCTGTATGGGGTCATCCTCCACAAGGAGGAGCTTTACCTCATCTATCATTTGGTTCCGGGCCCACCGCATCCATAAGGCCCTGCATACTGATGAGCATCCGGGAGAGAAAGTCCCGATCTACCGGCTTCATCCCCGCCATATACTCTGCCGCCAGAGCTTCCCGGTCGCTCATTCTCTCCCGGCCAAAGATCAGATAGTCGGTGGACACACCCAAAGCCAGGGCCAGCCGTTTGAATTTGATGATGGTCATACTCTGTTCTCCCTTCTCGATTTGGGAGAGGAATTGGGTGGAGGTATCTGCGGCCTCCGCCAGCGCCTCCTTGGTCATACCGCGGTTGATCCGCGCGTTGCGCACCCGCTGGCCGATGGCCACCAGTTCAGGATCCCGTTCCTTTTTCATGGCAATGTCCTCCTATGCCTATCGAATTGATAGTTATAGATTGCCACAATTATCAGGAAATAAAATCAATGTTGATTGCATAAATCATCAATTATCGTTGATGTTTTTGGAGCAAAAAGTCCGGCAGAGCTTTTGCCCTGCCGGACTATGGGGATACTGTTTTCAGCCCGCCGGGGAGGCCTCCGGCTGTGTGCTCTCCTCCGGGGCAGCGCTTTCGGTGGGGGCGGGAGTGGCCCGGGCCGCCGCCTTTGCCTTTACCAGCTCCTGGAGCCGGTCGTAAAACGCCTGGGGATCCAGCTCATCATAGGCCTTGGTGGTCACCACCTGGGCCTCCTCCAGCCAGGTCTGCTCCAGCTTGTAGAAAAGGTAACTGCCGCACTCCTCCATGGCCTGTTCCCCGTCCGGGTTCCCCCGGAAGATGATGTGGTAGCCATAGCTGGTCTGGATGGGTTCGCTAATCTGGCCCACCTCCAGGGCCAGGGCTCCCTCCTCAAACTCGGTGACCATCTGTCCGGGGTAAACGTAGGTATAGCCATGGGGATAGTAAAGCTCCCCGGTCTCCTTGTTCCGGCCGTCCTCGCTGTACTCGTTCATCAGCTCGTCAAAGAGGACTTCGCTGTCTCCATCGGCGCGCAGCCGCTCCCGGATGTCCTTCACCAGGGCCTCGGCCTGGGCACGCTCCTCGTCATTGTACTCCTCGTGGCTGCCGTCTTCGTTGGTGTGGCGGGTGGCCACCAGGATGTGCTTGGCGGCGTAAATGCCCATCTCCTCCAAATAGGAGTCCACGTCGGCGTCGGTGGGGGTGAGCTGGCCGGTCTCCTCCAGCTTCTTTTCCAGGGCCTGGTTGAGATAGGCCACCTCGCTGAGGGCCCGGTACCCCTCCAGGGAGATGCACTGCTCCTCCAGAAGGCCCCGAAATGCCTCCTCGCCGCCCCAGTACTCCATCTCCTGGGCCTGGGTGGCCTCCAGCTCCTCCCGCTCTTCGGCGGTGAGCTCCGCCCCCAGCTCCTTGGCGTGGTTGCGGATGACCTGATAGAGCTTGGCGGTCTCCAGAGCGTCGGCCTTCAGAGTCTCGGCAGAGGGCTGGCCCTCGGCGGCCTGAGACCAGTCGCTGTCGTCGGAGAGCAGGCCGTAGCGCTTCTGCTCGGCGATGGCGTTCACCAGCCAGAAGAGGTACTCCTCGGCGCTGACCCCCTCCCCGTCCACGGTGAACAGCTGGCTATCCCGCTTCAGGTCGGCGGCCTGGTAGGCCATATCGTCGGGGTCGGCCAGGATCCCGGGGCCGCCGCCGGTGGAGCACCCCGCCAGCATCGCCAGGGCCAGGGCCCCGGCGGCAATTCTTGTCTTATTCATGGATATCCTCCTTGTCCATTTCGCAGCAGGGGCTATTCTACCACATTCCGCCTGTCAAAACAACGAAAACCGGGCCCTCTTCTCGAATTGTTTACAAATTTTAGGCCAGGATGCCCCTTTTCCTTTGTTATTTATTAAACTATAAAGTTCATTTTTCCTGATATCCCAAGGAAAATGTCAAAAATCCGTTAAACTTTTCACAAACAGCTATTGCATTTTCCCTTTGAGACGAATATAATAGAAGTCGTTCAAGGGAAAACCCTGGCAACAAGCCAAAATAATATTGTGGAGGTCGTTATCAATGAAGGAAGTGTACATCGTCAACTGCTGCCGTACCGCAGTGGGTTCCTTTGGCGGGAGCCTGAAGGACGTGCCCGCCGCCGAGCTGGGCGCCACCGTGGTCAAGGAAGTCCTCGCCCGCGGCGGCGTGAAGCCCGAGCAGGTGGACGAGCTGATGTTCGGCTGTATCCTCACCGCCGCCCAGGGCCAGAACGTAGCCCGCCAGGTGGGCGTGAAGGCCGGCCTCCCCTACTCTGTGCCCGCCTACACCGTGGGCATGGTCTGCGGCTCCGGTATGAAGAGCGTCATTGAGGGCGCCCGGGCCATCCTCTGCGGCGACGCCGACGTCATCGTGGCCGGCGGCACCGAGAATATGTCGGCCGCTCCCTTCGCCTCCATGGACGCCCGCTGGGGCGCCCGCATGGGCGACAAGAAGCTGGTGGACACCATGATAAAGGACGGCCTGTGGGACGTGTACAACAACTACCACATGGGCACCACCGCCGAGAACATCAACGACGTGTGGGGCATCACCCGGGAGGAGCAGGACGCTTTCGCCGCCGCCTCCCAGCAGAAGACCGAGGCCGCCCAGGCCGCCGGCAAGTTTGAGGCCGAGATCGTCCCCGTGATGGTCAAGAAGAAGAAGGAAATGGTGGAGTTCAAGGTGGACGAGTACCCCAAGGCCGGGGTCACCGCCGAGGGTATCGCCAAGCTGCGGGGCGCCTTCCCCGCCGGGCCCGAGGGCGTGGAGGACGAGATCGTCCACACCTTTGAGGTCACCCAGTGCCACGCCGCCGACGCCAAGAAGCACGTCCAGCGGGTCACCGCCGCCAACGCCTCCGGCATCAACGACGGCGCCGCCGCCATCCTGCTGGCTTCCGGCGAGGCGGTGGAGAAGTACGGCCTGAAGCCCATGGCCAAGCTGGTCTCCTGGGGCCAGGGCGGCGTGGATCCCAAGATCATGGGCGTGGGCCCCGTGCCCGCCTCCCGTCAGGCCATGGAGAAGGCCGGCCTGAAGATCGAGGACATCGACCTGGTGGAGGCCAACGAGGCCTTCGCCGCCCAGTCCATCGCCGTGGGCCGGGAGCTGGGCTTTGACATGAGCAAGGTCAACGTCAACGGCGGCGCCATCTCCATCGGCCACCCCGTGGGCTGCTCCGGCGCCCGCATCATCGTCACCCTGCTCCACGAGATGCAGAAGCGGCCCGAGGCCAAGAAGGGCCT
>CANEAY010000028.1 GCA_947425785.1 uncultured Pseudoflavonifractor sp. | reverse complement strand
CCTTCCCCTTCCGCCGGTACCAGATCGGCAAGGTCTACCGGGGCGAGCGGGCCCAGCGGGGCCGGTTCCGGGAGTTCTACCAGGCGGACATCGACGTCATCGGCGACGGAAAGCTGGACATCATCAACGAGGCGGAAATTCCCGCCATCATCTGCCAGACCTTCACCGCCCTGGGGCTGAAGCGGTTCCGTATTCGGGTGAACAACCGCAAGATCCTCAACGGCTTTTACGATATGCTCCACTGGAGCCACAAGGCCGCCGACATCATGCGGGTGGTGGACAAGCTGGAGAAGATCGGCCCGGAGAAGGTGGGGCTCATGCTCCACGACGACCTGGGGCTGGATCAGGACGCCGTAGGGGATATCGTCCAGTTCATCGCCATCAAGGGCTCCAACCGGGAGGTGCTCTCCGCCCTGGAGGCGTACCGGGGCCGGAATGAGACCTTCGACCAGGGTCTGGACGAGCTGAACACGGTGGTGAAGTACCTGGCCGACTTCGGCGTGAGCGAGGAGCAGTTCGCCGTGGATCTCACCATTGCCCGGGGGCTGGACTACTACACCGGCACGGTGTACGAGACCGTCCTGCTGGATCACCCGGAGGTGGGAAGCGTATGCTCCGGGGGCCGTTATGATAACTTGGCGGAATATTATACCGATAAACAACTCCCCGGAGTGGGAATTTCCATCGGATTGACCCGGCTATTCTATGTTTTGGAGGAGCAGGGGCTTTTGAACCCGGAGCTGTCCACCGCCCCGGCGGATGTGCTCATTCTGCCCATGACCGACGACCTATCCCCCGCCGTGGCCTTCGCCACCGCCTGCCGGGGTTCGGGGGTCAAGGCCCAGCTCTATACCGAGCCCAAGAAGTTCAAGGCCAAGATGAACTACGCCGACAAGCTCTCGGTGCCCTTCGTGGCCTTCCTGGGGGAGGACGAGGCGGCAAAGGGCATGGTCTCCCTCAAGGATATGGTCTCCGGCGACCAGGAGCAGGTGGCTCTCTCTGACGCCCCCGGTTGGCTCAAGGAGCGGGTGGCGGCCCGGAACCAGGGCGCGCCGGTGAAGGAGTAAGGTATTTTTCCTGCCTTTTTTACATCCGGGAGGGTCAAAAAATGAGGAAACGGCTTCTGTGCTTGCTGCTGGGGTTCAGCCTCTGCCTGTCCCTCTCCCCTGCTGTTGCGGCGGCGGAGGGAACGGAGGATGTGGCCCTGACCCTCACCGGGGTGGAGGGGGATACCCCTTACCTCTGCTGGGGGGAGCTTACCGCTACGGTGGGGGACTATCTGGAGGCGGTGCGGGATGTGGGGAACGGGCTTCTGCTGGCCTGTGACCAGGCGGATATCCCCTTCCTGTCCGCCCCCCAGTCCCTTCTGGAATTGCCCGGGGTCTATGTCAAGGGGGAGCCCCACACCTATTTTTGGAGCAACACCATCAGTGGGGTGCCCTTTGGAACCTATCTGGAGGAGAAAAGCCGGGTGTTGGCCTTTTACCGTTCCTGGGAAGAGAGCGATCTGGCTCCGGTGAGCACCCCGGAGAGCCTGGAGGAGTGGGTGGGCCAGAGGCCCCTCCACTTCCAGTGGTACGCCCAGCCGGAGGAGGAGCCGGTGCGGGAGGCTTACGCCCTCCTTTCCCAGGGAAAAGAGGATGAGGTCCCCGTGGAGGAGTATACCTCGGAGCCCCAGGAGGTGATCCCCCTGGTGGCCCAGCTTTTGCAGGAGACGGAGCTGGGGGTGTGGACAGAGCCCTTCTATTTTAAGAGGGGGGACGGCACCGAGTCCTTCTGGGCCATTGCCAAGCGGCTGCCGGTGACGGCGGAGGAGCACCGCCAGGCCCTGGTGTGGGAGGTCTGGCCGGAGGTGATGGAGGACATTGCGCCCCAATTGGCGGAGGGCGCCCCGGAGCTGCCTGGGGCCACCGAGCTTTACGAGGACTGGCTCAACTGGGCCATGGCCCAAAAGGGTGAAGTGGAGATCGCCACCACCCGGTGGACTACTCTGGGGGAGGATGCGGACATCGCTCCGGGGACAAGAGACGGGGCGGACATCGTCTACACCCTGGACTTTCCTGATGTCCACCCCGGGGACTGGTTCGCCCCCGCTGTTCAGGTCTGCGTGGAGAATGGGATCATGCTGGGCACCGGGGAGGGGCGGTTTGAACCCCACCGGGAGCTGACGGTGGCGGAGACAGTGGTGCTGGGGGCCCGGTTTTTGGCCCGGATGGAGGGGGAGGCCATCCCCCACCTGCCGGAGGATCCCTTCTCCATGGCCCGATTCTATGCCCAGGACGGGACCCTGCTGGGGGACTTCCGGGATCGTGTCCAACAGCCCCTTTCCGGGGTGGGAAGCGAATATTTGACCTCCTTCCGGGAGGAGATCCTGGCCCAGACCCAAGGGGAGCCCATCACCCTGGTAGTGGACGCGGCAGTGTTGGAGCCCTATTGGGATGCCTCCATCTCCCTTTGGAACCGGCGGTATCGTTTTATGGATCTCTCCGCCCCCCTAACCTATGAGGGCGTCTGGGATGGGGAGTGTTACCAGTTTGACCTGGGGGAGGATTTCGACGGGGATGGGCCGGATTTTCTGATTGAGCTCTCCAGCTTCATCAACCTTGCCGCCTTTCTGCCGGAGTGGTACCGGGATGAATTTTTCTACCTCTCCGACATGGTTGGGATAAACGAAGATTTTCTGGCGGGACACAATCTGGCGCAGATGACCCAGGCCGGCTGGCTCTCCAATGAGAAGGCTCAGCGGGACGACTTGGTGAGTATTTTGCGGGAAGCGCGGTCTGGGTACGGGATGGCACTGGAGGCCAAGGATCCCGACCAGTACACCCTGTCCCTGATAGACAAGCTGGATAACCAAGAACTGTTCGTGCTGCGGCTCTACCTGGCGGGGGTACTCACCGGGGTGGACGGGACGGGAGCCTACGCTGGGGAGAAATCCCTTACCCGTGGGGAGTGCGCCGCCATTTTGGCCCGGATCCTGGAGCCGGGGCTTCGGGTAGATAATACCGGGCTGGACTATGAGACTATTTTGGGAACGGAATGAGGGGTGGGAACGTCTAAAGGACATTCTTATCCGTAGGAGGCTTTTTATAATGAAACGATTTGCTGCTTTTTTCCTTTGCGCCGCCCTCTGCCTGGGCTCGGCCTGGGCTGTGGGGGAGGACAAGTTCCCCGCCACCCAGACCTATCCCGGCTACAGCGATGTGGCGGAGAAGGACTGGTTTTACGACAACGCCAAACTGTGCTATGAGATCGGGCTGATGAAGGGCACCAACCTGGGGTTTGAACCGGGCAAGGACTTGACCACGGCCGAGTCCATTACCCTGGCCGCCCGGGTGGGCGCGGCCCTGCGTGGGGATGAGATCCCCGCCGCCGCGCCCGGAGAGGAATGGTACCGGCCCTATGTGGAGTATCTCCAGGCCGTGGCCACCTCCGACAGCACCAGCGCCGAGAGCTCTGCTTTGGCTCCCTCTCTCCCCTGGAATGATGCGTCCTATCCCGCTGACCGGGAGCTCTTCCTGTATTTCCTCTTTCTGGCCGTTGACGGCCAGCAGGACGCCTTTCCCGCCATCAACCAGATCACTTCCCTGCCCGACAGGAGCGATGACATCGTCCTCTCCTTCTATAACTGGGGCATTTTGACCGGCGTGGACAAATACGGCACCTTTGCCGGCACCAAGACCCTCACCCGGGCGGAGGCGGCGGCCATGGTGTCCCGCATCGCCCGGCCGGAGCTGCGGCTGACCTTCATACCTCTGGACTACTCCCCCTTCACCGCCGCCTACATGACCCCGGACACAGTGGTGTTCAGCAGCGGTCTGCCCGCCAGGGAGTACCTCACCGCCGTCAACAACGCCATCGCCGCCTGGGAGGCGGCTTTGGGGAACGAGTTCAACTGGCACTACGTCTGGACAGACGGAAAGACCGTGCTGGCCCACGTGAAGGAGGACACCTTGACAGCTTTGGGGGTCACCGAGGCCATGGGCACCCAAGCCTATGAGGACTTCGACGTGCAGGTCTACTATTCCCGGCTCATCGATCTGATGGGCGGGCCTTTGGGATGACCTTCGAGCACAGGAGAAATTTTATATAAAGAAGGAGCGGCGGCATGAAAAAGAAACTCATTTGCGGACTGTTGTCCCTAGGCCTCCTGCTGGGCACTGCCCAGGGGGCAAGCTTCCCGGCGGTGAACACCTATGCCGGGTTTGACGACGTGGCGGAGACGGCCTGGTACTATTCTGCGGTGAAGCAGTGCTATGAGACCGGGCTGATGAACGGCACCGGGAAGGGGAATTTCTCCCCTGACGGAGCCATGTCCCTGGCGGAGAGCGCCGCCGTGGCCGCCCGGCTGGGAAGCGCCTACCCCAACAATCCCGCCATCCCCCAGAAAGGGGAGGGCGAACCCTGGTACCAGCCCTATGTGGCCTATTTCAGCGGCCTGCTGGGCGATTCACAGCTGACCCGGATGCTCATCACCCAGCCCACCAAGAGCGCCACCCGGCAGGAGTTTTTCTATCTTCTTGCCGCGGCGATCCCCGAGGGGGAGCTGGCTCCCATCAACTCCATCACCTCTCTGCCCGACACCAGCGATGACAGCGTACTGGCCTTCTACAACGCCGGTATCCTCACCGGCACGGACAAGTACGGCACCTTCAGCGGCGACCGGGGGCTCCAGCGCTCCGAGGTGGCGGCCATGGTGGCCCGCATCGCCGACCCCGCCCTGCGCCAGAGCTTTATTCCCCAGGAAAAGCCTACTGACGCCACTACTACTGCCCCCTCCGTCCCCGCCGGGGACGCCCTGGTGACGGTAAACGGCCACGGGGTCAGCCAGAACACCTTCCTGGCTCTGCTATGCAATATCGCTTACAGCCTTGATTATCAGCTCTACTCCAGCTACGGACAGCGGCTGGACTGGAACCAGAGCTACACCATAGGCGAGCCTATCCCATACGTTTTGGACATTGCCAAAGAGATGTCGGTCTATCGCGGTCTTCTGGAGATCCAGGCGGAGACCCTGGGCTGCACCCCCGAGGAGGTGCCCCAGTATCTCACCCCCTCCCCCAGCGCCCAGGAGCTTCAAACATATGTTGACACCAATGATCTTCTTTGCGCCAAGCACATCCTTTGTCCCGATAAGGATACCGCCCAGGCGGTACTGGATGGACTGGAGTCCGTTCCCACTCTCGCCCAATTCAACGCCCTGCTTCAGGTCTTCAATCAGGATCCCGGCATGACGCAAAACCCCAATGGCTACCTCTTCACCGCAGGGGATATGGTGTCCGAATTTGAAAACGGCGTCCGGGGACTTTCCATCGGAAGCTACACCACCGAGCCGGTGCAGTCCCAGTTCGGCTATCACATCATCTGGCGGCTGGATCCCCTCTCCCATCCCGACCTGAAAACAGCGGTACAGGAGGGCGTTTTGGACAGCCTTCTGGCCGCCCAAGCCGAAGAGGCCCAGGTGACGATCAACGAGGCCGCCATCGCCGCCATTGATGTGCCCGCCGCCTACAACGCCTTCCTGGCCTCCCTGGAACAGCAACAGTAAACACTCCGAAATCCAATACATTTCGTTATATATAGAAGAAAAATCACGAATTGGAGTTGATTTTCATGGACAACTGCAAGACCGCCTACCGTTCCCACAACTGCGGAGAGCTGCGGATAGAGAACGTGGGGCAGAGCGTCACCCTGGCCGGCTTCCTGGAAAACTTCCGTGAGGTGGGCGCGGGCCTGGGCTTTGCCATCCTCCGGGATTTTTACGGCACCACCCAGGTGGTGTGCGAGACCGAGGAGATGGTGAAGGCCTTTAAGGCCCTCAACAAGGAGTCCGCCGTCCAGGTCACCGGCACCGTCCGGGAGCGGGACAGCAAAAACCCCAAGCTCCCCACCGGCGACATTGAGGTGGTGCCCGCCGCCCTCACGGTACTGGGCAAGTGCCGCCACAACGAACTGCCTTTCCAGGTCAGCCGCTCCCGGGAGGCCGACGAGGCCATCCGCCTGAAGCACCGCTACCTGGATCTGCGCAACCCCGATGTGAAGAAGAATATCATCCTCCGCTCCCAGGTGGTGGCGGCTCTGCGGTCGGCCATGATCGACCACGGCTTTATGGAGATCACTACCCCCATCCTCACCGCCTCCTCCCCCGAGGGGGCCCGGGATTACCTGGTGCCCTCCCGGAAGCACCCCGGCAAGTTCTACGCCCTGCCCCAGGCCCCCCAGCAGTTCAAGCAGCTGCTGATGGCCTCCGGCTTCGACAAGTACTTCCAGATCGCCCCCTGCTTCCGGGATGAGGACGCCCGGGGCGACCGCTCCCCCGGCGAGTTCTATCAGCTGGACATGGAGATGGCCTTTGCCAGCCAGGAGGACGTGTTCGCCGTGCTGGAGGATGTGCTGCCCCCCATCTTCGCCAAGTACGGGGCCTACGACACCGCCTCCCAGCCCCCCTTCCTGCGCATCCCCTACCTGGAGGCCATGGAGAAGTACGGCACCGACAAGCCCGACCTGCGCATCGACCTGACCGTCACCGACGCCACCGAACTGCTTGCGGACTGCGGCTTTGAGCCCTTTGCCGGGAATGTGGTGAAGGCGGTGGTGGTCTCTGGCTTCGAGGGCACCCGGAAACAGATCGACAAGCTGTGCGCTGACGCGGAGGTGCAGAGCGGCAGCAAGGCCTACTGGTTCCGTCTGGACGAGAACGGAGAGCTGGTGGGCGGCATCTCCAAGTTCGTTCAGGAGAAGAAGGACGCCGTCATCGCCGCTCTGGGCCTGAAGCCCAACACCTTTGTGGGCCTCTCCGCCGGCACCAAGGGGGCCGCCCAGAAGACTGCCGGCGTGCTGGTGAAGATGCTGGGCGCTTTCTGCCCCAACCACTTTAAGAAGGAGCAGTACGCCTTCTGCTGGATCGTGGACTTCCCCATGTACGAAATTGGGGAGGAGTCCGGCGCTCTGGAGTTCTGCCACAACCCCTTCTCCATGCCCTCCGGCGGCCTGGAGGTACTGGACAAGGCGGCCAAGGGGGAGATCGACCCCCTCTCCATCACCGCCGACCAGTACGACCTGGTATGCAACGGTGTGGAGCTCTCCTCCGGCGCCGTGCGCAACCACGACCCGGAGATCATGGTGGAGGCCTTCAAGCTGGTGGGCCTGGGCGAGGAGGACGTGAAGAGCAAGTTCCCCGCCATGTATAACGCCTTTACCTATGGCGCACCCCCCCATGCGGGCATCGCCCCCGGCGTGGACCGGATGGTCATGCTTTTGGCGGGAGAGGACTCCATCCGGGAGATCATCCCCTTCCCCATGAACAAGAACGCCCAGGATCTGATGATGGACGCACCGAGTTTCGTCACGCAGGCCCAGCTGGACGAGCTGCACATCGCCGTCACTGCCACCGAAGAGGAATAACTCCATATCAAGCTTTGACCGCCGGGAGGCATCTCCCGGCGGTCTTTTTCTGTCCTTTAAAAATTTTATCTTGACAATCAAAGTAATTCCGTGTATACTGCAAACGTTTTGACGGTCAAATAATTTGATATTCAAAGAATATGATTTGAGGAGGTGTGACCGTGGAGAGCAAAAGAGAGACCTGCAACCGCTTCCTGGTGGAGGTCTTTGACGAGATCCTGCGGGTGGAGGAAGACTGCCTTACCCCGGAGCGGGGCGACCTGTCCCTGCGGGAGCTTCACCTCATCGACCAGGTGTGCCGCGCTGTGGATGAGGGCCGGGACAACCGGGCCACCGCCATCGCCGCCGCCCAGGGGGTGACTGCGGGGACGCTGACCTCCGCCATCACCCAGTTGGAGAAACGAGGCTATCTGGAGCGCCGCCGGGACGAGAACGACCGCCGGGCTGTGCGCATCTTCCCCACAGAGAAGGCCCGGCTCTCCGCCGCCGCCCACGCCAAATTCCACGCCGATATGGTGGATGAGGCCCTTTCCCACCTCAGCGACCAGGAGGCCCAGATCCTGGTGACCGCCCTCCGGGGGCTCACCGGCTTCTTCCGGGCCAATTATCCGAAAAAGGAGACTTTGTCATGATCCGCATTTTCAGCGACAGCACCTGCGAGCTCTCTGCCCAGCGGCAGAAGGAGCTGAACGTAGAGGTCGTCCCCCTGCGCGTCCACTTTGGGGAGGAGACTTTTCGGGACGGCATCGACCTGACCAACGAGGAGTTCTATGCCCGGCTCCGCACCGCCCAGGAACTGCCCCACACCTCCCAGTCCAACCCGGAGGAATTTGTGGAGCGGTTCAGACCCTTTGTGGAGCAGGGGGACGAGATCGTGGGGGTCTTCCTCTCCTCCCAGCTCTCCGGCACCTGCCAGTCCGCCATGATCGCCGCCCAGATGCTGGGGGAGGATCATGTGCACATCGTGGACTCCACCACCGTTACCTTCGGCCTGGGTCTGCTGGTGGAGATGGCCGCCCGGCTTCGGGACGAGGGCAAGGCCGCCAAGGAGATCGTGGCCGGACTGGAGGCCCTCATCCCCCGTCTGCGGCTCTACGCCGTGGTGGAGACCCTGAAGTACCTGCGTATGGGCGGACGCATCTCCGCCGCCACCGCCATGGTGGGGGGCGTGCTGGGGGTGACCCCCATCCTCAACGTACGCAATGGCGTGGTGGAGGCCGCCGGGAAGTCCCGGGGCCGCAAGGGAGGCTACCAGTGGATGGTCAAGCGCATGGAGGCCGAGCCGGTGGACACCGCCCTTCCTGTGGGCTTTGCCCACACCGACGCCCCGGAGCTGATGGCGGAGTGCGAAGCCTTTTTCCAGCCCCTCATCCCCGGCATGGATATCCGGGAGGGAGCCATCGGCAGCGTGGTGGGCACCCACGCCGGCCCCGGCGCCACCGGCATCGCCTATTTTGTAAAGGAATAAGAAAAAAGTCCCCCACCGCAAGAGCGGTGGGGGGCTTTTTTAATCTTCGTCGGGGTTAAAGTAGTAGGGCCGCATGAGACTGCCCTGCTGTTCGGTGGAATCCTTCTGACTGCCCAGACGGAGGGTGACCTCTCCGGGACGGCCCCGGCCCCGGCGGTCGGGGCGGTTTTTCTTGGCGCCCTTTTGGGGGGCGGGGGCCGGTGCAGGGGCCTTTCGGGGCTGCTGAGGCTGGGCAGCCTTACGGATGCCGCGTCCGCTTTGCGGGGGCTGGGGCTTTTTCCCGCCGCCCTTACGGGGCTTCTCCTGCCGCTGGGCCTTCTGCTCCTGCTTGACTGGCTGGATCTTGGGAGCGCCCTTCGGGGCCAGCAGCCGGGCGGTGGCGTCCATGACCTCATCCCCCGCCAGGGCATCCTGGTAATACTTGGCCTGGATGGCCTGCTCCTCCGCCATCCAGGCGGCAAAGGCGGCGGCCTTGGCGGGGTCGTCTCCGAAGTCCTTGGGAGCCACGGCGGTGAGGGCCTCGTCCAGGGTCTTGCTGGGCTTGTAGCCGGCGGCCTTTCGCTTCCCGGCGGCGGCACTTTGGGCGGGACGCTCCTTCTTGGGGGGCTGGGCAAGCTTGGAAACAGGCGATGTCACGCTCGCATTGGCCGCAGCATGGCCGGGTCGCTTTCCCTCCGACTCGGGCTGGTCTGCGGGCCGCTTGCGGCCCTCCGCTCGCCCTCGCTCCAGTCCAAGCTCCCCTATGCGGCTATGCTCACGCTTCCGCTCCCGGGCCGCCTGGCGGGCCTCGGCATCGTCGGCGTTGATGATCTTGCCGTGCTTATCCCGCTTGGGGGCCTCAAAGACCGCCATGGGCCAGGGGTGGTCTTCCACCACGGGGATGGGCCTTTTCAGCAGTTTTTCGATGGGGGCCAGAAGCTCCTTCTCTCCAAATTCGCAGAAAGAGATGGCAGTGCCGCCGTGGCCCGCCCGGCCGGTACGGCCGATGCGGTGGACATAGGTCTCCGGCACGTCGGGCAGGTTGTAGTTGAAAACGTGGGACAGCTCCTCAATGTCGATGCCCCGGGCGGCGATGTCGGTGGCCACCAGTGCCTTCACCCTGCCGGACTTGAAGTCGCTGAGGGCCTGCTGGCGGGCAGTCTGGCTCTTGTTGCCGTGGATGGCCGCCGAGGGCACCCCCGCCTTCTGGAGGTCTGCCGCCACCTTGTTGGCCCCGTGCTTGGTGCGGGTGAAGATGAGGGCGTTTTTCACCCCCGGCGCCTTCACCAGAGAGGAGAGCAGCTTGGACTTGTTGCCCCGGTCCACGTAGTAGAGCTTCTGGTCGATGACCTCCACCGGGGAGGACACCGGGTCAACCGCCACCTTTACCGGGTCGTGGAGCAGGGAGTCCACCAGGCCCTGTACCTCCGGGGGCATGGTGGCGGAGAAGAAGAGGGTCTGCTTCTTCCTGGGAAGCCAGGTCAAAATTTTCTTCACGTCGTGGATGAAGCCCATGTCCAGCATACGGTCGGCCTCGTCCAGGACGAAGATCTCCAGGTTCTCCACATGGATGAAGCCCTGGTTGTGGAGATCCTGAAGCCGTCCTGGCGTGGCCACCAGGATGTCCACCCCGGCCTTCAGCTTATCCACCTGTGGCTGCTGGCCTACGCCGCCGAAGATGACGGCAGAGCGGAGAGGGAGGTTTTTCCCGTAGGCCACAAAGCTCTCTTGGATCTGGAGAGCCAGCTCCCGGGTGGGGGTGAGGATCAGGGCCCGGATGGGCCGCCCCTTCACCGGCCGCTCCTTGAGCTGCTGGAGGATGGGGGTGGCGAAGGCGCAGGTCTTGCCGGTGCCTGTCTGGGCACAGCCCAGCACGTCCCGGCCCCGGAGGGCGGGAGGGATGGCCTTCTCCTGAATGGGAGAGGGCTTTTCATAGCCCAGAGCCTTCAGGGCGGAGAGGATCTCGGGGCACAGCCCCAGGTCTTGAAAGGTCATAAAAACGTTCCTTTTTGTCGAGTCCTCCCATCCACAGCAAAGCGGGGGCGCATATTCCATGCGTCCCGGGGTGAGAGAGCGGAACTTTATAGCGGCGGGATACGCCGGCCCCTCCTTCCGCTGGAGGGGACTATACACGGCTGGGCCGTGAAACTATCTGTGGGAGCAGTATACCACCTTTGGAGGAAAATTACAACCGCTGAAGGGCGGAGAGCACCAGCTCCACCGTGTCCTCCACATGGGGCTGGTCGGCGTTCACGGTGAGGTCGGCCCATTTCTGGTAGAAGGGGCGGCGGTAATCATAGAGCTGTTCCAGGGTCTGGCCGGGGGCCAGGGTGACCCCACGGGTGGCCAGGTTGCCCAGGCGGCGCTCCACCGCCTCACAGGGCAGGTCTAAAAAGACCACGGGCCCCAGCTCTTTGAGCCGCCTGGCCCCCAGGTCGCGGAGCACGGCGGAGCCGCCGGGGGCGATGACGGTGCTGCGGCAGTCCAGAGCGGCGATGACCTCCGCCTCCACGTCCAGGAAGCGCTCGGTGCCCAGCCGATCCAGCACCGTCTGCAAAAGGGCCCCCTCCTGCCGCTGGAGGAGAAGGTCAGTGTCCAAAAAGCTGTAACCCAGCCGCTTGGCCAGCAAAACGCCCACAGTGGATTTCCCGGCGCCGGGCATTCCGATGAGGCTGACGTTCACCCGTTCCCCTCCCTTCTGTTTTGGTCAAGTATAGCAAAAAACCTTCCCCTTGGCAAATATTTTGTGGGGAAAACAGGCGGGGCCTCTCCCGGAGGAGAGGCCCCATGGATATTCAATACAGCTTGTCCAGCTCGCCGATGAGGGCAGCGATAGCCCCCTCCTCACAGGTGGGCAGCAGCTTCGCTCCCCAGTCCTTTACCTCCCGGGCACAGTTGGCGGGGGCAAAGGGGATGGCGGAGACGGAGAGCATGGGCAGGTCGTTCTGGTTGTCCCCGGCGCAGTAGATGTGCTCCCGCCGGATGCCCAGCCGCCGGGCCAGCTCCAGCACCATGCCGCCCTTGGTGGCTCCCTTGGCGGTGAGTTCCAGCATATGGGAGTTGGAGAAAATGGCCTCGTACCGTTCCCCCCAGAGGCGGAGGATATCCGCCTGGGCGGGAAGGAGCAGCTCCTGCTCCTGGTGGAGGATGGCCTTCCCCCAGGGTTGGGGCATCTCTAAAACAGGGCACTCTGCGGCGTCGGTCTTCGCCTTTTTCAGGTGGTGCCAGGTCCACTTGTTGGGGTTCCAGATGTACACATCCTCCCCGTGGTATGCCTCCAGGCTCAACTGGGGGTGCTGCTCCAGCAGGGAGACCAGATCTTGGGCGATGGTGGAAGGGAGCGTGGTCTCCAGCACCATCTCGTCTTTTGCAAAGTCATAGAGCTGGGCGCCGTTGGAGAGGATCACCGGGGCGTTCACCGAGGCCTGGGCCAGAAAGGGGAAGAAGGTGCGGTGGGCCCGGCCGGTGGAGATGGTGAAGATACCCCCCTGGGCCTTGAAGTACTCCACCGCCTCCAGGTTCTCCCTGGGGAGGATGCCGGACTCGGGAAAGTAGGTGTCGTCAAAATCAGTGGCTAACAGAACGCCGTCAAATTTTCCCAAGGCCATCCCTCCCTTTCCTTTGTTATTTCAAATCGCCGCCCTCCAGCCATTTATGGATGGCAGGGATCCGGCTCAAAGCAAAGACGCCCACCAGAGAGATCACAGTGCTGGGGAGCATATAGAACAGATTGTAGAGTGCGGAGTAGAAGAAGGGGGAGGTCATGGTCATGCCCATAAACTCCTCCGGCATCCATTCCGCATAGACGGTAACGCCGCTGATGTAGTGGACGACAAACCGGGCCACGCAGCCGATGAGGGTGGCCAGCCACGCCAGATTTGCCTTCCGCTTCAGCACACCGGCAAAGCCCACAAAGGCATAGGCCACGGAATAGTCGAAAATGATGGAGACCCAGCTGATAACAAAGCCCTCACCCAGGAAATACTTCAGGGTACCGAACACCAGGCCGGCCCCCACGCCCCAACCCCAGCCCCAGCGAATAGCAAAGAGGATCAGGGGGATCATGGTGGCGTTGATGGAGCCGCCGCTGGGCCCCACGTCCAGCTTAACGTAGCTGAGAGCCACGCTGAGGGCAACACAGAGAGCCCCCTCACAGAGCATCCGAACTTTTTCGTTTCGCATTGTTTTTGCCTCTCTTTACAAAAAGTACCGCAAGCGCAAACCGGGGAAGCGCGCTGCGGTACGAAAAGAGACAATGATCGTCTGAAATCGCTTCCTACGCCGGCATTACCCGGATCAGGTTCAAGGGACCGG
>CANEAY010000027.1 GCA_947425785.1 uncultured Pseudoflavonifractor sp. | reverse complement strand
GTCAACGAGATGCTCAAGGCCATGGGCGTCCAGTACGCCAGCGTGGGCAACCACGACTTTGACTGGTCCAACATCGACACCCGTGACGAGGTCTTCAACACCTGGCAGGAGCAGGGCGGCTTCACCTTCCTCAATGCCAATGTGTACTGGACGGAAGGTGAGAAGGCCGGTCAGCGGGTCTTCACCCCCTATGCCACCCAGACGGTGGACGGCGTGAAGCTGGGCTTCTTCGGCGTCATCGGTGAGGACAATATGTCCGCCATCTCCGCCCTGAACACCGAGGGCATCGAGTTCCGCCCCGCCACCGAGGCCGGCATCGAGATGGCCAAGCTGCTGCGCACCGAGGAAAAGTGCGACGTGGTCATCGCCCTGGCCCACGTGGCCAGCGTGCAGGACGCCCCCTATGACCTGGATTCCACCGTCAATGGCGGCATCGGCCCCTTCATCGAGGCCGTCAACGCCGCCTGCAAAGAGGCCGGTGTGAAGGGCCTGGATGGCGTCATGGGCAGCCAGACCACCGCCCCCTGCCAGGCCGTCATTGACGGTACCCCCGTGGTCAAGGCCCAGAACTACGGTAAGTTCATTGACCAGCTGAATATCAAGGTGGAGGGCGACAAGGTCACCGTCACCCCCTCCCTCCATCCCCTGACCCAGATCACCATGAAGGACGGGGAGGAGACCGTCTCCCTCTTCGATACCGATGAGACTACCCGTGAAAAGCAGCCCGAGGATGAGGCTTTCAAGGCCGTCTATGACGAGTACAACGCCATCCTCACCGAGCTGATGGACGCCCCCCGGGGCACCGCCGACGCCCACTTCAGCTACGCCGAGGGCCAGGATCGCTTCGACTACTACAAGTGGTACCTGCGCCAGAACCTCTACTACATCAACGAGGTATACGGCGAGCCCACCGTGGCCTACTTCCAGAACTTCGGCGGCATCCGCAACATCGGCGAGACCGTGGTGGAGCCCGGCGACGAGCTGAACCTGCGCCTTCTCTATACTGTGGCTCCCTTCGATAACTACATCGTCACCATGGACATGACCGGCAAGGACATCAAGACCCTCCTGGCCGGTGAGAGCCAGTACGGCAAGTACACCTCCCTGCTGCAATACGGCCTGGAGGTCACCTACAAGTCCGGCGAGTTCGAGGCCAACGGCGAGGTGGAGAGCGTGAAGCTGAACGGCGAGGAGCTGGCGGACGAGGAGGTCTACCACATCGCCTGCAACACCTTCCTCTATCCCGGCCCCGGCGACAGCATGGACTTCTCCGCCGGCACCAACGCCAAGAACATCAACGTCATCAACCGCAACGCCGTTCTGGCTGCCATCCTGGATCAGAGCGCCACGGTAAAGGACGAGACCTTTGCCGTCCCCTACGCCACCGACGCCGTGAGCGCCGTCCAGGTTCCCACCTACAACGGCAAGGCCACCGCCACTTTCGTCGATCCCGAGGTCGTCCTGACCATGGGCGCCAATGCTGTGAAGGTCACCGTCACCAGCCCCTACACCGATCCCTACGCCGCCGACGGCACCGTCAGCAAGACCTGCATCCTGAACATCATCCGGGAGTACGCCGACCAGAATGCCATCCCCGCCGAGATGGTGGAGGCCGTCAAGGCCCTCACTGCTAAGGGCATCTTTAACGGCAACGGCGAAGGCAACTTCGCCGCCGACGCCCAGCTGACCATGAACGAGCTGGCCGTGCTGCTCTCCCGGGCCACCGGCGCCGAGCTGGCCGCCGATCCCATCGACTGGGCCGCCCCCGCTGTGGCCTGGTGCCTGGAGAAGGGCGCCCTGCTCCCCGGCTTTGACGGCACTGCCCACATGAGCCCCGAGACCCTCCAGTATGCCGCCAAAGTCCTCTTCGGTACGGAGACCACCGTGGAGCTCTCCCCTGTCGTCACCCGCGGCGAGGCCGCCATGGCCCTGGCCCAGCTGCTGGATGTGCCCAATACCGGGGCCATCACCTTCCCCGCCCTGGCCGAGATCGACAAGTACGGCGACATCCGCCTGTCCATCACCGCCGGAGACCTGGCCGAGCGCGGCTTTGACTACGCCGATATGGCCACCGTCAAGTTCCTGGATCAGGAGCTGAAGCTCCCTGTCATCCCCGAGTACCGCTATGTGGGCGCCAAGGCCGCCGCTGTGGTCATGTGGCGGGACGATGCCCGCCCCGTGGAGCTGGAGGTCTTCAACGGCAGCTTTGCCGAGACCTACGGCGTGGCCAAAAAGATCACCGAGGACGGCCAGTGGCACTACGAGGCCTTTGAGGGCGTGGAGTTCCCCGTGCCCGTCACCATCACCCTGGCGGAAAAGGGCGGCTATGCCGACACCTATGCCATCTTCGACCTGATCCGCACCAACGAGCGCGCCGACTACGCCGACCTGACCGACGAGCAGTTTGCCAACTTCCGTATGGTCACCACCACCGGCATGGGCGAGGGCAAGCTCTACCGGGCCTCCTCCCCCGCCAACCCCTCCATCGGCCGGAACACCTATGCCGATAAGGCTGCCCAGGCCGCCGGGGTCAAGTCCTTTGTCAACCTGGCCGACTCCGCCGAGGGTGCCGCCAAGTACGAGGGCTATGCCGACAGCTATTACAGCAAGCAGGACGTGAAGTTCCTGAACCTGGGCGTGGATTTCACCACCGAGCTCAACCGTCAGGGCGTGGCCGAGGCCATGCGCTTCATCGGCCAGGCCAAGACCCCTGTCCTCGTCCACTGCAACGAGGGCCAGGATCGGGCCGGCTTCCTGTCCGCCGTTCTGGAGTGCCTGATGGGCGCCAGCTTTGAGGAGGTGGAGAAGGACTATATGACCACCTTCACCAACTACTACGGCGTTGAGCCGGGCACCAATCAGTACACCCAGATCGCCAACAACATTGCCAAGAACCTGAAGACCGCCTTCCAGGTGGAGGACATCACCACCGCCGACCTGGCGCAGGAGGCCGAGGACTACCTGAAGGAGCTGGGCGTCACCGACACCGAGATCGCCGCCGTCCGGGCCAACCTGGGCAAGTAAGCGCTCCTTTCCAAATAAAAAAGAAAAGCCCGGCCTTCCAATGGAAGGCCGGGCTTTTTGTTCCCCTTTTACGGTTCGTTTTCCGCCGCCTTGGCGGCCTCGGCCTCCTCCCACGCCTGGAAGTCAGCCTCTCGGGCCGCTATGCTCTCCGCCGTCTTGGCGGGCAGGGTGGACAGATAGGCGTGGATGCCCTTGGCCGTCCCCTGGGCCAGCTTCTCCTGGTAGTCCGGGTCAATGAGCTTCACCAGCTCCTCGTGGCAGGACATAAAGCCCATCTCCAGCAGAGCGGCGGGCATATAGGTCTCCCGCAGCACCACATAATCGTTGGTGAGCAGGCCCCGATCCATGGAGCCCGCCGCGGCCACCACCGCCGCCTGGATCATCCCCGCCAGCCGCTCCCCCTCCACGCTTCCGGGGTAGGAGTAGGTAAAGGTGCCCTGGAAGGCCCGGTTGGTCACGCTGGCGTTGGCGTGGATGGAGACAAAGATATCTCCCCGCACCGCATTGGCGATGTCACAGCGATCATAGAGATCCATATACTCGTCCCCGGTGCGGGTAAAGACCACATTGTACCCCTTCTCCCGCAGCAGCTCCCCCACCCGCAGGGTGATGGGCAGGGTGAGGTCCTTCTCCATCACATCCTCGTAAACGGCCCCGGAGGCGCTGCCACCGTGGCCCGCGTCCAGTACCACCGTAAAAGCCAGCGCATCCGCCGGCCCCTCCACCGTCACCGGGGGCTTCTCCGTCTCCGAGGGGAAGGTCTGTATCACGATGGACTGCCGGGCCTTGTCCGTCATAATGAGCAGGTTTTTCTCCAGAGAACAGCCCTGGGCCAAGTCCAGCACCACCCGTGTGGTAGCGGCCCAATCGGAGTAGAGGTCGGTGTCGTGCTGGGCATAGCGCACCCGCCTCACCGTGGGGGTCTCTGGGTCCATGCTGCCGTCCTTGCCGGTGCCGATGAGGAAGCCCTGCAGGTCGATAACCACCCGGTCACCCAGGTCGGTGACGGTGTACCGGGGCTCGCGGCTCAGCCGCAGGGTGATGGTCTGGGCGTTGTCGTCCTTCTCCACCCGCAGGAGCAGACCGTCGGCGGCCTGGGGCCCCTGGGGCTCCATGAGCCAGGGGGCGGTGATGGCGGCAGAAAAGTCGCTGTTGCTCCAGTCCACCTGGGCGTGGAGCTGTTCCGAGACGAACCGCAGGGGCACCAGCGTCCGCTCCACCCCCTCATACTTGGCCACACAGGCGGGCACCCCGCCGGGCAGGTCTACCCGCTGGTCATTGACCACTGCCGTGGCAGAGCCCAGGGTGAGCACGATGGTGTCCGCGTCGTTGAAGATGACCACCTGGCGGTTCTCCTTCATCCACAGCACTGTGGCCCCCAACGCCTCAGCGATGGGACGCACAGGCACCAGGGTGCGGCCGTCCCAGCCGTTCACCGTGCGGATGACCCCCGGCACGTCAAAGGCCATCTCTTCCCCGTTAAGGCTCACCCCCACCTGGCGGACTTCCGCCGGCTCATCGTAGCGTCCCAGGGTCTCGTCATGAAATTGGACAGCTATGTACCGCGCCTCTCCTTCTGCCCGGACGGGAGCCATTCCCGACAGTACCAGAAGCAGGGCGCAGAAAAAAGCGGTAAACCGTTTCATAGGCAGGCTCTCCTTGCGTCTGCGGCATTTCCCGACTATTCTACCCTATTCCCTCTTTCCCGTCAATAAAGCCCTCCTAATTTAGTTGACATAATTTTTTCCAATCTTGGAACCTCCACCCTTGTTTTTTTCTTTTTTGTGTGCTATGATGAAAAATAATCAAGGGAAGGAGGCGGGAACATGAAGATACAGGAATCGGGCGAGGACTATCTGGAGGCCATCCTGGTGCTCAAGCAGGAGACCGGGCTCGTCCACGCCATCGACGTAGCCCGCCGCCTGAATTTCTCCAAGCCCAGCGTCAGCCGGGCCATGAAGCTCCTCCGGGAGGACGGTGAGGTCACCGTGGATGCCGACGGCGCCATCGAGCTCACTGACAAAGGCCGGGAGATCGCCGAGCGCATCTACGAGCGGCACCGCCTGCTCACCCTCTGGTTCACCGAGCTGGGGGTCAGTGAGGCCCAGGCCGCCGCCGACGCCTGCCGGGTAGAGCACGACATCAGCGCCGAGACCTTCCAGAAGCTGAAGGAGCATTTTGCCGCCCTGTAAACCTTTCCCAAAAAAGTGGCGAAAAAGGGCTTGACAAAGCCCCTTCAGCTATGGTAACATATCTCTTGCGCTGAACGGCGCACCGCAATGCACGAGTGGTGGAATTGGTAGACTCGCCGGCTTCAGGTGCCGGTGTTCGCAAGGACGTGTGGGTTCGAGTCCCACCTCGTGCACCAAAAGAACCGACCCTTCCATGGGTCGGTTTTCTTTTTTCCACAATTTTTCCCAATGTCAAAATTAATTCTTGCATTTTTAAAAATTAAGCATATAATTTAGAAAGAAGTTTCCCGAAAGCCGTTTTTATTTTTCTTTTCAGGGAATGATATACCCATCCCAGCAAAAGGAGGAGATCGTCATGCTCTGTCAGTTCACCTTCAAAAATTTCAAGTCCTACCGCGATGAAACGATTTTCGATATGCAGGCCGCAAATATCCAGGAGTTTTCCAACTCATTGATTGGAACTGCCTACAAGCCCTTCCCCCCCCTCCTGCCTGTCAGCGTGATATACGGCCCCAATGCGGGCGGCAAGTCCGGACTTCTGGAGGCTCTGACCTACTTTATCTCCCGGGTCACAATACCCCTGGAGTCCTCCTCCCGCAGGACAAAGAACTATCTTTTTATGTATCTGGACGAGTATTTTCCTTTTATGTTTGATGAGACCTCCTCCAACAGCCCCACAGAGTTTGAGATCTTCTTCCGTACCTCCGGCGCCGAGTACCGTTATTGTCTATCTCAGCAAGGGGATAAAATTTTATCTGAGTCTCTTTATCGGGCTAAGCTCACCCAAGAGAGGCGGCGGCCCGTCATGCTTTTTGAGCGCACGGCCAACGCCATCTCCCTGGGTTCTGCCCTTAAAGGAAAGCGCGTCAATTCCGATGTTCAGGACATCAACAGTACGCTGCCCTACCTCTCTTTTCTTTCCATCAACTACCGCTTCCCTGTCATAGAGGAAGCCGTGGACTGGTTTCACCACTGCCTGTCCATCAACTATGCCAAAAAGGGCCGTGATCTGAACGTACTATTTTTCCCAGATTCTGATGTGAAGCAGCTGATTTTTCAGTCTCTGCACGATATGGACATTTCTATTGACGATTATGAAAAGGAAGAGTTCGAAAGCAGCAAGGGCAAACAGCAGCAGATCTACACCATTCACAAGGTCGGCGGACACAGCTACCGGCTTCCCCTGGAGGAGGAGTCCCAGGGCACCATCAAGATTTTCAGCTTTCTCCCCTCTCTCGCTATGTCCTTGATTGGCGGCTATCCGCTTATCGTCGATGAGATGGATGCCAAGATTCATCCCAAGCTGTTGCGTTATCTCATCAGTCAGTACACTAACCCAAAAACCAATCCCCGCGGCGCTCAGCTTATCTTCACCTCCCATGACCTGTCCACTATGAAAAACGATTTGCTCCGCCGGGACGAGATCTGGTTTGCCGCCAAGGATGAGGATAGTGCCAGTGAGCTTTGGAGCCTTTACGAGCTAAGGGACGAGACCGGCGCCCGGATCAAGTCCACCGCCGCCTATGACAAGCAATACCTGGAGGGTCGCTACGGAGCCGACCCCTATCTGCAGACTATGCTGGATTGGAGGCTTCCTGATGAGTCTTAAGCCTCCGAAAAAAAGCGACTGCCAAAAAAAGTGGATGGAACGCCGCCGGGATTCCGGCCGTCTCATCCTTCCAGAATATCATTTGATCCTCTCCGAGGGCAAACAGACCGAGCCCAATTATTTTCAGGCCCTGCAAAAGCATATTGCCCAAAAGTTAGGGCCAAATGACAGGGGCCAGATCAGCCTTCTCGTTTCCGAAAAGCCCATCCCCCTGAAGGATATGTTCAAAGAGGCCGAGGCTTACCTCCGCCTGCATCCCGCCAAGCCCATCAAGCACATCTGGTTGGTCTACGACAAGGATGAGGTGAAGCCTGATCTCTTCAATGCCGCCGTCCACGAATGCCGGAAGCGTACAAAGGGCGGCGGCCCCACCTATCACGCGCTTTGGTCAAACGAATGTATCGAGTTGTGGTTCCTTCTCCACTTCATCCCCTTGGATGCCTGCATTCCCCGCAAGCAGTATTTCGACAAGCTCTCCGAGCTGCTCGGTCGGCCCTATCAAAAAAATGACCCCGGTTTTTTCGAGTCCCTTCTCCCCCTTCTGCCCAATGCCAGGCAGCGGGCCAAGACCCTGCGAAACCGCTATAAAGGTGCCGATTGCGCCAAAATGTGTCCCTGTACCACGGTATACGAGCTTTTTGACAAGTTGGCCCCTTACATCTGATATCTATATCCTGCAAGGAGGCGATCCCATGTCCCACTGGAGCCAAGACGCCGTCTTTTACCACATCTACCCCCTGGGCTTTGCCGGGGCCCCGGAATATAACGACGAGCCCGCCCCCATCCCCCGGCTGGACAAGCTCTTCCAGTGGATCCCTCACCTGAAGGAACTGGGGGTCAACGCCCTCTACTTAGGCCCTCTCTTCCAGTCCTCCCGGCACGGCTATGACACCCGGGACTACTATCAGGTGGACGCCCGGCTGGGAGACAACGCCTCCTTCGCCAAACTCTGCGGCGCCCTCCACGAAAACGGCATCCGCGTCATCCTGGATGGGGTCTTCAACCACGTGGGCCGGGAGTTCTGGGCCTTTAAGGACGTGCAGGAGCATGGCCAAAGCTCCCCCTACTGCTCCTGGTTCCACGATCTGAACTTCGGCGGCCCCAGCCCCATGGGCGACCCCTTCTGGTACACCGGCTGGCAGGGCCACTACGAGCTGGTAAAGCTCAACCTGCGCAACCCGGCGGTGGTGGAACACCTGCTGGGGGCGGTTGGGATGTGGATAGATACCTTCCACATCGACGGCCTGCGCCTGGACGCCGCCGACTGCGTGGACATGGACTTCTTCCGCACCCTGCGCTCCTTCGTCAAGGGCAAAGACCCGGACTTCTGGCTCATGGGTGAGATCATCCACGGAGACTACGCCCGCTGGGCCAACCCGGACACGCTGGATTCGGTCACCAACTACGAATGCTGGAAGGGCCTGTGGTCTGCCCACAACAGCAAAAACTACTTCGAGATCGCCCACTCCCTGAACCGCCAGTTTGGCCCCGGCGGCATTTACCAGGGCCTTTGCCTCTATAATTTTACTGAAAATCACGACGTAGACCGCCTGGCCTCCACCCTCACCGACCCTGCCCATCTTCCCAACCTCTACACCCTGCTTTACACCATGCCCGGCGCCCCCTCTCTCTATTACGGCGGCGAGTGGGCCGTGGAGGGCAAGAAGCAAGGCGGCAGCGACGCCCCCCTGCGCCCCTGCCTGGAGCTTGACCAGATGCTCTCCGGGGATCAGAGCCTGTGCGCCCACCTGGCTAAGCTCGCCGCCATCCGCGCCGCCTTCCCCGCCCTGCGCTATGGCGGCTACGAGAACGTAGTCATCAAAAACGAGCAGCTGGTCTTCAAGCGCTCCACCGCTGAGCAGCGAGTCTACGTCCTGCTGAACCTGTCCCACGACGAGTTTTCCCTGGAGTTCCCCCATTCCGAGCCGGTGCTCCAGGACGTTTTGAACGGCGACGCCATCTACAATAACGACGGCGGCCGCACCTGGCTGGCCCTCCCCCCCTGCTCCGCCAAAATCCTGGTGGGCGCGAGCGACAAATTTACATGGGGTTGATACTATGCATAACAATTTGACCCGCAAGGACATCGAACTGATGAAGAAGGAGCTGGATGAGCGGCGTATCGTCCTGCGGCCCCAGCTGTTGGAGGCTGTCAAGGTGGCCCGGGGCTTCGGCGATCTGAGCGAGAACTTCGAGTACAAGGCCGCCAAGCAGGAGAAAAACCGCAACGAGAGCCGCATCCGCTACCTGGAGAATATGATCCGCACCGCCCACATCGTGGACGAGCGGCCCAAGGGAGACGGCGTGGCCCTCTACGACAAGGTCACCGTCTTCCTCCCCGAGGAAAGCGAGACCGAGGAGTTCCAGATCGTCACCACCATGCGCAAAGACCCCCTCCACGGCCTCATCAGCCTGGAGTCCCCTGTGGGCAAGGCCCTCATGGGCAAAAAGCTGGGAGACATCGTCCACATCCAGGTGGACGAGACCTACGGCTACGACATGGTCATCCGGGCCATCGAGAAGGGTCAAAACGACGGGGACATTCCCCTGAACACCTACTGACAGAAAGGAGCCGTCCCCATGGCTGAACTGTTTCTCCCTGTCCTCTCCCACTTTCTCAACGGCAACCCCTGGACGGCCAGCGACGGCCGTATGCGCTACCGGGTGGTGCCCTCCCTGGCCCAAAACGTGGAGGAGTGCATCCTCACCGCCCAAGTGTGGGAGGGCCCCTGGGCCTACGAGTTCTCCCAGGTAGAGGAGGAAAAGATCTTCCCCCTCACCGAGGCAGGGCTCAAAGTCCTGCGCCAGTGGCTGGGCGACTGGCGGGAGGATATCGCCCAGCGCCCCCACCGCACCATGGAGGAGGACTACAAGCGCCGGATCCCCGACGAGACCGACCACACCGATGACCCGGAAAAACCGTAAAAAGAGAGAGGCTGGTAAACTTACCAGCCTCTCTCTTTTTATTTTCTCTGGTTCATCCCGGCTGCCCGGCATCGATATTCTCCTCGTTGGAAATTTCCACAAAGATCGCTTTGATTACATGGGACTCATCAACAATAATGATGGCGTTGGCGTAGCCGGTGACAGTGTCGAAGGAGCCGATGGAGCCCTCACACTCGGACTTGTCGTTCTTGGTGTCCACGAAGATGATGGGAGCGTCCTTCTCACAAGCCATAGTAGTTTGGTCATTGCCAACATAGATGTCGCCGCTCTGGGTAACGCTCTGGAAAAAGCTCAGGATATCCCGCTCGCTCTCCCTAATCCACACGGTGGCTTTGTTGGATATATCGGCTATACGACACAAATTGTCAGCGTTGTAAATGTTATCGATGGTCACTTCCAACTGGACAAGGTCACCCTTGGCGATGGCTTCGTTGGTGTAGACTTCATATTCCTCGCCGTTGGACTGCACAATGTATCTATTGTAGTCCTCGTCCCACACCCTGATTCTACCATGGCAGGCGCTGACAATGCCATACACCGGCTCTCTGGCGTTTCCGTTGAGTTTATAACCCAAGTTGGCGAAGCCCGCCACAACGTTGCCATCCCTGTCGGTGGCCACGGTCACACCCATATCACGGGCAGTGAAGCTCTTCATGTAGTCCATCAGGTAAACCTTGAACTTGCCCTCCGTCTGCACAAAGAGGACGGCATCGTCAGTCGTCCGGGTCAAGTCACCATCCATACCAAAAGCCTTGGTGCTGTCATCGTATGCCGCCTTGTTGGTAGTGTCGATTTGAGCCGCCTTGGTGATTTTGGCCTGTCCGCCCACAGCGGTATAAGTAATAATATCGCCCACCGTGTAGTCGGCGGTCAGCGTTCCAGCAGGGCTGTCTTTATGGGCCTTAACAGTCTTCTCTTCGCCATCGGCGTGCAGAGCTTTAAGCCTTACGCTATTGTTACCGGTAATTCCCTCCTCTACCTCAATAACAAGGGCATAGTTGTCTGCAGCCTCCGGCGGCTCTTCCGGCTTTTGACTTTCATTGGGTTTGGGACTCTCGCTGGGCTTGGGCGTTTCAGTGGGTTCAGAGGGCTTACCGGGTCTTGTACTCTCCGCTGGCTTAGGGCTGGTGGTGGGCACAACGGCCTCCCCCTTCCAGACCCCCTTCTGGATGGCCAGCTCCCGGGTGAACACCCGCTCCTCCACCAACTTCTCCGCCAAAGTCTGCTCCCCGCCCTTGAATTTCTGGGTCAGGGCGGCATAGGACACATCCACCATGGTGCCCCGGCTGGTGGTCTCTCCCAAAAAGCGGCTTGCCTGCTCTTCGGTGAGGAGTCCGGTCTCCACCGCCTTGTCCACCGAGGTCTTCCAGGTGAAGTCCTCCCCGTCAGTGTCGCTGTAATCCAGCGCCCGGAGCACAAAGGTCACATACTCCTCCAGTGTGATGTAGCTGGTGGAACCAAACAGTCCCTTCCCTGTGCCCTTGGTCAGCCCGTGCTCCCAGGCATACCCCACATAGGGGTCGCCCCAACTGGGCACGTCGGTAAAGGGATGGGCGTAGTTCTTTTGCAGCGCCTCCTCTTCCCCGCCCAGCAGCCGTACGAACATAGTCATACCCTCCAGCCGGGTGGGCCGCTTGTCCAGCTCGAACCCGCTGTCCATCCCCTGGAAAAGGCCCAGCTCGTTGAGGGCATAGGCGTGCTCCACTGTCTCATTTGCCGCTCCCGCCCCCAAAGGCAGGGCCAGCATCAGGCAGACCGCCAAGAGAAGGGCCGCCCCTTTCTGCCATCGTTTCATTATGATCTCCTCCTTTTTGTAAATAGGGTTCTTCTTATCGTGCATGCACGATAAGAAAAGTCCCGGGACTTTTGCTCCCTTTTTTATAACCATACCACGCTTCCCATTTGGGTGCAATCTTTTTTTCATTTTTTCCCATTCTCAGCAATCTGCCCTTGACCTTCTCCAGGGAAAGTTGTATAATTTATACAAATCAGGTCGGGAGTTTTTTCCTCTTTGTGTATATTTTATGATTTCCTGATTTTGGAAATTTTTCTCCTGCCCACTTTTACCAAATCCACTGGGAGGTCATCCTATGCCAACCAATCACGGCTCCGACTACTCTGTTCTGGATCGTTTCCTCCAGGGCGGTGAGACCCACCTTCAGGATTTCCTGGGCGCCCACCCCGCCAATGAGGGCGGCGTGGACGGCTACCGCTTCCGGGTGTGGGCTCCCCACGCCAAGGAAGTCCACCTCATGGGCGACTTTAATGGCTGGCAGGAGGCCCAGTGCCCCCTGACCTCCATCGGCGGCGGAGTCTGGGAGGTCTTCGTCCCTGGCCTGGAACGCTACGCCACTTATAAATTTGCCATCCACACCCAGGATGGCCGGATCTTGGCCAAATCCGACCCCTTTGCCTTCCACACCGAGACCCGTCCCGGAAACGCCTCCAAGCTCTATGACCTGGCAGGCTACGAGTGGGGTGACGGCAAGTGGATGGACTACCGCAAGACCCACCCGGTCTACAGCGCTCCCCTCAACATCTACGAAGTACATCTGGGCTCCTGGCGCCGCACCGGAGAGGACGAGTTCCTCTCCTACCGGGATATGGCTCAATACCTCATCCCCTATGTTAAGGAGATGGGCTTCACCCACATTGAGGTAATGCCCCTCACCGAGCACCCTCTGGATGCCTCCTGGGGCTACCAGTGCACCGGCTACTTTGCCGCCACCAGCCGTTTCGGTGTGCCCCACGACCTGATGTGGCTCATCGACCAGTGCCACCAGGCGGGCATCGGCGTCATCCTAGACTGGGTGCCTTCCCATTTCCCCCGGGACGGCTTCGGCCTCTATCACTTTGATGGAGAACCTTGCTATGAGTATGCCGACCCCCGAAAGGGGGAGCACAAGGAGTGGGGCACCATGGTCTTTGACTACGGCCGCAACGAGGTGCGCTCCTTCCTCACCTCCTCCGCCCTGTTTTGGCTGGAGCAGTACCACGTGGACGGCCTGCGGGTGGATGCGGTGGCCTCCATGCTCTACCTGGACTACAACCGCCAGGGCGGGGAGTGGATCCCCAATGTCCACGGCGGCCATGAAAATCTGGAGGCGGTGAGCTTCCTCCAGCATCTGAACACCGCCGTCTTCTCCTCCCATCCCGACGTACTGATGGTGGCGGAGGAGTCCACCGCCTGGCCCCTAGTCACCGCCCCGGTGAGCGAGGGGGGCCTGGGCTTCAACCTGAAGTGGAATATGGGCTGGATGAACGACATCCAGCACTACATCAAGCTGGATCCCTACTTCCGGCAGTATAACCACAAGGACATCACCTTCTCCTTTATGTACGCTTTCTCGGAGAACTTCGTGCTCCCCCTCTCCCATGACGAGGTGGTGCATATGAAGGGCTCTCTCCTTAATAAAATGCCTGGGGACGACCCCTTGCGCTATGCCGGCGTCCGGGCATTCTATACCTATATGCTCACCCACCCCGGCAAAAAGTTGCTGATGATGGGCAGTGAGTTCGGCCAGTGGAACGAGTGGCACTACGAGCACTCCCTGGACTGGCACCTGCTGGATCAGCAGGACGAGACGGGCGACGGTGAGCGCCACCGCCGGCTGAAAGCCTTTGTACAGAAGGCCAACGCCCTCTATCTGGAGCACCCTGAGCTCTGGGAGCAGGACTTTGACTGGAAAGGCTTCCAATGGCTGGAGGCGGACGACGCGACGGCCAATACGGCGGCGTTTTTGCGGTGGAGCACCAAGGGGGAGTTTTTGGTGGTGGTGTGTAACTTCTCCCCCATCCACCGAAAGGGCTACCGGGTGGGCGTTCCCGTGGCGGGAAAATACCAGTGCCTGCTCAACTCCGACAGCGAGGAGTTTGGCGGCGAAGGACTGGGGGACAAGGCTTTGGTGAGTTCCGAGGCCGTGGCCTGCCACGGGCAGGAGCAGTCCATGGAGATCGATCTGCCCCCCATGTCCGGCGTGATCTACCGCTGTGCCAGGCGGGCTCCCGCGCCCAGAAAGAAGGCTTCCACGGGCGCAAAGTCCGTTAAAGCGGACTCCAAAACCGGCAAAAAAGCCGCAAAAACGGGCAAAAAGAGCGCAAAAAAGGCTTGATTTTTTGAAAAAAGGCGGCGCACCGACGGACAGCGGCCAGGGGTCCGGAGGGGATCGGGAGATCACAGGGACGAGGACGTGATCTGTGAGCCCGGAGAGGATCGGGAGATCATGGGGACGAGGACGTGATCTGTGAGCCCGGAGAGGATCGGG
>CANEAY010000026.1 GCA_947425785.1 uncultured Pseudoflavonifractor sp. | reverse complement strand
TCCAACACCCAGCGCCACGCCGCCGAGTTCTGGATGATCGAGCCGGAGATGGCCTTCGCCGACCTGGGGGACTATATGGACACCGCCGAGGCCATGATCAAGTATATCATCCGTTATGTGATGGAGCGCTGCCCCGCCGAGATGGACTTCTTCAACTCCTTCGTGGATAAGGGCCTGAAGGAGCGGCTGGAGCACGTGGCCTCCTCCGACTTTGGCCGGGTGAGCTATACCGAGGCCGTGGAGCTTCTGAAGAAGAACAACGACAAGTTTGACTACAAGGTGGAGTGGGGCTGTGACCTCCAGACCGAGCACGAGCGCTACCTCACCGAGCAGATATTCAAAAAGCCCGTCTTCGTCACCGACTACCCCAAGGAGATCAAGGCCTTCTATATGCGCATGAACGACGACGGCAAGACCGTGGCCGCCGCCGACTGCCTGGTGCCCGGCATCGGCGAGATCATCGGCGGCTCCCAGCGTGAGGAGCGGCTGGAGCTGCTGGAGGGCCGCATCAAGGAGCTGGGCATGGATCCCAAGGACTACTGGTGGTACTGCGACCTGCGCCGTTACGGCTCCTGCCGCCACGCCGGCTTCGGCCTGGGCTTCGAGCGGATGGTCATGTACCTCACCGGCGTTTCCAACATCCGGGATGTGGAGCTCCATCCCCGGACGGTGGGCAACGCGGAGTTTTGAGAAAAGCAAAAAAGGACGGCTGCGCTATGCAGCCGTCCTTTTTTATTCCTTTCAGCCCCCGCAGGGGTGGGCGGGAGCATCGTCCCGGTAGTGGCTGTTCTCTGCCGGATCCTTCATGCACAGGTGGACAGAGGTGGTGGTGAAGGTCTTGGGCAAAGCCAGAATGTTGGGGTCAGGCCCCACAAACTTCTTCTTGGCATCCTCAAGGGCCTCTTCAAAGGTGGCCCGGGTCTTCAGGCCCATGCCCCGGGCGATGCCCGGCTCCCGGGCGCCCACGATGTAGATGGCGCTGGTGTGCTCCTCCGCCAGGTGGCCGCAGCTCATCATGCTGAACCCGTGGAAGGGGTGGAAGGCATTGGCGAAGCGGTACTTGCGGATATACTCTTCCTTGGTGGCGAAGTACTCTCCGTACCGGTTCATATCCGGCAGGATGTTCATGGAGTCGTGCTGGAACAGCTCATAGAGCTCCTTGAGATAGGGCCAGCGCTCCTCGTGGAACCAGCCGTCGCAGATGGAGGAGACGATGAACACACAGTGATCGGCCAGTACCCGCTTGTGCCGGATGACCTGGGCGGAGAGGGCCTGCATCATCTGGATGGGGTTGGTGCCCATGCCGTCGCCATAGTGGAAGTTGGTGGGCATACCGAAGACGACCACGTCGTATTTCTTCTCCGCCCAGTGGACGTAGGTGCGCTTGTCTGCTGTCTTCCAGCTGATGGGCTGCATCTCCTTGGCCCAGCCGGAGTATATCTCGATCTGGCGGCTCTTGGTGTCCAGCACGGCATCACAACAGAAGAACTTCTTGCCCATCTTCTCCTCCATGAACATCCCCTGCTGGTCAAACTTATCCCGCATGAGGCTGCTGGTGGACACAGGCACGAAGTCGGGCCGGTGCATGACCTGGGGCACATGGTGGGCCCCAATGCTCCGCCAATGGGTGATACCAGTGGCGCAGTGCTTATAGCCGGCAGAGTAGCCGCCGTAGGGGTTGCCCTGGGTGTGGCCGATGAGGATGGCCACGTCGGCGTCATAGACATACTTGTTCATGATAACGTGGTCGCCCTGGGGGGTGAAGCCCAGATCCACCAGGTGGTCATAGTCCTCACTGTCGTGGCTGGTGATCTGGCCGGAGGGATAGAACTCGTTGAAGAGCGCCTCACCCAGGATGGTCTTCATCTCCGGCACCGTGGCCCGGGGATGGAGGCCGTTGGAGAAGAGAAGCAGCACGTCCTCTTTGCGGACTCCGGCGGCGTACAGCTCATCCAGGCAGGCCCGGATGGCCACCTTCCGGTGGCTGGTGGGCTGGTTGCCGCCCTTGACGATGTCGGGGATGACAAAGACCACCTTGCTCCCGGCGTGGGCCAGCTCCGACAGGGCGGGCATCCCGATGGGGTTGCGGATAGACTCCAGGGTGGCAGCATAGAGACTGTCCCAGTCCTGGGGCAGACAGGGGGGATCGGGCACAGTCTCTCCGGGGATAAACACATCTGTGTTGTCCGGTAGCTGGGCGCTCATAAAGCCGTGGCCGTATTCAAAATCCAATTTCATGATCGGTTTCCTTCTCTCAATTCAGGATAGTCCAAAGGGCACAGCTGCCCTTTGCGGCGCTGTTACCACCACTTGATCTGGTCGGTCACATACTTTCGAATTTTGATAAAATCAGGAGAGGTCACGTCACGGGGGTGGGGCAGATCCACGTGGACCTCTTCCTTGATGGTGGTGGGCTTGTTGCTGAGGATCAGGATGCGCTCGGCCAGGTAGGTGGCCTCCTCAATGTTGTGGGTGATAAAGACCACCGTGCTGCCCAGCTCCTTCCACAGGCGGATGACCTCGTCCTCCAGGTAAAAGCGCAGCTTGATGTCCATCTGGCTGTAAGGCTCATCCATCAACAGCAGGTCGGGACTCATGGCGAAGCCGCGGCCGATGATGACCCGCTGGGCGGTGCTCATGGACAGCTGGTGGGGATAGGAGTTGCGGAACTCCTCCAGGCCCAGCAGTCTGATGATGTTCTCGACCCGGCTCTTGATCTCGTCCTCGGGCAGCTTTTTGATCTCCAGGCCGAAGCGAAGGTTCTCCTCCACGGTCTTCCAGGGAATGGCGGAGGGCTCCTGGAACACAAAGGCCAGGTTGTGCTTGGTGGGATCTGCCGGCTCACCGTCGATATACAGATCCCCCGCCGAAGGCTGGATGATCCGGGTCAGCAGGTTCAGGAAGGTGGTCTTACCGCAGCCCGTGGGGCCGACCACGCAAATAAATTCCCCTTTTTTAATGTTGAAGGAGATGTCGTTGAGTACCTTCAGCTCACCAAAGTTTTTGGTGAGGTTGCGTACCTCCACCTTATATTCCGGGTCGTGAACAAATTGCTCGCTCATGCTTTCTCCCTCCTTACAGCGCCAGATCGGTGTTATCGGAGATCTCCTTGCGGATGCGCAGGAACTCCGGGGAGACCGTGTCCCGGGGCCGGGGCAGGTCGATGTCGTAGATGGCCTTTACGTGAGCGGGCCGGTTGGTCAGCAGTACGATCCGGTCGCCCAGGTAGACGGCCTCCTCGATGTTATTGGTCACGAAGATGATAGTCCGCTTCTCGCTCTGCCAGATCTTTTGGATCTCCTCTTCCATGGAGTACCGGGTCTGGGCGTCCAGGGCGCCAAAGGGCTCGTCCATCAGAAGGATCTCGGGGCTGTTGGTGTAGGCCCGGGCGATGCCCACCCGCTGCTTCATGCCGCCGGAGAGCTGGGTGGGATAGCTTTTTTCAAAGCCCTGAAGGCCGACCAAGTCAATGTACTTCTGGGCAGTTTTCCGCCGCTCTTCCTTGGCTACGCCGGCCATCTTGGGGCCGACCTCCACATTCTCCATCACCGTCTTCCAGGGCAGCAGAGAGGTCTTCTGGAAGACCATGCCGATCCGGGGATCGCTGCCCTTGACCACTTCGCCGTCCAGGCGCACGGTGCCGTCCACCGGCTCCTCCAGGCCGCTGATGATGTTCAGCAGCACGGTCTTGCCGCAGTAGCCGGGGCCGAGAAGGACAAGGAACTCGCTGTCATATACGTCGAAATTGATGTCCTGCACAGCGTCAAAGGCTCTGTTGTTGAGTACATAGCTCTGGGAGATATGCTCCAGGCTCAGTTTGACTTTTTTGCCGTCCACGGACAGACCCCCCTTTCAATGAGCTGCATGGAAATGGCAAGGATGGCGCCGATGATGCCGATACAGATCATGGACAGAAGCACCAAAGGCAGATCGCCCGAGTCCATGCCCCGGGTGATGAGGAAGCCCACGCCGGACTTGCCGCCCAGCATTTCGGCCGCCAGCACCACCATCCAGGCCGCGCTGGCCGAAGTACGCACACCGGCGAAGATGGCGTCCAGGGCGGAGGGGATGGCGAAGTCCAGGAGCATCTGCCGCTTGTTGGCGTTGAAGATGCGCCCCACGTCCAGATATTGCTGGTCGATGTTGCTCATACCGGCCTGGGTGTTGACCACCACCGGCATCACCGCGCCCAGAAAGACCACCAGGATCTTGGGGAACTCACCGGTGCCGAACCAGATGGTGATGAGGGGGATCCAGGCCAGAGGGGGCACTACCCGGATGGCGGTAAAGATGGGGCCCAGCAGGGCGTTGGCCTTCTTGTTCCAGCCGATGAGGATGCCGAAGGAAATACCCAGCACCCAGGAGGCCAGCAGGGCGATGAGCACCCGCTTCAAACTGGCCAGGATGTGCTGCCACAGGCTCAATTTCTGGATGGGCTTTTCCATAAACCGGAGGAACCGGTCATACACGTCCATGGGGGACGGGAAGGAGGAGCTTTCACCGCCGGAGGCGGCGATCCACAGAGCCACGAGGAGGAGAATGGAGACCACAGGCAGGATCTTGTAAAGGATCTGCTTGCGGCGCTCCCGCTGCTCGCTGGCGCTGAGGACGATATCAGTATTCTTTGTGCTCATTTTTTCCACCCCAACACTCTGTTCTCGACCCGGCCCAGGATGGCGGTGAAGGTCACGCCGATGATACCGATCACCACGATGCCCAGAAGGATCAGGTCAGGCCGGGCAAACTGCCGACCCATGAGGATCATATAGCCCAGGCCGGAGGAGGCGGCCAGCATCTCGGCAGCCACCAGAGTGGCCCAGGCGTTGCCCAGAGCCACCCGGACGCCGGCAAACACCATGGTCAGCGAGGAGGGGATGCCCACCTTCCAGAAGATGGTGAAGTTGGACGCGCCGCAGGTCTTGGCGAAATTGATGAGGACGGGGCTGGTCTGCTTGATGCCTGTGTATGCGTTGATGACACAGGGCACAAAGGCAGAGAAGAAGACGATGAAGGCCTTGGCCGGCAGCCCGATGCCCAGCCAGACGATGGTCAGGGGGATCCAGGACACCGGGGGAATGGGACGGACCAGCTCAAAGATGGGCCGTACAAAGCTCTCAAAGCCGCCGTACCAGCCCATAAGCAGGCCCAGAGGGATGCCCACGATGATGGCCAGGAAGAAGCCGGTGAGAGACACCTGAAGGCTGGCCAGGATGTTGACCCCCAAAACAGCACCGTCGGGATTGGGGTCGGTGAGCTTGGTGATAAAGAGCTTGAAAATGGTGGACGGAGCCGCCAGATAGCGGCTGTTGACAAAGCCGGCGTCGGAGGCGATCTCCCAGATCAGCAGAAAGACCAGGATGCCGATGATGGAGAGCGTCAGGTAAAGCCGCTGGGTGCGCCGCTTCTTCTCCTGCACCATAGCGATCCGCTGCTCCTGCGTCAGCTTTTTGGTTTCAGGGGCAGAGCCCATGTATTTTCCCTCCTTTTAGAAGCCTGCCCGCGATTTGCGGAGCAAATCGCGGGCAGCTCTTCAAAAATACAGTTTGATTTACTTGAAGACAACGCCCATGTCGGTCATTTCGGCGATGCACTCCTCCGCAATAGAGCTGTCCATCATCTTGTTGTCCAGGATGGTGTTGCGGTTCTCATTGGTGTACTTGCCCACGCTGATAAGGAAGTCCATGGTCACCAGCAGATCCTTCTCGGCCTGGAGCAGGTCGCGGGAGGTGTACAGGCCGGCGTCATCGGCGCTGGTCTCAGTCATCAGCTTGTAGACCTCGGACACAGAGGGGCAGGCGTAGTAGCCCATGACCACCTCGGCGGTGTGCTCGTCACAGGCAATGCCCTCATTCTCGCAGCTCTCCAGATACAGCGCGGTAGCCTCGGCCATGTTGGCGTCGGACTCGTTGCACCACTGCCAGGTCAGGTAGTAGACCTCCCAGGCCATCTTCACCAGGTCGCGGCGGTCGGAGAGAGCCTCGGGGGTGGCCATGAAGCCGTTGAACACGGTGATGTCCAGGCTGCCGGCGTCGTCCACGCGGACAAAGCCCGCATCCTCGGCAGAGGTGGCGATGGCGTTCCACACGGCGATGCCGTCACCCTGGCCGCCCTTGAAAGCGGTGAGGGCGCTGGCGATATCCATGTTGACGGACTCGATATCGTCAAAGCTCAGACCCAGCTCGTTGAGCTCGCCGCCCAGGATCATCTGGGCGTTGGTGCCGGTGGGATAGAGCCAGGTGGTGCCCTTCCAGTCCTCGGGATTCTTGTCGGCCAGGCCGCCGTCGGGACGGACGAACAGGCCCATGTTCTTCTCGTAGTCGGCCACGCCCACGCAGATCAGGTCGTAGCCCAGCATACCCACCAGGTCACCGGCGGCGCCGGCGGTGGCCACATCCCAGCTGCTGCTGGCCTCCATCATGGCGGGGCCGTTGGTGAAGGGCTCGTACTCCACATCCACGTTCAGCTCGTCGAAGAAGCCCTTCACATCAGCGATATAGAAGGGGCTGGCGTGGGCGGAACCGGCGAAGTAGCCCACCCGCAGGGTCTGACGGGTCTCAAAGGGCTTCAGGCCGAAGGTGGTGGCCGCGGTCTCGACGTCGGTACCGGCAGAGCTCTCCACAGGGGCGGGAGTGCTGCTCTCCTTGGTCCCGCCGCCGCAGGCGGCCAGACTCAGAACCATTGCGAGGGAAAGGGTCATAGCGATCAGTTTCTTCATGGTATTCTTATCCTCCTTGACAAATTGAACAAATTGTTTGATGTACTTTTGTCCCTTTGCGGTCACATTGTAACATGTGGGATTTTGGAGCGGCAAGGAAAGCTGTTGCAAACGTTTGCAGAGTAAGAGAAATAACTTGCTTTTCTTTGCCTTACCTGCTATAATTTTGTTGTAAATATTACCATTTTGGAAAAGAGAAAATGGGGATTGATTGTGCGATTCACCACAAAAAACGATTTTGGCTGGAGAATTGCACAATGCAAACGTTTGCAAATTGGCCAAAAGGGAGGTTTTCCGAATATGGGGCTGAAAGAGATCGCAGAAGTGACCGGATACTCCATTTCTACCGTAAGTCGGGTACTAAACAGCAGGCAAAAGCGGACATCGACAAGGACGGAAAAGGAGATCTGGGCGGCGGCCCAAAAGCTCCACTATGTCCGCAACAGCGCTGCGGTGGATCTGAAAAAGGGCCCGGGAAGACCCTCCCGTATTTTCCGTATCGGCATCATTATGGCCCGGGGGCCGGAGTCTCTGGAGGATGAATTTTATCTGCAGATCGAGAGCAGCGCCAAGGCCGCTGTCCTTCGGGCCGGCCACCAGCTTGGGGAGACCTTTATGCTCCAGGAGGTGCTGGATCATCCCCGGCGGCTGGCCGAGATAGACGGGCTGATCCTGTTGGGCAAGTGTGCAGTCCGGGAGCTGTCCCTGATCCACTCTGCCTGCAAATATCTGACCTGTACGGGGCTTAATCCCTACTACCTGGATCTGGATCAGGTCTATTGCAACGGTGAGCTTATCGCCCGTGCCGCTGTGCGCCACTTTTTGTCCCAGGGCCACATGAAGATCGGCTATGTGGGCGAGTGCAACGATGTGCGCTACTTTGGATACCGTCAGGCGGTGGAGGGCAACGAGCTGAACATTGTCAGCTCCTATGTGTTCGACGTTCCCCAGACCGAGGCCGGCGGCCGCCAGGCGGCGGAGCAGTATGTCCTCTCCCAGGATCCGCCCACCGCCATGTTCTGTGTCAACGATGTCAGCGCTATCGGGCTGATGGACACCTTGAAAAAACTGCAGCCCGATAGGCCCCTGCCCGCGGTTATGGGCATCGGTGATATCAGCGCTGCGGTAGATCAGCAGCCCAGCCTCACCACTGCCCAGCTCCCGCTGGCCGAAATGGGCAACATCGCCGCCCGTACCCTGCTGGATCGCATGACTGGAAAGCACGCCATCTCCATGAAGATCGAGCTGCCCTACAAGCTTATCCACCGGCAAAGTACCCCCGACCTATAAGGCAAGACCCAAAAAGAACGGCAGAAGTCCTATAATGGGGACTTCCGCCGTTCTTTTTTTGTGTAAAAATGTTTTAGTTGTATTGCCATGTCGAAAAAACCGTGGTAGGATAAACCCATAAATAGAACGTACGTTCTATAAAAGCTGGGAAGGGCCTGGAATAAAAAAGTCGCCTCGAGCGTTTGCTCGAAGCGACTTGGTGGAGGAGGGTGGATTCGAACCACCGAAGCGATACGCAACAGATTTACAGTCTGCCCCATTTGGCCACTCTGGAACTCCTCCGTTGGAGCTGGTTGACGGACTTGAACCCCCGACCTGCTGATTACAAATCAGCTGCTCTACCAACTGAGCTAAACCAGCAAAACCAGAAAGGCTGTCCAACAGCAGAAATCATTCTATCAGATACGTGGGAGGTTGTCAAGAAAAAAGTTCATGGTTTTGGAAAGAGGGAAGGGAAACGGGATATGAAAGCTGTCTGTGGCCTCTGCGGGACGTTCAGAGGCTCCCGGCCACGGCCTGGTGCCGCCGGTGCCGGGGGGAGATCTACCAGGGGGACGGCCCCCTGTGCCCGGCCTGCCGCCGGGCGGGGAGAGAGGAGAGAGGGAATGACACTGGCGGAACTGGCGGTGAGTTACCGGGAGCAGGCCGACATCCTGCGCCACCGCATCCAGTTTGTCTCCGAGCTGCCGGCGTGGACGGCGGAGGAGAAAATATTGAAGGAGGAACGGCTGCGAATGCTGGAGGCCATGCGCCGGGACGTGCGGGACATGGCGGTGATCTGTGAGCGGTACTACGACAGGAGCTACCGGAGAAATGAGCGCTATTCGCTCTGACCATAGGAAAGACAGGGAAGGGGGACATGAAAGATGTCGGGAACAAGATACAGAAGGGGCGGGATATACGCGGCGGATATGGCCCGGTACGCCCGGATGATCTCGGAGGAGAACACCAACACAGAGGAGCTGGATCGGGTGAAGATCGCCCTGTGGCGGGCTCTTCACGAGGACATCACGGAAAAACAGCGGCGGTACCTGCTGCTTTACTATGCCGAGGGGATGAAGATGTCGGAGATCGGCGAGCAGATGGGGGTGGACAAGTCCACCGTCTCCCGCACCATCAAGCGGGGGGAGGATCGGCTGCGCCGGTGCCTGCGCTATGGGGCCAAGCGGTTCCTCCTGGACGAGGCCTCGGCGTGAACTCAACTACAAGAAAGGGGGGGAAAGAGGAGATATCCCTTGCATATTTCTTCCAAATCCTGTATACTTTTTATAAAGGCGAAATATGTCGAGAAACGACCTTCGCCGGGAGATGGAGGAAGAGGACAATGCCGGATCAGAAAGAGAAAAAGAGGAGGATCCTGTCACGCTTTATAATTCCAAAGCAGACTTTGGGCTGGGCGGTTTTCGCTTTTGTCCTGTGCATATTTATCTACATTGGGCTGGAAGCATATATGGGTAATGGCAGTTGGGATTGGCAGGGCGCGGCCAAGAGCGTGGTGATAGTCCTGACTTCTATCATCGGTACGACATTGATTACCGGATTTTTGATCGAGAAAAAAAGCCGGAACGAGATATTTACCGAGACCTTTCTGGATGAATTGGCTTTTTCCGGCCAAGAGCACGAGAAAAACAGAAAGAAACTGCTTGCACTTTTAGAGCGGGATTTTTACTTTGGGGGCAGCAGAAAGAAGCAAGAGATCTATGAGAGCATTATCCAGCGGCGGGATAAGGCATTGCAGAATTACTATTTGACCAAAAGTGAGCACCAGATAACCTGTACCATCCATCCCGACAGAATTGAGAAGGAGATCGTGCGTGTTATTTGGCTTCGCTCTTATGAGGAAACGTATGTAGAAAAAAATTTTGTGTTGGCGGGACAGGTGGTCAGTCCGTATTCTACTTTGACAATACAAGAGGTCATCATCAATGGGGAGGCTCGATCGCCAAGCGATTATGAGTGCATGGAGGATTCAAAGTCGGTTGGAAGTTTGGATCAAAAGAACGCATATCTAAAACGCAGAAGTTATTATTGCAAGCAGCCGCTGCATTTGTCCAATAGGCGGGACACAAAGATCATCGTAAAATATAAAACTACTGTGCCCCCGGACGATTTCACGTACAGCCTTCGGGTGCGGCAGCCCTGTAAGGAATATCGATTGGATTTTCACATCGTAGATAGTCAGGGACGAGACTGCTGTTTGAGCGCACACGCATTTGGCTTCTGTGAGGATGCAATCAACACGCCTAATGATTCTGATCCAAACAGAGTGATTATTCAGTTTGAGGATTGGATCTTTTTCAATGATGGGATTTGTGTTTCCTTTTATCCAAAACCAAAGGCAGTTGAGGAAAAAGATACTGGCGCAGAGGAGCACTAAGCGACAGGAAAAAGAAGGACAAAAAGAAAAGTTAGAAAAAGAGTTGCATTTTTGTATATAATCGCATATAATAAGGATACCTTCAGATGGTCTTGAATGATTAGGAGGAAATAATTATGCTGTACAGAGACGAGGATTGGATCTAAACGACAAGGTATATATACAATATGAAGCTGTTATAAAGGATGGAAAAGCGCCGTATCTCAAGGGATACGGCGCTTTTTGGCATATGCCTCCCTTGCACCCGGCGGGAAGGTGTGGTAGAATCGTCTCATTATAAATAATGAGGTGGAAGGACATGAACTATAAGGCGGTCTTATTCGACTTTGACTATACCCTGGGGGACGCTACGGCCTCTATTTACGAGGGCTACCTCTACGGCTTCGGGAAAATGGGCCTTCCTGCCCCGGAGCTGGAGGCGGTGCGCCAGACGGTGGGCTACATCCTGGAGGACGGCTTCACCATGCTCACCGGGCAGGATGATCCCGCCCGGCGCGCCGAATTTCGCCGGTGGTTCCAGGAGAAGGTGGAGGGGCGGCAGGCGGAAAAGACGGTGCTCTTTCCCGGTGCGGCGGAGCTTCTGCGCACCCTTTACGCCGGGGGCGTGAAGGTGGGGATAGTCACCAGCAAGCGAACCTCCACCCTGCGGGAGATCCTGCAGCACAACGGTCTGCTGGAGCTGATGTCGGTGACGGTGGGGGGCGAGATGGTAAAGCGGCCCAAGCCCGACCCGGAGGGTCTCCTGGGAGCCTTGGAGACCATGGGGGTGGAGAGGGCCGACGTCCTCTACTGCGGCGACACCATCATTGACGCCGCCACCGGCCAGGGGGCGGGGGTGGACTTCTCCGCCGTCCTCAACGGCACCACCCCGGCCTCCGCCTTCGAGGCATATCCCCACGTACATATCGCCCCCGACCTGTTGGAGCTAAAGGCCTGGCTGGGAGTATGAGAAAAGGCACGTCCCCGGATGGAAAACTCCATCCGGGGACATTTTTTTGTCAGAAAGACTTTAGGATTTCTTCACTCCGTCGAAAAGAAAACTTGAAGGGCGCCCGGTATAATGGCCTCACTGAAAAAAGGAGGCCAAACCATGGAACCGATCTTGAACGTAGAAGCCCTGACCAAGACATACGGAGGGAAGGGGAACCGCACCAATGCCCTGCGGGGACTGAGCTTTTCGGTGGAGCCGGGGGAGTTTGTGGGCATCATGGGCCCCTCGGGCAGCGGAAAAACCACCCTTTTGAACTGTGTATCCACCATCGACACCCCCACCTCCGGCCACATTGCGGTGGACGGGGTGTCCCTGACCAAGTTGCGGGGGAAGGCCCTGGCCAAATTTCGCCGGGAGCGGCTGGGCTTCATCTTCCAGGACTGCAACCTGCTGGACACCCTGACGGGCCTGGAGAACATTGCCCTGGCCCTCACCATCGGCGGGGCCGAAGCCAAAACGGTGGAGAAGAATGCCCGCCGGGCCGCACGGCTCCTGGGGGTAGAGGAGGTGCTGGACAAGTTTCCCTACCAGATGTCCGGGGGCCAGCAGCAGCGGCTGGCGGCGGCCCGGGCCATGGTCACCCGGCCCGCCCTGGTGCTGGCTGACGAGCCCACGGGGGCTCTGGACTCCAAGTCCGCCGAGCTTCTGCTGGGCCAGCTGGAGGAGCTGAACCGGGAGGAGGGGGCCACCATCCTCATGGTCACCCACGACGCCTTTGCCGCCTCCTGGTGCAGCCGTATCCTCTTCCTTCGGGACGGGGAACTCTACCAGGAGCTGCACCGGGGGGACGGAGAGGACAGGCAGAGCTTCTTCCGGGAGGTCTTGTCCGTGGTGAGCCAGTTGGGAGGTGAGGGCCATGACCGGTAAGCTGGCCCTTCGCAATGTGCGGCGGAGCCTTCGGGATTACGCCGTCTATTTCATCACCCTCACCTTTGGCGTATGCCTTTTTTACGTGTTCAACTCCCTGTCCGGCCAGAGCGTGATGAAGCTCCTGGCCCAGTCGCAGCACGGCATCGTAGAGGGCATCTTCATGCTGGTGGAGGTCTTTTCCGTCTTTGTGTCGGCGGTGCTGGCGGGGCTCATCCTCTACGCCAACCAGTTTTTGATGAAGCGGCGCAAGCGGGAGCTGGGCACCTACTTCCTGTTGGGCATGGATACGGGAAAGGTCTCCCGGCTCCTGGTGGAGGAGACCCTGCTCATCGGCCTGGCGGCCCTGGTCTCCGGCATTGCCCTGGGGACGCTGGGGGCCTGGGCCCTGGACAGGCTGACGGTGGCCATGTTCCTGGCCGTGCCGGAGGAGCTTTTTGCCTTCTCTGTCTCCTGGGGCGCGGCGGGGAAGACGGCCCTCTACTTTGGGGTCATCTTCCTGCTGGTGACCCTCTTCACCGGGGTAACCGTCTCCCGGAGCAAGCTTATCGACCTCATCCGCAGTCAGCGGCGCAACGAGGAGGTGGCCCGGCGGCCCCTGGGGGTGTCGGTGGCCCTGTTCCTTCTGGGGTGTATCCTGTTGGGGGCAGCCTACGCCATCCTGCTCACCCGCGGCCTGCTGCGTATCGACCCCATCTGGTTCGGGATGCTGGGCCTGGGGACGGCGGGGACATTCCTTGTTTTCCGCTCCCTGTCCGGGTTTCTTCTGCGGCTCACCAAGGGGCATCCGGGGTACTATAAGGGCCTCAATATGTTCGTTCTGCGCCAGTGGAGCGGCCGGGTGCATACCAACTGCCTTTCCAACACGGTGATCTGTATTTTGCTGCTGCTGGCCATGGGGATCACCGCCTGCGCCGTGGGCCTTAACGACACCATCAGCGCCTCGGTCGCCGACCAGACCCCCTATGACCTGACAGTCCTCAATTACGGCCGGGAGGGGGAATACGAGGAAGCAGATATGGCCGCCCTTTTCCAGGCCATCGGGGTGGACACCCAGACCTGTTTTGCCAGCGTGGAGAGCGTCACCGTCTACTATAACGAGGAGGCCGTCACCGGCTGGCCGGAGGCAGGGTTCTACGCCGCTATGCCGGTCAGCGCCTACGACGACCTTATGGTCCGGCGGGGGCTTCCGACCCTGGGGAGCGTGGAGGAGCCCATCCGTACCCCCGACGCCATCGTCAACGGCCCCGCCGCCGACGGGGTAGTGGTGGTGCCCGATGAGATGATCTCCCTCCTGCGGCCCCGGCGGCAGATGGTGAACATCAATTATAACGGCGATGCCCAGACGGTGGATGCCTTGGTGCGCAAGGCATTGGAGACGGCGGAGGACTTTACCGGCGGGCTGGACATCATGATGAACTACAAGCTGGACAACTACTACGACCTGATGGGAAGCAAGATCCTGGTGCTGTATATGGGGCTTTATTTGGGACTGGTGTTTTTGCTCACCGCCGCGGCGGTGCTGGCCCTTCAACAGCTCTCCCAGGCTGCGGACAACGCCCAGCGCTACGAATTGCTGAGCAAATTAGGCGCCCCGGAAGGACTGCGGCGCAAGGCTTTGGTGACACAGGTGGCCCTGGCCTTCCTCCTGCCCCTGGCCCTGGGGATCATCCATGCGTTTGTGGGGATGAAGGCGGCCAATGAGATCATTTATGCTGTGGGGCACGTGGACTCCACCCACGCCAGTCTGCTGACCGCGGGGATGCTTTTGGTCATCTATGGGGGGTACTTTTTGTGTACCTGCCTGGGGGCCTGGCGGGCGGTAAAGGGCGAAAAATTGGACTGAGAAACGTACAACTGACGTGAAAAAAGCGCTCAAAAAGCCATCGGTTTTGGCTTTTTGAGCGCTTTTTTGGGCTGGTTTTTGAAGTGAAATACAACTTGGGGATCCCGGCTGTTTTTTGCGGAGGAAAGGGAGGAAAGGGAGGAGAGGGAGGAGGGGGAGG
>CANEAY010000025.1 GCA_947425785.1 uncultured Pseudoflavonifractor sp. | reverse complement strand
CCAAGGAGCAGGCCCAGCAGGTGCTGTGCTATGTCCTCACCGAGATGCTCAAGCTGCTCCATCCCTTCATGCCCTTCATCACCGAGGAAATTTGGCAGTCCCTGCCCCATGAGGGAGATTACCTGATGCTCCAGAAGTGGCCGGAGCGGAAGGAGGAGCTGGACTTCCCGGCGGAGGAGAAGGCCATCGACCTCATCATCGAGGCCACCCGGGCCATCCGGGGCAAGCGCTCCGAGCTGAACGTGCCCCCCTCCAAGAAGGCCCACCTGACCATCGCCACCGCCGAGACTGCCGTCTTTGAGCAGGGGGTGCCCCTCCTCAAGCGCTTGGCCTGGGCCAGCGACGTGACAGTGGTGGGCATCGCCGGCGCCGCCAATAGCGACGAGATGCGTAAGCAGGGAATGGTAGAGGTGGTCACCTTTGCCGCCCGTATCTTCATGCCCCTGGCGGAGCTGGTGGATCTGGAGCAGGAGAAGAAACGGCTGGAAAAGGAGCTGGCGGCCCGGAAGAACGAGCTGGCCGGGTTGGAGAGCCGTCTCAACAACCCCAGCTTTGTGAGCAAGGCGCCCGCCCAGGTGGTGGAGGGCCAGCGTTCCCGGGCGGAGGAGCTTCGGGGTCTTATCGCCAAGCTGGAGGAGTCTGTTGCCTCTCTGGGATGAGCCTGTTTCCAATTCGTGACATTTTGTCATAAAGTTGTAGTTGCGATTTTAGCCTTTGGCGGATAAAATAGTGTATCATAGCCATTGGCTAATGGAAACTGACCCATTCGCCCGAAGGAGGGGCGCTGCCATGAAAAAAAGACTGGCGATATTGACCGCCGCCCTTATTATTGGGCTGAGCGGCTGCGGGAAGAAGCCCCCGGCGGAGACACCGCCGGCCACGGCCGTTCCCACGCCAAGCCCTGTTCCGGTGGCTACGGCCCCCCCCCCGGCTGTCCCAAGCCCTGTTGTCACCCCCAGTCCTGCCCCGGTGGAGGAGACTCCCGTTCCCACTTCGACTCCCGCTCCCGCGGCCACGCCCACCCCTAAGCCGGTGTCCACCCCGCCGGTGGGTACCCAGGAGCCTCAACCTACCCCTGTGGTGGAGCCTACTCCCGAACCCACGCCCGCGCCGGATCGGCCTGACGACGAAGTGGTGCTGGCGGCCTACCGGGAGGCGACGGAGGTGTTCAGCTGGTTTGCCGGATATGGGGAGCCGGAGCTTGACAGGAACGATCATATTGCTATAACGATGGAAGGCTGGGGGAATGAGATCACGCTCTTCCGGGTGGTCAGCCCCCAGCTGAACAGTACAGATGAGCTGCGGGCTTACCTCAAGACCCTGTTTTCCGATGAAGTGGTGGACGGTTTGTTCAAAAACGCCTCCGCCACCTTTGCCGACGGCCCGGAGGGCGGACTTTATACCACCGGCGCGGGCCGGGGTTCCAACATCAACAAGGGCGGCGTCGTTCTCTCTGTCGTCTGGCCCCCGGAGGGGGGAGACGCCCTGTGCACTGTGCAGGCGGAGGTGGAGCTGCTGGACGGGGAGACCCTTTCCACAGTGGTTGGGACGGAAGTCTACCAGTTCCCCTATCAAAAGGTGGGGGATAAATGGGTCTTTACCCAGTTCACGACCATATTCTGACAGAAAAAGCAGAATAGACAAGCTATAATCGCAGTATACCAAATTTTGGTATACTGCGATTTTTTTGTGTCATTACGAAAGAGGGGGAGCCATATGCCGGTACAATGTGAGGAGCTGGGGCGGGTGCTCACCGCCAGCGTGTCTGGCGAGGTGGATCACCACGCTGCCAAGGCACTGATGAATGAACTGAACCGCCGGGTGGATGCCGCTCTGCCGGGGCGGCTGGAGCTGGACATGGGGGGCGTGACCTTCATGGACTCCTCTGGTATTGCGGTGGTACTGCGCTCCTGGAAGCGGATGCGTCAGCTGGGGGGGAGCATGACCCTGCGCGCCGTGCCGCCCCAGGCGGCAAAGGTGCTGAAGGCGGCAGGGGTGGACAAGCTCATCCCCTGGGAAGAATAAGGAGGAAATACATATGAAGCCGGTCAATGAAGCCAAGATCACATTTTTGAGCCGCAGTGCCAACGAGGGCTTTGCCCGGACGGCGGCGGCCTGCTTTGCCGCCCAGTTAGACCCCACCCTGGATGAGATCAACGACATCAAAACGGCGGTGAGCGAAGCGGTGACCAACTGCATCGTCCACGCCTACCCGGAGGCGCTGGGGCTGGTGACCCTGCGTCTGCGGCTCTTTGAGGACAATGTTCTGGAGATCATGGTGAAGGATGCCGGGGTGGGCATCCCTGATGTGGAGAAGGCCCGGAAGCCCCTTTTCACCACCGGTGGGGACGACCGTTCCGGTATGGGGTTTACCATTATGGAGAGCTTTATGGATAAATTAAAGGTGCGCTCCCTGCCGGGGAAGGGCACCACCGTGACCATGCGCCGCCGCATCTCCCGGCGGCTCCAGGCTTGAGCGCATCTACCCTGTCTCTGCTGGAGGCTGCCCGGGAGGGGGACAACGATGCCTGCACCCGGCTGTTGGAGGAGAACTCCGGGCTGGTGTGGAGCGTCTGCCGCCGGTACTTTGGCCGGGGGGTAGACCCGGAGGATCTTTACCAACTGGGGTGCCTGGGCTTTGTGAAGGCGGTGCGGGGATTCGACCCTGCCTTCGGCTGTCAGTTTTCCACCTATGCCGTGCCCAAAATTGCCGGGGAAATTCGCCGCTTCCTCCGGGACGACGGGGCGGTGAAGGTGAGCCGGGGCCTCCGGGAGCGGGGGGGCAGCATCCGCCAGGCCAGGGACAGGCTTCAAAGCGGCCTGGGCCGGGAGCCCACCCTCTCCGAGCTGGCGGCGGAGACAGGTCTGGAGCCGGAGGAGATCGCCGCTGCAGAGACCGCCAACGCCCCTGTGTCCTCCCTCCAGATGGATCTGGGGGACGGCCTCACCCTGGAACAGCTCATGGGGGACGAGGGCATGGAGGAGGGGGTGCTGGAAAAGCTGGCCCTGCGGGAGGCCATCTCCGCCCTGCCGGAGCGGGAACAGCAGGTGGTGGCCCTGCGGTATTTCCGGGGCCTGACCCAGGACAAGACCTCCAAAATACTGGGGGTCAGCCAGGTGCAGGTCTCCCGCATCGAGCGCAAGGCGGTCTCCCGGCTGCGGGAGCTTTTGGAATAAGAATTGGTGAAAAAGGGAACCTTCGGGTTCCCTTTTTCGTCCAAAAGAGGTATAATAAGCATAGCTATACCACACGAAAGAGGGAGCTGATCCCCATGAAGGACATTTTGTATATCGTTGTGCCCTGCTACAATGAGGAGGAGGTACTGCCGGAGACCTCCAAGCGGCTGAAGGAGAAGGTGACGGGCCTGATCCAGGCGGGGAAGGTGAGCGAGAAAAGCCGCATCCTTTTCGTCAACGACGGCTCTAAGGATCGCACCTGGGAGCTCATCTCCGCCCTCCATGAGAGCGACCCCATCTTCTCCGGGATAGACCTGACCCGGAACCGGGGCCATCAGAACGCCCTGCTGGCGGGGCTGATGACCGCCAAGGACAAGTGCGACATGACCATCTCCATGGATGCCGACCTTCAGGACGACGTGGACGCAGTGGATCGGATGGTGGAGGAGTACTACGCCGGGTGCGACATCGTATATGGCGTCCGCTCCTCCCGGAAGAAGGACACCTTTTTCAAGCGCTTCACCGCCGAGGGCTTTTACCGGGTGATGAACCTGATGGGGGCGGAGACGGTGTTCAACCACGCTGACTACCGCCTTATGTCCAAGCGGGCGCTGGAGGGCCTGGCGCAGTTCAAGGAGGTCAACCTCTTCCTCCGGGGGATGGTGCCCATGGTGGGTTACCGCACCGGCACGGTGGAGTATGAGCGGGGAGAGCGGTTTGCGGGGGAGAGCAAATACCCCCTCAAGAAGATGCTGGCCTTTGCCATGGAGGGCATCACCAGCTTGTCCACCAAGCCGCTGAAGATGATCACCGGCCTGGGTTTCTTCATTTTCCTGGTGAGCATCATCATGCTCATCACCTTCATCGTCAAGTGGGCCCTGGGCATGACGGTGGCGGGCTGGGCCAGCGTCATCTGCTCCGTGTGGGCCATTGGCGGCCTTATTTTGCTGTCCTTGGGGGTCATCGGGGAGTATATCGGCAAGATTTATCTGGAGACCAAGGGCCGGCCCCGTTTCCTCATCCGGGAGGTGCTGAACGATGAAGGATAAGTTCATCCACAGCAGCGTTTTCCGCTTCCTGCTGGTGGGAGTAGGAAACACCCTGCTGTCCATAGCGGTGGAGCTCGGCCTTTATAACCTGGGTGGGGTGAACCCCGTTTTCTCCTCCGCTGTGGGATATATTGTGGGGGCGGTGATGAGCTTCTTCCTCAACCGAAGGTTCACCTTCCATTCGGAGGAGGAGCTGGGCCGCTCGGCGGTAAAGTTTGCCATCAATGTGGCCCTCCTCTGGGCTCTGACCCATCCGCTGCTCCAGCCCTGGCTGGCGGGGCGGCTCCAGAGCGTTTTTGTGGAGCGGTGGGCCAACAATGTGGCTCTGGTGGTGTGTATGGGGCTCTACACGGTGCTCAACTACTTTGGCCAGCGGTTTTTCGCGTTTAGACGGTTTGCAAAGAAGAAAGGAAGCGGGGAAGAGGAAACAGGAGGAAAAGCCGAATGAAAAAGGGACTTCTGACCGGGCTCCTGGTGCTGACCTTCTGTGCGCTCCTTACCCCTGCCTTCGCCGCGGAGCCGGACGCGGCCGACTACCTCTGGTACACCCAGGAGGGCCGGGCCATCTACAGCGAGGGGGACAGTGAGGTGGTCTCCGGCTTTGAGGGCCAGCGGTTCTACCTCTCCGCCGACGGCGGGGCCAGCTACGCCGAGCTTCCGGGACTCAAGGAACAGTCGGAGCGGGTGTGGAGCGACTATGTTCTCTCCGTCACAGAATTGCCCGGTGGGGGCCTGCAGCTCAAGGGGCGGAACCTGTGGGAGGGGGAGTACACCTGGCAGAAGGACTACACTGCCGATGAATTGTCTGCTACCCTGGTCACAGCCCAGCCCACTCCCGTCTGTGTTCAGGCCTCCAACGGCGCAGTGACCCTGGCCACCCGTCGTATCCGGGGCTATTGCAACGACGATCCTACCCAGGAGGGGATTCTGGGGGACAATAAAGATACCTATGGTAAGACCCAGCTGCTGCGCGCCACTGACGGCGTGACCTGGCAGACAGTGCCTTGGCCCGATGGCATGGACAGCGTGGACGCGGCCTGGACGGAGGGGGACAAGCTCTGCCTTTATGACTGTGTTACCTACATTGGGGACAGCCAGTTTGTCTATGTAGGATTCCTTGCCACTACCGAGGACGGCCTGGACTGGACAGTGGAGCGGTTTGATCCCCAGAAGCCGCCCACTCCGTCGGCCTGGAGCGATGGGGCCAGTCTGGGCCCCTATCGTTTTGAACTCTATGGCGGCGAAGTCTATCTGATGGACAGCGAGAGCTGGGACACCGGCGTGCTCCTGCCCCACATGGGGGAGGGGATGCGCTCGCTGGGGATGTCTCCCGATAAGCTGGCCGCCTGGTACGGCCCCCAGGAGACCGTCTTCCTGGCGGCTTATGACCAGTACCAGAAGGAGGAATTTTCCTACGCTCTCTGCTACCCCATCTCCTCTCTGGACTGGTGCCTGGAAAACTTGAGCACGGTCTTCCGTGGCCCGGAGCCGGAAGAGCTGAACGCCATCGGGGTGCGGGTCATGACCGCCCTTCCGGCAGAGGACGGCGGTGAAGTGTCCCTTTTCGCCTCTTATAAGTATAACAGCCAGTTATCCCAAAGCGTGGGCCAGCTCCTGCGCAATGACGGCTCCGGCTGGAAGCGGGTGGCGGATGTGCCCTTCAACGCCAAGTTCACCCTTTTGCCCGATAATGGGAAGACCTTCGGGGTGGCCGACCAGATCACTGGGAATCTCTATTTTTCCGGGGACGGCTTGCACTGGAAGGGCACGGACGTGACCTGTCCCACCAACTGGGAGAGCGGCGCTTACACGGGACTTGAATATTCCGCCGTATGGACAGGGGAGGGCTATCTGGTCAGCCGCAAAGGCTGGGAGGCCCGCCACGGCATGATGGGCCACTCCGGGGGCCGGTGGTTCGAGGGCAACACCAAGGTTTACCTCTTGGACGAGGAGCTCGGGTTGACCGGCACCTATGACTTTGGCCGTCTGGTGACTGGGGTGGGCTACACCGACGGCGTCTATTCCGCCTGGGTGGCCAACTCCCCGGGCAGCCATGAGAGGGGCTTTTCCGAGGCAGACGCGGCGGGCTGGTTTGACAGCTCCCTGGGTGATACCCTCTATATCTCTGCTGACGGTAAGAACTGGGAGAAAACAGACACCACACGGATGCCGGATTAAAAGCATAGAAAAAGCGGCGGCCCTATTGGGCCGCCGCTTTTATGCTCCCTTTATCGGTTGGGGGTGGACTCCAACTGTTTTTCCGAGGCGGCGACTACCACGGAGCAGGCGATGTCGCCGGTGATGTTCACGCAGGTGCGGGCCATATCCAGGATACGGTCGATGCCCAGCACCATACCCATGGCCAGGCCCTCGGCGGGCAGGCCCACGGAGGAGAGCACCATGGTCAGCATCACCGCGCCGGCGCCGGGGACGCCGGCGGTGCCGATGGAGGCCAGGGTGCAGGTGAGGATGATGGTGAGCTGCTGGCTCATGGTGAGGCTCACACCGTAGGCGTTGGCAATGAACAGGGCACACACGCCCTGGTAGATGGCAGTGCCGTCCATGTTGATGGTGGCGCCCAGGGGGAGGACGAAGGAGCGCACCGACTGGGGCACCCCCATACGCTCACTGGACTCCATAGAGAAGGGAATGGTGGCCGCCGAGGAGGCGGAGGAGAAGGCGAAGATCATGGCGGGGGCCGCCTCCTTGAAGAAGCGGGCAGGGCTGATGTGGGCGATTCCGCCCACGGTGGCGGAGTAGACCACCACGGCGTGGAAGATGCAGGCACCGTAGACCGAGAGGATAAGGCCCAGCATGGGCAGCAGGCTCTTGGGGCCGTTTACCGCCACCACCGGGCACACCAGGGCGAACACAGCAAAGGGGGCCAGCTTCATAATGGCTCCGGTGAGGGAGTACATGGCCTCTGCCAGGGAGCTGATGCCGTCCTGGAGGGGCTTGCCCTTTTCGCCGCACAGCAGGATGCCGATGCCCAGGGCGATGGCAAAGAAGATGACCTGGAGCATATTGCCCTTGGCCAGGGCGTCGATGGGATTGGTGGGGACAATGTTCAGCAGGGTATCCGTCACGCTCTGGGGCTCGCTGGTGGAGAGGGCCTCCATTTCGAAGGCCAGATCCCGGCCCACCGGGAAGATGTTGGCGCAGACCAGGCCGATGGTGACGGCCAGGGCGGTGGTGCACAGGTAATAGAGGATGGTCTTGCCGCCCAGGCGGCCCAGGGCGCGGGCGTCGTTGAGACCGCAGGTGCCCACTACGATGGAGGCAAAGACCAGGGGCACCACTACCATCTTGATGAGATTCAGGAAGAGGGTGCCGAAGGGCTTGATCCAGGTGTTGGCGATCTCGGCGGGGAGGAAGAGGCCCACTACAATGCCGATGGCCAGGCCGATGAGTATCTTGATAGACAGGTTCAGTTTCTTTTTTTGCATGATGAAACCTCCTTAATTTCAAAACGCTGGTAGTATCATACTATATCTTTTGGAAAAAAGAAAGATGTTTATAGAAAAATTTCAAATTTGGTTGTTTAGGTGGGAGAGTATGTGGTAAGATGGGGGAGAGAGGAGGGGGGAATATGGAGCAGGTACCGGCCAAACATATCCTGACCCGGAATAAGTCCACGTCCTGGTTTGGGACGGATCATACCATGAACCTGTACCGGGGCTGCTGCCACGGCTGTATCTACTGTGACAGCCGCAGTGAGTGCTACGGCGACGACAGCTTTGACACCGTGAAGGAGAAGGCGGGGGCCCTGGAGCTTCTCCGGGACGAACTGCGGCGGAAGACCCGGCCCGCCTTTATTGCCATGGGCTCCATGTCCGACCCCTATAATCCCTTTGAAGGGGAGCAGGAGCTGACCCGGCGGGCGCTGATGCTGATCCACGCCTATGAGTGCGGCGTGGCGGTGTGTACCAAGTCCGACCTGATCCTCCGGGATGCCGATCTCTATGCCGACATCCAGGAGCGGGCCCCGGTGGTCTGCAAGCTGACGGTGACCACCACAGACGACGCTCTAGCCGCCAAGCTGGAGCCGTATGCCCCGCGTCCTGCCGTCCGGTTGGAGGCTATGGAGGGCTTGTCCCGGCGTGGCATCTTTACCGGGGCGGTGCTTATGCCGGTGCTGCCCTTTTTGACGGACAGCGTGGAGAATGTGCTGGCGGTGGTGGACGCTGTGGCCGACGCAGGGGGACGATTTGTCTATCCCGCTTTTGGGATGACCCTTCGGGATCGGCAGAGAGCCTATTATTATCAGCGGCTGGATGGGTTCTTTCCCGGGCTGCGCCAGCGGTATGAAAAACAGTATGGGGAGCGGTATGAATGTCCCAGTCCGAGGGCAAAGGAGCTTTGGGCCGCTTTTTCCCAGCGGTGTGAAGAGCGGGGACTTTTCTATGAGATGAGGAAGATCGTTTCAGCGGCGAAGGGGCCCTATGACACCCAGCTGACCTTTTTCGATATGTAGCGGGGACGGCTTTGGCCGTCTCCGCTTTTTTCTGTCAGCCCAGTGCTTCCACGGCGTTGGCGCAGACCAGATAGACCCGGTTCAGCTCTTCGCTGACCAAGACCAGCACAGAGCCGATGGAGCCCAGGACGGTGACGTTCTGGAGCACCAGAGGCCCAACCGTGAGGGTGGCGGTGCGGCTCAGGTTCCGGGTGGACAGCTCCGTGAGGATGCCGGAGGCACAACAGCAGTCGTCGCAGTCACAGTGTGCCTGACACACGCCGCAGGCGCCGGTGCTGCCGCCCTCGGCCTGGATGGCCCGGCGAATGGCCCGCACAGCCCGGCGGTAGACGGTTTCCGTATCCTCTCCCTCGGCGGCAGGGGCAAGCTGGAAGGCCACGGCCTTTACGGCGCAAAGGCTCAACTGATCCACTGCCTCCAGGGCCACATTGCCCTGATTGGGGATGGCGAAATAGGCGGTGCCGGCCACATCCAGCAGGTCACAGTTGCAGGGCGCAAACCGGCGCAGAGAGGCTGCGGGGGTACCGATGTTGTCGGTATCCGTGCCGGGGACAGAAAGGGGACTGCCCAAGGCCAGGGCATCGGTGAGGAAAAAGAAGGCGTCGAAGTCCACCAAGGCGCCTATGGTCTCACCGCACAGGAGCTGAAGGGCCTCCGCCATGGAGCCCTTGCAGCAGCAGTCGTCCGTGTCGTTGTCGGGAAGGGTGCAGCCGCAGGTACGCTCCTCTGCGGTGGAGACGGGAAAGACCTCCTCTGCCGTCAGGGGGCAGGACTCGCCCTCAAAAACCTGATCCGGGCCGTGATAGCGGCGCATATAAGTCTCAGGGGTCATAAGAACAACACTCCAATCTCATAGTGGGGAAGGCCCGATAGGCCCGCCCAAGCCATTGTATGGCAGGGAAGAGGGGAGGGTGAATACAGGGGAATTATGAAAGAATTTTTAATTTGTTTCGATTCCCCTTGCACTGGCGGCCAAAAGAGGATAAAATGAAGACGTATCTTAAAAAACAGGAGGGATGCCCAATGGCTTTATTTGACAATCTGGACAGCATCAAGGATCGTGCGATCGATCTTGCCCAGACCGGTGTGGCCAAGTCCAAGCAGCTGGCGGAGATCGCCAAGCTGAAGACCGCCAACCTGGGCGAGGAAGACGCCATCAAAAAGGCATACATCGAGATCGGCAAGCTCTATTATGCGGAGCGGGGCATGGCCCCCGAAGCGGCTTACGAGGCCCTGTGCCAGAAGATCACCGCCGCTAAGGTGAATATCGAGGAGAACAAGAGCCGCATCGAGGAGATCAAGACCGAGGGCAACATCGTGGACGCCGAGACGGTCTGCGTAGAGGAGATCCCTGTGGTGACGCCCCCGGTGGTGGAGCCCACTGCCCCTGTGGAGCCTCTGGCAGAGGACAAGACCCCTGAGGAATAAGCGCCGAGATATAAAAAGCCCTGACGTGGAGAGCCACGTCAGGGCTTTTCTTTGTTTGCTGTTTTCTTAGAAAATGCGGCGGCCGTAGACAAATACCCGGCTGTAATAGCTGGAGTAGAGGTTGTCGTACTGGACGCAGTAGCTGTTGGTAGAGGCGTGGATGAACTGACCGCCGCCCACATAGATGCCCACATGGGACACGGGGGTGGACACCCGGCCATTGTCAAAGAAGACCAGGTCGCCGGGCTGGAGTTCATCGAAGGAGACCGACACACCGTTGCTCAGCTGGGCAGAGGCGGTGCGGTTCAAAGTATAGCCGAAGTGACCATAGACATATTTGGTGAAGCCGGAGCAGTCAAAGCTGTTGGGGCCGTTGCCGCCCCAGACATAGGGACGGCCCAGGAACTGGGCGGCGTAGTCAACGACCTGCTGGCCCAGACTGCTGCCGGACTGAAGGCCCTGGCCGTCCCCGCGGGAGCCGGCGGAGTCCTTGCAGGTGACCATATAATCGCTGGAAACGTAGCCCACATAGCCCTTGGCAGTCTCGATCTTGTACCAGCCTTTGTCGATGCCGGTGATGGTGACCACGGCACCGTTATAGAGGGAGATGACCTGGTCATACTCGGTACCCGGGCCGGAACGGACGTTCAAGGTTGCACCGTCGGTGCGAACCAGACCGTAGCCGATGGGGGCGTCGGACTGGGTCTCCACCTCCAGATACTCGGCGGACATATAGCCCTCCACAGTCTGGTAATCGACTTTGTACCAACCCTCGGCGGCCTCCTCAAGGATGACCACCCGGTCGTCCTTGACGGCGGTGGCCAGGATCTTGGCCTCTGTGCTGGCCTCGGCGCGCATCCGCAGGGCGTCAGCGGTGACGGTACCCACGCCGATGCTGGCGGCAGAGGCCCCTACCACACAAAGGGCGGAGAGGGCAAAGGTCACCAATGAAGTTCTCACGAGCTTACCCATGAAAGGCATTGGGATCGACATCCTTTCTGTCTCAGTTCTTTCGTAGCAGGGGAGCTTACTTTCCGGCCAGAGCCCGCTCCAGCCAGACCGCGCCCACGTCCATCGCGTCATAGAGGTTCTGCTTCTCGCTCTTTTTGACCACCCGATCCCGGCTCTTCAGGTCGGGGTCGGTGAGCTGGAGCTGAACAGATACCTTGGTGGCCACATCCAAATCGCCTTCCTTTTCAGAGGAGAGGATCTGAAGGGCGATGATGTACTTGTCGGCCATGCTGCCGTAATAAATGAGGTTATCCTTCCTGCGAAGGGGGTGGCCCTTATAGGTCAGGGGGATGTCCTTCTTCTGGTCTGCCATGGAACTTCCTCCATTGTTACAAAATAGTTTCAAATCTTGTTACCAAATTGTAACACCTTGATACCGATTTGTCAACACGAGGAGGGGAGAAAAAGAGAGAAATATTTTCCAAATATATAGTGCGTTTCCAGTCATGAGGGTATATACTGTTAAGGCGAAAGGGGGAGAGCGCGTGTTTTTGTGGAATATCCTGGCCACCGGGGCCTTTTTAGCGGCGGCGGGAGCTTTGGCACTGCGCTGGCTGGCCCAGTGCGGCGCGGCACTGCGGTCGCCTTTCTCTGACCCCCTGCCCCAAAGGTGGGGAACGGTACCGGCCCGGGAGAACTTGACGAAAGTATTCCTGGGGGCATTGATTTTTCGGCTTTTGCTGGCGTTGGGGAGCCTCATCCTTTACAATATGCTGTCCGGGGAGGGGGTGCCCTTGCGGGGACTGCCGGAGCTGTGGTGCCGGTGGGACGCGCCCCACTATGTAAAGCTGGCGGAATTGGGCTATGGGGGCTATATTGAGGACGGAAAACCTCTTTTCCTGGTCTTTTTCCCGCTCTATGTATGGATCCTTCGAGGGGTTCGCCTGATGGTGGGGAACACCGCCCTGGCAGGGATGCTGGTGAGTGCCCTCTGCTTTGCCTGGGGGAGCGTCTACCTCTACCGTCTGGGGGCGGAGGAGTATGGGGAAAGGGTCACCTGCCGCTCTTTGGCTTTGCTCTGGGTCTTTCCCTTTTCCTTCTTCTTTGGCGGCATTATGACGGAGAGTCTCTTCCTTTTGACCACCACGGCGGGGCTTTACCACATCCGCCGCCACCAGTGGGGGAGGGCGGCGCTCTGGGGGATCCTGGCCGCCATGACCCGGATGCAGGGAGTGCTCCTTATCGGGGCCGCCATGGCAGAGCTATGCAATGAAGTAAAGCCATTTACCTTGTCGAAAAAAGACGGAAAAGCGGCATTTTTGACCATCGGCAAGAAACTGCCTCTTATTTGCGCCCCGCTGCTTGGGAGCCTGGCCTATTTTGCCCTGAATTTTCACATAACCGACAATCCATTTGCCTTTACAGAGATGCAGCAGCACTGGAGCCAGGGCTTCATGTGGTTCCCTAAGGTGCTGGCCTATCTGGCAAAAAACGCCCTGACATGGCCTGCCGTTACCACCCGGTGGGAGATGTGGCTCCCGGAGCTTCTTTTATTTCCGGCCTTTGCCCTGCTGCTTTGGCGCAGCTGGAAAAAGCACCGAAGTATGTTTACCCTCTACGGCTTTGTCTACTTCATCCTCAACTATTGCCTCTCCTGGCTCCTCAGCGCAGGGCGGTATCTCTCCTGCGCTGTGCCCTGTTTTCTTTTTGCCGCCGATGAGCTGGAGGGACGGCCCAGGCTGACGGCGCTCCTGCTGACCGGAATGGCCCTCTTGCAGTGTGTGTTCCTATACCGTTACCTCTGTTGGGGGCAGGTCATGTAAAAATAAAAAACGCCCGGCGGGATGGATCTCCCGTCGGGTGTTTTTTTTTGGTTGATTCAAAGCTCCTCATTTCGCCAAAGCAAGTGGAGGAGGGCGGCGGAGGCAAAGACTAAAGCCAGCAGCATGAGCAGACCCTCCAAGGGCTGTGTCCAGGTCAGGCCGAAGAGGCGTAAGGGCATAATGTACCGCTTCATCAGATAAGCGTGGTAGCCGCCCAGAGAGGCCAGCTCCGCCCCTGCGGCGGCTGGGACGAACCGGGGCCACACACAGGCCAGCACACACAGGAGCACGCCCCCAAGGAAGAAGTACCGCTCGTGCATATAGGGCAGGAGGAAGGGGATGCCCAGGCTCAACGCCGCTCCTGCCATAGCCAGAGCGGCGTTCTCCGCCTTCTCCCGGCGGAGAAACAGGACTAAGAGCACCCCGGCCATGAAGAGGAAGGCCAGAAAGATGGCGGCCTTGGAAGTCCACTGGGGAAGCTGGACGTGATAAGGGGTGAGCGCGAAGACGGAGGGGGAGTTATAGTTGAGGGTCTGCCAGCCCACGCTGTCGCTGGCCTGGGAGAGGTAGACACTCAAAATATCTCCCACCGGCTTGCCAAAGAGCATGGCGGGCAGCATAGTAAGGCCAAAGACAACAGGGAATACAGATACATCCCGCAGCTTCATCCGGCCGGTGAACCAGAAGGCCAGCCACAGGGGGATGAGGAAAATGGCTTGGAGCTTGAAGGAGAAGGCCAGCGCCAGCAGAGCCAGGGAGGAGCGTTTTTTTTCCTCCAGGGCGGAGGCCAGGGCGTGGACACACAGGGCCGCCCACACGCTGTCACACTGGCCCCAACAGGCGCCGTTGAGAATCACCGTGGGGAGGAGGAGCAGCATGGTGAAGGCGAAGAGGGGGGCTCCCTCATCCTCTGTGAGGGCCTTGGCCAGCCGCAGGCCGCCCCAGGCCAAAAGAATGTCAAAGAGGATGGAGAAGAGCTTGATGAGATAGAGGTCGGATATGGGGAGATAGGAGATGAGAGCCAAAAGATAGAGATAGGGGACATTGTAGTTGCCTACCGGGTCTTTCAGGGCCAACAGGCCGCCGTTTTGCCGAAAGTGCTCCACCCACTGGGAGAGAAAATCCTGATAATCCAGAGTGGCGTGGGGGAGAAGGAGGGCCCGGAGCAAAAGGGCCAGGCCGATGGGCAGGAGCATGACCGCCGCGTCGCGGCCGCTGATCCCCTCCCGGAGGAGAAGATAGAGAGCCAGCGCGCCCAGAGCCAGGAAGGAGAGGGGGAGCACCGCTTTGCTTAGAATGCTGCCGCCCAGTCCGTAACAGCGGATCAGTGCCAGAGCGGTGAGCAGCAGACCGAGCCGGGCGGCGGGCCTCGCTTTTTGGGTGGACATGGGCGGTCATCTCCCATCGACAAAATTTCAATAAAAAAATCTGGATTTCTCCAGATCAAAAAAATGAAAAGGCTATTGACTTTACATAAATTACATGGTACACTTAAACGCTACTATTTATAAAGGGTATAGTATGCCCTTTTCAAATCTTGCTGATGTGAGTGTACCACACCGCCGTCTCCATTGCAAGGGGCGGTGGGGCACAAACTGACAACCTGGCCGTGCGTTTCAAAAAGATAAAAGGTTGGGAAATTGTGAGATTTGACGGCAACATCAGGACACACGGGGGAGAAAAGAGGCGAAAACCTCTCTTTCTTCGCTGAAAAACCAAAAAAACGAGGTGTGATTTCTACATGGTAAAGGACGTCTACTACGGCAAGACCCTCCGTAAGAGCTTCGCCCGCCATCAGGAGCCCCTGGAGATGCCCAACCTCCTGGAGATCCAGAAGAACTCCTA
>CANEAY010000024.1 GCA_947425785.1 uncultured Pseudoflavonifractor sp. | reverse complement strand
GGGGGAGGGCGTTTCGATTCGCCCTCCCCCCTTGACCCCCCACCCCCAGCGACCAAAGGGCAGGGCCTGCGGGCCCTACCCTTTGGAAACCCACCCGGGGTGTCCTTACGGTAGGCCCAAGCCCCTGGCCCCTTACTTCGTAACGGGGCCAGGGGCACGTGCCGCAGGGGCGCCACGAAGTGCGGCCCTGCGGCTCACTCTCCGCAATAGAAGAGCCTGGGGAGGTTTCCAAAGGAGGGGTGACCGCAGTCACCCTCTCCTTTGGTCGTTTCAAGGGGGAGTCCAGAGGGGGGAAATCGAAATCCCCCCTCTGGGGCTTCTTGGGGGGTGTGGGGGGCTATTCTTGGCCTTCAAGAATAGTCCCCCACGGCTTCTCCCACCCCACCGGGGTGGGAATCAAAAGAATTTCAGAGAAAAAACTAATTTTTCTTGACAAACTGATATGATAAGCATATGATTATAATATAGTTAAATGTTTAGGAGGTAGCCCCATGACCCAGCGGGAAAGAGAGATACTCAACTGGATCGCGGAAAACCCCATGATCTCCCAGCAGGAGCTGGCGGACAAAGCGGGGATCACCCGCTCGTCGGTGGCAGTTCACATCTCCAACCTGACCAAGAAGGGCTATCTGGCAGGAAAGGGATATGTCCTGCGCAACCCCAGCTATGCCGCGGTGGTGGGCGGGGTGAACATGGACATCGGAGGCCGCTCCGCCGCCCCTTTGGTGGGCGCCGACTCCAACCCCGGCAAGGTGCGCATGAGCCTGGGTGGCGTGGGCCGGAACATCGCCCACAACATGGCTCTGCTGGGTGTGGATGTTCGTCTGCTCACCGCCTTTGGCGACGACCTCTATGCCCAGAAAATCGCCGCCTCCTGCGGAGAGCTGGGCATCGACATCTCCCAGGCCCTCCAGGTGCCGGGGGAGTCCACCTCCACCTACCTCTTTCTCTCCGGCCCCGATGGGGACATGGCCCTGGCGGTGAGCGACATGGACATTTACGACCATGTGACCCCCGCCTATCTCCAAAGCCGCCGGGCCCTGCTGGACAACGCCCAGGTGGTAGTGGTGGACACCAACATCCCCCAGGCGTCCATCCAGTGGCTGTGCGAGAACGTGAAGGCCCCCATCTTTGCCGACCCGGTGTCCACCACCAAGGCGGCTAAGCTGAAGCCGGTGCTGGGAAAGCTCCACACCCTGAAGCCCAACCGCCTGGAGGCGGAGCTTCTCTCCGGGGTGGCCATCACCGATGAAAAGAGCCTTCAAAAGGCGGCCAGGGCCCTGCTGGACACCGGCCTGCGCCGGGTGTTCATCTCCCTGGGGGGCGATGGGGTCTATGCCGCCACCCATGACAAGGCCGTTCACCAGCCCTGTCTCAAGGCCCACATGGTCAACGCCACCGGGGCGGGGGACGCCTTCATGGCCGCCCTGACCTGGGCCTATCTGGAGGGCACCGGCCTGGAGGAGACCGCCCTTCTGGCCCAGGGGGCCGCCGCCATCGCCCTGGAGGGGGCGGAGACCATCAACCCCGACATGAGCGCCCAGGCCGTCAAGAAACGGGCCGGTATTTGAACTGTCAGCAATTTCAAATTTTAATATATGGAGGAATCTCAAATGAACCTGAACAAGTATCTGGACGTGTCCCCCGAAGTGGCCCAGGCCGTTGCCCAGGGCAAGCCCGTGGTGGCTCTGGAGTCCACCATCATCTCCCACGGTATGCCCTACCCCCAGAACGTGGAGACCGCTCTGAAGGTGGAGGAGATCATCCGTGAAAACGGCGCCATCCCCGCCACCATCGCCGTCATCGGCGGCCGCCTGAAGGCGGGCCTCACCCCTGACGAGATCGAATACCTGGGCAAAAAGGGCCTGGCCGTGACCAAGGCCAGCCGCCGCGACCTGGCCGTCCTGGTAGCCCGGGGCGAGGACGGGGCCACCACCGTCACCACCACCATGATCATCGCCCATATGGCGGGCATCAAGATCTTCGCCACCGGCGGCATCGGCGGCGTCCACCGGGGAGCCGAGACCACCATGGACATCTCCGCCGACCTGGAGGAGCTGGCCCACACTCCCGTGATGGTGGTGTGCGCCGGGGCCAAGTCCATCCTGGATCTGGGCCTCACCCTGGAGTACCTGGAGACCCACGGTGTGCCCGTTATCGGCTTCGGCACCAAGGAGCTGCCCGCCTTCTATACCCGCAAGAGCGGCTTTGCCGTGGACTATGAGATCGACACCCCCCAGGAGCTGGCCCGTGCCTTCCACGTCCAGCAGGAGCTGGGCTTCCAGAGCGGTATGCTGGTGACCAACCCCATCCCCGAGGAGTACTCCATGGATCCTGCCGTTATTGGCAAGGCCATCAACGACGCCGTGGCCGAGGCCAAGGCCACCGGCATCCACGGCAAGGAGACCACCCCCTTCCTGCTGGCCAAGATCAAGGACATCACCGGCGGCGACAGCCTGGATTCCAACATCCAGCTGGTGTTCAACAACGCCCGGCTGGCCGCCAAGACCGCCGCGGAGCTGTGCAAGCTGTAAGCCCCAGACTTTTGTGCTCTTGCCCTGTTCGTAACTTGACAGCCCTATAAAAAGAGGCCGGAACCTGACGGTTCCGGCCTTCCTTTATTTTCTCACTGCCGTTCCATATGTCGCCGTATCCGCTCCACGATCATCTCCTGGGCCACGGCGTTGCGGCCCCCGGAGGGCACGATGATGTCGGCATACTTTTTGGATGGCTCCACAAAGGCCTCGTGCATGGGCTTGACGGTGTTCAAATACTGATCCACCACCGAGTCCAAAGTGCGGCCCCGCTCCTTCACGTCCCGGAGCAGGCGGCGCAGGATACGCACGTCGGCGTCGGTGTCCACGAAGATCTTGATGTCCATCAGCTCCCGGAGGGCCCGGTTCTCAAAGATGAGGATGCCCTCCACAATGATGACCCGGGCGGGCTTTACCTCCACCGTGACGGTGGAGCGGTCGTGGATGGTATAGTCATAGGTGGGGCACTGGATAGCCTCCCCTTGGCACAGGGTGCGCAGGTCGCGCACCAGAAGGCCGGTATCGAAGGCGTCCGGGTGGTCGTAGTTGAGCTTGCTGCGCTCCTCATAGGGCATATCCGAGTGGCTCTTGTAGTAATTGTCATGGTAGAGCACCGAAATATCCGGCCCAAACCGCTCCTTCAGGGTCTCCGTCAGGGTAGTCTTGCCCGAGCCGGTGCCGCCCGCGATGCCGATCACCATAGTCTCCATACCAGCGCCCCCTTTGCGTTTGTCAAATTATATCACACTTACGGAGAAAAGTGTAGTACATAGAGCCTCCCAAAACTCATATTTTTCCCAAAACAGCCCCCTGCAAATGCAGGGGGCTGTTTTATATGGATCTACAGTTGCGGGTGGTCATGAGGAACGGCAGCTTCCAAAACCTCGTGATAGGCCCAGTGCCCACTGGGCAGGTCAGGAAAGTTGACGAGATCCGCCAGGGCCTCCCGGGACGGTGTGCGGCGATAGGCACCGTTCAGGATCTTTACCGCCTCTGCTCTGGTGATAGGCGCATCGGGGCGGAAAGTACCGTCGGGGTAACCGTTGAGGACGGACAGCTTAGTGAGCCGGCCAATGGGCCCGGCGGCCCAGTGAGACTGTACATCGGGGTAACCGGAGTCAGAGTTGCCCTCCAACTGAAGGCAGCTGCTCACCAGGGCGGAAAACTCAGCCCTGGTGATGGGCTCATCAGGCCGGAAGGTTCCGTCGGGATAGCCGCGGATCAGCCCCTGTTGGGACATAAAGGCGATGTATTTCACATACCAGGCGTTCGGGCGGACATCAGGAAATGCGGCGTTAGGATACTCCTTCTCCGGGTCAAATTCCCCCGTAAGACGGGCCAGGATCGCTGCGCACTGGCCCCGGGTCAAATCAAACTCAGGGCGGAAGGTGCCATCCTGATAACCGTTGACATAGGGAGTGTGCTTCACCGTCTCCACAGAGGGCGCAGGCTTGGGCGTCTGGGAGGGAGGTGTATAGTCATCATCGTCGTCATCGTCCGGTGCAGGGGCGGGCGGCGGTGTGGGGTCAGGAGTCGGTTTTGTCGTGGGGGTTGGATCCGGGGAAGCGGTTGGATCAGGAGAGGCAGTGGGCTCTGTCGTAGGAGTGGGTGATGGTGACGTTGTCGGCGTCGGAGTAGGATCCGTCGTGGGCGTGGGAGTAGGCGTGGGCGTGGGGGTTGGCGTTGGTGTAACAGAGGCAAGCTCCATGGCGAAGTCCTGATTGGGCGTATCAGCCCCAATATTGGTCAGGGGAATCTGGGCCGGTGTAAAGTCGTAGCGGAAAAACCGGGGAGCAAGGGTGAGGTTCGCCCCCTCTTCCACCACGATCTCATAGTGGCCGTTGATATCGGTGAGGACGCCCCCAACCTTGACGCCTGCCTGCCCCACCCCCGTTCGAGTCACCGTGCCGGAGACTATGAAGCGGGCGGGCGGCAGACGGAAATTCTGATCAGGCTTGTCGCCGGAAATGGTGGGGATGGTACGGCCGGCAGGCTCAAAGGTGTAACCGCCCAGGGCGGGCTCCAAAACCACGGTGACCCCGGGCCGAACCTGGAAGCTGTACTTGCCATTGGCGTCAGTGGTAGTTCCGCCAATGGCAACGCCGTAAAGGGGCGCTCCGTGGGCATCGGTAATGACACCGCTGACAACGTACCTTTTCTCCGTGGCGGTAAAGTCCTGATCGGGCACATGGGTCGTCACCGGGCCGACAGTGCGGCTGGCAGGTTGAAAAGTATAGCCCTCCAGCTTGGGGGTAAGGGTAACGCTCTCCCCCTTCATGACCTTAACAGTGTAGTTGCCCTGGCTATCGGAGAGCTTGCCGCCGATAGACACCCCCGGCTGTCCTACGTTGCCGGAGACCTTGTAATAGGGGATCGACTCATCATAAAAGGTAAAAAGTCCTGTATGGTTAGGAATAGAAATAGCATCACTCATAAGTCTGGAGTCACCACAAACAGCATATTGCCGATTTCCCAGAGGCGCCATTCCATAGCCTTCAAAATCTCCATATGACGCCATAAAATTGGAGCTGTAATTCTGTTTCCAAATGATCCTGCCATCGTTACTATAGGTTAGTATCACTGCATCCCGACGGCTGTTAGAAGTCAGGCCCTGCAAGTCTTCGTCGAGTTCACCGTTATTTGTCCCATATATAAAACTTGTGAGAACAACAATGCCTTCTTCTCCCGGCTCCACAGCAGAAAAATACTGATGGTTGTTCTTTGCAGTTCCGTTGTAGAGCACGTCAGACCAACGATTGTTCCCATCCTGATCAAAACAGGCGATCAACCCTCTCTTTCGAGAAGCATTTTCTTCCATACCAACTGCGGCAAAACCACCATCAGGCAGGGCGGTAATATCCCAAAAGCCATCCATAGCCTTCCCACCAAAGGCCTTTTTCCAAAGCAGATTTCCCCCCTGGTCATAGGCCACAAGGGTGGCGTCCGTACTGGCATTGGTGTTGTCGCCGCCGGGGATCGGTGTCCCTACCCAATCACCAGAGGAGAGGCTGTCGCCGCCGGAATACCCAGCGGCCACAATGACCCCATCCTTCAAAACAGTGACCCCCCGAAATGAATCCACCCCCTTGCCGGAAAGCTCCCGCCGCCAGAGAAGGTTGCCATCTGGATCTACCTTGACGACAACCGCACGGCTATAATACTCGGGGTATATCAATCTGTAAGACATATCTCCTGTGGAGTCGGCATCGGTCACCCCTACGGCAACAACGGAGCCGTCCGGACAGGCGGCCACACGATACAGATATGCACACTCGTTTGAACTCAAGCCGTCCGGAGTAAAGGGAACGGTTTTTACCCACAGGCGCTTCCCCTGAAAACTATACTTGACTAGCAAGCCAGCCCAGCCGGTCGGGCCCATTTCCAAGCCCTCCAGATCGCCTTCAAAACCGTTCCCAGAATAATCCCTGGCACAGCCCACGGCAATGTAGCCATCCTCTACGGCGGTGATACCGAACAATTGGGCCACGCTCTTTGATCCAGCGATATTATCCATCCACAGCAGCTCTCCGTCGGGGCCATACTTTACGATCAGACCGTGTCCGTCATAATTACCAGTGCCCTTGCCGGGCAGCTCATAGAGATCCTCCCCCCCAGCTGCCATCTGCAAGTGAGTTCCAACCTGGACAAAACCGCTGCCGTCAGGAGCTGCCGCAATATCGTACGCATTGACCTCATATTCTGCCCCCACTGTCCGGCGGAACAGCTCCACATCCTCGGGAGTAACAGTGTATTGATACTCCGCTACAGCGCTTCTTTTACCCTCCGGCGTAATGGTGATCGCTTTAAGATGGGTATCTGAGAGGAGCTGGATGGGTTTTCCGGTATAGATCAGGCTGTTCTCCGTGGGATCAGAACCGTCCAGTGTGTAATACATGGTAGCCTCACGCTCTGTGCAGGAGAGCGTGGTATGTTTGAACTGATAGACATCGCCGCTGGTCACATTTGCCATCGGCATATCCACAGCCCCAACCCCCGGGCCAAAAGCGGCATAACGGACATGGCCTGTATTGCTTTCATTTGGGGTATAGCTTTTGCCGTTCAGCCGGGAGACCAAGGCCGCACCGTTGCCCAGATAGGTACTGCTCGTCCTGTCGTAAATTCGAGCATTGACGGCCTTGACCCACTCCTCTCCAGCGAAGCCGTAGGGCCCGTTCTCCTCCTTTAGGGTCAAAGCAATATAAAAGTTGCGGATGATGTCGGAATAAGAGATGTAGGGATAGTACTCCTTCAATGCCTCTTCAACACAGAAGGCGTTGCGTTTTTCTGCGTTGATCAGGGTCTTGTACAGTGCCTCTCCGCCCCCCTCAAAGTCCTTGGTCAGGGTGCGCAAGTACTGGACAAAGAGATAGGACAGGGAGTAGTGGGACAAGGTATCTCCCTCATCCCAGTTGGTCAAAGGCGTGTTGACATAGTAAGAACTGCTGTTGTAATAGTTTATGCGGCTGTCCAAAACGCCGTAAAACATGTGCTCGGCGGCCATGGACAGGCCCTCGTTGACCCAGAGGGGCAGCTCCCTGCGGGTGATCCGAACCCCTTCGGGTTCCTTGGGATCCGCTTCAATGCAGGCTGACATCTCGATCAGATGCTGCAGCTCGTGGATCATAGTACTCTTGATCTCTGACAGGTCAGGCACGCCGTTGATATGATCAATAGAGGGGTAGGTGTCAATGTGGAGCACATCCATGCTGTTAAACTCCGTTCCCACCAGGTCGGCAGGCATAAAGAAGCCTCCCACATAGGAGCGCACAGAGGAGCCATTGTAGCCATCTTGGATGTCATAGAGGAAGATGGCCATCTTGCCGTCTCCGTCGCGGTCATAGGCCTCTCCAAAGGCATCCTGAACCTGATGATGGATGTAGTAGTCGTACTCACTGCCCAGTTCCGTCACGATCTCGTCGGTGATACTGTGGACGTCCCCTTTTTCCAGCCAAATGTTGCAGTTTTCCCCCTCATATTTCAAAATGAAAGGAGTTTCCACCGCATCATTCGTCCTCATGTCAACGGCGATGAAGCGCCGCTCATCACCAAGAGAGGGCTTCGCCGTGGGCTGACTGGAAAAAAATCGCGCCGGAGGCTTGATACGATCCGTGAGGTTCCGGGGCTCCACCTGGTAGATCTCCTTGCCGTCCTCTCCTGTGCGAACATTGATAACGTCGGCTTCGTTGGCGGACACCTCCTCGTCTCCTGCCGCAGAAAAGAGATTTGTGGGCATGGTGCCGGACTGGGCGTCTCCCACATAGCCCACGGCAGGATTGTAGGCGATAAAATATTCTCCCTCATAGGGCGATGTCTTGTCCACCACTGCGGCACTGGCCGTCCCACCCCATACTGTACCGGCCAAAACTGCCCCACAGACACAAACTGCGACTCGTGTCCAATTTCTCATAACACTTCCACCCTCTTTTAAAAATGATCCCCTAAAAATAGGGGAAAAAGTAAAAGAATATTATAAGATTATTTTATTTGACGGAAGGAAAATTTGCAAGGGCTATATATGGTGTGCGGTATCTGTCCTTTCCACTACATTTTCCCGCTCATAGACTACTATATTTAGTGCTTGCTTTTTCCCGGCGGGTGTGCTAAACTATAATTCCTATCATATGAAATCACTTCGCCCTTTGGCGGAAAGGAACGATGAACCAATGAATATTCCCCAGCTGATCCTGTCTATTGTCCTGTTTTTGCTCTCCCTGTTCCTCATCGCTGTCGTCCTGCTTCAGGAGGGTAAGACAGCCGGTCTCAACGGCGCCATCGCCGGCGGTGCGGACACCTTCCTGTCCAAGAACAAGGCCCGGAGCTTGGACGCCAAGCTGGCCCGCTGGACCAAGTGGGTGGCCATCCTCTTCATGGTGGTCTGTCTGGGTCTGGCCCTGGTGTAAGGAGAACAAAAACGCCCTCCCGCTTGGGAGGGCGTTTTTTCCGCTTTGGGGCATACTTACTGATACCAACGAACTGATACCAATGAAACGAGGTTCCCTCTTATGAACAACAGCTCCACCCTCATCACCGGCCGCTTCCAAAGCTCGGGCAAGGGCTTCGGCTTCCTCATTCCCGAGGGCGGCGCCGCCAAAACCGACGACTACTTCGTTCCCCCCAGAGATACCGCCGGGGCTTGGGACGGCGACACAGTAGAGGCCGTCCCCACCGGGGAGGACCCCCGCCGCCCCGGCCGCCCCTGCGCCAAGGTCAAGCGCATCGTGAGGCGCGGCAACGAGCTGGTCACCGGCGTCATCCTCAAGGCCGACCGGGAGCTGTGGCTGCGGCCGGACAACGAGCGGCTCCCCGGTCTCATCAAGCTCAGCCGGGGCACCCATGTCCGCTCCGGGGAGAAGGCCGCCGTGGCCATCACCAGCTACGGCTCCTCCCTTCTGCCGCCCCTGGGAGTGCTGAAAAAGACCTTCGGCCCCGCGGGGAGCCGGGAGGTCTCCACCGAGGCCATCCTCTGCCAGCAGGGCATTGAGCGGGAGTTCCCCGACGCCGTCAGGGCCGAGGCCGCCGCCATCCATCAGCGCGTTCCCGCCGCCGCCCTTCGGGGCCGGACAAACCTGCGGGACAAGACCGTCATCACCATCGACGGCGCCTCCTCCAAAGATCTGGACGACGCCGTTTCCCTGGAGCGGCAAGAGGACGACAGCTGGCTTTTGGGCGTCCACATCGCCGACGTGAGCCACTATGTCACCCCCGGCACCCCTCTGGACGAGGAGGCTTTTCACCGGGGCACCTCGGTCTACTTTGCCGACCAGGTCATCCCCATGCTGCCGGTAGAGCTGTCCAACGGCATCTGCTCCCTGAATCCCGGGGTAGACCGGCTCACCCTAAGCTGCTTTATGACCATGGACAAGACCGGAGCCATTGTGAGCCATGAGATCGCCCCCAGCGTCATCCGCTCCAAAGAGCGGATGACCTACGCCGACTGCAACGCCCTCCTGTCCCCGGACTGTCCCGCCGGGCTGGTCGAGCGCTACCGGGATATCCTGCCCATGCTCCGGGACATGGCCGGACTGGCAAAGGCGCTGGAAAAGCGCCGCCGGAACCGGGGCGGGCTGGAGCTGGAGAGCCGGGAGAGCTATATCCTCTGCGACGAAAACGGTTCCCCGGTGGAGGTGGTCTCCCGGAGCCAGGGGGTCAGCGAACGGCTCATCGAGGACTTTATGCTCGCCGCCAACGAGACGGTGGCCCAGCACCTCTTCGACCTGAAAAAGCCCGCCGTTTACCGCGTCCACGAGAAACCCTCCCCGGAAAAGACGGAGAACCTGAAGGCCATGCTCGCTCCCCTGGGCCTCTCCCTACGCCAGGCGGACAACCACTCCCTCCAAAAGGTGCTGGACGCGGTGAAGGACAAGCCGGAGGCCCCGGCGGTGAGCATGATGGTGCTCCGCTCCCTGATGAAGGCCCGCTACGCCCCGGAGAACCTGGGCCACTTCGGCCTGGCCGCCCCCTATTACTGCCACTTCACCTCCCCCATCCGCCGCTATCCCGACCTGATGATCCACCGCTGTCTCCACGCCCTCTGGGACAAGGGAGAACAGAACGCCCCCAGGGAGCGGAAGCGGCGTGCCGCCTGCGACCGGGCCTCCGCCCAGGCCTCCCAGCGGGAGGTGGCCGCCCAGACCGCCGAGCGGGACATCGAAAAGCTCTACTTCGCCGAGTATATGCACGGCCACATCGGCGAGCACTTCCCCGCCGCCGTCAGCGGGGTCACCCGGTTCGGCCTTTTCGCCGCCCTCCCCTCCGGGGTGGAGGGGCTCATCCCCGTGGAGACTCTGCCCGACGACCACTATGTCTACGACGAGAAGCGCATGACCCTGGCAGGGGAGCGCACCGGCCAGGTCTGGTCCTTCGGCATGATCCTGGAGGTGGTCTGCGTGGCCGCAGACCCGGGCACGGGCCGGGTGGACTTCCGCCTCCCTGGCCGGGAGGAGGCCCCTGCCCGGGAGAAGGACGCGCTTTTGAAAGTCCCTGTACGGCGGAATGCCCAAGGAAAGGCCCCCGGCAAGAGCCGGGGGAACCGCCGGGCCATGCACGTGCCCAAGGGCCGCAGAAAGGGGAAAAGGAGATAATGAAACGTTATATTTCGTTGTCATTATTACTTTTTGTGTTCATTTTCGCCGCAAGCTGCAGCCCTAAAGAGGGAGCGGCGGAGAGCCACGCTCCCGCTCCCACCGCCGGGGAGAGCGTCCTCCCCACAAGTACACCCGCCCCCACCGGGGCCGATCTCATACCGCCCCCCGACCCCCTTGGTCAGGCGGTGCTGCAGCTCACCACGGAGGAGAAAGTGGGCCAGCTTCTGACGGTGGGCATCCAGGGGACTGTCCCCGGCAAGGACGCCCTCTGGGCCATTCAGGAGGCCAAGGTGGGAGGTATCGTCCTCTTCGGACGGAACGTGGAGAACACCGGGCAGCTCGCAGAGCTCACCAACGGCTTGAAGGCGCTGAACGCCCAAGCGGGGAACCTCCCCCTCTTCCTCTGTGTGGACGAGGAGGGGGGCATGGTGTCCCGGATGCCGCCAGAAGTGGCCGACCTGCCCAACGCCTACCACGACCCCGACCCCGCCGCCCGGGGGAAGGTGCTGGCAGCGGAGTGCGCCGCCTTTGGGTTCAATATGGACTTTGCCCCGGTGCTGGACGTATGGTCAAACCCCAACAATACCGTTATCGGCAAGCGGGCCTTTCACTCCACTCCTCTGGAGGCCACCATTGCCGGCACCGGCTGCACCTATTCTATGATGAATGCCGGGGTCATCCCGGTGGTGAAGCACTTTCCCGGCCACGGGGATACGGATACCGACTCCCATGTGGGCCTTCCCATGGTGGGCAAGACCGTGGAGGAGCTGGAGGATCAGGAGCTGATGCCCTTCCGCTTCGCCATTGAGGGGACAGCGTGGAAGCCCCCGGTGGAGCGGGAGCCCACCCCTATTCCCGCCGTTATGGTGGGGCATATTCTGCTGACGCAGATAGACCCCCTGCTCCCCTCCTCCCTGTCCCCCACGGTGGTGGACGGCCTGCTCCGGGAGGAGCTGGGCTTTGACGGGGTGGTCTTTACCGACGACCTGACCATGGGGGCCATCACCAACGCCTGGGGCGTGGGAGAGGCCGCTGTGCTGGCAGTGGAGGCCGGGTGCGACGTGGCTCTGGTCTGCCACGGCCTGGAGGAGGTCAAGGAAGCCCAGGCCGCCCTTCTGGAGGCGGTGGAGTCCGGCCGCATCTCCATGTCCCGGCTGGATGACAGCGTCAGGCGTATCCTGGCCCTGAAACGGAACGAGGCTTACGCCGTCAATGACGAGGCAGTGGCGGAGCCTGACCTGGAGGCCCTCAACGCCTACATCGACGAGAGCTTGACCCCGGCTTCTTAAATTTTCGGGAACTTTTTGACGCCTGCGTCGTCAAAGGGGTTATCACATGAACAAAAGGAGTTTTTCCCCATGAAGTACATCCGACTTTCCGCCCTGGCGCTCTGCGGGGCTATGACCCTTTCCCTGGCCGCCTGCGGCGGCAGCTCCGATCCCACCCCCACCCCCGACGAGGTCACCGAGCCCGCTGTGGTGGAGAGTGTGGAGCCCACCGCCACCCCCGAGGTCTCTGCCCAGCCCACCGAGACCCCCGAGGCCACCGCTCCCGCTGAAAGCGAGAAGCCCGCCGAGAGTGAGAAGCCCGCTGAAACTCAAAAGCCCGTCCAGACGCCGCCCGCCGAGACCACACAGCCCACCCCGGAGCCCAGCGAGGCGCCCGCCGACGACCTCTCCGCCGCCGACGTGTACGCCAAAGTCTCTGCCGTGGCCGGGGGCAACCCCAAGGCCGACATGGGCTTCGCCCTCACCGAGTTCTATAACCTGAGCGAGGACGACCTGGAGGACTTTGTCTTTTACATGCCCGAGATGAGCTCCACCAACGAGGAGATCTTCATCGCCAAGGTGAAAAGCGGCAAGCTGGACACCGTCAAGTCCGCCTGTGAAAGCCGCCAGCAGGGGCTGAAGGAGGAGGCGGGCATGTATCCCGCCGCTGCCGCCTATGTGGAGTCCTCCAGGATCGCCGTAAGCGGCGACTGGATCTGCTTTGTGGTGGTGGAAAAGCCCGACGCCGCCGTCAGCGCCTTCAATGACTGTACAAAATAACAGAAACACTTTATAATAAAGCAGGCAAGGCGTTCGGTTCGCCGAACGCCTTGCCTGTGTCAAAATCACTTTTCGGGGAGGTGGCCTTTTGGTCTTTTCTACCGTATTCTTCCTCTTCACCTATTTCCCCATCGTCCTTATACTCCACACCGCCACGCCGCTACGCTACCGCAATGCCATGCTGCTGGTGGTGAACCTCATCTTCTACGGCTGGAAGAAGCCGGCCTATATCCTTATCATGTTCGCCTCCATCGGCATCGACTATGTCCACGGCCTGCTGGTAGAGAAGGCCAAGGCCCAGGATGACGACAGGCGGGCAAGGCGGTATGTGGTGCAGTCGGTGATCTTCAACCTGGCTCTGCTGGGCTTCTTCAAGTACTGGGACTTCATCGCCCGCTCCCTGGCGGCGGTGGGGCTTTCCTTCATGCCGGTACTGGGGCTGGAGCTGCCCATCGGCATCTCCTTCTACACCTTCCAGACCATGAGCTACACCGTGGATGTATACCGCGGGGACGCCAGGGCCCAGAGGAACATCGTCAACTTCGGCACCTTCGTCACCCTCTTTCCCCAGCTCATCGCCGGCCCCATCCTGAAATACAAGGACTTGGCCGACCAGATCGATGAGCGGAACTACCCGGTGGAGCGGTTCGCGGCGGGGGTACAGATCTTTACCGTGGGCCTTGCCAAGAAGGTACTGCTGGCCAACAACTTCGGCGCCCTCTGGGATGTCTACAAGGCCATGCCCCCGGAGGGGCTCACTGCCGCCGGGGCCTGGCTGGGAGCGGTGGCCTTTGCCTTCCAGCTCTACTTCGACTTTGCCGGGTACTCCGACATGGCCGTGGGCCTGGGGCGGATGCTGGGCTTTGAGTTCTCCGGCAACTTCAACTATCCCTACACTGCCCGCTCCATCACCGACTTCTGGCGGCGGTGGCATATCTCCCTCTCCTCCTGGTTCCGGGATTACCTCTATATCCCCCTGGGTGGCAGCCGGGTGGGTAAGGGCAGGCTCATCTTCAACCTGATGGTGGTCTGGGCCGCCACCGGCATCTGGCACGGGGCCAACTGGACATTCCTGCTGTGGGGCGCCTGCTACGGCGTTCTGCTGGTGCTGGAAAAGCTGGTGTGGGGAAAGGCTTTGGAGAAGCTTCCCTCCCCTCTCCAGCGCTTCTACACCCTCTTCTTTGTTCTGGTGCTCTGGGTGGTCTTTGCTGTGGAGGACTTCTCCCGGCTGCTGCCCTATCTGGGGGCCATGTTTGGCCTGGGGGGCGCCGGGGCTGTGGACGGAGTCTTCTTCTACTACCTCAAGTCCTATCTGCCCATGCTCCTGGCCGCCATCCTGGGCTCCACCCCCCTGGTAAAAAACCTCTGGAGTAAGCTTCCAGAGAAGGCCCAAAAAGTCCTCTGCCCCCTGCTGATGCTCTCGGGGCTCCTCCTCTCCACCGCCTACCTGGTGGACGGCACCTACAACCCCTTCCTCTACTTCCAATTCTGACCATGAGGTGATTTTGAATGACTAAGAAATACTCCCGGTTCCTCTCCAGCCTTTTTTGCGGCTTTCTGGCAGTGATCTTCACCGCCAGCGCCCTCACACCCGACAAGGCCTTCTCCGAGCTGGAGAACCGCGCCCTGTCCCAGCGGCCCCAGTTCACCGTCAAACGGGTGCTCTCCGGGGAGTTCATGGCCGACTATGAGACCTACACCGTCGACCAGTTCCCCGGCCGGGACTACTGGGTTGCCACCAAGGCGTGGAGCGAGCGGCTGGTGGGCAAGCAGGAAAATAACGGCGTCTACTTCTGCGACGGCTCCACCCTCATCACCCGCTTTGAGGAGCCTGATCAGAAGCGGATGGAGACCAACCTGAAGTATATCAACACCTTCGCCGAAAAGGTCACGGTGCCGGTCACCGTGGGCCTCGTCCCCACCGCCGCCAAGATCTGGGCGGACAAGCTGCCCCAGGGAGCCCCCAACTATGACCAGGCCCTGGTCATCTCCCAGGCCCAGCAGGGGCTCAACATCCCGGTGCTGGATCTTACCTCCGCCCTGGCCCCCCACAGCGGCGAGGACATCTTCTACCGCACTGACCACCACTGGACTTCCCTGGGGGCCTACTATGCCTACGCCGCCCTGGGCCCCACCCTGGGCTATGAGCCCCTGCCCCTGGAGACCTACACCAAGCAGACCGTCTCCACCGAGTTCTACGGCACCGTCTTCTCCTCCTCCGGGGTGCGGTGGGTGGAACCCGACGAGATGGATGTCTACGTCCCCGAGGAGGGTATCACTGTGGTCTCCCACACCTATGACACGGCGGGCAACCCGGTGGAGGAGCCCCGGCAGCTCTATGACGAGAGCTACCTGACCAAGAAGGACAAATATTCCATGTTCCTGGGCGGCCAGCAGTCCCTGGGCGTGGTGACCACCCCTAACAAGGACAAGCCCAAGCTCCTGCTCATCCGGGACAGCTATTCCGACTCCCTGGTGCCCTTCCTCACCCCCCACTTCTCCGAGATCCACCTCATCGACCT
>CANEAY010000023.1 GCA_947425785.1 uncultured Pseudoflavonifractor sp. | reverse complement strand
CCACTCTGGCCCAGATGATCGCCCTGGTGGACGAGGCGGCCTCCTCCAAGGCCCCCATCGCCAAGCTGGCGGACAAGGTGGCCGGGGTCTTTGTCCCCGTGGTCATCTGCCTTGCCATCATCACCGCCATCGTTTGGCTCTTCGCCACCGGCGATGTGGCCCGGGCCCTCACTTCGGGGGTGGCGGTGCTGGTGATCTCCTGCCCCTGCGCCCTGGGCCTTGCCACCCCCGTGGCTATCATGGTAGGCACCGGCAAGGGGGCGGAGAACGGTATCCTCTTCAAATCCGCCGAGGCGTTGGAGAGCCTTCGCTCCGTGCAGACTGTGGTGCTGGACAAGACGGGCACCATCACCCAGGGAAGACCCGTGGTCACCGACCTGAAAGCCCTGAACGGCATGGAGGAGGCGGAGCTTCTTTCCATCGCCGCCTCTCTGGAAAAGCCCTCGGAGCATCCCCTGGGCCAGGCCGTGGTGGCCGAGGCGGAGCGCAGGAACGTGCCCCTGGCGGCCGCCGAGAACTTCCAGGCTGTCCATGGCCGGGGGGTCTCTGCCCATATCCAGGGGGCTGCCTATCTGGCGGGCAACCAAGCCATGATGGAGGAGAACCACATTGACCTGACCGCCGCCCAGGGCCTTCCCGAGACCATGGCGGGGGAGGGGAAGACTCCTCTCTACTTTGCCCGGGAGGGTAAGCTGGTGGGCCTGGCGGCGGTGGCCGATACGGTGAAGCCCAGCTCCAAGGCCGCCATCAGCGCCCTGCGGGAGCTGGGGCTGGACGTGGTCATGCTCACCGGCGACAACCGCCGCACCGCCCAGGCTATTGCGAAGGACTTAGACTTGACGGACGTTGTGGCGGAAGTGCTTCCTCAGGATAAGGAGAAGGTGATCTCCAAGCTCCAGGGGGAGGGGAAGAAGGTGGCCATGATCGGCGACGGCATCAACGACGCCCCCGCCCTGGCACGCTCCGATGTGGGTCTGGCCATCGGCGCGGGCACCGACGTGGCCATCGAGTCCGCCGACGTGGTGCTGATGAAGAGCGATCTGATGGACGCGGTGACGGCGGTGGAGCTGAGCTGCGCCACCATCCGCAACATCAAGCAGAACCTTTTCTGGGCCTTCTTCTATAACGCCATCTGCATCCCGGTGGCCGCCGGTGTGCTGGTGATCTTCGGCGGGCCCCAGCTCAACCCCATGCTGGCGGCGGCCGCCATGAGCATGAGCTCGGTCTGTGTGGTGTCCAACGCCCTGCGTCTCAAGCTGTTCAAACCCCGGCACGCCGGGGAGAGGATAGAAAGTTCCGCCCCTGCCGCTTCAGAGGCTCCCGCCGCTGAAGCCCCCACGATTCAAAAGGAGGAAACAGCAATGACAAAGACCGTAACCATCGAGGGCATGATGTGCCAGAACTGCGTCAAGCACGCCACCAATGCCCTCAACGCCCTGCCCGGCGTCACCGCCACGGTGGATCTGGACACCAAGACCGCCCTTGTCACCGGCGACGTGACCGACGAGGCCATCAAGAAGGCCATTGCCGACGCCGGCTATGAGGTCACCGGCATCCAGTAAAAACCGAATGACAGATGAAATCGGCGGTGAGAATAGCTCTCACCGCCGATTTTTCACCGCTATTAACTGTATGAGACGATCAGCCCTTCATCAGTCCGGCTCCTGCGTTCCAGGCGGTACCGACCTTCCCGCCTACGGCATAGTAACCGTGGCGGAACTGGTCAAAGAGAAAGGCGTTCAGCTTGCCGGCGTCCACCTTGCCCTTTTCGTCCAGAACAGCCTCGTCGACCAAAGTGTCCACGATCTTGCCCAACACCCGCAGGCCGTAGGGCTGATCCTGAAATTCCACTACCTGGCACTCCATGGTCAGCGGGTACTCGACAACGATGGGAGCATCCACTTTTTCACTTTTGATGGAGGTCATTCCGGTGCGGGCAAACTTATCCTTCATCTTGTTGGCACTGGCGATGCCGAAGAAATCGGACTCGGCCATGTGGGGGATATCGGCAATGGAGAGAGTAAACGCTTTGCGGGCCTTCAAATTTGCCACTGTTTTATGGTCGGCCTCCAGGTTCAGCGCGACCATATCCTCGCCGCATACGCCGCCCCAGGCCATGTTCATTACATCCACACTGCCGTCTTCATTATAGGTGGAGATCATCAAAACGGGCATGGGGAACACATGGGGGCCGACGCCAATGGACTTTTTCATAGAATAACCTCCTAAAAAATATCTGGACAAATCATCCATGTTGGCATTATAATGAAGAAAAGCATAATTATCAAGTACCCACTTTTATATCAGGTACTTTCTTGAAGGAAAGTTATGATCGCACCATTTATTGAGCGGGCAAACTTTGAGGATACCGGCTTCAGCTATACCCTCTCCCTGATCGCCGGGCGGTATAAGCCTGTGATCCTCTATTGCCTGATGGAGTTTCAGCCGGTACGGTTCAACCAGCTTCGGCGGTATCTGAAAAAAGTATCTGACAAGACCCTGAGCCAGAATCTAAAGGAACTGGAGGCCGATGGCCTTGTGGCGAGAAAGGTTTACCCGGAGATCCCGCCCAAGGTGGAATACTCTCTGACAGAGCGCGGCGCGTCCCTGATGACGGTGTTGGACCAGCTGTGCGTCTGGGGTGAGGAGCATCGATATAAATGAGGGTATCCTGTTTGAAGATCATAGGGAAAGACAAGGAAAATAATGCTTGACAAGGGCGGGGGAGACTGTTATACTATCAAAGCACAATAAAGAAGGAACGGTTTCGTCCTCACCTCCCGCCACAGGCGAAGGGGTCAACATGGAAAGCATCCGCCGGATTTCCGGCGTTGTTGTGTCCTGTTGCGCGGAGCCGTAAGGTTCCGCGTTTTTTGTGCTCGTGTGTTTCAGAGGGAATCTGAAGGAGGTGCGTTCCTATCAGCAGCAAGCAAGGTCATCAGATCAACGAGGAGATCCGGGACAAGGAAGTGCGTCTGGTCTCCGCTGAGGGCGAACAGCTGGGCATCATGTCCGCCAAGGAAGCCATGGAGAAGGCGGAGGAGGCCAATCTGGATCTGGTGAAGATCTCTCCCAACGCCGTGCCCCCCGTGTGCAAGCTCATGGACTACGGAAAGTTCAAGTTCGAGCAGACCAAGCGGGAGAAAGAGGCCAAGAAGAACCAGCGGGTGGTGGAGGTCAAAGAGGTGCGGATGTCCCCCAGCATCGACGTCAACGACTTCAATGTCAAGCTCCGCAACGCCCAGAAATTCCTGGCCGAGGGCGACCGGGTGAAGGTGACAGTCCGCTTCCGGGGCCGTGAGATGGCCCACACCGAGATCGGCAAGGAGCTGCTGCTGAAGTTCGCCGAGCAGTGTGCCGAGGTGGCCACCATGGACAAGGAGCCTAAGCTGGACGGCCGCCATATGTCCATCTTCCTGAGCGCTAAGACCGCCAAGGAGACGAAAAAGTAAGTAAGCCGACATTTACGATAAAGGAGAAATCACTATGCCGAAACTGAAGACCCATACCGGGGCGAAGAAAAGATTCAACCTGACCAAGACCGGCAAGGTCAAGCGGGCCCACGCCTTTAAGTCCCACCTGCTCAACGGGCACGGCAAGGACACCAAGCGGAAGAGAGGCCTCCGCAAGGGCGCTTACGCTGATGTGACCAACGCGGCCACCATCAAGCGCATGATCCCTTACAAATAATTTTGACTGTTACTGAGATTTAGGAGGTTTCTAAAATGGCAAGAGTTAAAGGCGCGATGATGACGCGCAAGCGCAGAAATAAAGTTCTCAAGCTGGCCAAGGGCTACTGGGGCGCCAAGAGCAAGCACTTCAAGATGGCCAACGAGCAGGTGATGAAGTCCCTGAAGTATGCTTACATCGGCCGCCGGCTGAAGAAGCGCGACTTCCGCTCCCTGTGGATCACCCGCATCTCCGCGGGCTGCAAGATGAACGGGATGAACTACTCCACCTTCGTCAACGGCCTGAAGAAGTCCGGCATTACCATCAACCGCAAGATGCTGGCCGAGATGGCCGTCAACGACAAGGCCGCCTTTACCCAGCTCACCGAGCTGGCCAAGAAGGCCCTGGCCTGAGCCGGTCTGAAAACCGCTGAAAAAGAGACGATTTATGAAAAATCGTCTCTTTTTTATGTTTTATCTGATAGAGAAAAATGAGGTGCGACCATGGCTCAAAACGACTTTTCCCAGGGAAAGATGTCTCAAAATATCTTCTCTATGGCCCTGCCCATGACGGCGGCCCAGCTCATAAATATCCTGTACAATGTGGTGGATCGGGTGTACCTGGGCCGTCTGGAGGGCGTTGGCCGGCTGTCCATCACCGGGCTGGGGCTGTGCCTGCCCCTCATCTCCATCCTCATCGGCTTTGCCAACCTCTGCGGCATGGGCGGCGGCCCCCTGTGTTCCATCCACCGGGGGAGAGGGGAGAAGGAAGAGGCGGAAAAGGTAATGGGAAATTCCTTTACGCTCCTTCTCTTCTTTGGGACTGTGCTGACCATACTGGTGCTTCTCTTCAAGAGGCCCATCCTTTATCTTTTCGGCGCCAGCGACGACACCTTTCCCTACGCCGACGCATACCTGACCATCTACGCCTGCGGCACCATCTTCGTGATGATCGGTCTGGGGATGAACCCCTTCATCAACGCCCAGGGCTTCGGCCGCATCGGCATGATGACGGTGACCCTGGGGGCGGTGATGAACCTGCTGTTAGACCCCATCTTTATCTTCCTGTTCCAAATGGGCGTCCGTGGGGCGGCCATCGCCACTGTTATTTCCCAAGGATGTTCTGCGGTGTGGGTGCTGGGGTTCCTTACCGGCCCCAAGGCCCTGCTGCGGCTGCGGCGCTCCACTCTGGGCCTTCAATGGAGCCGGGTGCGGCAAATTTTGGCCCTGGGCTTCTCCAGCTTCGTCATGGCTATGACCAACTCTCTGGTACAAGCCCTGTGCAACGCCACGCTGCAGACCGTGGGCGGCGATATCTATGTCAGTGTGATGACGGTCATCAACTCGGTGCGGGAGGTGGTGACCGCCCCCCTGGTGGGCATCACCAACGGCGCCCAGCCGGTCATCGGCTACAACTACGGCGCCAAGCGGTACAGTCGGGTGCGGGAGGGCATCCGCTTTACCGAGATCGCGGGCATCGGCTATACCGCGCTGGCCTGGGCGCTAGTGATGGCAGTCCCCCACGTCTTCATCCATATGTTCAACAGCGAGCCGGAGCTTTTGGCGGTGGGTGTTCCGGCCTTCCGCATCTACTTTGCCGCCTTCTTCTGTCAGGCCTTTCAGCAGACCACCCAGGCCATCACAGTGGCGTTGAACCGCTCCAAGACCGCCGTGTTTTTCTCTCTGTTCCGTAAGGCGGTGATCGTGGCGCCCTTGACGGTGCTCCTGCCCAGATGGGGCTTTGGGGTGGATGGGGTGTTCCTGGCGGAGCCGATCTCCAATGTGATAGGCGGCATGACCTGTTTCCTCACCATGATCCTGATGGTCTATATCCCACTGGGGCGCAAGCAGGACGGGACTTGAGGGGATATATCCGCGGAGGACTGTCTGTGGGCAGTCCTCCGTTTTTTTGAAAAATTTTTCTTCTCATTGAGATTTTTTGCACCCTTGAGGGGTATTCTCAATGAAAGCGCTTTCCAAGACCTGTGAGAGGGGGCCAAACATGACCGGCGAAGCATTTGAACAGGCTGTTCGCGACTATGGAAACACAGTCTACCGGGTAGCCTGCCACGCGGTGAAAGACCGCTCCGAGGCGGAGGATGTGACCCAGACCGTCCTGCTGCGGCTCTATCAGAACGCCACACCCTTTGAGAGCGGGGAGCACTTGAAGCACTGGCTGCTCCGGGTGGCGGTGAATGAGAGCCGGAAGGTGCTCCGCTCCGCCTGGCGGAAGCGGACGGTTCCCCTGGAGGACTGGGACGGCCCGGCCCCGGAGGGGGAGGAGGGCGGCGTTCTGGAGGCGGTGATGGCCCTGGAGGCCAAATACCGGCTGCCCATCTATCTCTATTACTACGAGGGCTGTTCCATCAAGGAGGCCGCCCAGATCCTGGGCGCCAATCCGTCCACCATCCAGACCCGGCTCCAGCGGGGCCGGGAGAAGCTGAAATATACGCTGACCGAAGAAGAGGAGGGTGAATGTCATGTTCGACCCCAGATCGTACCGTGAGGCCTGCGACACGCTGGCTCTGGACACGGAGAAAATCGAGGAGATGATTTTGATGACCGAAAATAGCAGCAAGAAGACCCAGAGCCGCCCTGCCCGGGTGGCTCTGGTGGCCGCCGCCATGGCGGCGGCCCTGTGCGTGTCTGCCGCGGCGGCGGAGCTGCCGGCGGTGAAGGAATTTTTTGCCACCGTCTTTGTGACTGTGAAGACCGATGAGGGGATGCTCTCTGGCATGAATATCCCCACCATGGCGGTGGAGGAGCGGGAGGGCCGCACCTTCCTGCTCCTGGACGAGGAGGAGATCGACGTCACCGACGCCATTGCCGACGGTGGGGAGTACCTCTATGAGGGGGAGGACTTTACCGTGCGGGTGGACGCCGACGGAGAGGCCACGCTCACCGTCCCCTGTGGGGAGGATGGAAAGGCCATTTCCATTACCACCCGGCCGGGGATGAAGGATGAAAAGGCGACCTACAATGTGGTTACCGACAGCGATGGCACCCTCAAGACCGGCGTCTATGAGGTGACGTCCAGCGAGAACTCCGAGGCCGTGAGCATAGTGGACGAGGAAGGCCAGGTCTTCGACTATCAGTGGGATGGCGTACAGCTGACCCCGGCGGAATAAGAAAAATATACAAGAAAGGCCGCCCCGGAAACGGGGCGGTTTTTCTTGCCCTCTCTGGGGAAAAATGGTATACTATAATTTGAAATTTTATGTCCCTTCCAAGGAGGGCTTTTTATGAAGCTCATGGTCATTGACGGCAACTCCATCCTGAACCGGGCGTTTTACGGGGTGCGGCCCCTGTCCACCCGGGACGGCACCCCTACCAACGCTGTGTTCGGGTTTCTGAATATCCTGCTCAAGCTGGTGGAAGAGGAGAAGCCGGAGGCCCTTTGCTGTACCTTTGACCTGAAAGCGCCCACCTTCCGTCACCTGGCCTATGAGGGCTACAAGGCCCAGCGCAAGCCCATGCCGGAGGACCTGGCGGCCCAGCTGCCCATCATCCGGGAGGTGCTGGACGCCATGGATATCCCCCGGTATGAGCTCTCCGGCTGGGAGGCCGACGATCTCATCGGCACCATCTCCCGCATCGACGAGGCGGCGGGCTGGGAGACGGTGGTGGTGACGGGAGACAAGGACTCCCTCCAGCTCATCACCGACCATGTGACCGTGAAACTGGTCACCTCCCGCATGGGCCAGACCACCACAAGGGACATGACCCCGGCGGCCTTCCGGGAGGAGTATGGCTTCGACCCCATCCACATCATCGATCTGAAAGCCCTCATGGGTGACAGCAGCGATAACATCCCCGGCGTGAAGGGGGTGGGGGAGAAGACCGCCATGGGGCTCATCCAGCTCTATGGCTCCATCGACCACCTCTACGACCATATGCCGGACATCTGTCAGGCACCAAACACCCCCGCAAAGCCGGGGGTGGTGAAGAAGCTCTCCGAGGGAGAGGCGGACGCCCGGATGAGCTACGGCCTGGCCACCATCCACACCGACGCCCCCATCGACTTTAAGCCCGAGGACGCCGCCCGGAAGCCGGTGAAGGAGGGAGAGCTCTACGAGCTGCTCCTCCGGCTGGAGTTTGCCAAGCTTATCGACCGGCTGGGGCTGAAAGGCCCTCAGGGGGATACCCCGGCGGCAAGCGGCGGGGTGGAGATGACCTGCGAAAGTGAAGAGGTCACGGAAAAGACCCGGATGGAGGAGCTTTTGGCCCTCTGGCGGGGGCGGGAATATGTGTCCCTGCTGGCCCTGCCCGACCTGAACGGAGTCTGTGTGGAGTGGGGAGAGACTGACCATAGAAAGGCCGCCCTGTTCTTCACCGACAAGCTGGATTGCTATAATGACTTTCTCCGGGGGCTCTTTGCCCCGGACATCAAGAAGGTCTCCCACAACATCAAGGACTTGATGAATGCCCTCCTGGCGGAGGGATTGTCCACCGAGGGGTTTCTCTTCGACACGGCTTTGGCCGCCTATCTGCTGGCCCCCACTGACGGCAGCTATGACCTGGAAAAGCTGGCCATGACCTACTTCCACTTTGAGGCCCCCAAGGCCAAAGCCTATCTGGACGAAGAGGTCTTTGGCCCCATGGCAGACCCGGAAGCGCACACAGCGGCTCTGGGTGCCCTTATGAGCCACACCGCCCTGGTGGATATGCTCTACAAGGAGCTGAAGCCGCGGCTGACCGAACTGGAACTGGACAGGGTCTACTACGAGCTGGAACTGCCCCTGTGCCCGGTGCTGGCGGAGATGGAGCGCGCCGGGGTGCTGGTGGATCGGAAGGCCCTGGCCCAGTTCGGCGTGATGCTGGAGGAGCGGCTCAAGGCCGACGAGGCCGCCATCTACCAGCTGGCGGGGGAGGAGTTCAACATCAACTCCACCCAGCAGCTGGGACATATCCTTTTTGACAGGCTGGGCCTGCCCCCGGTGAAGAAGACCAAGACGGGGTACTCCACCAACGCCGAGGTGCTGGAAAAGCTCCGGGGCCAGCACGACATCATCGACCTGATCCTGGAGTACCGGCAGTATTCCAAGCTGAAGTCCACCTATGTGGACGGGCTGGACAAGGTCATTGAGGAGGACGGGCGTATCCGCACCTCCTTCCAGAATACCGTCACCGCCACCGGGCGGCTCTCCTCCACGGAGCCCAACCTGCAGAACATCCCTGTGCGCACAGACCTGGGAGCCAAACTGCGGTATATGTTCGTGGCGGGGCCGGGAAATGTGCTGGTGGATGCGGACTATTCCCAGATCGAATTGCGGCTTCTCTCCCACATTGCCGATGACAAGGTCATGCAGGAGGCGTTCCTGAGCGGGGAGGACATCCACACCGCCACCGCCGCCCAGGTCTTTGGGGTGGACACAAAAGATGTGACCCATGAGATGCGCAGAAGGGCCAAGGCGGTGAACTTCGGTATCGTCTACGGCATCTCCGCCTTTTCTCTGTCCGAGGATATCCATGTGCCGGTCTATGAGGCCAAGGAGTATATGGAGCGGTATCTGGAGACCTTCGCCGGGGTGGCGAAATACCAGACGCAGGTAGTGGAGAGAGCTAAGGAGAAGGGATACGTCTCCACCCTCATGGGCCGCCGGCGCTGGCTGCCGGAGCTGAAATCCTCCAACTATAACCTGCGCTCCTTTGGGGAGCGGGTGGCTCTCAATATGCCCATCCAGGGCACCGCCGCCGACGTGATCAAGCTGGCCATGATACGGGTCTCCAACGCCATTAAGGCCGAAGGGCTCAAAGCCAGGCTCATCCTTCAAGTTCACGATGAGCTTATCGTGGAGTGCCCGGAAGGGGAGGCGGAGGCCGTCAAAGCCCTCTTGAGCCGGGAGATGGAGGGGGCGGTCAGCTACGCTGTGCCCCTGCGGGCGGACGCCGCCATCGGAAAAAGCTGGGGGGAGGCAAAGGGATGAAAAACTACAAGCTGGTGCCTATGGATAAAAGCCATATTGCCGAGATCGCCCAGATCGAGCGGGAGTGCTTCTCCGATCCCTGGTCGGAGGCATCCCTGGAGGAGGAGCTCTACAATCCCCTCTGCTCCTTTATCGTGGCCCAGCGGCCCGATGGGGCGGTGTTGGGCTACGCCGGGCTCCACGCGGTGATCGATGAGGGCTATATCGACAATGTGGCCGTCCGGGAGGACTACCGGGGCAACGGCATTGCCGACGACCTGGTAGACGTGTTCGTCCGTTTCGGCCGGGAGCACCTGGCCTTCCTCACCCTGGAGGTGCGGCCCTCCAACGAGCCTGCTATCCAGCTCTACATGAAGCACGGCTTCGTACAGGTGGGGCGGAGAAAGAATTACTATGAGAACCCCAGGGAGGACGCCATCATTATGACCCTGGAGTTTCAGAAGGAAGAGGAGCAGCAAGATGAGTGAACGGGAATTTCGAATTTTGACCGTGGAGGAGCTGAAAGCCCTCTACGAAACACATATGAAGCGGGATTTCCCCGCCGCTGAGCTCAAGCCCCTTTCCACCCTGCTGGATATGACGGGACGTGGAGAGTATGAGTCCTACGGGCTCTTCCAGGGCGGAGAGCTGCTGGCCTACGCCCTCTACTGGAAGGCGGAGGGAGAGCGGTACGTGATGCTGGACTACTTCGCCGTCATGCCGGAGATCCGCAACCAGGGCACCGGCTCCGAGCTTCTCCGGGATATGCTGGAGCGGTTCTGCAAGGACGGGGGCGGCGTGTTCGGCGAGGTGGAGATCCCCGAGACCGGGGATGAGGCGGTGGACGCCCTTCGCCGCCGCCGGTTGGGCTTTTACGCCCGGGCGGGCCTGCGGCAGATGGGCTTCCGCACCCGCGTTTATGGCGTGCCTTTCATCGTGCTGGCCTATGGCCCGGACATCTCCGACGAGGAACTGATGGAGACCACCCGGAAGCTCTACCGGGAGGCCTTTCCTGATAAGGACTTCTATGAAAAGCATGTGAACATTCCCTGGACGGGGGAGGGGAGATAAGTTGAACATCCTGGCCTTTGAATCCACCTGTGACGAGACTGCGGTGGCGGTGGTGGCCGACGGCCGCACCGTTCTCTCCGACGCCATTGCTTCCCAGGTGGATATGCACACCCTCTACGGCGGTGTGGTGCCGGAGATCGCCTCCCGGAAGCACGTGGAGGCCATTGCCGGACTGGCAGACCGGGCCCTTAGCGAGGCGGGGCTGACCAGGGGGGATATTGACGCGGTGGCGGTGAGCTACGCCCCCGGACTCATTGGGGCGGTGCTGGTGGGCGTGAACTTTGCCAAGTCGGTGGCCCTGGCCCTGGGGGTGCCTCTTGTCCCTGTGCACCACATCCGGGGCCATATCGCCGCCAACTACATCGCCCATCCCGACCTGGAGCCGCCCTTTGTGTGTCTCTGCGTCTCCGGGGGGAATACCCTCATTGCCGACGTGCGGGACTACACCGACATGGAGGTGCTGGGGGCGACACGGGACGACGCGGCGGGGGAGTGCTTTGACAAGGCGGCCCGGGTGCTGGGCATCGGCTACCCCGGCGGCGGGCCTATGGACGCTCTGGCCCAGGGGGGCGACGACAAAAAGTACGTTCTGCCCCGCTCCCATGTGGAGGGCCACCCCCTGGATATGTCCTTCTCCGGGCTGAAAACGGCGGTGCTGAATCTGCTCCATAACGCACAGCAGAAGGGGGAGGAGCTGGACGGCCCCGGCCTGGCAGCCTCCTTCCAGGCCGCAGTCAGCGATATCCTGGTGCCGCGCATCATGGAGGCATCCAAGCAGAGGGGCTACGGCAAAGTGGCCGTGGCCGGCGGCGTAGGGGCCAATTCCCGCATCCGGGCCGACCTGGAAAAGGCTTGCAGAGCCAGCGGTGACAAGCTCTTTCTGCCGCCCTTGAAGCTGTGTGGGGACAATGGAGCCATGATCGGCAGCCAGGGCTACTACGAGTATTTGGCGGGACATACCGCGGGAAGCGACCTGAACGCTTACGCCACCCGCAGTATTGCTCAGGGATGACGGAAAACAAAAGAGAGAGGTCAAAAGCCCAGTTCAGTTATACACTGAACTGGGCTTTTGTGATCTGGGGTGATGGAAGTTGAAGGAGCAGACATATTTATGATCTATCTGCTCGTTCGTATCTTATTTTAAAAATATTGTTGGGGATGCTCGACAAGGGAACCATATTTCAACTTGGGAAGGCGCAGCAACCTATCATAGATGGCCTTTACATCTTTGCAGGGGGAGAGCCAAAGGGCCTCAATGTTTTCCAACTCCAATAGGGGTGTATAGTCTTTGCTGGCAACTCGTGCTGTCATTAGTGAGAAGGCCCGCAGCTGCTTCATGCCGCGAAGAAAATCCAAAGAGTCGATATGGATATACCGGGGGGATAGGCCGTCTCCCTCTATAGAGAGCAGTTCCAGAGCCTGAAGCGCAGTAAGAGAACTATAATCCCTGATCCTCTGGAAATTTTCTACAGAGAGCGCCACAAGCTCCTTTAACTCTGTCAGAGGTTCAATGCAGAGTACTCCGGCCCCGGAGCCAAGATGAAGATACTCCAGCTTTTGCAGATTCGCAATGGCGGAAATGTCAGGATATACACCCCATTTTATATAGAGGCTCTTCAAATTCCTTTGGTGGCAGACCGCATTGAACAACTCCTGGGGCACCCTTGTTCCAAAGGATAGCGAGGTAAAGGCGTCTGTGTTTCCTGTCAAAAATTCGCACCATTCAGACAGCACACGCTTCTTTTCCTTCGCACTGGCATATTTAGGATCGATATGCCTCCCAAGCTGGGTGCAGTTTATGCTCAACTCTTTTTCACCCGCATACTCTGCGGTCTCTACCACGTATTTGTACCGGGGATAAAAGGACTCTATTCCGTCCTTAAGCTGCTGCTGTATCAACTTCGGCATATTGGCCCTTTCGCCCCGGTCAAGAGGAGTGGTGCCGGGCCAGCCAGGCCCGGTTGATGGCGGAGAGGATGCCCCGAAGGGGAGCCAGATTAATGTTGTGATCCAACCCCACGCCGAATACGTCTTTGCCGTCCTTGTCCCGGAGGTGGATGTAGGCCACCGCCATGGAGTCGGAGCCGTCGGAAACGGCGTGTTCCTTATAGTCCACGAAGGCAAAACGATCCATCTTCTGGCCGTGGATAGCGTTGAAGAAGGCGTCAATGGGGCCGTTGCCCTCCCCGGAGACCTCAAAGACCGTGTCGGTGTGGCGCAGAGTGCCGGTAAAGCGGACGTGGGACTTGTCGGAGGCGTCGGTGGTCTCCTGGAAGGAGTGCTTGATGAGCTGATAGGGGGCGGTGGCGTCGATGTAGTTTTGCTGGAACAGCTCCAGGATACGCTGGGGCTGGAGCTCGGTGCCCACCCGCTCCGTCTCCGCCTGGACGATATGGCCAAATTCCGGGTGCATGGCCTTTGGAAGGTCGTAGCCGAAGTTCTGCTGCATGATGAAGGCGGCGCCGCCCTTGCCGGACTGGCTGTTGATGCGGACGATGGGCTCATATTCCCGGCCCACGTCGGCAGGATCAATGGGCAGGTAGGGGATCTCCCAGTACGCCGTGCCGCTCTGGCGCATATACTGGGTGCCCTTGTTGATGGCGTCCTGGTGGGAGCCGGAGAAGGCGGTGAAGACCAGCTCACCCGCATAGGGCTGCCGGGGGCCCACCTTCATCTTGGTGCACCGCTCGTACACGTCGCGAATGGCGTTGATATGAGAGAAGTCCAGCTCCGGGTCGACTCCCTGGGTGAAGAGGTTCAGCGCCAGGGTCACCATGTCCACGTTGCCGGTGCGCTCACCGTTTCCGAAAAGGGTGGCCTCCACCCGATCGGCGCCGGCCAGAAGGCCCAGCTCGGCGGTGGCCACGCCCTCGCCCCGGTCGTTGTGGGGGTGGAGGGAGATGATGGCCCGCTCCCGGCCGGGGAGGGTCTCGATAAAATATTCGATCTCGTCGGCGAAGTAGTTGGGCATACAATTTTCCACTGTGGTGGGCAGGTTGAGGATGACCCGGTGGTCGGCGTCGGCGTGGAGGGCATCCAGCACGGCGGCGCAGATCTCGGCGGCGGCGTCCATCTCGGTGCCCATAAAGGACTCGGGGGAGTACTCATAGCGCAGGTCTGTGCCCGAGGCGATAACAGGCTGGGCCATCTCGTAGATAAGCTCTGCGGCATCCACGGCGATCTTCTTCACTCCGGCCACGTCGGTGTGGAAGACCACCTTCCGCTGGAGGGTAGAGGTGGAGTTGTAGAAGTGGAAGATGACGTGCTTGGCACCCTGGATGGCTTCAAAGGTGCGGGTGATAAGGTGGGGCCTGGCCTGTACCAGCACCTGAAGGGTCACATCGTCAGGGACATGGCCGTCGTCAATGAGGGTGCGCAGGAATTCAAATTCCACCTCGGAGGCGGAGGGGAAGCCCACCTCGATCTCCTTCACGCCGATATCCACCAGGGTGTGGAACAGCTCCAGCTTTTCCTCCACGTTCATGGGGTCGATGAGGGCCTGATTCCCGTCCCGCAGGTCTACGGAGCACCAGATGGGGGCCTTTTTCAGTTCCCTGTCCGGCCAGCTGCGCTTTTCCCGCTTCAGGGGGACAAAGGGGATGTACTTTTCAAAACCTTGCTTCATTGCCTGGTTCCTCCTTTTTGCCGGGGGATACAAAAACGCCCCCGACCATCTCTGGTCAGGGGCGTAAGTTACGCGGTACCACCCTGATTCGGCTGCCGGTTGTCCCAGACAGCCCTCATGGCCTCCAACAAGGCCGCGGCCGGTAACGGGGCCACACGTTCCGACCTACTTCCCAAAGGTTTGGGCCGGACAGCTCGGGGATCAGTATATGCCAAAGGACACGCCCGCCGGCTTGCACCATCCGCCGGCTCTCTGAAGGGGTTCCAGAGGCTTTCTTCCCGTCATCGCGTTTTTCTTATTTTACGGCGTGGGATGGCATTTGTCAAGCGTTTTACGCCGGGCCGCCCGGCAATTTACCGCAGGTGGACAGGAAAAGAAGAAAAACATCGGTGGACGATTCATAAAATAGAAACATTTCCATGCTAAACTAAAAAACGAAGGAAGATATAAGCATGCAGACACAGGAGGTAAAAATGGCGACAAATCCAAATTACAGTGATATGCTGCCCGAGGTGCGCTCCATGGCCTCGGATGCCAAAAAGCACAGCCGCATCAATGAGGGAGACTATGCCAAATACGATGTGAAACGGGGCCTTCGGGACTTGAACGGCAAGGGAGTTCTGGCAGGTCTTACCGAGATCTCTGATATCCACGCCAAGGATAAGCTCCCTGACGGCACCGAGGTGCCCTGCGAGGGGAAGCTCTACTTCCGGGGCATCGACGTGGAGGAGTTGGTGACAGGAGCCCTGCGGGAAAAGCGGTTCGGCTTTGAGGAGACCGCTTATCTCCTTCTTCTGGGGCATCTTCCCACGGCGGGGGAGCTGGAGGAGTTTCGAAAGCTGTTGGGCTATTACCGCACCCTGCCCAACAATTTTGTTCGGGATGTGATCCTGAAGGCCCCCAGTGGGGACGTGATGAACTCTCTGGCCCGGAGCGTTCT
>CANEAY010000022.1 GCA_947425785.1 uncultured Pseudoflavonifractor sp. | reverse complement strand
AGAAAAGCACAAGGGGAGAGGGCGTTTCGATTCGCCCTCTCCCCTTGACCCCTCTTCCCAAACGACCAAAGAGAGGGAACCGCAGTTCCCCCTCTTTGGAAACACCCTCAAGCCCTTCTATTTCAGAAAATGAGCGGCCACCCCGCACTTCGTGGCGGGGTGGCCGCACCCGCCCCGGCGCTCCTACGAAGTGGAGCGCCGGGGCTTACTTTCTCCTTTAGAACAGCCCCGGGTGGGTTTCCAAAGGGTAGGGCCCGCAGGCCCTGCCCTTTGGTCGTTTTAAGGGGGAAGTCCAGAGGGGGGGAATCGAAATCCCCCCCTCTGGGGTTTTCTTGGAGGGTCTGGGAGGCCATTCTTCCCCAAAAGAATGGTCTCCCAGGAAGTCCCCACCCCGAGGGTGGGAAAAACCCCGGGCGCACATTGTGCGCCCCTACAATGGGCAGGTGCCCTAGACCCGTCCGGACTGGCTCGGAAGCCCGCAGAAGGAAAGCCCCCCGCCGACAATTTCGGCAGGGGGCTTTTCATTTGTCTGTTTGCGACAACTCAGTACATCCCGCCCATATCCGGCGCGGCGGGCATGGGAGCGGGCGGCTCCGGCTTATCCGCCACCAGGGCCTCGGTGGTCAGCAGCACGCTGGCGATGGAAGCGGCATTCTCCAGGGCGGAGCGGGTCACCTTGGTGGGATCCACGATGCCGGCCTTCATCATGTCGCAGAAGTTCTCGCTGTAGGCGTCGTAGCCGTAGCCCACCTTGCCGTCCTTCACCTTCTCCAGCACCACGCTGCCGTCCACACCGGCATTGACGGCGATCTGGCGGATGGGCTCGGCCAGGGCGGCGGCCACGATCTGCACACCGGTCTTCTCGTCGCCCTCGGCGGTCTTGAGGAGCTTCTCCACAGCGGGGATGGCGTTGACGTAGGCAGTGCCGCCGCCGGCCACGATGCCCTCCTCCACCGCGGCCCGGGTGGCGTTGAGGGCGTCCTCGATGCGCAGCTTCTTCTCCTTCATCTCGGTCTCGGTGGCGGCGCCCACACGGACAACAGCCACGCCGCCGGCCAGCTTGGCCAGCCGCTCCTGCAGCTTCTCCTTGTCGTAGTCGGAGGTGGTCACGTCGATCTGGCTGCGGATCTGGGCCACACGGGCCTTGATGTCGGCGCTCTTGCCGGCGCCGCCCACGATGATGGTGTTCTCCTTGGTCACCTTCACCTGCTTGGCCCGGCCCAGCTGGGCCATGGTGGCGTCCTTCAGCTCCAGGCCCACCTCTTCGCTGACCACAGTGCCGCCGGTGAGGATGGCGATATCCTGCAGCATCTCCTTGCGGCGGTCGCCGTAGCCGGGGGCCTTCACACAGCAGACGTTCAGGGTGCCCCGCAGCCGGTTGACAATGAGGGTGTTGAGGGCCTCGCCCTCCACGTCCTCGGCCACGATGAGCAGCTTCTTGCCGGACTGCACCACCTGCTCCAGCAGGGGCAGCAGATCCTGGATGGCGGAGATCTTCTTGTCGGTGATGAGGATGATGGCGTCGTCCAGAACGGCCTCCATCTTCTCCATGTCGGTGGCCATGTAGGGGGTCACATAGCCCCGGTCGAACTGCATGCCCTCCACCACCTCGCTGTAGGTCTCGGCGGTCTTGGACTCCTCCACGGTGATGACGCCGTCGGAACCCACCTTGTCCATGGCCTCGGCGATGAGCTTGCCGATGGTCTCGTCCCCGGAGGAGATGGCGCCTACCCGGGCGATGTCCTCGGTGCCCTTGACCTTCTTGGAGTTCTTCTTGATCTCGGCGATGGCGGCGTCGGCGGCGGCCTTGATGCCCTTCTTCATGATCATGGGGTTGGCGCCGGCGGCCAGGTTCTTCAGTCCCTCACGGACGATGGCCTGGGTGAGCAGGGTGGCGGTGGTGGTGCCGTCGCCGGCCACATCGTTGGTCTTGGTGGCGACCTCCTTCACCAGCTGGGCGCCCATGTTCTCCATGGGGTCGGCCAGCTCGATCTCCTTGGCGATGGTCACGCCGTCGTTGGTGATGAGGGGGGAGCCGAACTTCTTGTCCAGCACCACGTTGCGGCCCTTGGGGCCCATGGTGATCTTCACGGTATCGGCCAGCTGGTCCACGCCGCGCTGGAGGGCCTTGCGGGCCTCCTCGCCGTAAGCAATGAGTTTAGACATGATGCGTTACCTCCTATTATTCGACGATGGCCAGGATATCCCCCTGGCGCACGATGGTGTACTCCACTCCGTCCACCTTGACCTCGGTGCCGGAGTACTTGCTGGTGATGACCTTCTGGCCCTTCTTCACGGTCATCTTGACCTCCTTGCCGTCCACCAGGCCGCCGGGGCCCACGGCCACCACCTCGGCCACCTCGGGCTTCTCCTTGGCGCTGCCGGTGAGGATGAGACCGGCCTTGGTCTTCTCCTCGGCCTCCACCATCTTGATGATGACACGGTCTCCCAAAGGCTTCAGCTTCATTGTTGGTTCCTCCTTATATAATATTTTTTGAACTAACAGATCCAGGTGTTAGCACTCTGCAGAATCGAGTGCTAACTGCAAGTAAGATAATACCTCTGCCGCCATAAAAAATCAACCCCCTTTTTCAAAAAAGAGGGCTGATTTCTAAAAAATTCAATTTTCGTTCACAAAGTGGCTCCAGGAGTGCTAACCCCCGGCCTCTCTACCAGGAGAGCCCCGCCGGATAGAAGAAATTTACCTTCCGCCCGGCCAGCCGCAGGGTGAACTCTTTGCCCCACAGCACCTCTCCGTCCACCACCAGGGCCATCTCCTCCGGGGCGGAGAACCTGGCCTCCTGTCCGTGCCAGGCCCGGAGCACCTCCGGGCACTCCTTGTAGCGGCCTTTGGCGTATTTTCCCACATACCGGGCAAGCTCCAAAAGGCTCAAGTCCCCCACCAGGATCATGTCCAGCACCCCGTCGTCGGGCATGGCCTCCGGCACGGGACAGAACCCGCCGCCGTAAAACCGGCCGTTGCAGACGCAGCACAGGGCGGTGGGGCCGCTGTGGCGGATGGGCCCCATCTCCACCGTCATGGGCTTCGTGATGCCCCGGAACACCTCCACGATCAGGGAGAGGATGTAGGCCAGCTTCTTCCCCACCAGGGGCAGGTTCTTGAAGCGGTGTACCCCCACCGCCACCCGGGCGTCCACCCCGGCGCAGGCCACGTCCAGACCCAAAAGGCCGTTGCAGTCGATGAGGTCAAAGGCCGCCTGGGGGCCATCCCTCAAAGCGGCGATGTCCAAAAACCGCACCCGCTCCTCCCTGCCGAAAATGCGCAGGAAGTCGTTGCCCGTGCCCATGGGCACATTGGTGACGGCGGCATGGTCATGACCCGCGGCGGCATTCACCACCTCGTTGAGAGTGCCGTCCCCGCCGCAGGCATAGAGCCGCACCGGCCCCTCCTGGGCCAGGGCCTCCTCCGCCAGCCGGCGGGCGTCCCCCGCCCCGGCGGTGTAGACCACCTGGCTGTCCCCCTGGGGAAAGGCGGCCTTGATGCGCTCGCGCAGCTTCTTCACCCTGCCGTTGCGGCCGGCGGCGGGGTTGATGATAAATACGTGCCGCATCAGAACAGGTCCACCCGCTGCTCCGGCCGGGCCAGCCGGGCCGCCAGGGCGGCGGCCTCCGCCCGGGTCACCAGGTCGTCGGGCCGGAAGGACAGGTTCTCGTCCACCCCGGTGAGGATGCCCTTGGCATAGAGGCCGTAAATGGCCTGGGCGCCCTCCTCACCCTCGGACACGTCCCCCACCGCCGCCGTCACCCGGTGGATATCGTTGCGCTCCGGCAGGCTGCGGGCCAGGCCGGTGGCGGCAAAGACCTGGGCCAGCTCCCGGCGGGTGATCTGCCGCTCATAGCCGTCAAACTGCCCCGGCGCGATGATGCCGCTGGCCAGGCAGTAGTCCACCGCCTCGGTGTACCAGGGGGTGGACACATGGGCGGTGGTGTGGAAGGTGTCCCCCTTGTAGCGGCTGTCCATGTTGGCCGCCATCTGAAGGGCCTCCGCCACCGTCACCTCCCGCCCCGGCGCGAAGGTGCTGTTCCCCGTGCCGGATATGATGCCGGTATTGTAGGCGATGTCCACCCAAAGGGAGTACCAGTCCCGGCCCCCCACATCGGTAAAATAGGGCAGCCGCCCCCGGATCAGGGGGAACTGGCTCCCCCCCACCCCCAGACGCTGGAGGGTGCCGGGGATGTGGAACAGGGGCACGATGGTGCGGGTGCCGCCCTTGGCGGTAAAGGTCAGGGCGTCCAGCCCGCCGCTCTTGCCCAGCTCCACATTTTCATAAATGAGGGGGTAGACCTCATTGGTCTTCCTCCCGGTGTCATCCAGGTAGGGCAGAACGCTCACCACCCCCCAGTCATCCCCCTCCTGGGCGATGTACAACCCATAGCCCACAGGCATCAGGGTATCATACTTCGGCTGGATCAGGTACTTCCCGTCGGAGCGGATGACCCCCAGCCGCCCGTTCAGGTTCACCGCCGCCATCCCCAGGGAGAAGGAGACCACAGAGTCGTACTGCAGGGGGATGACCACGCTGCCGTCCGGCCCGGCGAAGCCCCACTTGCCCTCCTCCTCGGCCTGGGCAAAGCCCTCCTGATAGCCGTGGATGTTGAGGGCGAGGGCCCCCGGCGCCGCCGTGGTCAGCATAAGGCCCAGCGCCAAGGCCAGGGCCGTCAACCGCTTTTTCACCTTCCCTCTCCCCTCCTTCCCAGGTATTGGAACAGGTCGCATTTCAGCATCCCGTTATAGAGCTTTCGTTTCTTGTCCGCCGTCTTTCCGAACGTGCGCTCAAACTCGGTATGGGAGCTCATGAGATAGAGGCTCCACCCCGGCGGCACCTTCCGCCAGGCCCTGCCGAAGGCGGCGTAAAGTTCCTCCGCCCCCGGCCTGTCGCTGAGCCGCTCACCGTAGGGTGGGTTGGTCACCACCCGTCCCACCGGCTCCATGGGGGCAAAGCGGGTGGCGTCCGCCGCTTCAAAGCGGACGATGTCCTCCACCCCCGCCTTTTCGGCGTTGCTCCTGGCCAGCTCCACCGCCGCCGGGTCGATGTCCCCGCCCCAGATGTCATAGCTGCCGTGGTATTCCAGATCCATGGCCCGGTCAGCCTCCTCCATCCACAGCCCCGCCGGGGCCCATGCCCACTTCTGGGCGGTGAAGGAGCGCTCCAGCCCCGGGGCCCGGTTCCTTGCGATGAGGGCGGCCTCGATGGGGATCGTGCCGGAGCCGCAGAAGGGATCCCGGAAGGGATCCCGCCCCCGGTACCGGGACAAAAGCACCATCCCCGCCGCCAGGGTCTCCCGCAGGGGAGCGGTGACGCTCATGGCCCGGTAGCCCCGCTTGTGGAGGGAAGGCCCCGTGGTATCCAAAAACAGCTCCGCCACGTCCTTCATGATCATCAGCCGTATCTGATAGATGCCGCCGCTCTCCGGCAGCCGCTCCAGCCCATATTTCTCCCCCAGCCGGTCGCCCACCGCCGCCCGGACGACGGCGCCGCAGCGCTGCTCCGAGGTGAGCCTGGAGCCCAAACTCCGGCACCGGACGGGGAAGGCCCCCTCCCGGGGGATGACCTCCTCCCAGGGCAGAGCCCGCACCCCGTCATAGAGGGCGTCAAAATCCGGGGCCTCAAAGGAGCCCAGGCAGAGGAGCACCCGCTCGCCGGTGCGCAGGTTCAGGTTGGCCCGGATCATCTCCTCCGCGCCGCCCTCAAAGAGCACCCGGCCGTTTTCCGCGCGGACATTTTCCAGCTCCATACGCCGCAGCTCCTCGGCGCAGACCCCCTCCAGGCCAAAGAGCGTGGGCACCGAAAAGGTCATTTTCTCCACCTGTCTCCACCCCGTTTCCGTACAGAATCCCAGTTTAATTTACGGTATGCTTTATTATACCCGCTTTCGACCCCTTTGGCAACCTTTTCCCGCGCCTTCCTCCCCTTTCTCTCCCTCCTTTTTCTTCCTCCCCTCTTCCCCCTTCCCTCTCAATCTCGTTAAATATTTAACGTTAAATTATTGACAATATTGACGTGGTGGTGTATAATAATATCATACCAAGGGTACCCCTGGTCATATCAAGGAAAGGAGCTGATGGTCATGCCTTGGGTCTCCAGCGTCGTCTGGCTCATCCTGCTCATCCTCTTCGCCGTGGTGGAGGCCGCCACCGTGGGCCTTGTGTCCCTGTGGTTCGCCATCGGAGCACTTGTGGCCCTCCTGAGCACCTTCTTCACCGCCAACATCTGGCTGCAGATCGGCCTGTTCTCCCTGGTCTCCGCTGTGGCCCTGGTGCTTCTGCGGCCTCTGTCCAAAAAGTATGTTGCCCCCAAGGCCGTCCCCACCAACGCCGACCGGGTCATCGGCCAGGAGGCGGTGGTCACCGAGGCCATCGACAACCTGACCGCCGCCGGCGCGGTGAAAATTTTCGGCGCCGAGTGGACGGCCCGCTCCGCCACCGACCGCCCCATCCCCGCGGGAACTACCGTGCTCGTCGACCGTATCGAGGGGGTCAAGCTCTTCGTCACCCCCGTCCAGACTGGAAAGGAGTAATCAAATATGCCGCTTTACGTCAAGATCATCCTGGCCATCCTGGCCGTCCTGGTGGTGCTCCTGCTGGCCCTGAACTTCAAGATCGTCCAGCAGTCCCGGGCCTACGTCATCACCCGTCTGGGCGGGTTCCACACCATCTGGAACCAGGGTCCCCACTTCAAAGTCCCCTTCATCGACCGCATCGTGAAGGTGGTCTCCCTGAAGGAGCAGGTGGTGGACTTCGCCCCCCAGCCCGTCATCACCAAGGACAACGTCACCATGCAGATCGACACGGTGCTCTACTTCGCCATCACCGACCCCAAGCTCTACACCTACGGCGTGGAGCACCCCATGTCCGCCATCGAGAACCTCACCGCCACCACCCTGCGTAACATCATCGGCGAGCTGGAGCTGGACCAGACCCTCACCAGCCGCGACATCATCAACTCCAAAATGCGCTCCCTCCTGGACGAGGCCACCGACCCCTGGGGCATCAAGGTCAACCGGGTGGAGCTGAAGAACATCATCCCGCCCCGTGAGATCCAGGACGCCATGGAGAAGCAGATGAAGGCGGAGCGGGAGCGCCGGGAGTCCATCCTCCAGGCCGAGGGCACCAAGCAGAGCCAAATTCTGGTGGCCGAAGGCGAGAAGCAGTCCGCCATCCTGAAGGCGGAGGCCGCCAAGGAGGCCGCCATCAAGCGGGCCGAGGGCGAGAAGGAAGCCCGCATCATGGCCGCCGAGGCCGAGGCCCAGGCCATCCTCCAGGTCCAGCAGGCCACCGCCCAGGCCCTCAAGCTCCTCAACGAGGCCGCCCCCACCGACCAGGTGGTAAAGCTCAAGGCCCTGGAGGCCTTCCAGAAGGCCGCCGACGGCAAGGCCACCAAGCTCATCATCCCCAGCGAAATTCAAGGTCTGGCCGGCCTGGCCGCCAGCGCCAAGGAGATCTTCACCGAGGAAAAGCCGGAGGGCAAATAAACCATATCAAACACGCGCAGCGGCAAGAGCGGCCCATTGGGCCGCTCTTGTTTTTTTCCTTTCTTTGTGCTATCATGCTATTATCTATTGCTATGTCCTTCCCACCTTCTCTTCCAAGGAGGCGTCTGACTTGCATAAAAAGAACCTTTCCCACCTGCTGGAGCCCAGCTTCCGGCTTTATTTCGTCTGCCTGGCCGCCTTCGCCTTGGCCACCGCCCTGGCGGGGCACTACGCCCTTTCCCTGGTGGAGGCCGCCATCCTGCTGGCCCTCCTCCTCTTCTTCCGTGGGCGCAGCGATGCCCGGCGCAAGGAAATTCTGGGCTACATCGAAAATATCACCTACAACATGGACGTGGCCGCCAAGGACACCATGGTCAACGCCCCCCTGCCCATGGTCATCTTCCGCCCCGAGACCGAGGAGGTCATCTGGTCCAACGACCGCTTCCTCCAGATCACCGGGGAGCGGGATCACCTCTTCGACCGCAAGATCACCGAGGCCGCCCCCGGCTTCGACCCCCGCTGGCTCATGGAGGGCAAGACCCAGTGCCCCAGCGAGGTCATCCTGGACGGCCGCCGCTTTCTGGTCTTCGGCCACCTGGTGCGCACCGACGACAAGGGGGCCCGGAGCTTTCTGGCCACCACCTACTGGGTGGACGTCACCGACTTCTCCCAAATTCGCGACCAGTTCTACGACACCCGCCCCGTCCTGGCCATCCTCAACCTGGACAACTACGAGGAGCTGTTCAAGGGGGTCAGCGATAACGTAAAGGCCGCCATGCTCTCCGACATCAACCGCTGTCTGGACGCCTGGTGCGCCCCCACCGAGGGCCTTCTCTGCCGCTACGACCGCGATCACTACCTGTTTATTTTCGACGAGAGGTTCCTCCCTGTATTCGTCGAGAAGAAATTCGACATCCTGGATCAAGTCCACGAGGTGGTCAATCCCAACGGCCTGCCCTCCACCCTCTCCATCGGCGTGGGCCGGGACGCGGAGACCTATGCCGACCTTTTCCAATTCGCCTCCCTGGCCCTGGAGATGGCCCTCTCCCGGGGCGGCGACCAGGCGGTGGTGAAAAACCGCTTCAACTTCGAGTTCTACGGCGGCAAACGTGCCACCGACACGGAAAAGCACACCAAGGTGAAAAGCCGGGTCATGGCCAACGCCCTCTCTGAGCTGGTGGGGGACGCCTCCCAGGTGTTCATCATGGGCCACCGCTTCCCCGACCTGGACTGTATCGGCCCCGCCGCCGGCCTCATGGCGGTGGCCCGGAAGCGGGGCGTCACCGCCCATATTCTCCGGGACAGCGACCCCAACCCCGCCGAACAGCTGGTCGCCGAGCTGTGTGAGCTGCCGGAATACGAGGGCATCTTCATCTCCCCCGCCGACGCCATGGTCATGGCCGACGCCAACTCCCTCCTCATCGTGGTGGATACCAACCGGCCCGAGCAGGTCCTCTCCCAGGAGTTTTTGGAGTCGGTGAACAAGGTGGCGGTCATCGACCACCACCGCCGTGCCGCCAGCTACATCGAGGGGGCCACCCTCAACTTTCACGAACCTTACGCCTCCTCCGCCTCGGAGCTGGTGGCGGAGCTTCTTCAGTACATCCTGGAGCCCCGGAACCTCCTCCCCCGGGAGGCGGAGGCCCTCATGGCGGGCATCGTTCTGGACAGCAAGAACTTCACCACCCGCACCGGCTCACGCACCTTTGACGCGGCGGCCTTCCTGCGCCGGGCGGGGGCGGACACCACCGAGGTGCGCCGCTTCTTCAAGTCCGACCTGAAGCAGACCACCGTCCGCTATGAAATTATGAAGGAGGCCCAGATGTACCGGGAGACCCTGGCCATCTCCGCCATGGACCACCCGGTAGACCGCATCGCCGCGGCCCAGGCCGCCGACGAGCTGCTCACCATCTCCGGGGTCACCGCCTCCTTCGTCCTCTTCCCCGGCGCCGACGGCCGCATCATCCTCTCCGCCCGAAGCGTGGGCGACTTCAACGTCCAGGTCATCCTGGAGGCCCTGGGGGGCGGCGGCAACGCCGCCGTGGCCGGCGCCCAGATTTCCGACAAGACCATCGAGGAGGTCAAAGCCGACCTTCTTGCCGCCATCGACAAATACTGCGAGGACAACCAGGAGTGACCGCTATGAATATGAGACGTAACGCCGCTATCCTTCTGGCCTCCCTGGCCCTTTCAGCCGCTCTGACAGGCTGCACCCAACCTGTCCAGCCCACGGCCGGGGCCACGGCCGCCCCCACGCCCATCCCAACGGCGGCAGCTCCGGCTCCCACGGCCACCCCCGCCCCGGCCCTCAATGAGCCGCCCCTGGACGACTTCGTCCGGGAGCAGCCCCTCCCCGATTTTCTCACCGGGGAACAGCAGCAGCTTTTCCTCCACGCCTTCCAGGCGGCCCAGTTCCTCATGGGGTGCTCCACCAGCAACGTGGAATGTGACTACGCCTTAGAGGAGCCCATCGACTGGAATGGTTACGAGACCGTGGAGATGGGCGACTATATTTATACGATCTCCCAGGGCTATTTCCGCCAATGGGAGGACTTCCAGGCCATGCTGGACAGTCTCTTCACCCCCGAGTACCAGGAGGAGCTTCTGAACTCCCCCCTTGGGGACGGCTCTACTCTGCCCCTGTTCACCTCCACCGGGGACGGGCTGCTGTGCTTCCTGGAGGCCGACCGGGGCAGCGACCTGGAATACGGCTGGAGCGACACCCCCGACAGCTATGAGCTGGTGAGCCAAAGTGAAGAGGAGATCCTATTCCACCTCATCGGCCACTATGCCGACCTGGAGACTTCGGAATTGGATGCGGACGGCATACCCCATCCCACCGGGGAGTATACCACCGCCTACCCCATCCGTATGGTCAACACCGGCGGCGGCTGGCGTTTTTCCGAATTTCATCTTCCCTATTAAACCCACAGAAAGGATGTTTTTGACATGAAGGTAATTCTCCAACAGGACGTAAAGGGCCAGGGCAAGAAGGGCCAGATGGTGGAGGTCAGCGACGGCTACGCCCGCAACTTCCTCCTGCCCAAAAAGCTGGCTGTGGCCGCCACCGCCGAGAACGTGAACACCATGCGCCAGCAGGAGAAGGCCCGCCTGGCCCAGGAGGCCGCCGAGCGGGCCGCCGCCATGGAGATCGTGGAAAAGCTCAAGGGCTGTATGGTGAAGATCCCCGCCAAGGCGGGCAACGGTGGCAAGCTCTTCGGCTCCGTCACCTCCAAGGAGGTCTCCGAGGCCCTGAAGGCCCAGTTTGGCATCGACATCGCCAAGGCCAAGATCGTCCTGCCCGATCCCATCAAGGCTTTCGGCACCTACCAGCTCAAGTGCAAGCTGGGCTATGAGATCAGCGGCACTGTAAATGTGGTCGTCACGGAGGAGTAAGTCTCCCCCCGCCCCAGACTTTTTTCTACTTTTCTCTCCCAGGAGGTGACCCCCTATGGACGAGCTTCTCTCCCGCCAGGCCCCCCACTCTGTGGAGGCCGAGCAGGCTGTGCTTGGCTCCATGCTCATCGACGAGCGCTGTATCCCCACCGTGGTGGAGGCCCTGAAGCCGGAGGACTTCTACCTGCGGCAGAACCGGGATATCTTCGAGTGCATCTGCTCCATGTTCAACTACTCCGAGACCGTGGATCCGGTGACCGTGCTGGACAAGATGAAGCAGAACGGCGTCTACGACGAGAACGCCTCCTATGACTATGTCAAGCAGCTCATCCTCATCACCCCCACCGCCGCCAATGTGAAGGAGTACATCGGCATTGTCCGGGACAAGTCCCTGCTGCGCCGTGTGGCGGACACCGCCGGTGCCATCACCGGCATGGTGCAGGAGGGCACCGCCACCGCCCAGGAGGCCCTGGAGGCCGCCGAGCAGCGCATCTACGCCATCCGCCAAGGCCGCTCCGCCCAGGGCCTGGAGCACATCTCCACCGTCATCTATTCGGTCTACGACCGTTTGAACGAGCTGGCCGCCAGCGGCTCCGCCGTGCCGGGCCTGTCCACCGGCCTCACCGACGTGGACGCCGCCATCTCCGGCCTCAATAAGTCCGATCTCATCCTCCTGGCCGCCCGCCCCGGCATGGGCAAGACCTCCATGGCCCTGAACATCCTCCTCCACGCCGGCAAATTCTCCGGCAAAAGCGTGGTGTTCTTCTCTCTGGAAATGAGCCGGGAACAGCTTGCCATGCGCCTCATCTCCGGCGAATCCTTCGTGGACAATAAGCGCCTGGTCACCGGCCGTTTGAGCGAAAACGACTGGGCCAAGATCGCCGCCGCCTCTGCGGCCCTGAACCAGACCCAAATTTACATCGACGACAACCCCATGCTCTCGGTGTCCGACATGAACGCCAAGTGCCGCCGGGTGGATAACCTGGGCCTGGTCGTCATAGACTACCTCCAGCTCATGACCTCCGCCGGCGGCCCCGGCCGCTCCGGGGACAGCCGCCAGCAGGTGGTCAGCGATATCTCCCGCTCCCTGAAGATCATGGCCAAGGACTTGAACGTCCCCATCCTGTGCCTTTCCCAGCTCTCCCGTGCCAACGAGTCCCGGGCCGACAAGCGCCCCATGCTCTCCGACCTGCGGGAATCCGGCGCCATCGAGCAGGACGCCGACATCGTCATGTTCCTCTACCGGGAGGGCTACTACGACGCCGACACCGACGACCCCAACCTGGCCGAGTGCATCATCGCCAAGAACCGCCACGGCGAGACGGGCATCGTCCCCCTCCAGTGGCTGCCCGAGTACACCACCTTCACCTCCGTCGACCGCCGCCACGATGAGTATTGAACCCACCCCCCTTCCACGGATGGAGGAGCTCATCCGGGAGCACGACATGCTCCCCCCCGGCTCCAGAGTCCTCTGCGCCGTCTCCGGCGGGGCCGACTCCATGTGCCTGCTCCACGCCCTCTCCCGGCGAGGGGACATCTCCGTGACCGCCGCCCACTATAACCACCAGCTCCGTGGCGAAGAGAGCGTCCGGGACGAGGCCTTCGTCCGTGACGTCTGCGCCCGGTGGGGCATCCCTCTCACCGTGGGCCGGGGGGACGTGAGGGCCGAGGCCAAACGCCGCAGGCTGGGCCTGGAGGAGACCGCCCGGGCCCTGCGCTACGGCTTCCTCTCCCAGCAGGCCCTCCGGCTGGGGTGCGGCCGCATCGCCACCGCCCACAACGCCGGCGACAACGCCGAAACGGTGCTCCTGCACCTGCTCCGGGGCAGCGGCCTTCCCGGCCTCACCGGCATCGACCCCGTCCGCTGGAAGTACGTCCGCCCCCTGCTCACCACCTCCCGCTCCCAGATCGAAGCCTACCTGGCGGAAAATCACATCCCCCACGTGGAGGACAGCTCCAATTCCGACGACGCCTTCACCCGCAACCGGGTGCGCCACCAGCTCATTCCCCTTCTGGAGGAGATGAACCCCGGCTTCGTGGAGCGCATGACGGCGGCCATCCCCCGCCTTCGCGCCGACAATGATTACCTGACCGCCCTGGCCCAGGCCCTCACCCAACAGGCCAGCCGCCAGGGCGATGACCTGGTCATCTCCGCCGCCGCCCTGGCCCAGGCCCCCGGCCCGGTGTCCTCCCGGGCGGCGCGCCTCCTTCTGGCCCGCGCCGCGGAGGGGGACTGGGACTGCTCCGCCGCCCATATCGAGGCCCTGCTCTCCCTGTCCCGCTCGGAAAAACCCTCCGGGGAAGTCCACCTGCCCCACAGCCTTGTGGCCCGGCGGGAATACGGCAGGCTCATCTTCACCTACGACGGCCCCCCCGCCCCCCTGGCCCCCTTTTCCCCCACGGAAGGGGAAAACCCGGTGCCGGGAACACCCTGGGTCTTAAAATTGGACGGCCCTCCCTGGCCGGGGCTCACCGTCCGTCCCCGCCGCCCCGGCGATGTTATCACCCTGCCGGGCCGTCCCCCAAAAAAGCTCAAGGAGCTTTTCATCGACGAAAAGCTCCCCCGCCGCCGCCGGGACAACCTCCCCCTCTGCGCCGACGAGGAGGGCCTTCTGGCCCTGGCTGGCTTCGGCCCCAACCTGGCTCATCCCCGCCACAGGCGGGTGGAATTTATCAAACAGGAACAGGAGAATGGAAATGAAGGGTAACAATATGAAAGAGGATATCGAGCGCGTTCTGATCTCCGAGGAGGAGCTGAAAAAGCGCGTAGCGGAGCTGGGCGCCCAGATCAGCGCCGACTACGCCGGGAAAGAGCCCCTGCTGGTCAGCGTCCTCCGCGGCTCCTATATCTTCATGGCCGACCTGACCCGCAGCATCGACTGCTTCTGCCGGGTGGACTTCATGGCGGTGTCCTCCTACGGCTCCGGCACCGTCTCCTCCGGCCAGGTGAACATCATCAAAGACCTCTCCGACTCCATCGAGGGCAAGGACGTCATCGTGGTGGAGGACATCCTGGACAGCGGCAACACCCTCTCCTACCTCATCAAAGTCCTCCAGGCCCGGCACCCCGCCTCCATCCGCCTGGCCACCCTGCTGGATAAGCCCTCCCGCCGCACCAAGCCCATCACCGCCGATTACGTGGGCTTCACCGTTCCCGACGAGTTCGTGGTGGGCTACGGCCTGGACTATGACGAGCTCTACCGCAGCCTGCCCTACATAGGCATTTTGAAGCCCTGTGTGTATCAAAAGGACTGACCGCGCCTGACTTGCGGTCACCCCCTCACGGGGCCGAAAGGATGTGTTCTTTTTGAACAAGAAGATGGACGGAAGAGACCTGGGCTTTCTGGGCCTCGTTGTGCTCATCCTGCTGGTGACGGTCTTCGCCCTCCGGGGCATGGATGCCTCCCCCGCCCCCACCTGGGCGGACATCCGCTCCCTCATCGAGACCCAGCAGGTCACCGAGGTGCGCATCAAGGACAACGTGCTCACCATGAAGCTCAAGCAGCCCTGGAACGGCCAGGACACCGTCACCGCCAAGCTCTATTCCACCGAGCTTTTTTACCTGGAGTTCAACGACACCCTGGCCGCCCAGGACCGGGCGGGCATCCTCACCGACTACGACTATCCCCCCGCCGCCACCGTCCCCTGGTGGGTCTCCTTCCTGCCCTGGGTGGCCATCATCGGCCTGTTCGCCCTGCTGTGGTACAACATGATGACCCGGCAGGCCGGCGGCGGCGGAAGCGGCGGCGGCCCCAACCCCGGCCGCTTCAGCCGGGCCCGCACCCGCACCGTTGACAGCGAAGGAAAAAAGGTCACCTTTGCCGACGTGGCCGGCGCCGACGAGGAAAAGGCGGAGCTGCAGGAGGTGGTGGACTTCCTCAAGGAGCCCCAGCGCTACCTGGAGCTGGGGGCCCGCATCCCCAAGGGCATCCTGCTCGTTGGCCCTCCGGGCACCGGCAAGACCCTCCTGGCCAAGGCCGTGGCCGGGGAGGCCGGGGTGGGCTTCCTGTCCATCTCCGGCTCCGACTTCGTAGAGCTTTACGTGGGCGTAGGTGCCTCCCGTGTCCGCGACCTCTTTGACCAGGCCAAAAAGGACTCCCCCGCCATCATCTTTATCGACGAGATCGACGCCGTGGGCCGCCAGCGGGGCGCCGGCCTGGGCGGCGGCCACGATGAGCGGGAGCAGACCCTGAACCAGCTCCTGGTGGAGATGGACGGCTTCGCCGCCAACGAGGGTGTCGTCGTCCTGGCCGCCACCAACCGGGTGGATATCTTGGATCCCGCCCTCCTGCGCCCCGGCCGCTTTGACCGGCAGGTCTACGTGGGAGCCCCCGACGTGAAGGGCCGGGAGGACATCCTGAAAGTCCACACCCGCAATAAGCCCCTGGCGGAGGACGTGGATCTCTCCGTCCTGGCCAAGTCCACCGCCGGCTTCACCGGCGCCGACCTGGAAAATCTCTGTAACGAGGCCGCCCTCCGGGCCGCCGGCCGCCATTCCAAATTCATCGCCATGGACGATCTTCAGCAGTCTGTCATCAAAGTCCTGGCAGGCCCCGAAAAGAAGAGCCGGGTGGTCATCGAACGGGAGCGGAAGCTCACCGCCTATCACGAGGCGGGCCACGCCCTGGTCATCCACGCCCTTCCCACCCAGGATCCCGTCCACCAGATCACCATCGTCCCCCGGGGCATGGCGGGGGGCATGACCATCCACCTGCCCAAGGAGGACAAGTCCTTCCAGTCCAAAGCGGAGCTCACCGACCGCATCGCCGTCTGTCTGGGCGGCCGGGCCGCTGAGGAGCTGGTGCTGGGCGACATCTCCACCGGGGCGGGCAGCGACCTGCAGACCGCCAGCCACATCGCCCGGAATATGGTCATGCGCTACGGCATGAGCGACAAGCTGGGCAACGTGGTCTTCGACTCCGGCCATGACGAGGTATTCATCGGCCGCTCCATGGCCCAGGCCAAGACCTATTCCGAGGAGGTGGCCGCCCTCATCGACCAGGAGGTCAAGGCCCTGCTGGACGGTGCCTACCAGACCTGCCAGACCATCCTCACCCGTGACCGGGCCTATCTGGACAAGGTGGCCGCCTACCTTCTGGAGCACGAGACCATGGACGCCGAGACCTTTGAGAAGATGTTCTCTGAAGAAGGCTGACCCCGCTTTTACTCTGATCGAAAGGAGGTATACTCCGAATGAAACGACGCTTTTGGGCCCTGCTGTGTGCCGCGGCCCTTCTGCTGGCCCTGGCCCTTCCCGCCAACTCCGTCACTTCCGACCCGGTGTACCTCCTGGCGGTGAACGACCGGATGTGCGACCTGCCCAACGGCACCCTGCCCATCTCCATCGGTGGGGTCATCTACGTGCCCTACACCGTCTTTGACAAGGACAGCGCCGGGGTAGACCTGGGGGTCTATTACGGCATCAACCAGGACCGGGGCACCGTCCTCTCCCTCTACGCCCTGTCCGGGCGGCTCACCTTCACCATCGACAGCAGCTCCTGTGTGGACGGCCAGGGCAACTCCCTCAACTGGCAGGCCTATATCCGCAACGGCATCCCCTACGTCCCCGCCGCCGCCGTGTGCGGCTTCTTCGGCCTCACCTACTCCTTCCTGTCCACTCCCGACCGGGGCACCCTCATCCGCATCACCAACGCCTCCTCCACCGTGCCGGACAGCACCTTCCTAAGCTCGGTGACCCTCCATATGACCACCCGGTATAACAATATCATACAGAGCCGGGCCTCCCTGCCCGTCCCCGCCGCCAGCGCGGCCCCCAGCCCCACCCCCGCGCCCACTGCCTCCCCCGGTCAGAACAGCCGGGAGGACGTGCGGGTCTACCTGGCCATCAACGCCTCCGATGCCGACAGCGACCTCACCGCCCTCTTTCCCGAGGGCGTCCGCGCCCTCTTCCTCTTCACCCCCGACTCCCTCCCCGCCCGGAGCGCCCAGGTGCGTAAGGCCCTGGCCCTGGGCCACTCGGTGGGCCTCATGGTGGAGGGAGAGCTGGAGGAAGCCCTGGCGCAGCTGGAGCGGGGCAATGAGCTTTTGACCCACATCGCCCGGGTGCGCACCCGCATCGTCTCCGCCCCCGCCGCCCTCACCGACGGCCTCACCGCCGCGGGCTGGGCCTGCTGGCAGAGCAACGTCACCGGCCAGAGCGCCTATGCCCTCCTGGCCAACCTGGAGCTGCGGCAGGTGGTGGGCCGGGTGGATCTCCCCGCCAACGCCTCTACCGTAAACCGGGTGATGACCCGCCTCCGGGAGGACCGCTACACCGTCCGCCAGCCCCTGGAGACCGACCTGTGACCCCCACCCACCCCCAAAACCGCAACTGTCCCATCTCCGCTTCCCTCCCCCTCTCCTCCCGTTCCTCCCGTTCCTCCCGTTCCTCTCTCTTCCCCCTCGTCCCCCTCTCCTCCCTCTCC
>CANEAY010000021.1 GCA_947425785.1 uncultured Pseudoflavonifractor sp. | reverse complement strand
CGGAGACCGGGGGCCACAAGACCATAAGGAGGTGCAAGAAAAATGGCAAAACTGAACGCGAATTACGAGGCGGTGTATATCATCGACCCCCGTAAGAACGAGGAGGACACCGCCGCTCTGGTGGAGAAGTTCAAGGCCCTGGCCGAGAGCAACGCCACCCAGGTGGAGGTGGACGAGTGGGGCAAGCGCCACCTGGCCTATCCCATCCAGGATCAGAACGAGGGCTACTACGTGCGCATGACCTTTACCGCCGAGCCCGCCTTCCCCGCCGAGCTGGATCGTATCTTCCGCATTACCGACGGCGTCATTCGTTCCATCATCGTCTGTCTGGACGAGTAAGGAGGAAGGGACATGCTCAATCGCATCGTCCTCATGGGACGACTGGTGGCCGATCCTGAGCTGCGCACCACCCCTGCCGGGGTCACCGTGGCCACCTTCCGCGTCGCCTGCGACCGGGACTTCAAGAACAAGCAGACCGGCGAGCGGGAGACTGACTTTATCAACATCGTGGTCTGGCGTCAGACCGCGGAATTCGTCAGCCGTTACTTTACCAAGGGCCGCATGGCCGTGGTGGAGGGCCGGCTCCAGATCCGCAACTACACCGACCGGGACGGCAACAAGCGCACTGCCGCGGAGGTGGTGGCCGACAGCGTCTACTTCGGGGATTCCCGGAGAGATGGCGAGGGCGGCGGCTTCTCTCCCGCTTACGGCGCGCCCGCCGGCGGCTTCGGCGCCCCCGCCGCATCTGCGGGGAGCTATGAGGCTCCCAGCGGAGGCGACCAGTTCGCTGAGCTGGCCGATCCGGACGGCGATCTGCCGTTCTGAAAACGGCGTCTATTTTAACTTAAAGGAGGTTATCCGTTATGCCTATGGAAAATAGAGAGCAGCGTCCCCGCGGCCGCAAGCGCCGCAAGGTGTGCACCTTCTGCGTGGACAAGGTGGAGCACATCGACTACAAGGACGCCGCCAAGCTTAAGCGGTTCCTGTCCGAGCGCAGCAAGATCCTGCCCCGCCGTACCACCGGTACCTGCGCCATGCATCAGCGTCAGCTGACCGTGGCCGTGAAGCGGGCCCGCCAGATCGCTCTGCTGCCCTACGTGACCGACTGAGGTATCTTCTCAAAAAGAAGGATGCCGCCGGCAAATGCCGGCGGCATCCTTTTTGTTTTTATTACGCGCTCTGCCCCACCGCAAAAGAGCGGTTACCGGTCGGAGGGCACCACCTTGCCCAGTTTACTGCGGAAGGGGGCGGGCAGATATTCGTCGGAATCCTCCGGCCCGGTCATGGCCCGCATGCGTGCCCGCACCTGGAAGATACAGTCCTCCCGCTGGGCCCGGCCCATGACCACATCCTCAGCGAAGGCGTGACAGGAGGGGGCGCCGCAGGAGCCGCACAGCAGACCGGGCAGCTGCCGCTCCAGGTCGTGAATGGCGGACATCTTCTCCATGGCGACGGTGCGGTCGGGATCCAGAAGATAGACCGGGGCGAACTCCAGTTCCTTGTCCGCCTGGACAATGGCGGGGTCTCCCACCTGGTCGTCGTAACTGCAGGCCACATCGGGCAGGCTTCGGATCAGGTGCCGCAGCCGCATGGTGGCCACAAAGGGATCCTCCACGGTGAGGCAGCCGCCCACACATCCCTGGGTGCAGGCGCACAGCTCCACGAAGTCCACGTCGGGCACCCGGTCGTCCTCGATGGCCGCCAGGATGCGAATGACGCTGTCCATGCCGTCCACGGCCAGGAACCGCTCCGAGCTTCCCCGGGCGCTGGCCTCGCCGCCGCAGAAGGCCCACCGCACCCCGGCCTTTCCGGCGGAGGAGGGGGTGTGGGGCGCGTCCAGCTTCTGCATGGGGGAGAGCAGGCGTAAGTACAGGTCGCGAATGGAGAAGGCGCCGTCCAACACCGGCTGCTGCAGGTCGTCGGGGGAATGGGCGGCGGTGACCTGGGCCGAGCAGGGCACGATGGCGAAGACGCCGATCTGCTCCGGCAGAAGTCCCGTCTCTTCCACCGCTTTCTTCCGGGCCAGAATGGCGGCCAGCTCCATGGGGGTGATGGTGGAGGTGATGTGCTCCAAAAGCTGGGGGAAACGGATGCGGATGAGCCGCAGGGCCGCCGGACAGGCCGAGGAGATCACCGGCAGCTTCTTTTCCGCGGCGTCGCCGGGGTGCTTTCTGGCGTAGTCGGACAGGAGCTCCGCGCCCTTGGCAGTCTCATACACTGCGTGGAAGCCCAGCTCCAGAAGTCCGTCCAGCACCCGCCCCACCTCGTCCAGATGCTGGAACTGGCCGTAGAGGGCCGGGTCGGGCAGAGCCACGGTATATTGGAACTCCTCCAGGCAGGAGAAGGGGTCGCTGCGGGCCTTGATGGCCTTGTGGGGGCAGCATCGGATGCACTCGCCACAGTCCACGCACCGCTCGGTGAGGATGGTGGCCTTGCCCCGGCGGACGCGGATGGCCTGGGTGGGGCAGTTTTTCATGCAGGTGGTGCAGCCCCGGCAGCGGGCGTACTCAATAGAAACGGAATGCTGCACGGAAGTTCACCTCAAATTTTGATCTTGATGGTGACGGTAGTGCCCTTGCCTACCTCTGTCTCAATGTCCATCTCGTCGGAATAGCGCTTCATGTTGGGAAGTCCCATGCCCGCGCCGAAGCCCAGATCCCGGGCCATGTCTCCGGCGGTGGAGTATCCCTCCTGCATGGCCCTGTCGATATCGGGAATGCCGGGGCCCTGGTCGATCATGCGGATGACGATCTCGTCCATCCCCACGTCCACCTCCGCCTGGCCGCCGTCGGCGTGGATGACCATGTTGATCTCACCCTCATACATGCAGATGGAGGCGCGGCGGATCACATCGGGGGGCAGTCCCAGCTTCTTCAGGGTGAGCTTCATTTTGCTGGAGGCCTCGCCGGCCTCGATGAGGTCGCCGCCCTCCACGGGATATACCAGTTTGACTGCTTCCATGCTCAAACATCTCCTCTCAATCCGGCGGCGTACAGCTTGCCGCAGGCGTCATACATCCGAATGGGGGCGCGCATGATCACCATGTCCCGTTCCCTGGCCAGCGCCAGCACGTTCTCGTCGGGCTGCTTGCCCCGGACAAAGGCCACGCACTTCATATCCATCATGTCCGCCGTGCGGATCACCTGGGGGTTTACAAGACCGGTGAGCAGCAGAGCCTGGTTCTTCACATAGGCCAGCACGTCGCTCATAAAATCGCTGCCGCAGGCGGAGAAGACCTCCCTGTCCAGCTCATCCTCCCCGTAAAGCACCTCAGCATCGAGAATGTCGCGCACCTCAGAAAGCTTCATGGTATTTCCTCCCAAAAACTAAACTTACGATTCTGCTTTTTTATTGTAGCACGCCGTGGGCCGCTTGTAAAGCTAATTGTTCTATTTTTCACAAAGTTTTTTGCCCCGGCGCCTCTCCTTTCGCCATCCCTTACCTTGACGAAAGAGCACAAGACAACTATAATGAACTTTAATTAACCCAAAAGCAGCTTTTTGAGAGAAATAAGGAGGTCATTTACAATGGGAGATCGTGTCTACAACTTTTCCGCGGGGCCCTCGATGCTGCCGCTTACGGCCCTGGAGCGGGCGGGAGCCGAGATCACCAACTATCAGGGCTCCGGCATGTCCGTCATGGAGATGAGCCACCGCTCCAAGGTGTTCCAGAAGATCTTTGACGACACCCAGGCCAAATTCCGCGCCCTGATGAAGGTGCCGGAGGGCTATAAGATCCTCTTCCTCCAGGGCGGCGCCTCCAGTCAGTTCTCCATGGTGCCGCTGAACCTCATCGGGGCCACGGGAAAGGCGGACTACGCCGTCACCGGCAACTTCGCCAACGTGGCCTATAAGGAGGCCAAGAAATACGGCGAGATCTCTCTGGCGGCCACCAGCGAGGAGAAAAATCACACCTTTATCCCCGCCCAGTCTCAGTTGAAGCTGGATCCCCAGGCGTCCTACTTCTACTACTGCGCCAACAATACCATCTACGGCACCGAGTGGCAGTATGTGCCCGAGACCGGGGATGTGCCCCTGGTGTGCGACATGTCCTCTGATATCCTCTCCCGTCCCGTGGATGTGAGCAAGTACGGGATCATCTTTGCCGGCGCCCAGAAGAATATGGCTCCCGCGGGTCTCACGGTGGTCATCATCAAAGAGTCCCTGGCCGGCCATGAGCTGCCCTTCACCCCTCTGATGATGAACTATAAGACCATGATCGACAAGGACTCCATGTACAATACGCCCCCCTGCTGGTGCATCTATATGCTGGGCCTGGTGCTGGACTGGCTGGAAGAGCAGGGCGGCGTGGAAGGCATGGAGAAGATCAAGCACGGGAAGGCCAAGCTCCTCTATGACGTGCTGGACAGCTCCCGGCTCTTCACCTGCGCCGCCGAGGAGGGCAGCCGCTCCGACATGAACGTGACCTTCCGCTCGGTGAGCGAGGAGCTGGACGCGAAATTCGTGGCCGAGGCCACCGCGGCGGGCTTCACCAATCTGAAGGGCCACCGCAACGTGGGCGGTATGCGGGCCTCCATCTACAACGCCATGCCTGTGGAGGGCGTGGAGAAGCTGGCGGAGTTTATCAAGAAGTTCGACAAAGAGAATTAAAAGGAGGCCCGCGCTATGTTCCGTATCAAGACCCTGAACAAAATTTCCCCCGCCGGCCTGTCCCAACTGGACAAGGCCCGGTATGCCGTCTCCGACAGCGAGGAGAACGAGGATGGCGTTCTTGTCCGCTCGGCGGATATGCAGGACTATGCCTTCCCCGACGCCCTCCGGGCCATCGCCCGGGCGGGGGCGGGCACCAACAACATCCCGGTAGACCGCTGCTCCCAGGCGGGCATCGTGGTCTTCAACACCCCCGGCGCCAACGCCAACGCCGTAAAGGAGCTGGCGGTGTGCGCCCTGCTGCTGGCCTCCCGCAAGGTGGTGGACGGCTCCCGCTGGGTGCGTGACCAGATCCTGGCCGGGGTGGACATCGAGACAGTGGTGGAGAAGGGCAAGAGCCAGTTCACCGGCCCGGAGCTCCAGGGCAAGACCCTGGGGGTCATCGGCCTGGGGGCCATCGGCGTCCAGGTGGCCAACATCGCCACCAAGCTGGGCATGACGGTCTACGGCTACGACCCCTACCTGTCCGTCAACGCCGCCCTCAACCTCTCCCGCATGGTGCAGGTCACCGGGGAGGTGGAGACCATCTATAAAAACTGCGACTACATCTCCATTCACGTCCCCCAGAACAAGGAGACAAAAGGCATGATCAACGAGGACGCCTTCCACCTGATGAAGGGGGGCGTGCGCATCATCAACCTGGCCCGGGGGGGCCTGGTGAATGAGGAGGACATGATAAAGGCCCTGGACAGCGGCAAGGTGGCCGCTTACGTCACCGACTTCCCCACCAACAAGCTGGCGGGGGCCAGGAACGTGACCCTCATCCCCCATCTGGGAGCCTCCACCCCGGAGAGCGAGGAGAACTGCGCCGTCATGGCGGCCCAGCAGCTGCGGGACTATCTGGAAAACGGCGACATCCGCAACAGCGTGAATCTGCCCACTCTGGTGCAGCCCTGGTCGGGCATCGCCCGGCTCTGTGTCATCCACGCCAACAGCCCCGGTATGCTGGCCAAGATCACCGCCGTCCTCTCCGCCGAGGGGGTCAACGTGGAGAACCTGACCAACAAGTCCAAGGGGGAGTACGCCTACACCGTGGTGGACATCGGCAGCCGCATCGGGGAGAAGGACGTGGAGGGCATCCGTGCCATCGAGGGCGTCCTCCGGGTGCGGTATTTGACACACTAAAGGATTTTTGTTAAAATGCGCGAGAGGCTTAAGCCTCTTCTGTTGTGTTTCACACAACAGAAAGACCACTAACAAAGGGAGAAATGTCACATGAAGAAACGGTTTTTGCCTTTTCTGCTGGCTCTGACCCTCTGCCTGGGGCTGCTGCCCGAAACCGTCTTGGCGGCGGAGGATAGGGTGGCCACCGATGGAGCCATTACATTTCATATGGACATGGCGGATTTTGGCACGCTAAAGTACGGCTATAAAAAGGAGGATTGCCCTACCCTCACTATCACCCTTACCAACACAAGCAGCAGGAGCCTCTGGTACATCAATTTTGGCCTCTACATGGGCAACAGTGCGTTTAAGCCCACGGTGATCAGGGAGGGCTGGGACGACATTCAGCGGCATGGAAGCTTTCCCGCTGTCTACGCTATGGAGCTGAAGCCCGGCTCCTCTGCCAGTGTGGACTTGACCCTCCAGACCGGGCGTATGGAGGGGGGCGCCGGCTTTCCTGCCGGGGTGTATGAGGGAAATTTGGAGTTCTATTTCTCCAACACCGGCGAACCCACCGGCGAGAGTTACGGCAACCCCGTTTTTGCCGACGGCGCCTACTACGTTCTGCCCTACCGCTTTGAGGTGGTCTACAACGGCTACATGGGCGGCGAGGACGCCATGGAGCTGGATCGGGAGAGCGTGGACTTCGGCCTGGTGGAGGTGGGCGACGATGTCACCGAGACCCTTTCCGTCACCAATACGGCCAAGGTGGACCTGAGGCTGGAGGCTAAGCTGACAGGGGAGGGCCTTCGGCAGGGAAAGAAGTCGAGTATGAACAGGTACCTGTCCCTGGAGGAATATAAATGGACGCTGGCCCCCGGTGAGACGGCACAGATCCAGATCCATAAGAACAGCAACCGCCCCGAAAGGGGACGCCGGGGCCGGTATGAGACCGAGCTGGTGCTCACCTCCCTCTACGAGGTGGAGGGAGGCGGCAACCACATGGGCTATCGGGACGAAAAGGTGGTGCCCATCACCTTCACCGCAGTGGAAAATGGCTGTCTGCCTGTCTATGTCGGGCTGGAGCATCCGGAGGGGCCCGCGGGCTATTTTACCTCTGCCGACGGCTCCGCCACATACTGGGGCAACGACACCTTTGAGGTGCCCTATGGCGGGGATCTGAAGCTGAACCTTGTCCCATTTATTCAGGAGAAGGGCTATGTGGTGGCGGTGGAGAAGAGCGATACCTTGGAGATGGACGATTTCTACTATATAGGCTGCGGCAATACCCTCTCGATCCAAAATGTGACGGACAGCCAGCTTTACCGGGTAACTATGGCCTCCTGCGCCGTTCCCCCCGCCGACTGGGCCAGGGAAGCGGTGGGCAGGGCCTGCTCGCTGCATCTCTACAACTTCGTTGATATGCCGGGAGAGTATGTGGGCAGTACGTTCTCGGGCGGTGCCGACGGGGCAATACGCAGCTCCTCCTATGCCGATCCCATCAGCCGGGAGAAGTTCTGTAAGATAGCCCTGAATCTTTTTAAGAAGGTCTGCCCGGAGAAATATAAGGAGATCCCTGACGGTTACTATGAGTCTGACAAGCTCCCTAAGTTCACCGACACCAACAGTGAGTATGTGCGGCAGATGGCCTATTTGGGAGTGGTCACCGGCGTCAGCGAGGGCGTGTTTGATCCCGAGGGTCAGCTGACAAGAGAGCAGGCCGCCACCATTCTCTGCCGTTTGGCAAATGCCATGGAGCTGGACCTTCCCACGGCGGAGCCCGACTTTACCGACAACGCCGCCATCTCCTCCTGGGCCAAGGATGCGGTGGGCCAGATGCAGGCCGCCGGCATCATGGGCGGCCTGGGCGGCGGCCAGTTTGGCCCCCAGGGAACTTATAGCTGGGAGCAGTCCATCGCCACCATCATGCGGATCTATGATATGATGCTGGTGTGATGGCGCAATAAAAGACAGATCAGGCCCCCGGCGGGAAAATTTCCCGCCGGGGGCTTTTTTATTTTTACCTATTGACAACCGATGTTACTGCGGTTATACTGTATATAGTCAATAGATACAGTAAACACATCTGGAGGGATGACATGGATATCATCATCAGAAACACGGGCCAGACCCCCATCTACGATCAGATCACCCGCCAGCTCAAGGGCCACATCCTCTCCGGGGCCCTGGCAGAGGGGGAGGCTCTGCCCTCCATGCGGGCTTTGGCCCGCGACCTGCGCATCTCGGTCATCACCACCAAGCGGGCCTACGAGGAGCTGGAGCGGGAGGGGTTCATCACCACCGTCCCCGGCAAGGGCTGCTTTGTGGCTCCCCGGAACCTGGAGCTGATGCGGGAGAGCGCCCTGCGCCAGGTGGAGGAGCACCTCCAGCGGGCGGTGGATGCGGCAAAGATGGGAGCCATCTCCCGGGAAGAGGTGCTTCAGACCCTGGATATCCTATACGAGGAGGAATAAACTGCCATGAAATACGCCATAGAAATCAAAAACATGACCAAAATGCTGGGGGCCTTTACCCTGTCCGACGTGTCCCTCACCATCCCCGGCGGCACCATCCTGGGCCTTATCGGGGAGAACGGCGCGGGCAAATCAACCCTCATCAAGTGCCTGCTGGGCATCATCACTCCCAACGAGGGGGAGGTGGCGCTTCTGGAGGGGGCGGGCCTGGGGGAGGTGGGTTACGTCCCCGACGAGTGCCCCTTCTCCGACCTTCTGCTGGTCAGCCAGGTGGGGAGCTTCTGTGCCGGGCTGTTCCCCGGCTGGGACGGGGAGCTCTTTGCCCATTATGTGGAGAAGTTTGAGCTTCCCTGGGACAAGAAGGTGAAGGAGCTGTCCCGGGGCATGAAGATGAAGCTGTCCATCGCCGCCGCCCTCAGCCACCGGCCCAGGCTCCTGGTGCTGGACGAGGCCACCTCCGGCCTGGATCCGGTGGTGCGGGACGAAATTTTGGACGAGTTCCTGGCCTTTATCTCCGACGAGGAGCACGCCATCCTCATCTCCAGCCACATCACCAGCGACCTGGAAAAGATCTGCGACTACGTGACCTACCTCCACAAGGGGCGGGTTACCATCTCCGGGCCAAAGGATGAGCTTTTGGCCAGTTACGGCAAGCTCTCCTGCTCCGGGGCTGACCTTGCCAAAATCGACCCCGCCCTGGTGGTGGGCAAGCGGGAGGGGGCCTACGGCTCCCAGGCCCTTATCAACGACCGCCGGGCCTTCGGGGCGGTCTACCCCGAGCTGCCCCTGGACACTCCCACCCTGGAAGACCTGATGATCTTTACCACGAGAGGTGACGAAAAATGAAAGGCTTTTTGAAACGGGACTATTTCCTCATCAAGAGTAATCTGAAATTCTACCTCATCTTTATGTTGATCTTCGCCGCTGCGGCCATTTTTACCAGTGTGAACACCAGCATGTTTGCCATCTATGTGGTCATTTTCGGGGTGTCCAGCATCATGGGTCTCTTCAACTATGACGAATTTAACCACTGGATGGCCTACGGTGCCGCTGTCCCGGAGGGGCGGAGGGCTATGGTGAACGCCCGGTACCTTCTGGCCGCTCTGCTGGGGCTGGGGATCGTGGCGGTTCAGATCATTTTGGGCTTGCTGGCCAGGGAGGACATTGTGTTCTTCATGGCCGCCATTTACGCCGGGGCCTTCCTTCTCTATGCTGCCATCGTCCTGCCTGTCTGTTACCGTTTTGGCGGCACCAAGGCGCGGACGGTGCTCATCGTGATCATCGCGGCGATGGCTGGCGTTGGGGGTATGCTGGGCGCCGTTGTGAGCATCAGCGGCGGCGGGGGAAAGCTCCACCTGCCCCCCATCTTCCTGGCCCTCCCCCTGGCGGGGGCGGCCGCCCTGGCCCTCTCCTGGCGGATATCGACAGGTATCATGCTGAAAAAGGAATTTTAATGTATGAAAAAGGCCCCTCCGGCCGTGGCCGGAGGGGCCTTTTTGTGTACATTTTATCCGCCCATGGTCATCCCAGACCCCAGGCCGTCCTTTTCCAGCATCCGCTCCAGCACCTCCACGTCGGTGGCGATGTCCATGGCGTCGGTCTGGAAGAGCTGATCCAGCTGCTTTTCGAAGCCTTCCACCACCTTGTCCATCATGCCCTCGATGCGCTGCTTGGAGGCGGTGATGTTCTCCCCCTCCACCCCCTGGGATTCCAGCTGGGCGTAAGTTTTGAGCAGCTTCAGGGTGGTGGGCAGGTAGTAGTTCAAAAACTGCCGCAGCTCCCCAGCCTTGGCGGGGTTTTGCCGCTGGTAGTCCAATATTTTCTTGGTGATCTCCCCGATGCGGTCGATCTTACGGCTCATCTCTTCCCCGGGGATGGCGTCGTTCACCGCTTTGATCTGCCGGAGGATAGCGTAGTCCTCCTCTTCCTTCTGCTTCTGCTCCTGGGCGGCGGTCTTGGGCGGCTCCTCCCGTTTGGGCGGCTCCGGGGCGGCCTCGTAGCCCTGGTCGGTGAGCACCAGCCGGCCGCTGGCCCGGTCGATGTAGCCCATGGGCAGGATGCCGTCGGAGAGCATTTTCTGGATATCGGAGATCACCCGCTTCTCACTGACCCCGGCGGCTCCGGCCAGGTCGGAGAGGAACACAGATTTTTTCTGGCCGATGACCCCCAGGTAGAGCCGTTGGCGGCGGGAGAGCCGGGTTTTGCCCAAGCCGGTGAAGAACAGGAACAGGGAGGCGCAGAGAAAGCCCAGAAGGGGGAACCACGCGTCGGCGTAGAGGAGCAGGCCGTAGCGCAGGGCATCTGCAAATACGGGGACGAACCCGATGCCAAAGATAAAGCTCATAAGGCCGCCCAGGATGGTCATGGCCTTGCCGTCCTTTATCTTCTTGCCCCATTCCCGCTTTTGGGGCCGCTGGCCCTGCTGCACCCGGCCGGGGTCAGCGGCCTGGCGGGGCGGCGGGGTGGGGATGCCGGCGCCAGGCTGGGTCTGACCGGCAGAGCCAGTCCCCACGCCGCTCCGGGGCTGGGCCTGGCTCGAGGCACTGTAGGTGTAGTTGTAGCGGTAGCCGGTGCTGGTGGTGTGTCCCTGTCGGGGGGCGGAGCCTTTGTCGATGGGGATGCGCACCCCACCCAGATTAAGGAACAACAGTACCATCCCCGCCGGCCACCAGAAGATAAACCCCAGTACGATGGCCCACCAGGGAATTTCATAGCCCTGCTTATTGTTCATGGGGCATGCCCCCTCTCAAATTACATACTTTTTTGATTCTTACATATCATACAACGATTCCAGCCGCTTGTAAAGCGGAAATGGGGCCCCTGTAACCGTTCTGTTATTGATTTTTGTGGTGAGTTGTCCTATAATAGCTCTATATATTGTGTATTGACCCTGTTAGGGTTGTTATTGGAGTGATAGAGATGGAAGGAAAGGATAATCGGGCCGCCGGCAGGCATACGGGCGGCGCCGGGAAAAAGGCCGCCATTGCCGTGGGCGTCGTGGCGGCGCTCCTGCTGGCGGGCTACCTGGGCCTGTGCGCCTATGCCGGCAGCAGCGGCGGGCGGATGGCGCCCAATACCCATATTGGCGGTGTGGCGGTAGGCGGCCAGTCCGCCGAGGCGGCGGCCGCCGCGCTGGACAGCGCCCTGGAGCAGAAACTCTCCGGCCTTGAGGTGTCCTTCTCCTGCGGTGGGAACCTCTACACGGTTCCCGGCAGAGAATTTTCCTATGACGCGGCGGGGACGGTGAACGCCGTCTCTCCCGCCGCCGGGAGCTTTTTCACCAGGGGTGGCCGGTTTTTGAGCGGCCTTTTGAGCCGGAACGGCCACCCGGTGGCGCTGAGCCTGGATCATGTGCCCCAGGAGGTAGACAGGGCCGCCGACGAGTGCGGGGATGCGGACACCCAGACCACCTGGGAGATCACCGACACCGCTGTTATCTTCACCAAGGGCCGCACCGGCCGCACTGTGGACGTACCCCAGCTCATGGCTGCCCTCACCGAGCGGGCGGGCCATCTTTTGAATAACGATGAGCCTGCGGACTATGCCCCTGTGGAGGCGGTCATTGCCGTGGCGCCTCCGGCGGAGCCGGACTTTGAAATGATCCGCCAAGGTCTCTTTGCCGAGGCGGCGGACGCCTATCTGGATCGGGAGAGCGGGGAGATCGTCCCCTCCGTAACGGGGAAAGACCTGGACGTGGAGGCCGCCCGCACTGCTTTGGCCGGGGCGGAGGAGGGCAAGAGGTGCCGGGTGGGGCTTATCCTGGACGTGCCCGCCGTCACCACCGAAAGCCTTACCGAGAGCCTGTTCCGGGACACCCTCGGCTCCGCGGCCACACGGGTCACCGGCACCGCCGACCGCAAGATGAACGTGCGGGTGGCGGCCGCCTTCCTGAATGACAAGATCGTCTTCCCCGGGGAGGAGTTCTCCTTCAACCAGGCCTGCAGCCCCTATTCTGAAGCCAACGGCTACGGAAAGGCCACCGCCTATGTCAACGGCCTGTCCAAGGACACGGTGGCCGGCGGCATCTGCCAGGCCAGCTCCACCCTCTACTGGGCCAGCCTGAAGGCCAATCTGGAGACTTTGGAGCGCACCGCCCACCGCTATGAGCCCAGCTATGTCAAGGGCGGTTTGGACGCCACGGTCTACGGCGACTACGAGGAAGAGGGGAGCCTGGATTTCTGTTTCAAAAACAGCACCGAGCACCCTATCAAGCTGGAAGCCTATATGGATGAGAAGAACTACCTCTACGTGAACATCTACGGCACCGACACCACCGGCGTCCACGGGGAGCCCTACTCCACCAACCGGGTGGTGATCCAGGCCTACCAGACCATTTACGAGCCCAGTGATATTATCCCCCAGGGCACTACCCAGAAGGATCCCGAGCGCACCGGCTATCACGCTGTCAGCTGGGACACCTATCAGAAGCTGGTGGACGCCGAGGGCAACACCATCTCCGAGACCAAGCTCTACACCACCAAATATAAGCTGCGCAACGCCATCGTGCTCTATAATCCCGCCGATATGGCCCTGTGGGGCATCGACCCCATGACCGGCCTTCAGACCCAGCCGCCGGCAGAGCCCTCCGCCGACCCCGGCCAGGTCATCCCGCCCCCGGAGGGGGGGACTGTACCTCCGCTCCCGGGGGAGACGGGGACTGTTCCGCCCATTGAGGTGCCTGGAACGGTGGAGCCTCCGGCGGAGACTTTGCCCATTCTGCCTGTGCCCACCCCCGCTCCCGGCGGCGAGGAGGCCATCCTGCCCCCTGGGGCGTGAGAGATAGAAAAGGAGCGTTTCCGCCATGTTTCAGGGCTTTTCCAAGGAGACTGTGGACTTTATGTGGGGCATCCGCTTCAACAATGAGCGGAGCTGGTTTGAGGCCCACAAGGACGAATACAAGACCTGTTTAGAGACCCCCATGAAGGAGCTGTGCAAAGAGCTCTATGAGGGGATGGAGAAAAAGTATAAGGACTTGGGGCTGGTGGGCCGGGTGTGCCGTATCTACCGCGACGCCCGCAGGCTCCACGGCCGGGGGCCTTATAAAGATCACCTCTGGCTCACCATCTCCCAGCCTGCCGAGCGGTGGAGCTGCCTGCCCACCTTCTGGTTTGAGATCACCCCGGAGGGTTACAGCTTCGGCCTTGGGTACTGGATGGCGAAGGCGTCCACCATGGCAAAGCTCCGGGCCAGGATGGACAATGACCCCGCGGCCATGGAAAAGCTGGTGCGCAAGCTGGGCAGGCAGGACACCTTCGTTCTCCAGGGGGAGCCCTTCAAAAAGCGCAAGGAGGCCCCCAGCGGCCTGCTCTCGCCCTGGTACAACATGAAGGGTGGCTTCTCCATGAGCTGTGAGCGTCCCCACGACGAGCTGCTTTTCTCCCCGGCACTGAAAGACCACATTTTGGAGCGGTGGGAGCTGCTGGTGCCCCTGTTCCGTTACCTCTCCACCCTGGACGGCGACCCCGACCCCAGAGAGCAATGATGCAAACGGCCCTCACCTTTTGGTGAGGGCCGTTTTTTTCAGCATTTGCCAGCAAAAAAATCTCCCGCCCGGACATACTGACCGTAAGAGCGAACAGAAGGGCGGCGGGGAAGTGGGAAAGAAACGAAAAATCATGGCGCTGGCATTGACCATGGCCCTGCTGCTGGGTGGGGCCCGGTGGCGGGAGCCTGGGGCGGTGACGGCGGACGGCCCGGCGGATATCGGGGCGGGACGGCCCCTCATTGCCCTCACTTTTGACGACGGCCCCCGCCGCTCCACCACTACCCAGCTCCTGGACGGCCTGGCCCAGCGGGGGGTCACCGCCACATTTTTCCTCATCGGCGAGCAGGTGGAGGGCAACGAGGATATCATCCGGCGTATGGACGCCGAGGGCCACCAGCTGGGCGTCCACACCTGGGATCACGTCCAGCTCACCGGCCTTGGCCCCCGGGATTTTTACGCCCAGGTGGAGCGGACACGCAGCCTCCTGGCCCAGACGGTGGGCCGGGAGAGCTTTGCCCTGCGGCCCCCTTACGGCATGGTGGACAACGGGGTGAAAAAACGCTCCGGCGCGCCCATCATACTGTGGTCCATCGACCCCACGGACTGGGACGACAAAAATACCCAGCGGGTGGTGGCGGAGGTGGCAGCCCAGGCAGGGGACGGGGACATCATCCTCCTCCACGATATCTACCCCACTTCGGTGGAGGCGGCCCTTCAGATCGTGGACATCCTCCATGCCAGAGGTTTCCTCTTCGTCACCGTGGAGGAGCTGGCCAGCCAGCGCCATGTGGCGCTGGAACCGGGAGAGACTTACTGCGACTTTCACCCGTAATTACAAATTAATAACAGTTGCCACAAGGACATTGACGATGCCGCCCGAAACGTGTAAAATAGGAGGGAGAAAATCCGAAATGGAGGGAACGGCATGGCACGGCGCGGCACAAAGAACGACCTTGTCAAATGTGAATACTGCGGAGAGATGTACTCCGTCACCTATAGACACTGCCCCTTCTGCAACGAGGACGGCACGGGCCGTTGGAACGAGCCGGAGGAACAGGACGATTATTATAATGAGAGAGAGGCACGTCCCAGCGGCGGCAAGCGGCTGGCCGGCAGCAGCCGGCGGCGGGGGAACGGCCCCAGCGTCCGCTCCATTATCGGCGGCATCGTCTCTCTGGCGCTGATCATCGCCGCTGTGTGTATCGTGATCTCCCTGGTGCGCTCCTTCCTGGGCGGCAAAGACCCCAAGCCCAAGGAGAGCGCGGTGCCTACTTCCCCGGCAGTGGTGAGCACTGTCCCCACCACCGAGCCCACGGAGCCGGCAGTCCCCAGCGCCGACCCGGTGGAGCCCACCCCCGGACAGACCACCACAGAGCCTACCCTTCCCCCGGCCCCCACGACCCCGATGGTGGAGCTGACGGCCCCCACCAGCTTTAAGTTGAGCAAATCCGACTTCACCTTCAGCCGTGTGGGCGAGACCTACAAGATGAAGGTGACCTATACCCCCGCCGACGCCCGTGGGGACATCACCTGGAAGTCCAGCAACCCCAATGTGGCCTCCGTGTCCTGGGACGGCACGGTGACGGCGGTGTCTCCCGGCACCATCACTCTCACCGCCACAGTGGCGGGGGTGGGGGAGAAGACCTGCATCGTCCGGTGTAACTTCTCCAGCAGTTCCGGCACTTCTACATCTACCCCCGCGCCCGCGGACTCCCAGGCCCCGGCCCCCTCTGACCTGAAGCTGAGCCGCAGCGACTTTACCCTGAGCTCTGCCGGCGACAGCTGGCGGCTGGTGGTCTCCGGCACCAGCTCCGCCGTGACCTGGGCCTCCAGCAACTCCGAGGTGGCCACCGTGGGCGGCGACGGCACCGTCACCGCCGTGGGCAAGGGCACCTGCAACGTCACCGCCACGGTGGACGGGGTGACCCTCAAGTGCATCGTGCGCTGCACCTGGTGACGGACAACGGATCACAGAGAAATGATTTGTGGGACACTTCCTATGGAAGTGTCCCACAAATATTTTATAAGGATGTATGGAGCGAAGCAAACCTTACCGTGTAGGCATCTGAAAGCCGGTGAGGGCATTGTTGAGGTAGTCGTTGAAGGGCTTCATCAGCCGGAAAAGCTCTGCGGCGCGGGCGAGGAACTGCTCCGGGTCGTTCAGCTCCGCGTCCCGGATGGGGTATTCCAGATACCAGCTCTTGCGCTTCAAGTCCTCTGCCTGGGGATGGTCTTTATCGTATCCGGCGGGGACGTTTTTGAGGGCTGTCCCCTGTACGGTGAAATGCTTTTTGAAGGCCGGGGCGCCGGTGATCTGCTCCCATTCCCCGCCGTTGGCGGAAATGTAGTCCCGCACCATCCCCGTGGCGTCCTTGAACATATCCGCAAAGAGGCCCCCGCCCAAAAAGGACTGGTCTCCGGGTTTGATCATCAGATAATATCCCACCGGGATCGGCAATTTCCCCATGGCGGAGATATGGGCGCGAAAGGCGGGATTGTAGGGGGACTTGTCGTGGCTGAACCGGGTGTCCCGGTTCAGCTTGAAGGTGAGGGCCTGGGGAAGGTTTTGCAGAACGCTGGGATCGAATTCCCCGATGCGCAGGATGAGGGCCTGGAGCAATGCTTCAAATTCCGCGTTTGCCGCCTTATATTCCGCCTTGTGGGCGTGGTACCACTCCCGGTCGTTGTTCTCCCGCAGCCCGGTCAGGTATTTCAAAATGATCGACAGATCCATTTGTATGACCTCCTATGCGTTTTGGACGACGGAGAGAGCTGTCCCGTCCAGGAAATTCTGAATGAACTGCTTCAGGGCCTCGGGGGAGCGGTAGGTCTTGCAGAAAGAGAACTCCTCCGACAACTCGTCGATGGACTCCATCGCCTCCTTTACCTCCAGCATGGTCTGGAGAGGGATGGGAGCGGCGGCGGTGAAATCCAGGCGGGTGGGGGAAATGCGGTGGTTCTGGATGGCGTAATTGACCCGGTCGGCGCAGTGGCATTTTCCGCTTCCATATTCGCCGCAGTATTCCTGCAGGAAGTCCGCCATCTTTCGCCGGACACGGGACAATCTCTGACGATAGGCCTCCGGGGAGATGCCCAGGATATCTCCCGCGATCCGGCTGTCCAGCTGGAACATCGTCCCCAAAATAAAGATGCACCGGCTCTCCGTATCCAGGCATTGGAGCATAACGTTGGTGCAGGACAGCTTCAGCTCCTCGGCCAAAATGGACCGCTCCACATCCTGCGTCAGGTCGGGCACGTCGTCGATCTTTCCATTCACGATATCGTCCCCGTAGAACTCAAAGCTCAGGGGGAATTTTGCGAACATATGCTTTTTATAGTCCTTCAGATGGTTGACCGCAATGCGGAACACCCAGGTGGAAAAGGAGCTGTTCCCCTTGAAGGAGGACAGGTGAGTCATGACCTTCAGCAGAATGTCCTGGGATGCGTCCTCGGCGTCCGGGAAGCTCCCCAGCATCCGCAGGGACAGGTTGAACACCAGATCCTGCACGCTGCGCAGGATGGTCTCCAGCGCATTTTTGTTCCCGGCGGTGGCCTGCCCGATCAAGTCCAGCAGTTCTTTGTTTTCCGTGTTGTCCATGATTTTTACCTCCCTTATATCCTATTAGACGACTGGAGCGCGGCGGTGTGACAGGAGATGTGGAATATTTTAAATTAAGAGGACGGCTGCATCATAATTATAGAAATACACGGTGAGGATTTCAATAAAAAATCTTTGGCCCTGGATCTGCAAGTATGGATTCGGGCAAAGCGACGGCGAAGTGGACATAAAAACGACGGTTATCTGTATATCTTGCTCAAAAAATGGATATTTCACAAATAACCGCAGTTTTGTCCAGTGGATAATCAAACTGGCGTTTTGTAAAATATAGTCATACCGAGCGCCAGAACTGTCTCTTGTTTTGGCAAGATACACAACCATCAATTTAAGGAGGAGTACATCGTATGAAAAAGCGTATTCTTGCGTTGACCCTGTCCCTGGCCATGACAGCCGGCCTGCTCTCCGGCTGCGGCGGCAGCACGAACCCCACCCCCGCTCCTGTGGAGAGCAAGGCGGCCGAGCCCGCCCAGAGCCAGGCCGCCGAGCCTTCCAAGCCCGACACCTCCAACATGAGCGCGGTGCAGAAGATCATCGCCGAGGCCGAGACCATGAGCTGGGAAGACCTGGCCAAGAAGGCCATCGAGGAGTCCAACGGCAAGACCTTCTTCGGCGTGGGCA
>CANEAY010000020.1 GCA_947425785.1 uncultured Pseudoflavonifractor sp. | reverse complement strand
ATTTAAATCTTTTGTAACAGATTTTAGTTTGACTGTTCACAACTCTTGGGTATCATAATACTCGCAAGAGACAGTTTCTTTTCATTTCATTGTATCCTCTTTCCTTACAGGGAGGGCCAAGCGTCAGGAGCAGGCGCTTGGCCCTTTCTGTATCCCGGGGCCCCCAACAAAGGCGAAGCCTTTGCTGGGGAGAGGAGGGGCAGCGGAGTGAGCGAGCCCCGGCAAAGGGGAAGCAGCTTTTCTTCTATTGTCCCCCGAGGAAAAATATGTTATATTGTTCATCTACTCTGTCCTTCCCTATTCCATCAAAGGAGCTGACCGCTATGCTTCAGATCCTCCTCATCGCTTTGAGCCTGGCCATGGACGCCTTCGCCGTGTCGGTGTCCACCGGCATCGCCGTGCCCGGCTTCGGCCCCAGGCAGGCCGCCCGCATCGGGGTGTGGTGCGGCGCGTTCCAGTTCGCCATGCCCCTCATCGGCTGGTTCCTGGGCTCCAGCGTGAAGACCTACATTGAGGCGGTGGACCACTGGATCGCCTTCGGCCTGCTGGCCTTTATCGGCGGGAACATGATACACGAGGCCCTTTCCGGCGGCCAGGAGGAGGCGGTCACCGACCTGTCTGCCCGGCGGCTCTTTCTCCTGGCCCTGGCCACCAGCATCGACGCCCTGGCGGTGGGAGTCACCATGGCCTTTATGGACGTAAATATCCTCTTCTCCGCCGCCATCATCGGGGTGGTGGCCTTCCTGCTGGCCATGCTGGGGGGCCTGCTGGGCCGCCGGCTGGGGCAGCTGTTTCAGCGGCGGGCCACCCTGCTGGGGGGCGCGGTGCTGGTCTTTATCGGCGGGAAAATTTTGCTGGAGCACCTGACTGCCGGGGGATGAGCGCCGCCTTTGCAGGACAATAAAAAGGGAGGGACGGCCATGGCCGTCCCTCCCTTTCTTGTCTTTTACTGCCCATTACCGAAGGCCCGGTAGAGCAGGCAGGCCATCTCCGCCCGGGTGATGGGAGAGAGGGGGGCCAGCCGCCCGGTGCCGTCCCCCCGGAGCACATCCAGGGCGTAGAGGTCGGCGGCCGCCGCCTGGGCATAAGGGGCCAGGTCGCCCACATCGGAGAAGACCGACAGGTCGCCGGGCCGGGCGGGGAGCATCCCCTTATCGTCCAGGGCACGGTGGAGCATGACCAGGGCATCCTGCCGGGAGACCTGATCGTTGGGGAACAGGTGACCCTCCCCATCCCCAAAGACCAGGCCGTGCTCCACAGCGGTGTTGACCTTCAGGGCCAGATAGGCGTCATTGGGCAGGTCGGTAAAGGGGGTGTCCCCCGATCTGCCCAGGGGGTAGTCCGCCGCCGCGAGCAGCGCCTGAATGATCTCTATGCGGGCGGCACAGTCGCCGGGGCGGAAGGTGGGGCTCATAAACTCGTAGCCCTGCTCCGCCACAAAGTGGATGGCGGGCACCGCCCAGTCCCAGCCCTCCAGATCCTGGAACTGGGGGCCCACGGGCTCCGGCTTCTCGGCGGGCTTGGTGGGCTTGGGCTTGGCCTTCTCCACCAGCTCAATGGTGACGGCGCCGGGCAGGTCGGTTCGTTTTCCGCTGGCGGCAAAGTAGTTCAGCTGTACTTTGTCCCCTTTTTTGTGGGCGGGGACAAAGGTGACGCTGTAGCAGTTGGGCTCCCGGTCGGAATACAATACCTCCCCCGGCAAGACCTTCCGGGCGGTGGAGTACTCATAGTCCAGCCAGAGGCAGCCCTGGGAGGGGGAGGGAAGGACGAAGGTGAGGGAGTCGATGTCCCCCTCGGTATAAATGTCGCCGTTCTCCCCCCGCCAGGAGGTGCCTTGACTGGGATACCAGTTCACCTTATAGCAGATCTTTGTGGGAAGGGGGTCGGTGAGAGAGACCACCGTCCCCGCATCCACCCGGAGGGCCGTCACCGCTTCGGCGGGAACATCGATCTCCTCCATCTCCTCGGGGACATAGAGCACCAGGGTGCCGGAGACGGTCTCATCCCGGTCGCTGGTCATGGTGAAGGCCACCTCGTCCCGGCCGGTGAACCGGGAGGAGGCGCTGTGTGTATAGGGGGTAAAGCGAACCTGGGAGAGGTACGGCTCATCCTCCGGGTAGAAGGTCTGCTCCGCTGTCACCCTTTCGCCATCGTAGGTGAGGGTGCCAGTGCGGGCGGGAAGATCGTTTTCAATGGTGACGCTCTCCAGGTCGTGGCCGGTGGCATACCGGCACAGCCGCTGAAACTCGCCGTCATCCAGACGGGCGGAACCGCCGCTGTCCGAAGCGCACAGGGCGGTGACGGGAGGAATCTCCCTTTCGGCGTGGGCGGCAGGCAGGAAGGAGCCCATCAGGCTCAAGGCGAGGAGCAGCGAAAACACACGTCGTTTCATAGAAAGGGCCTCCTTTTTGTGATGAAAAAATTATATCACAGCCCATGCCCCAGCGCAAGGAAACCCCTGCTCTTGGGGGTGGTGGATATTTTTGAGGCGGTGGGAAGATTTCAAGGAATTCAAAAAATTTTTTTCAAATTCTCTTGACAATTTCCCCATCTCGTAGTAAACTGCCCCCAAACTGAACCTGATAGAGGCGCGGTTCTCATCAGTACCCACTTCCAAGGCCAGACAGCCGGGAGTAGGGAAAGGGAGCGCCGCCGAAGGGGGATGCCGGTGTCTGCCGGCTCCTTGCCTGGGCCGTCGGGGAATACCCGCCGGACTGTCACAAGTATGTGAAGCGCTATCGAGGCTGGCCGGGGAAGTCTATCCCTGGGTATGTTTTGTTTGCGGGCGCTTTTCATAGAAAGGCGCCCGCTTTTTTTATTCTCCGGGCGCAAGAGAAAGGACTGTTGGAAATGAGAACGAGAAAAAGGCTTATGTCCCTGATGGCGGTGCTGGTCATCCTCTGCGCCACCCTCATCATCCCTGTGCTGGCCGCCGGAGGCGACGGCGAGGCCGTCAGCCGGTTCTACAACACCGCCTGGGCCTTCCTGCCCCCGGTCATCGCCATCGTGCTGGCCCTCATCACCAAGGAGGCCTACTCCTCCCTCTTCATCGGCATCCTGGTGGGCGCCCTGCTCCACTGCAGCTTCGCCCCTGTGGCTACCATGGACGCCATCATTAATGACGGTCTCATCACCGCCATTGCCGACAACGCCGGCATTTTCCTCTTCCTGGTCATCCTGGGCACCATCGTGGCCCTGGTGAACGCCGCCGGCGGCTCCGCCGCCTTCGGCCGCTGGGCGGAGAAGAACATCAAGAGCCGGGTGGGGGCCATGCTGGCCACCTTTATCCTGGGCATCCTCATCTTTATCGACGACTATTTCAACTGCCTCACTGTGGGAAGCGTCATGCGGCCTGTCACCGACAGCCACAAAATTTCCCGGGCCAAGCTGGCCTACCTCATCGACGCCACCGCCGCCCCCGTGTGCATGATCGCCCCCGTGTCCTCCTGGGCCGCCGCCGTCTCCGGCGTGGCCGCCGACCTGGACACCGGCATCTCCGGCATCCAGCTCTTTGTCCAGGCCATCCCCTTCAACTTCTACTCCCTGCTCACCTTCGTGTTCATCGTGGGCATGGCCCTGATGAAGCTGGATTACGGCCCCATGGCCGCCTATGAGCGCAGCGCCCTGGAGAAGGGCGACCTGGGGGCTCTGCCCACCGAGGACAAGGAGGAGGGCAACCCCAAGGGCAAGGTGGCCGACCTGGTGCTCCCTGTGGTGGTGCTCATCTTCTTCTGCGTGGTGGGTATGATCTACGTGGGCGGCTTCTTCGGTGTGGACGCCTGGGGCGGCACCGACTGCGCCGGGGACTTCATCGGCGCCTTCGGCAACACCGACGCCTTCATCTCCCTGCCCTGGGGCGCTCTCATCGCCCTGGTGCTCATCATCGCCTATGTGGTGGCCCGGCGGCTCATGACCTTCAAGGAGGCCATGGCCTGTGTGCCCAAGGGCTTCATCGCCATGGTGCCCCCCATCACCATCCTGACCCTGGCCGTCAGCCTGAAGACCATGACCGGCTACCTGGGGGCTGCCGAGTTTGTGGAGGCCGCCATGAAGGGCGCTTCCCAGAACCTGTACAGCCTGCTGCCCGCCGTGATCTTCGTGGTGGCCTGCTTCCTGGCCTTCGCCTCCGGCACCAGCTGGGGTACCTTCGGCATCCTCATCCCCATCGTCATCCCCATCTTCCCCGCCGACTCCACCCTGCTGACCATCGGCATCTCCGCCTGTCTGGCGGGCGCTGTGTGCGGCGACCACTGCTCCCCCATCAGCGACACCACCATCATGGCCTCCGCCGGCGCCCAGTGCGACCACGTGACCCACGTGTCCACCCAGCTGCCCTACGCCATTACGGTGGCGGCGGTGAGCTTTGTGAGCTTTATCATCGCCGGTTTTGTGCCCAATGTGTTCATCGCCCTGCCTGTGGCCATTGCCCTGATGATCGCCACCCTCTTCATCATCAGGGCCAAGGTGGGCAAAAACGCCTGAAGTCCTCTCATTTCTGTATAGGATATAAAAGAGGTTCCCTGCCCGGTGGGCAGGGAACCTCTTTACTCATCGTATTATTCTATTGATATATCATCTTTTGTATTTTTTAACAGAACTCCACGCCGTCTTCGCTCATGCTTTGGATGCGGGCCAGGGACTCCACCCGGATGCCCTGGGCGCGGATGCGCTCCCCGCCGGGCTGGAAGGCCTTCTCGATGCAGATGCCCGCCCCCACCACGGCGGCTCCCGCCCCGCGGACGATCTGGATGAGGCCGTCCAGGGCGGCGCCGTTGGCCAGGAAGTCGTCGATGATGAGCACCCGGTCGGTGGGCAGGAGGAACTCCTTGGCCACCATGATGTCATAGACCCGGCCGTGGGTGAAGGATTCCACTTTGGCGGTGTAGACCCCGCCGTCAATGTTCTTGGTCTTGCTCTTTTTGGCGAAGAGGACGGGCACGTCGAAATACTGCCCGGCGATGCAGGCGATGCCGATGCCGCTGGCCTCGATGGTCAGGATCTTGGTGACCCCGTCGTCGGCAAAGAGGCGGAAGAATTCCTTTCCGATCTCATTGTAAAGTCCCACGTCGATCTGGTGGTTGAGAAAGCTGTCCACCTTCAGCACCGAGCCGTTCTCCCGGATCTTGCCGTCCCGGCGGATGCGCTCCTCCAGCAGCTTCATGCTGACCCCTCCCTCTGTTTCTTTTGCTCTATTGTACAGAAAACGTCATAAAAAAGCAATCCCCCGGCGGTTGTAACCGTGATAGAACTCTGCTATAATGGCTCTGTCTTTTATTGGTGAAAAATGCGGGGAGCTTTCTCCCCTTTCTGAAAGGAGGCTCCTATGTCTCTCAAACGCAGACTGACTCCCCTCCTCCTCTCCGCCGCCCTGGCCTTTACCTGCGCCCCGGCGGCGGGGGCCTACACCGACACCTCTGCCACCTGGGCGGCGGAGGTCATTGAAAAGGCCGGGACTTACGGACTGATGGAGGGCTACCCCGACGGCCGCTTCGGCGTGGGGGAAAATATGACCCGGGCACAGTTTGTCACTGTGCTGTGCCGGGTGTTCGGCTGGGAGTTGAGCGACGATCCCGCCCCCATCCACCGGGACTGTGAGGGCCACTGGGCCCTGCCTTACATCAACGCCGCCGCCCGCCACGGTGTGGAGGATCATGGGGGACTTTTCTTCCCCGACGACTACATCTCCCGGATGGAGATGGCCAGGATGCTTGTACAGGCGCTGGGCTATGGCTCTTTGGCCCAGTCTTTGCAAAATGCGGAGCTTCCCTTTGCCGACGTCACCGAGGACAAGGGCTATGTGGCCATCGCCTACGACCTGGGCATCATCAACGGGGTTGGGGGCCCCAGCGGCGCCCTCATGTTTCTCCCCACCTTCTCCGCCCCCCGGGAGCAGTGCGCCGCCATGCTGGTGCGCTGTTATGAGCGGTACACTTCCCAAACCGACTGGCTCCACGGCTTCTACGCCCTCTCCTCCTATTCCCAGCTGGAGCTCTCCGGCCAGATGGACGCGGTGAGCGTGGGCTGGGCCCGGCTGGAGCTGACCGAGGCGGGCGCCCCTCTGGTCAACAGCGAAGCCACCAGCGGCAATGACTGGGCCCGGCCCACAGGCGCCGACGAGGTCACCGCCTACTGGGATGCGCGGGATATTCCTTACAACCTCAACGTCTTTTCCTCCGCCTCCACCTTCGCCGGCGTGGTCGCAGCCTCCACCCAGGCCCAGGCGGTGGAGGCCCTGGTGGCCGCCGCTCAGCCCTATGCCGGCCTCACCATCGACTTCGAGGGCCTGCGCACCGAACACCGGGAGGCTTTTTCCGCTTTTATGGCCGACCTGCGCGCCGCCCTTCCCGACCATAAGCCCCTCTACGTCTGCGTCCAGCCCGACACCTGGTTTGGCGGCTTTGACTACCGTGCGCTGGGAGAGGTCTGCGACAAGGTGATCCTCATGGCCCATGACTACCAGTGGGCCTCCATCCCTGATTACTATTTGGGCACATCCAATACCTACTGCCCCGTGACGCCCCTGGATCAGATCTATACCGCCCTCCAGCACGTCACCGACCCGGACACCGGCGTTCAGGACAGATCCAAGCTGGCCCTGGCCATCTCCTTCAACACCACCGGCTTCCACGTGGATGAAAACGGCCTTCTGCTGGACACCACCTTCTACCATCCCGCCCCCTCCACTATCTCCAAGCGCATCGTCCAGCCCGACACAGTCTACTCCTGGGACGAGAGCAGCCACAACCCCTATATTGAATATACCATCGAGGACGGCGGGCACTATAAACTCTGGTACGAAAATACCCGCAGCGTGGCGGATAAGCTCCAGCTGGCCCGTTTGTTCGGCGTCACCGGCGTGTCCGTCTGGCGCCTTGGCATCATCCCCGACTATCCCGACGTTCCCGATTATAATGTCTGGTCTGTTTTCTCCCAGCGCTGAAATCGCCAAAAAGGAAAGAGGCTTTTGCCATGAAGCTCACCAAACAGAGCATGATCGAGTTTCTTCTTATGTCCCTGGGGGCCGCCCTGGTATCCATGGGGGTCTACTTTTTCAAATTCCCCAACCACTTCTCCACCGGCGGCGTCTCCGGTCTTTCCGTTCTGCTCGGCCATCTTATCCCCGCCTCATTTCTCTCCACCAGTACCATCAACTCCATTATTACCATCCTCTATCTCATTTTGGGTTTTCTCATGTTGGACAAGTCCTTTGGCTTCAAGACCGTCTACTGTTCCCTTTTCTACACCGTTCTCATCCAGATTTTCAGCTGGCTTCTCCCTATGGCCCGCCCCCTGACCGATCAAAAGCTGCTGGAGCTCCTCTTCGGCGTAGGTCTTCCCGCTATGGGCTCCGCCATTCTCTTTAATATTGGGGCCTCCACCGGCGGCAGCGATATCCTGGCTCTGATCCTGAAAAAGTACTCCGGCCTGGACGTGGGTCGGGCCCTTTTGCTCTGTGACGTTTTCATCGCCGGCAGCTCTTTGTTTGTTTTCGGCATCGAGACCGGCCTTTTCTCCCTTCTGGGGCTGGCCATCCATTCCACTCTGATCGACGGTGTCATCGAATCCCTCAACCGCAGAAAGTCCTTCACCGTGGTGACCCACACGCCCGACCCGATCTGCCACTATATCAACGAGGCTCTGGGCCGCGGAGCCACGGTTTGGAAGGCACAGGGCGCCTACACGCACCAGGAGCAGTACGTGATCCTCACCGCTCTCTCCCGCCATCAGGCGGTGCTCCTGCGGAACTTCCTCCGGCAGAACGACCCCCACGCCTTTATGCTCATCACCAACTCCAGCGAGATCTTCGGAAAAGGCTTCCTCCGGGCCTGACCCCACCCCTTCGGGGCGTGGGGACGTATTATCCGTAAGGCGGCAAAGCCGCCAACGGCTTATCAGCCCCACGCCTTTATGCTTATCACCAACTCCAGCGAAATCTTCGGAAAGGGCTTCCTCCGGGCCTGACCCCACCCTCCCCATCAGTTTCCGGCGGAAGTCCTTGAATCGCAGGGGCTCCCTCTTTTTCCTGTCCTTGTGTCTACAAATGTCACCTGCCGAAGAAAAGGAAAATTTTTCCTCCCCGACGGTATTCCCCTTCTTTCCCTGTCTGGAAATGGTAAAATCTGGTTATCCAGACCAAACCATTGGGAAAGAAGGGTTTTTCATGCAATTCTTACGTAAGAAGGGGCTTTTCGAAAGCAACAAGATACTCTCCCTGCCAATTTCCATTCTGGCCCCCAACCCCAACCAGCCCCGGCAGCACTTTTCCCAGCAGGGTCTGGAGGAGCTCTCCGAGAGCATTGCCCAGCACGGTATCCTCCAGCCCCTCTCCGTCCGCCGCTGCGCCAACGGCTACGAGCTCATTTCCGGGGAGCGTCGGCTTCGGGCTGCCCGGCTGGCCGGGCTCAGTGAGGTACCCTGTATCGTCGTCAACGTAGACCCCCAGGAGTCCTCCCTGCTGGCGCTCATTGAAAATGTCCAGCGGCGGGATCTGGACTTCTGGGAGGAGGCTCAGGCCCTCCAGGCCCTTATCGACGCTACCGGCCTGAGCCAGGAGGCGGTGGCCCGGCAGATCGGCAAGTCCCAGTCGGCGGTGGCCAACAAGCTGCGGCTGCTGAAGCTCTCTCCCGAGGCCGTAAAGCTTCTCCGCCGCTCCGGCCATACCGAACGCCACGCCCGGGCCCTTCTCCGCCTTCCCGCAGAGGCCCAGGAGGCTGCGGCCCATTATGTGGTGTCCCATGACCTGACCGTGGCCAAAACCGAGGAATATGTGGAGGCACTTCTCTCCCCTGCTCCCCGCAAGGCAAAGCCTACCTTTATATTAAAGGATGTGCGCCTTTTCCTCAACACCGTGACCCACGGTCTGAGCATGATGCAGTCCGCCGGGGTGCGGGCGGACTGCCAGCGGCAGGACACCGAGGAGGCCATCCTTCTCACCATCCGCATCCCCCGCCAGGCCGCCGCCGGATAAATTCGATCTCTCTGAAAAGTCTTCCATGTTTCACGTGAAACATGGAAGACTTCTTTTTTGTCTTTTTCTCTCTTCCCCTATTGAAAAGCGCCGGTTTTCTGAGTATAATAGATTTTACCACTTCAATTTTGACAAGAGAGGCTTTCACATATGGCGAAACGAATTGCAATCGTCAATCAAAAGGGCGGCGTCGGCAAGACCACTACCTGCGTAAATCTGGCCTCCGCCCTCCACAGCAAGGGCCAGCGCGTCCTGCTGTGCGACTTTGACCCCCAGGCCAACGCCACCTCCGGCGTGGGTGTGGACAAAACCACTGCCACCCCCAGCGTTTATGAGGTGCTCATCGATGGTGTGGAGTGCCGGAAGGCCATCACCTCCACCCCCTACTGCGACGTCCTGCCGGTCAACAAGTCCCTGGCGGGAGCCGGTATTGAGATGATCGGTATTCCCGACCGGGAGCATCTGCTGTGCAAGGCGCTGGACTCGGTGGCGGCGGACTATGACTTTATCCTCATTGACTGCCCCCCCTCCCTGGAGCTGCTTACCCTTAACGCCCTGTGCGCCGCCGATACGGTGCTGGTGCCGGTGCAATGTGAGTATTACGCTTTGGAAGGGCTTTCCGACCTGCTGAGCACTGTGCGCATCGTCAAGCGGTCGCTGAACCCCAAAATCGGCATGGAAGGGGTTCTCCTCACCATGTACGACAGCCGCACCAATCTATCTATGCAGGTGGCGGAGGAGGTCAAGCGGCACTTCCCCGGTCAGGTCTACGCCACTGTCATCCCCCGGACGGTGCGTTTGAGCGAGGCCCCCAGCCACGGCAAGCCCATCGACGCCTATGATCCCTATTCCAGGGGCACCGAGGCCTATTCCCTGCTGGCCGACGAGGTCATTCGAAGGAATACTTAACCAAAACAGAATGTTCCACGTGAAACATTGTAGAAAGGACGAGCATATATGGCGACCAAACGAAGTGATAACAAGGGCCTGGGCAAGGGCCTGGGCGCTCTGCTGGGGGACGCCGTCCTCCAGGACTCCAAGGAGGGGCAGGGCTCTCTGTACCTCCCCATCTCCCAGGTGCAGCCCGGTCTGAATCAGCCCCGGAAGTATTTTGACGACGAGGCCCTGGCCGATTTGAGCGACTCCATTCGTGTCCACGGCATTATCCAGCCCCTCACAGTCCGGCGGCTGGCCTCCGGCTACTATCAGATCATTGCCGGTGAGCGGCGGTGGCGGGCGGCCAAGCTGGCGGGGCTGAAGGAAGTGCCGGCGGTGGTCATTGAGGCCGACGACCGAAAGGTCATGGAGCTGGGTCTCATCGAGAACCTCCAGCGGCAGGATCTGAACCCCATCGAAGAAGCCAACGGCTACAAGGTACTGATGAAGGACTTCGGCATGAGCCAGGAGGAGGTGGCCCAGCGGGTGGGCAAGTCCCGGCCCACCATCGCCAACGCCACCCGGCTGCTGGCCCTGCCCGACCCGGTGCAGGAGCTTTTGGAGCAGGGGAAGCTCTCCGCCGGCCACGCCCGGGCCATCCTGGGCGCCCCCTCCCCCTCCCAGCAGCGGAACCTGGCCCAACGGGTGGTGGATGAACAGCTCTCCGTCCGCCAGGTAGAGGAGGCGGTGAAGCGGATGCTTCGGGAGGAGGAGACTGACGCCTCCCCCAAGCAGGCCAAGGCCGACCCCCACAAGATCTACCGGGACTCCGTGGAGAAGGAGCTCTCCAGCCGTTTTGGCCGGAAGGTGGCCATCCACCAGGGGGCCAAAAAGGGCAAGGTGGAGTTTGAGTACTACGACGAGGACGACCTGAACGCTCTGCTGGATCTTTTGGAGCAGGTGAAGGCCGGCCCGAAGGGAGGGTCTGTGGGTTGAGCCAACAGGAACCGGAGACCACCCAGCGGCAGCCCCATCCGCGGCGCTCACGGCAGTCCCGCCGATCCCCGGTGATGGGCTACCTGGCTATCCTCTTTGCCGTGGCCTTTCTGCTTCTGCTGTGGGCCTACTTCCAGCAGCAGCGCAGCAACACCGAAGCCACCGACGCGCTGAAACAGTCCGCCTCGGCAGTGCAGTCCATTCAAAACCTGATCGACGACAACGACGCCCTGCGGCAGGAAAATGAGACGCTGAAGGAGCAGACGGCACAGTTGGAGAAGGAACTGGCGGACAGCAAGGCCGCGGCCGCCCAGGCCCAGGGCAGTCTGGACGAGAGCCAATTGGCCCTCCAGGCTATGGACTATTTCTGGCAGATCGACGAGGCCTTTGCCCGCCAGCGGTACAGTCTCTGCCGGGAGCTGATCCTGGAGATGGAGAATAAGGGCCTGGACGCCTTCCTCCCCGACTGGAAGGCCACCGAAAATGACCGTTATGCCCCCGCCCAGCGGTATGAGGAGATCAAAAAGGCGGTCACCTAAAATGTTTCACATGAAACGCTTTGCGTTTCCACAGGGACACCAATTAATTACAATGAGGTGAATCAATATGTTGGATATTAAGTTCGTTCGGGAAAATCCCGACGCGGTAAAGGAAAACATCAAAAAGAAGTTTCAGGACGACAAGCTGCCCCTGGTGGACGAGGTCATCGCCCTGGACAAGGAGAACCGGGAGACAATCCAGGCCGCCCAGGATCTGCGCACTGCCCGGAACCAGAAGTCCAAGCAGGTGGGTATGCTCATGGGTCAGGCCAAGAAGTCCGGGGATGAGAGCCTGCTCCAGCAGGCCGAGGCCCTAAAGGCCGAGGTCTCCGCCGACGCCGACACTCTGGCGGCTCTGGAAGCCAAAGAGGCGGAGCTGGCGGAGAAGATCCGCAAGATCATGCTGGTCATCCCCAACATTATCGACCCCTCCGTGCCCATCGGCCCCGACGACTCCGCCAACGTGGAGGTGGAACGGTTTGGGGAGCCTGTGGTGCCCGACTTTGAGGTGCCCTACCACACCGATATTATGGAGAAGTTTGACGGCATCGACATGGACGCCGCCGGGCGGGTGTCCGGCGCAGGCTTCTATTACCTGCTGGGGGACATTGCCCGGCTCCACGAGGCGGTGCTGGCCTACGGCCGGGACTTCATGATCTCCAAGGGCTTTACCTATTGCATCCCCCCCTTCATGATCCACGGCAACGTGGTGGAGGGCGTGATGAGCCAGACCGATATGGACGCTATGATGTACAAAATCGAGGGGGAAGACCTCTACCTCATCGGCACCAGCGAGCACTCCATGATCGGCCGGTTCATCGACCAGATCTTGCCCGAGGCCAAGCTGCCCCAGACCCTCACCTCCTACTCCCCCTGCTTCCGCAAGGAGAAGGGCTCCCACGGCATTGAGGAGCGGGGCGTGTACCGCATCCACCAGTTTGAAAAGCAGGAGATGATCGTGGTCTGTAAGCCGGAGGACTCCAAGGACTGGTATGAAAAGATGTGGAAGTACTCTGTGGAGCTGTTCCGCAGCTTTGATATCCCGGTGCGTCAGCTGGAGTGCTGCTCCGGCGACCTGGCCGACCTGAAGGTGAAGTCCTGCGACATCGAAGCCTGGAGCCCCCGGCAGAAGAAGTATTTTGAGGTCTGCTCCTGCTCCAACCTGGGAGATGCCCAGGCCCGGAGACTGCGCATCCGCTACAAGGACGCCGACGGCAAGATCCAGCTGGCCCACACCCTCAACAACACCTGTGTGGCCCCTCCCCGGATGCTCATCGCCCTGCTGGAGAACAACCTGCAGGCCGACGGCAGCGTAAAGATCCCCGAGGTGCTGTGGCCCTACATGGGGGGCACCAAGGTGCTTCTCCCCAAGGAGCAGGCATAAACAACGTAAGGCGTTTCCACTTTACAGATTTCAGCAATTATTTCGAAATATGAAACGTTTCCCTTTCTTCCTGCACAATGAACTTTAAGGGGTGATTTGGGATGAAGCGAACACTTTCTGTATTATTGTCCGTGATAATTGCAATGAGTTGTTTTTCTCCCGCCTGGGCGGCGGAGAGCGAGGCACAGACGAAGGACGTGAGCGCAGGCACCGGGTTCTCCGACGTGTCGGAGGAGGACTGGTTTGCCCCCTATGTAGCCCTCTGCGTGGAAGAAGGGCTGATGCAGGGCACCGGGGAGGGGCGGTTTGAGCCGGAAAAGGAGCTGACCGACCCGGAGAGCCTCACTCTTGCTCTGCGGCTGTATGACCTGCAGCGAGGCGGGGCAGGTACATTGAAAACCGCCCCAGAGGATTGGTATGAAGAAATCCCATGGTGGAGGGATGCCTACTACACCTATTCCTCTTTGGAAGATGAAGCCGTCAAGGCCGCTTTTGAGGAGTTGCTGTGGTTTCCCGAGCATCTTAGTGTTATCATCCGTGATAAGTATGACCCCACCTCCCGGCTCCATTTTGCCCGGGCATTGGATGCCGCTGCGGGAGAGCTGAAAAGCATCAACCAGGTGGAGGCAATTCCGGATACAAAAGACCAAGCCGTTTTACATCTCTACCGGGCCGGTATTCTCACAGGCGTAGATGGGCGCGGCACTTTCCAGCCTGATGGTTCTCTCACCAGGGCAGAAGCCGCCGCCATGCTGATCCGGGTCGTAGACCCGGCCCTGCGCATTTCCTTTGTTCCTGATGCGGACGCCGCCTTTGCTCCTTTTGAAGAAGGCGGACTTTATGGATTGAAGGATGCCGCCGGAAATATACGCATTCCCGCCCAGTATGCCTATCTGATGCTTGAGGAAGATGGGATGGTGGTCGTCACCGACCGAAGGGGCAATAAGGGCATTTTAGACACCGATGGGACTGTGGTGCTTCCCTGCCTCTATCCCCGCATCTACAATTCTCCCGATGAGCTGGGCCTTGTGGTGGTAGGCACCAATGGCGACTACGCAAGCCCTCTGCACTACAATGGTAAGAAGGGCATGATCGATACCCAGGGGAATATTGTGATCCCCTTGCAATATGACTTTCTCACCCCTTTTGAGAATGGACAGGCCAGCTTTATGCGGGGAGAGGTTTTTGGACGCCTGCTTCCCGACGGTACGGAAGTTTCCATGACAGCGGAAGAGGTCAGCACAGACGCCCCCCTTTATCCTCTGCTTTGGCGGCTGGGGCTGACGGGAACACAAGAATAATAAGGAGGAAATAAAAATGGCAGAGAAAAAAGGCTTTTTCGGTGAATTCAAGGAGTTCATCGCACGGGGCAACGTGATGGACATGGCTGTGGGCGTCATCATTGGCGGCGCCTTCGGCAAGATCAGCACGTCCCTGGTCAACGACGTTATCATGCCCGCCGTGTCCATGCTCACGGGGGGCGTGGACTTCAGCGGCTGGAAGGTGGTTTTGAAGGAGGCCGTGGTGGAGAATGGCGAGGAGATCGCCGCGGCGGTGAGCATCAACTACGGCAGCTTCCTGGCCACTATCCTGGACTTCCTCATTATCGCCTTCGCGGTGTTCTGCCTTATCAAGGGCATCAACTCCATGCACCGCAAGAAGGAAGAGGAGCCCGCCCCGGAGCCGGCCCCCGAGCCGGAACCCAGCAATGAGGAGAAGCTGCTGACGGAGATCCGCGACCTGCTGAAGAAGGACTAAAAAACACCATGAGCCGAATACAAATTGCATTATTATCTATTTGTATTACTATTTGTTGCTCTTCCCCCGCTTTTGCCCAGGGTGAGCCCGCCTTTTCCGACGTCTCCTCCGACGACTGGTTCGCCCCCTATGTGGAGGTCTGCGTAGAGACGGGGCTGATGGAAGGTACCGGGGAAGGGAAGTTCTCGCCAGAGAAGGAATTGACCCTTATGGAAGCCATGGTGCTCACCGCCCGGCTCCACGCCAAAAATGCCGGGATCGGGTTTCCCAGCTATTCCCTGCCCGCCGACCCCTACGACCTGCTGCGCATCTATGACAGCAAGGGCACCCAGGTGGGAAACCTGGCCGACCTCCATATTGTCAGTATGCCATACGCCAAGGAGCCCATGTTTGTGGAGGTTTCCGACGGACTTCTGGAGCAGGTGGGCACCCAGGCGGAGCTCACACTCCATGTGGACGTGAGGGGCTTGCAGTACTATACCTCTTTCTATAATCTGCAGGATGTCCCCCGCACCTATACCAGCGTTGCCTACGAGGAGCAGATCATCCACGAAAGGTTCTACCGGGGCTACACCTTCGCCCAGGAGAAGGACGACCTCTGGTCAGTCCTGTGGGGCGTGACCAACTATTTGGAAAGCAACGGAGACTACTATCGCACCAACCTCTCCGCCGAGACCTGGTACCGGGACGCAATGCTCTACTTATCCGGCTTGTTTTCCAAAGAGGAGGCGGACGTCTATGACGCCCTCTCGAGCGCCTGGAACGCCGACGATTACCTGCTGGGACAACTTCATATCAACGACCTCCAATACAGTGACTTGATGAATGAAAGCCGCTTTTGCCTGTCCCAGTTCTGTTTCCGGGGTGACCTGGCCGCTCTGGTCTGCGCCGTCATTCCCCCGGAAAACCTCCCTCCCCTCCGGGATACAACGCCCCCTGACACGGAGCTGGCGGCCGCCGCAACCCTCTATCAGGCAGGTATCCTCACCGGGGTGGACAGCGAGGGGAACTTTAACAGCGGCGGGCGTCTGACCTGCGCCGAAGCCGCCGCCGTGCTGGCCCGGGTCATAGACCCGGCTCTGCGCTGCCAAAGCTCCATTCAAGAAGGAGGTGCCCAACTTGGAGGATAAGACCCCCGAAACTCCCCAGGAGGAGATCAAATACGCCACACCCATGCAGCGGCTGTGGGCCTGGGTGGGTGTGGTATACATGGTGATCCTGGTACTGCTGAGCACCTATGCCCTGTCCCACGGGGCCTATCTCCGGGGCATCGGCGGGCTCATGGTGGCTCCCGCCCTCTGCGGCCTGGGCGCTTCCACCATCTTGCGCTACCGCCAGGGGAAGGGCCGGGGCGGAGTTTTGCCCTGTGTGCTCATCGCCGGGGCGTCCTTTATGCTGGCCCTGGCGGGAGTGGTGAAGGGCGTCAGCGCCGTCCTGGTGCAGCTGTGATGGAGACGGTCAAAGACCTTTTGGCCCAGGGCCTGCAGGAGATGGGCCTTACCCCCCCGGCGGGGGCGGTGGACAAGCTGTGCCGGTACGGGGAGCTGCTGCTGGAGCAGAACCAGGTGATGAACCTCACCGCCATCACGGAGCCTTTGGCGGTGGCCCAGCTCCACTTTTTGGATTCGGCGGCGGTGCTGGCCCACGGAGGGGTGCCCCTGGCGGGCAAGTCCCTCATTGACGTGGGCACCGGGGCCGGGTTCCCCGGGGTGGTGCTGAAGATATTGGAGCCCTCCCTCTCCCTCACCCTGGCGGACAGCCTGGGCAAGCGGGTGCGCTGGCTGGAGGAGGTCTGTGAAGTCCTTTCCCTTGACGGCGTTCGGTGCCTTCACGTCCGGGCGGAGGAGCTGGCTTTGGAGCCGGGGTACCGGGATGGCTTCGATGTGGCCACCTCCCGGGCGGTGGCCGCCTTTCCCCTGCTGTGTGAGCTGTGCCTGCCCTTTGTGAAGGTGGGCGGCGTTTTCCTGGCCATGAAGAGCGTGGACAGCGCCGCGGAGACCGCCGCGGGAGAAAGGGCCGTGAAGCGGCTGGGGGGCAAGCACTTGGAGGATGTGGATTACCCCATTCCCGGCACCGATACCCTCCACCGGCTGGTGCGGGTGGAAAAGACCGCCCCCACCCCCAAGGGCCTGCCCCGGAGCTGGGGAAAGATCAAAAAGGCCCCGCTGTAAAAATTCCCCCAATTTTTCTTTGGTTTTGAGGGCAAAATCACAAAAAGCCGTTGCTTGCGGCGGCATTTTCGTGCTATAATGAAATTCTGACAGAGGGAGGTTTTGAGATGTCTGCTGTGATCGCCGTCACCTCCGGCAAGGGGGGGACGGGAAAGACCTCCCTCACCGGCGCGGTGGGTTCCTGTCTGGCCGCTCTGGGCCACCCCACTTTGTGCATTGATATGGACGTGGGCCTGCGGAACCTGGACTTGTCCCTGGGTCTGGCCGACCGGGCTCTCATGGACTTTACCGACGTGCTCCAGGGGCGGTGCCCGCTGGAGCAGGCCGTGGTGGAGCACCCGGAGATACCGGGGCTTTACCTTCTCACTGCCCCCCTGACCCTGGGTGACCCCATCCAGGCCAGCCAGATGCGTGAGCTGCTGAAAAGGGCCCGGCGGGAGTATGAGTTCATCCTGATGGACGCTCCGGCGGGGCTGGGAGAGGGATTCCGGCTGGCGGTGTGCGGGTGCGACCGGGCCATTGTGGTCTCCACCACCGACGCTTCCGCCCTGCGGGACGCCCAGCGGACGGTGACGGAGCTGTCTCATCTGGTGGGGCAGATCCACCTGGTGGTGAACCGGGTACAGCCCAAACTGCTGAAAAAGCTCCAATTCACCATCGACGACGCCATGGACGCCGCCGGACTGCCCCTGCTGGGGGTGGTGCCGGAGGACAACAAGGTGATGCTGTCCGCCAACCAGGGCAGGCCCCTTATCCTCTGCGCCAGCAAAGGGGCGGCCATCGGATACCGCAACATCGCCCTGCGGCTTTTGGGCCAGCGGGTACCTGTGATGAAGATACGGTAAGGGTTCGTTCTTTTGATCTCTGTGAACGAAAGGGAGGGGTTCTTATGAATATCGCACTGCTCAGCCACGACCGAAAGAAAGAATTGATGGTACAGTTCTGCATTGCCTACTCCGGTATTCTGGCCAAACACCAAATTTGCGCCACCGCCATCACCGGCCGCGTGGTGAGCGAGGCCACCGGGCTGCCCATCACCCTCTACCTCTCCCACGAGCATGGGGGCAGCCAGCAGATCGGCGCCCGCATCGCCTACAACGAGATCGACATGGTGCTCTTTTTCACCGATCCCCAGTCCCACGACCTGGATCCCGACCTGGATTACATCACCCGGCTGTGCGACCAGTACAACGTGCCCTTCGCCACCAACGTGGCCTCCGCCGAGATGCTCATTATGGGCCTGGCCCGGGGCGACCTGGATTGGCGGGACGCGGTAAAGCCCGGCCCCACCCCCTTCTACGCTTGACATTTCAGGGCTTCTGCGGTAATATCAGGAAAGCCTTTCCCCGTAGAGGGGCCATCAATACGAATACTGCGGAGGCAGGCGTCTTCGTCCCCTGTCTGGGACAAGTGCCTGCCCCTTTTTGTTGAAAGGAAGATACAACATGGAACGCATCAAGCCCCGCACCCTCTCCGGCTTTATGGAACTGCTCCCCGCCAAACAGAAGCAGTTCGACCGCATCCGGGAGATTTTGGAGAAAACATACAGCCTCTATGGCTTCACCCCTTTGGACACCCCGGTCATCGAGTCCAGCGAGGTGCTGCTGGCCAAGGCCGGCGGAGAGACGGAGAAGCAAATCTACCGCTTCACCAAGGGGGACAGCGACCTGTCTCTGCGCTTTGACCTGACGGTGCCCCTGGCCAAGTATGTGGCCCTGCACTACAACGAGCTGTCCTTCCCCTTCCGCCGGTACCAGATCGGCAAGGTCTACCGGGGCGAGCGGGCCCA
>CANEAY010000019.1 GCA_947425785.1 uncultured Pseudoflavonifractor sp. | reverse complement strand
TGATCCTGAAGGCCCCCAGTGGGGACGTGATGAACTCTCTGGCCCGGAGCGTTCTGAACCTGGCCTCTTATGACCCCAAGGCCGACGATATCTCTCTGCCCAACGTGATGCGCCAGTGCCTTCAGCTCATTGCCGTATTTCCGTTGCTCAGCGTCTACGGCTATCAGGCCTATCAGTATAAGGAGGGCAGCAGTCTCTACATCCACGCCCCCCGGCCCGAGCTGTCGGCGGCGGAGAATATTTTGCATCTGCTCCGGCCCAACTCGGAGTACAGCTATTGGGAGGCCCATGTGCTGGATGTGTGTCTCACCCTCCACGCGGAGCACGGCGGCGGCAACAACTCCACCTTTACCACCCATGTGGTCACCTCCTCCGGCACCGACACTTATTCCTGTATGGCGGCGGCCCTGGCCTCACTGAAGGGGCCCCGTCACGGCGGCGCCAACATCAAGGTAGTGGAGATGTTTGAGGACTTGAAGACCCAGGTAAAGGACTGGAAGGACGAGGACGAGGTGCGCGCCTACCTCCAGGGTCTGCTGGACAAGAAGGGCTTTGACCGCTCCGGCCTCATCTACGGCATGGGTCACGCGGTCTACTCCCTGTCCGACCCCAGAGCCAACCTGCTGCGCTCCTTTGTGGAGACCCTGTCCAGGGAGAAGGGCCGGCAGGAGGAGTACCGGCTCTACTCCATGGTGGAGCGGCTGGGGCCGGAGGTCATCTCCGGCGGCCGGAAGATGTACAAGGGTGTCTCCGCCAATGTGGATTTCTATTCCGGCTTTGTCTACCACATGCTGGATCTGCCCCTTCAGTTGTATACTCCCATCTTTGCCATCGCCAGGGTGGCAGGGTGGAGCGCCCACCGCATCGAGGAGCTCATCAACATGGGCAAGATCATTCGCCCGGCCTATCAGTACGTGGGCAGCCACAAGCCCTATCTGCCCATGGCCCAGCGGTAAAAAAAGACAGGAAGTCCCCCGAAGTATTACTTCGGGGGACTTTTTTGTCTTAGCGCAGGGCGCGGGCCACCCGCTCCAGAGTGTCGGTATGGAGCTGATCCACCAGATGGGTATATATTTTTCCCGTGGTGGCAGGTGTGGAGTGGCCCAGAGCCTTGCCGATGTCGAAGAGGGGGGCGCCCTGGGCGGAGGCCACAGTGGCGAAGGTATGGCGCAGACCGTGGAGGGTCAGGGGAGGCAGCTCTGGGTGGGCCCGGATGAAGCGGGTAAAGTTCATGGTGAGACAGTTGGGGGAGAAGGGTTTACCTTTGCTGTCCACTGCCACCAGGCCACTGTCCGGCCAGTCTGTGCCCATGACCAGCTTCTGCTCATTTTGGCGCAGACGCTCCCGCTTCAAAAGGGAGAAGATATCGTCGCCCATGTGGAGGACGCGGGCAGAGGAGCGGTTTTTGGTCTCCTTGTCGATGATCTTGGCCCCGGCCGCTGTCCGGGCCGCCCGGATATGTATTTTTCGAAGCTGGAAGTCTACGCTGTCCCAGCGCAGACCGCAGATCTCCTCCCGGCGCAGGCCCAGGCTCCCCGCCAGGTGGACTGCCGTCTCCAGCCAGTGGCCGTCCAGAAGAAGGTAGAGCTTTTTCAGGTTTTCCGAGGTGTAGAACCGGGTCTCCTTGGGGATGACCCGGGGCGGCTCCACCCGGTCGGTGGGGCTGCGGAGGATGAGATCCTGCCGCAGGGCGGCGTGGAGGGCGGCGGCCAGAAGGTCGTGGTGCCGGCGCACCGAGTTGGCACACAGGCCCTTTGTTCGCATCATCTCGGCGTAGTATCCCTGTAAATCCTTGGGGGACAGGGACTGGAGAGGGATATCGCCCAGAGAGGGGGAGACGTGGTTTTCGATGATCTTTTGGTAACCGTAGACCGTGGTCTCCGCCCGGTTGGGGACGATGATGTCGGCCATCCACTCCTCCAGCCAGTCGTCCAAGGTCAGGGTGAGGGTGGGGATGTGGGAAGCCCTGACCCGTTCAGCCAGATGATTGTCCCGGGCCTTTCGGGCCTCTGCCAGGGAGGGAAAGGTGCGGTACTGCCGTTGGCGGCGGCCCTCCTGATCCCGGCCCAGATCCATGTAGAGGTAATAGGTGCGGCGTGTGCTGTCGTAGGATATCCCTCTCTCGCATACTCTTCTGCTCATGTGCTTCTATCTCCTTTCTAACATGGGCTTTGGAAAATTGTACGCCTGGGAAGGGAGAGATGGGAAGCAATAAAAAGCTCTCTTTTCCCAAAAGCCTTTGGGAAAAGAGAGCTGCTGCATTGTGAAAGGGCGCTTATGGCAGCGTGGCCACAGCTTCCGCCACCCGGATGCCGTCCACAGCGGCAGAGGTGATGCCTCCGGCATAGCCGGCTCCCTCCCCGCAGGGGAATATCCCACGGAGAGCGGACTGCAGCCCCTCGTCCCGGAGGAGCCGCACCGGGGAGGAGGAGCGGGTCTCTACGCCGGTGAGAAGGGCTCCGCCGTCGGCAAAGCCGTGGAGCTTTCGGTCAAGGATAGGCAGGGCGGCACGGAGGGTATCGGTGACGAAGCCGGGCAGACAGTCGTCCAGAGCGCCGAGAGTCACGCCGGGCCGGTAGGTGGGGGAGATGGCGCCCAGAGCGGCGGAGGGCCTGCCGGAGAGGAAATCTCCCACCGTTTGGGCGGGGGCGTGGAAAATGGGCTTAGACGGGTCGTTGAGGAGGGGAGCGCCGCCGGTGCCCAAATCCCAGGCGGCCCGCTCCCAATGCTCCTGGAAGCGCACGCCCGCCAGAGGCCCGCTTTCTCCAAAATCGGCGGGGGAGACCCCAACCAGGAAACCACCGTTGATATTTTTCCCATCTCTGGCCCGGAGGCTCATGCCGTTGGTGACCACCTGGCCGTAATCGCTGGCGGCGGCCACCACCTGGCCGCCGGGACAGACGCAGAAGGTGAAGGCGCTCCGGCCGTTGGGCAGATGACAGGAGAGCTTGTAGTCCGCCGGGGGCAGCTTGGCCCAGGCGGGGCCATACTGGGCCTGGGAGATGGCGGCCTGCTCATGTTCGATGCGGCAGCCGATGGCGAAGGGCTTGGCTTCCATGGGGAGCCCTGCCTCGAAGAGCATCTGAAAGGTGTCTCTGGCGGAGTGGCCGGGGGCCAGTACCAGAGTGTCGCAGGGCAGCTGATAGGGGCCGCTCTCGGTCATCACCGTGACCTCGGAGAGCCGTCCAGCCTTCTCCTTGACCGCCCAGAGCTGAGATTCAAAGCGGATGTCCGCCCCCAGAGCCAGAAGCTCTTTTCGGATAGATCTTACCACATCCCGGAGCACATCGGTGCCCACATGGGGCTTCTGCTGCCAGAGGATGTCCTCCGGAGCGCCGTGGCGGACAAACTCCTCCAGTACGGCGCTGATGCGCCTGTCATGGGTGCCGGTGTTCAGCTTGCCGTCGGAGAAGGTGCCGGCGCCCCCCTCACCAAACTGGACATTGGAGCTGCGGGACAGGCTGCCGGTCTTCCAGAAATGTTCCACGTCCCCAGTCCGCTCGTCTACATCCCGGCCCCGTTCCAGTACGATAGGGGCAAGGCCGTGCCGGGCCAGGAGGAGGGCGGCAAAAAGCCCGGCGGGGCCCATACCTACCACCACCGGGGGCAGGGAAGAGCGCCGTGCTACGGCGGGAAAGACATAGGGCTCCGGCTCCCAGCGGGTCACGGAGGAGGGCGCCCGGCGGAGAAGGGCCTCCTCATCTGCCACGGTCACGGCTATGGTGCACACATAACGTACATCGGACTTCTTTCTGGCATCCACAGACTGGCGCAGAATACGCACCTGGTCGATGGAGCCGGGGGCCGCGCCCAGGAGTTTTGCGGCCTTGCGGCGGAGCTCTTGGGAACCGAAGTCCAGGGGGAGGGATATATTTTGAAGTTTTAGCATTGTCATCACCATGGCAAGTGTATCATATTTTGTCGGTGGTGAAAAGAAAATTTTGCAAGTTTCGCAACTTTCTCTTGCACTTTACAGTGACAGAGTATATAATAAAGGCAATTCGTCAGGGATGGCGGAAATCTCGGTAGAGTGACGGGCGGCAAACACCTGTCTCAAGTAAAGGAGTTTGATGGAGCATGGCCTTGAAAAATGAGTATTTGAAGGATATCTATAACAACCTTTCGGCCAAGAGCGCCCATGAGCCGGAGTTCCTCCAGGCGATACTGGAGGTGCTGGAGTCCCTGGAGCCGGTGGTGGAGCGTCGCCCTGAACTGGAGAAGTGGGGTATCATCGACCGCCTGGTGGAGCCGGAACGTATTTTGCAATTCCGGGTGCCCTGGGTAGATGACAGCGGCAAAGTTCAGGTCAACCGGGGCTACCGGGTGGAGTTCAACTCTGCCATTGGCCCCTATAAGGGCGGCCTGCGGCTCCATCCCAGCGTGAACCTTTCCATCATCAAGTTCCTGGGTTTTGAGCAGGTCTTCAAAAACTCCCTCACTACCCTGCCTATGGGCGGCGGAAAGGGCGGCAGTGATTTTGACCCCAAGGGCAAGTCTGACGCCGAGGTCATGCGCTTCTGCCAGTCCTTTATGACTGAGCTCTGCCGCCATATCGGTCAGTTTACCGATGTGCCCGCCGGTGATATCGGCGTGGGTGCCCGGGAGATCGGCTTCCTCTTCGGCCAATATAAGCGTATCCGCAACGAGTTTACCGGCGTCCTCACCGGGAAGGGATTGAGCTATGGCGGCTCCCTGGCCCGAACGGAGGCCACCGGCTATGGCCTGTGTTATTTCACCGAGGAGATGCTTGCCGCCGCCGGGCAGTCCTTCCAGGGCAAGCGGGTGGTCATCTCCGGCTCCGGCAATGTGGCCATCTACGCCAATCAGAAGGTCACCCAGCTGGGGGGCAAAGTGGTTGCCATGAGCGACTCCAACGGCTATATTGTGGACGAGGCGGGCATCGACTTCAAGGTCATCCAGGAGATCAAAGAGGTCAAGCGGGCCCGCATCAAGACTTATCTGGACTATGTCCCCTCTGCCAAGTATGTGGAGGGGTGCAAGGGCATCTGGGGCGTGAAGTGCGACGTGGCTCTGCCCTGCGCCACCCAGAACGAGCTGGATGAGACTGGGGCCAAGGCTCTGGTGGAGAATGGCTGTATTGCTGTGGCCGAGGGCGCCAATATGCCCTGCACCCCCGAGGCGGTGACCCTGTTCCAGAGCAAGGGCGTGCTCTTTGCCCCTGCCAAGGCGGCCAACGCCGGCGGCGTGGCGGTCTCCGGTCTGGAGATGAGCCAGAACTCCCTGCGGCTGAACTGGAGCTTTGAAGAGGTGGATCAGCGGCTCCACGATATCATGGTGAGCATTTACAACGCCGCCGCCGGCGCCGCCAAGGAGTACGGCATGGAGGGCAACCTGGTGGCCGGCGCCAATATCGCCGGATTCCTGAAGGTGGCCGACGCTATGCTGGCCCAGGGCATCGTGTAAGCGGAAAAAACCACAGAGAGGATGCGGCTATGATGAAAAAACTGATTCAGACCGCAAATCTGTATGTGCAGGAATCGGATTGGAAGGTGTTCGCGATCCTGAAATTTTGCCTGCTTGCTCTGGGCATCATCATTGGCGTCAATATCCCAAAGGAGCACAAGAAATATGTTTTGGGCGGCAGTTTAGCCGTATTTATTGCCACGTATATCCCTTTGATGGCAAAATTCTTCTCCCTTTTGACCCGCCGAGACGGGCAGGACTGACGCTTAATCGTTTGCGAAATGCATGATGCTATGATATACTGTCTCTGGCACATGCCGGTATTACCAGTAAAAAGGAGCGTGAGCTTTAATGAGGAAGTGGCATGTTTCGGTGGTTGGCCGCTGACCGGGAGGTCTGCGTAAGTCCAATCCGCACTCCTCCCGGAAGATGACCATAAATCTTCAGGAGGAACCCGAAATGAATCGTGAAAATAAAAGAAAACAGTACGAAAAAGGCTATTATAAGACCCATCCCTGTAAGGATGTTTTTACCTGCAAGCAATGCGGCCGCCCGGTGTTTCCCGGCGGGGCAGGCAGCGAGCACCGAAATCACTGTCCCAATTGCCTGACCAGTCTCCATGTGGACATCGAGCCCGGAGACAGGGAAAGCGACTGCGGCGGCCTGATGGAACCCATTGCCGTATGGGTACGCAAGGGCGGGGAGTGGGCCATCATTCACCGTTGCCGCCGTTGTGGAGCCCTCAGCTCTAACCGAACCGCGGCAGATGACAATCCGGCCAAGCTCATCAGCATTGCGGCAAAGCCTCTGGGCGAGCCGCCTTTTCCCATCGAACGGATGGGGGATATGATGGAGAACTTGGGATATTAAAAATAAAAGGCCCCGGCTGGTCAGCCGGGGCCTTTTTTGGAGTATGAACTTATTTACCTACGATCTCGGCGGTGTCCATGGCGATCATCAGCTCTTCATCGGTGGGGATGAGGAGCACCTTTACCTTGGAGTCGGCAGCGGAGATGACGGTCTCCTTGCCCCTGACCTTGTTGGCGGCCTCGTCCATCTTCACGCCCATAAACTCCAGACCGCTGGCGATAGCCATGCGGGTCTCGGGGCCGTTCTCGCCCACGCCGGCAGTGAAGACGATGGCATCCACGCCGCCCATGGCGGCGGCATAGGCGCCGATGAGCTTCTTCACGTTATAGTTGAAGGTATCCAGCGCCAGGATGGCCCGGTGCTCCTTCTTCTCGGCGGCGGCCTCCAGGTCGCGGAAATCGGAGGAGACGCCGGAGATGCCCAGTACGCCGGACTTCTTGTTGAGAACGTTCAGGGCCTCGTCAATGTTCCAGCCGTACTTGTTCATCAGGTACTGGAGGATGCCGGCGTCCAGGTCGCCGGAACGGGTGCCCATGGGCAGACCGGCCAGGGGAGTGAAGCCCATGGAAGTGTCCACGCTCTTGCCGCAGTCCACGGCCGCCACGGAGGAGCCGTTGCCCAGGTGGCAGGTGATGATCTTCACCTGGTCGATGCTCTTGCCCAGCATGGCGGCGGCCCGGGCGGAAACATAGCGGTGAGAGGTGCCGTGGAAGCCGTAGCGGCGCACCTTGTCCTTCTCGTAATACTCGTAGGGCAGGGCGTAGATATAGGCCTTTTCGGGCATGGTCTGATGGAAGGCGGTGTCAAAGACGGCCACCATGGGCACACCGGGCATGACGCTCTGGCAGGCCTTGATGCCGGTGATGTTGGCGGGATTGTGGAGGGGAGCCAGAGGGATGCAGTCCTCAATGGCCTTCATCACGTCTTCGGTGATGAGCACGGACTGGGCAAAGCTCTCGCCGCCGTGTACCACCCGGTGACCCACCGCGTCGATCTCCTTCACGTCGGCAATAACGCCGTGCTCCGAAGAGACCAGGGCGTCCAGCACAGACTGGATGGCCTCGGAGTGAGTGGGCATGGGGATCTCAAACTCCTTCTTCAAGTCCTTGGCGGGCACCTTGTGGGTCAGGCGGCCGTCGATACCGATGCGCTCACACAGGCCCTTGGCCAGCACGTCGTGGCTGACAGAGTCCATGAGCTGATACTTGAGGGACGAGCTTCCGGCGTTGATTACGAGGATCTTCATTCTTTGACACTCCTTATTTTGATATACAGGATCTTGAGCTTTTTTGAGGCGGACTTGCTATTTTGGAAAAAATATGTTACGTTCTTTCCAAAGAAAAAATTTTTCCCAACAAATCTATTGTATAACTTTTTCAGGAAAAGGACAACTGTTTTTCCAGGAAAATTTTCAAAAAAACGTAACTTCTTAGGGGGCACACAATGAAAGTTGTGGGAATCGTGGCGGAATACAACCCATTTCATACCGGGCACGCCTTTCATATGGCCGAGACACGGCGGCTTTTGGGAACGGACAGGCCCATCATATGCGTCATGTCAGGCAACTGGGTACAGCGGGGGGAGTGCGCCCTCACCGACAAGTGGACGCGGGCCGGGCTTGCCTTACAGGGCGGGGCTGACCTGGTGCTGGAGCTGCCGTTGCCCTGGGCCATCTCCTCTGCGGAGGGCTTCGCCCAGGGGGCGGTGGAGACACTGAAGGCCACGGGGGTGGTGGACACCCTCTCCTTCGGCAGTGAGAGCGGGCAGCTGAACGATTTGGCCGCCATTGCCCAGGGGCTGGAAGGGGAAGACTATCAAAAGTCCTTGCGGGCAAAACTTGACAAGGGAATTTCCTTTGCGGATGCCCGGCAAAAAGCCGCCCTTCAGACCGTGGGAGCGCAGGCGGAGCTCCTCCGGGGAGCCAACGACAACCTGGGCGTGGAATACCTCCGGGCGGCGGGGAAAGACTTGTCCGCAATAGTGGTTTTACGACAAGGGGTTCCCCATGACAGCGATTCCCCCGCAGATGGTTTTGCCTCCGCCTCCTACCTGCGGCAGATGGCCATAATAGGGAATTGGCCGGAGGTGGAGCGGTGGACGGAGAGGGGAACAGTTGAGGCTCTTCAAAAGGCCGGTATTGCCCAAATGGGACACATAGAGCGGGCCCTGCTCTCCCGCCTGCGGCAGATGGGAGAGGAAGATTTTGCCCTTTTGCCCGACAGTGGGGCGGCGGCAGGGCTGCCGGCGCGCCTCGTCCGGGCGGCAGAGGGGGCGGAGAGCCTGGAGGGGTTCTACGCCCAGGCCAAGAGCAAAAGCTGTACCCACGCCCGCATCCGCCGGTTGGCCCTGTGGGCTTTTTTGGGGCTCACCGCCGCAGACCGGCCGAAGAGCCCCCTCTACCTGCGGGTGCTGGGATTCAATGACCGGGGGCAGGCCCTTTTGCGGGAGATGAAGGAGGCGGCCTGTCTGCCTGTCCTTACAAAAAGCGCCCATATCAAGGAATTGGATGAGGAGGCCCAAGCACTGTTTGCCTTAGAGGCCCAAGCCACAGATCTCTTTGGGCTTTGTTTTGATAAAATAAGGCCCTGCGGTATGGAATATACCACAGGGCCGGTAATGGTTCACTGATCGCGTTTCAATTTTTCCATGACTGCCGCCTCAAAGCGGTCACCATATTTCATGGCCAGGACAAAGAGGAGGATGCCGCCCAGTCCCAGCAGGATCATCCCCCAAAGAGGGATATGGAGGACGGAGCCGCCCACGGCGGAGGCCACCAGCAGGCCCCAGGGCCGGGCCAAGGCCACCAGAAGCAGGAACCGGCGGAAGGAGATGTCGGTGAGGCCTGCCATGATGCACAGGATGTCGTCGGGGAAAAAGGGGAAGAGGAAGGCGAGGAAGAGGAAGCTGTCCCGTTTTCGGAGGATAAGCTCCCCATATTTTTTCTGGCTGGCGGCGCTGACGAACTGCTCCACAAAGGGCTTTCCCAGGGCCCGTCCCAGCTGAAAGACGATGGCGGAGCCGAGGATCACCGCCCCGGCGGTGAGGAGAAAGGCGGGGAGTGCACCAAAGAGGATACCGCCGGCCGCGGCGGTGATATTGCTGGGGATGGGAGCCAGGATCACCGAGGCGAGCTGAATGAGGAAAAAAACCAGGTGGGAGTAAATGTATTCCTGAATACCCTGGGGGGTGCGAATGGCGAGAAAAAAGCCGGAGTGCCAGAGGGCAAAGCACAGCACGGCCAGAAACAGGAGGGTGACGGCCAGTGTGACCCGCCAGACCTTCCGTTCTGTATCCTTTTCCATGCCCTCTCACCTCCGGCTGCTGCGTTCTGAAGTCAGGATACCACATTCTGCCGCCGGAATCCATAGCAAAATGCGGACGATTTCCTTAAAAAATCTGAAAATCCCCCAGAATACAAAAAAGCCACACCCGGCATCAGGGTGTGGGAAACTTTCTTGAAGTGGAATCGTGTTGTTCATCACCGCTCACTGGGGATCACGGTGGTATCGGCAAAGATCATATCGTCTATATCTCCGCGCCGATAATCGCTTTCATAGATCAAAAAAGAACCTCCTTTCTTACAGGTCGAGTTTAGTATACCCCATCACTGGGAAAAAAGCAAGAGGTTTTTGTGAAAGTTACATAAATGTAATATGAAATATTTGTTAATAGGGACGAAAAGGGGATGGGCTTATCGCCCATCCCCTTTAAATCATTCTCCCTGCTCCTTGATGGTGCCTTCCCGGTAGGCGGCAAGCAAGTCCTCCAGACAGGCAATTTGCTCTCTCAGGGCGGTACCGGTGTCGGTATCGCCCACCAGTACCCGCTTGGGCATTGCTTCTACGATGCGCACCTGTGGGGCGCTCCCTCTGGGGTCGGCCTGTATCTGGGCATAGGGCTTGTGCTGTGCCAGAGCCAGGTGGTGCGAGTTGTAAATGAGGGTATAACCGCCAAAACCGGTCTGCCGCTGATAGGCCTTGGAGATACCGCCGTCAATGACGAAGAGGAGCCCGTCACCCCGGATGGGGCTTTCGCCCTCTTTTTCCTTGACTGGCACATGGCCGTTGACGATATGGGAGCGGGCAGGGTCAAGACCAAACTCCCGCAGGAGCATCTCGCAGGTCTTTCGATTTTTCACCAGCGCATAATAGGGATTGTATATCTCCACATGAGTTTCCTTCTCGGCAATGAAGTAGCGTTCAAAGGCGGACAGCTTGCTCTTGCCGAAGAGAGGGGACTTGGGGCCTGACCAGAGATACCAGAAATAGTCCACGGCGCTCTTATGCTCCGGGGTGCCCGGTGTGCCGTAGAAGGTCAGGCGCACCTTGGCGTTGATAGCGTCCAGATAGGCCTTGCCGGTGAGATCACGGCCGTCCAGCCGCACTGCCTCAAAGGTGCCGTCCTCCCGCATGGGGATGCAGCCGTGGTAGAGAAGGTTGCCGTTGACCACCTTGTACATCCCGCCCCGGGTGAGCAGGAAACGCATATGCTTTTTCAGCAGACTGCTGTGGCGGAAGGAGGCGGTGAGCTGGTCAATGAGCTCTTGTTCTCCCTGGGAAAGCAGGTCGGGGCACTGGGGGTTCACCGTGGGGAAGGAGTGATCCAGCAGGGCATATTTTTTACCGTCCACCTCTACGGTGTAGTCGGAAAAGTCGATGCGGGAGAAGAGAGAGCGGTCAGTCATGCCATACTCCGGGCGGCGCTTGACCAGTTGGCTCTCCAGCTTCAGCTCGATGATGGCCATGGCCTTGTGCATCTTGGAGGCCAGCTGGATATCTACGGGATCATAGACGTTTTCGTCCAATACGTGGGGGGCGAACCGTTCACAGGGGTCGTCCCGGTAGACCTCGGCGGCAAACATGGACAGGGGCCGCAGGTTGATACCGTAGCCGTCCTCGATCTCGTCAAAATTGTTATAGCTCACCGCCCGGCGCAGGACGCTGGCCACACAGGCCTGGTTCCCGGCAAAGGCGCCCATCCAGGCAATGTCGTGGTTGCCCCACTGGATATCCACGTCGTGGAACCGGCGCAGCTCTTCCATGATGCGGTCGGCGTGAGGCCCCCGGTCGAAAATATCGCCAATGATGTGGAGCATATCGATGGAACAGCCTCGTATCAGATCGCAGAACTGGGCGATAAAGGCGTCGGAGGTGCCGGTGGAGACGATGGAGCGGATGATCTCCTCGTAGTAGCGCTCCTTGTTGTCGTCGGCGTCGGCGTGGAGAAGCTCGTCGATGATGTAGGAGAAGTTGGGGGGGATCTTTTTGCGTACCTTGGAGCGGGTATATTTGGAGGACACCGCCTTGCACACCTGCACCAGCCGATAGATGGCGATACGGCACCAGTTGTCGTAGCTCTCGGCATCCAGCTCGCTGCGGAACCGGTTGAGGGTGTCCACCGGATTGTAGATGAGCATGGCCAGCTCGTCCCGCTCCTTCTCCGATACCGACCAGGAAAAAAGGGCCTCGATCTTGTCCCGGATGATGCCGGAGGCGCTGGAGAGCAGGTAGCGGAAGGCGTCATACTCCCCGTGAAGGTCGCTGAAAAAATATTCGGTGCCTTTTGGCAGCCGGCAGATGGCGTTGAGGTTGATGATCTCTGCCGAGGCGGCCAAGGCTGTGGGGTAGCTGCGGGAAAGGAGCTGTAAGTACTGAAGGTCGGTCATAGATATCCCTCCGCTTCATTTTTCCAAGGTCAGTATAACACAGGGGGCGGGAAAAGTCAGCATAAAAATAAAATGATGCGTTTAGTTTTCCTCCGGGTGTTCCAGGTGGAGCCATTTCTCCAGCCGGCGGCGGGGGAGAAGGTAGTTGACCAGCAGGGCGATGACGACGCCGATGCCGGTATCCACCATGCGGTTGATGGCATAGTCGATGTGGTGGGCGGGCGTGTTAAAAAGGATGATGCACAGCACCACACCGCCGGGCTGAACGCCGCCGGGCCAGCGGAAACAGACGCACAGGGTCACCAGCAGGATCACGCCGACGAAGACCAGGGGCAGCCGCAGCCAGTAGCAGCCCTCGGGGTAGAGCTGGTGCTCCAGCCAATAGAAGCCCAGGCCGATAAAGCCGCCAATGATCGTACCAAAGAAGCGGTTGCCGCCGTTGAGACGGGAATTTTCCATGTCATAGCCCAGACCAAAGATGGCGCCGATACAGGCGAAGGTGGGATTGCGGCCGGGGAGAAAGGCATAGAGCAGGGCGGTGAGGAGGGTGGCCAGAGCGGTCTTTATGCTCCGCAGGCCCAGGCCGGGCAGGGGAGCGTGCACAGGCTTGTGTTCCATAGGGTTCATCTGCTTTCTGAAATAGGGTTGCCGAACATAACGTATTATAGCAGATTTGGATATAACAGGGAAAGAAATTTTTTGAAAAGGGGGAGAGGGCCTGCCAAAAGGCAGGCCCTCTCCTATTTTATGTTTTTTGTAGCCGGGTCGTCCAGGAGTTTTCCATCCTTTGTGAACCGGGAGCCGTGGCAGGGACAGTCCCAGGTGTTTTCTGCCTCGTTCCATTTCAATGCGCAGCCCATGTGGGGACACCGGGGAACGGTGGGGGTCAGGAGCCCTGCCGTGCTCTGTCCCAAATTGAGGGCCAGCTGGGGCCGGAGCATGGAGCGGGAGGGGGAAAAGACCGCGGCCCAGGGGTTTTTCCGCCCAGTTACCAGGTCACCCAGGAGCAGGGCGGAGACCATGGAGCCGGTCATGCCCCAGGCGTTGAACCCGGTGGCCACATAGAGGTCAGGGGTGGTTGCGGCGTATTGGCCGATATAGGGAACGCCGTCCAGGCTCATACAGTCCTGGGTGGCCCAGCGGTATTTGATCCTGGCCTTGGGCCAATGGCGGCGGGCAAAGGACTCCAGAGCCTCCCAACCGCCGCCCTCCTTGCCGGTCTTGTGTCCGCCGCCGCCCAGGAGCAGGAGGCCGTTGTAATTGCGGAAGGAGAGACCGTCTATGCAGGCGTCCACATATATCCCGCCCAGATCAGGGGCGTTTTCCAGCGCCACCACATAGGCGCGGTGCTGATAGAGTTTCATAAAGTAACTGCCGTGGCGGTTGAGAATGGGGAAGTGGGTGGCCACGATGGTCTTTTTCGCCCGGATGACTGCTTTATCTGTCACTGCCCTGTGGGCGGACAGGGAACGGACGGGGGAGCGCTCGTAGATGCGGAGCTTGGTCAGCAGGGCGGCGGCCAGCTTCAGCGGGTCAAATTGGGCCTGGCCGGGGAAGCGCACCGCTCCGGCCACAGAGAAGGGCAGGGGCGGGCGAAGCTCCAGAGCGGCGGGGACGCCCAGCTCATTGAGACAGGCCGCTTCCTCTTCAAGCCCCGCCCGATCCTCCAGAGCATAGACGAAGGAGTCTTTCTCCTGAAAGTCGCAGTCCATGTGCCTGGACAGCTTGCGGTACCGCTCCAAGGCGGCCAGATTGGCCTCCAGATAGCCTTTGGCAATTTGTACTCCCCGCATCCGTGCCAGCTTGGCATAGATGAGGCCGTGCTGGGCGGTGATCTTGGCGGTGGTGTCCTTGGTGATGCCGCCGCAGACTCTGTCGGCCTCCACCAGAGCGCAGTCCACCCCCAGTTGGGAGAGCCGCCAGGCGCAGAGGAGCCCGGCCAAACCACCGCCCACGATAAGCACGTCGGTATTCAGATCTTCTTGGAGCGGCTCAAAGGAAGGCAGCGTAGTACCGGCAGACCAGACAGAACCCATGAATAAATCACCTCTGGGCCTATGATGCCCCAAAGAAGAAGGTTCTTGCACATTTACGCAAAAAGAGGTGCGGTCATTTGACCGCACCTCTTTCAGTGCTTTGTAAGGGGATTACTTTACCAGATAACGGCAGAAGCGGAGCATTGCGGTAGAGACTTCAGCACGGGAGGCACTGGCTTGCGGCGCCAGCAGGCCCATGTCATTGCCGTCAAAGATGCCTTGTGTTACCGCCCAGCGCATGGCTGTCCGGGCAAAGGCGTTGACACTGTCACCGTCGGCAAAGGCGCTGAGGTCGCCTATGGTGGTGGGACAGCCGGCGTAGCGCCAGAGCATGGTGGCCAGCTGCTCGCGGCTCACATCCGCATCCAGGTTGTAAGTATCGGAGATCTCCATCTCCTGTGCCCACTGGGCACCCTTTTCATACCAGATCTCGCCGCCGGAGGTGTCCACGCCGTCCAGGCGGGCCAGTACGGTGACCAGCATCCCGCGGGTCATAGTGGTCTGGGGGGCAAATTCGGTGTCGGAGACACCCTGGAAAAGCTGGTGGGCGGTGGTAAAGGAGATGGCGTCCTTGGCCCAGTGCTCCTCCACATCCTCAAAGGCGTGGGGCTTACGCACCAGGGTCAGCTCCTGGGACTCTTCCAACCGAAGCAGCATCTTGTTGACCTCCGCATTGGGGACAGAGAGGAGGATAAGGTTGCCGTCCTTGTCCAGAGCCACAGTGGAGTAATCCAGAGAAGTGGAGGGAACATATACCTTAGCATCAGCCACGTCGCTGGGAACAGTCACTTTTGCGGTAACGCCGGTCTCGGGGTTATCCACAGTGACGACTTTGACACCGTTGGGCATCTTGGTGGTAGTGGTGATGGTGCCGGTAGAGGGGTTCTTGACTGTGGTGGTAATGGAGTTGTCAATGCCCACATCACCGGGGATGGAGCCGCCGCCACCGCCACCGCCGCCGCTGTTGCTGCCGGTACCGGCGGCAACGGAGACAACACAGGGATTACTGACTGCCGGCTGGTAGCTGCCCGCACCGGCAAACTCAGCAACAAAGGTGTAATCCTCGGTCTTGTTGGGGAGGTTGACGGTGAAGACGCCCCGGGAAGTCTCGGTGGCTGTCAGGTTTTTGTCGCAGGTAAGGGTGAGGAGGCCGGCACGGGGCACTCCATCCACAGTCAGCACCAGTTTGCCGCCGCCGCTGAAGGCGGGGAAGTTGGAGGAGAGGGTCAAAGTGGTGGGGATGTATTTCTCTACGATCTTGATCTCCACAGTAAGGATCTTGGCGCTGGAGCCGTCTTTGAGTGTTGCCATACAGGCCACGTTGTAAGTGCCGGGCTGCCGGAAAGTGGGGGGCGTAGTGTCCCAGACGGATCCGGGATCCGATGTTTCGGGGTCATCCACGATAGTGCGGAAGGAGAGCTCCATCGTAGTGCTGTCATAGATCAGTGCAGGCAGGGGGTCGTGCGGATCGCCGTCATAAATGACCTCGTAGGTTCCGATGTCGGGGGTACTGACGTCGCTGGTCACGCCATTGGCGAAATAGAAGTCGATGATCTCGGGAACGTCGTTGGGGCGGGCTACGCTGACAGTGACCTCCGCCGTGGCCCATTCATAGTTTTCTTCGGTGATAGCGGTGCCGTCTTGTGTCTGGGTGGGATCAAAGGTAGCCACAAAGGTGTAGTCCCGGGACACCGGGGGCAGACCGGGGATCACCGTCCAAGTACCATTGCTGTTGCGGGTCATATCCCGCAGAATATCGTTGTAGGAGGTAACGGTAAGCTTACCCTGGTCAGGAGCGGGAACACCAGAGATGGTGAGGGGAGAGGGCAGGTCTGTGGTGAGAATGTCCGTACCCTTCACAGGGGTAATGGTAATGGTGGGGACGGCTTTGTGGATGGTCACATTTGCGGCACCAGCAGCAGTGGTGCTGCCCTTAGTGGCCTTATAGTAAACTGTGTGGATACCGGCATTGGTAAAGGTGGGCTTGGTGCCGGTATAGGTGCCGTTCTCAGTGTCGCAGTAGGTCATGGTGACGCCGGAGCCCGGTGTGACAGTGATGGTGTGGGGCTTGCCGTCATAGATGCCGTCATAGGCCCGAATGGTCAGGTCGATATCTCCCTCCAGGACGGTGACGGTATAGTTGGCGGTAGCGGCCTCGTGGTTGGTGGAGCCGGCAAAGGTCAGGGTGAACTTGTGGATGCCGGCCTGAACGGTGTGACTGCCGGTATAGTTTCCGTTGCTCTGCTTGGTGAGGGCTATGGTGCCATCACCGCCTGTGTGGGTACCGGAGCAGACCAGAGTGAGCTGGTCGGCGGTGGCCTCGTCGGGAACGCCGGTGACGGTGAAGGTGGCTGTTTCGCCTGCCTTCAGGGCGGCGCCCTTGTCGGAGATGACGGCCAAAAGGACGGTCTCCTTGTGGATGACCACAGTGGCAGTGGCCTCCTTAACAGTACTGCCCCAGGTGCCCCTGACCTTTACCGTATGCGTTCCCGCATCGGTGAAGGTGGGCTTAGTAGAGCTCCAGGAAGTACCGTTGTTGGTGGAATACTCGATGGTGCCGTTGGCCGTGGCGTCCACGGTAACGGTGTGGGCGTTGCCATCGTAGTTGCCTTCATACCCGGTGACAGCAAGGACGGGCACGATGTCGGTAAAGGCAATGATCTTGAACAGGGCGGTGGCGGCAGCACTCTCATAGAGCAGGGCGATATTGCCGTTCTTGGTCTCGGAGAGGCTGGAGTAGGCATAGTAGCTGTCACCGTTGATGGAGTATGTGTAGGCCAGAGTCATGGTCTTGTCAGGATTGACAAGGAACACATAGAGACGGCCGGTGGTGCGGTTGCGGCCACTGCCGGCGGCGGTGGACAGGATAATGGCGTCCTTGCCGTCGATCTGTTTGGAATACTTGATGGCGGAGAGCTGGCAGCCTTTTGTCTTGTGCGCAGTGGTGACCACTGGGGAGCTGGTCACCCAGCTGGAGCCATTCCAGGTGTGGTCGGTGTAGCGGATCGTGTCGTAATCATTGTCACGGTAGAAGTGGCGGATGGTGTTGGCGTCGATCTGCACCATACAGCTCTCGCTGGAGTGGTTGGTGGTAGCGTTATTGCCCCGGTGCCAGGTCTGGCCCTTGTCTGTGGAGTAGATAAACCCGGCCCGCTCGGTGGAGTTGGTGTAGGTGGGCAGGATGACGATACCGTTATCCATACACAGGCCGGCGCCGGGGCCCACACCGTAGAACTGGTCGTTGCCGGTACGCACCTGGTCGTTGACCATTATGGGAGCGGACCAGGTCTCGCCGCCGTCGGTAGACTTGGTGATCCAGAGGTAAGAAACGTTGCGTGCATGGAGCGTGGCGTTGTAGAAGAATATGTTTTGCTGGACATAGGTGTTCTCACCCAGCCGCGGACACCAGATCTTTTCTGCATTGGGGTTACGTCCGGCAAAGGCGCCGGTGGTGTAATAGAGGTAGTAATGTTCGTCCACGTAGAAACCCACGAAAACGTCGGCGGCGTTGGCCATGGGAGCCATGACGGGGGCGTAGCCGCTTTCAAAGTCCCCCACATAGTAGTCATAATTGGTGTCGGTTTGAGCAGTGGTCTGGGGAGAAGTATAGAGGGCCAGCCGCTTTTTGCCGTCGATGGTCACATAGCCGGTGGCGGTGGCAGGCCGCATGGGAGCGGTGTTGATGGCAACACCGCCGGGGTAGAGGTCGACCATCATAAAGATGCTGCCGTCGTTGTCCTCCACCAGCACCGGGTCGATGAAGGCGGTGCCATAGCTGTCTTTCGCGTCGGTGGAGTCGCCAAAATAGTTGGGGAAGGAGAAGTGCCAGTTGGCGCCGTTATCGTCGGAATAGCTGAGGATGGTGTCCAAAGCGCAGGCGTCACCGGCGTGGTTCCAGCGGGCGTCGATGGCGGTCACCAAACGTCCGTTTTTGGAACTGTCCTTTTGGTGGGTAAGGGTGATCATGGCGGGAATACGGAAGTTATTGCTGCCGCCGGTACCGGCGGTATAAGGCTGAGCTTTGGTAGTGCCGGAGGCGGGGAGGATGTCTTTCAGCTCCTTTTTGACGGCCCCGGCGGGGACGGTGGGGGGCACAGGCCGGGACTGCAGGCGGTCAAAGGCATTTTGCAAGACCTCTCGGGCATTCACATAGACCTGGGCGTCGCCGTTGGGCTCACCGCTTTCCAGTACGCTCTTAGCGCTTGCAATTGCGGTTTGGAGGCTGGCCCAGGAAGCGCGGGTATAGTCCGCCTCCACCAGACCGGCGGCTTTTTTCAGCAGCTGCTCAATGCTGTCTTTGGCGGTGGGGATACCGTCCTCATTGCTGGCAAAGAGATAAACAGACATCATAGAAGCGCGGGGACACCAGAAGTCAGTGCCCCATTCGGTGGTGGTACTACCGAATGCATTGGGGTCGCCGGTCTTGGTAAAGTCCAGGACCCGGTTGGAACTTGTGTTCTTGATCGTATAGGCGTTGAGTGCCGCAGTGCCGCGGTTGACGACGTTGAGGGCAACTTCGCCCGCCTCGAACATATTATTATTCATGTTCAGATGCCGGCCGTTGAAGGCGGTGAATACGTAGCCATCTCCGCTTTTCTTGATGGAGAACTGCAGGTTTATCATGTCCAGGCTGCTGCCGTTTTTGAGCCATTTGGCAGAGACATTGCTGCCGCTGACCGTGAGCTGGGCGGTGCGGGCGCCGTTGGCCGGAGCGTTTGGCGCGGGCAGACTTCCGGCGCCGATGGTCTCGCCATCCACGGAGGGGTAGAGGGCATAGAGGGTGTCGTCGGCGGATCGGGTGACGATGAGGTATCCACGGTTCTCATCCAGGGCGTTCAGGTTGGTCAGCTGGGTATAACCGGGGATGGTCAGGGGCTTACGCTCCTTCATCACAACGTATTCCAGCTTACAGATGCTGTAGTTTACAGGATCCCACAGAGCCATTTCTTTAATGATCTGGTGGGCAAACCAGACGTGGCCCGCCTCGTCAGGGTGGAGGTTGTCCCGGGTGAAAAGGTCACTCCAGTTGACGGAGCTCCAGCGGGCGAAGTGATCCACCAGGATGACGCTGTCCTTGTAGTCGTCCTCCTCCACCACATCACGGATATATCCGGCGTAGCTTTCAATGTCATAGTTCGCGTTGGAGGTGGGAGGCGGAGTGCGGAGGACGGGAATGGCGCCCATGTCCTTGATCTTGTTCAAAAGGGTGCGGAGATTGGCCTTGTACGTAGTTTCAGATGTCTTTGTGGCGCCTGCATCATTGGTGCCCAGCATGAGCACCACCACATCGGGGTCATACTTCACCAGCCGCCGGTTCAGATCGGTGAGGGTGGAGGTGGTGGTCGCGCCGGAGGAACCGGCGTTGATGACAATATCCTTTGTGCGGTCAAGGTCGTCCTTCACAAACTTCTCAAAGAGCTGGGCCAGGGTATCGTAGCCGCCGGTCCAGGCGGAGCCGTGGGTGATGGAGTCGCCCATAAAGAGCCATGTCATGGAGGTGCCCTTATTACTCTCGGCCTTTGCTTTTAGGTCTTTCTGGGCCTGGTTGAGGGTGCTGGGGACAGTGTAGGTGCAGGTGGCCACCGTGGACTTATTGGGGAAGTCGGAGGCCATGACACTGTTGGGCAGGGCAGAAACGCCGTAGGGCCAGTTGGCAGAGGAAGAGACGTTGGCATCGGTGACGGCATTGGCCAGCTGTTTTGCCATTTCCAGGTGACCGTTGGCGTTGGGATAACCACCGGTCTTCTGGTTGGCAGTGAGGTCAAAGTTCACCACCAGGATATTGGCGTGGTCGGCCACAGGCCGATCCTTTACTACATTCTCTACCGCCGTCTTGTCGGCGGCGGACAAAGTCTCAATAACGATAAGGCCCGTGTTGCTCCGCAGAGCCAGGGACTTGGTGATGAGGGTGTCCAGATTGGTGGCGAAGCTGGCCTCACTGCTGCCGCCCTCCTCCACCAGATAGGAGACCACCTTGGGCTTCAGAGCGCCGATGCGGCTGTCGAAGCTGGTTACGATCTCGGCCAGGGTCTGGCCCTCATAGGCGGTGTTGATGACATGGCGCTGGAAGTAGGGAGTACTGCTCTCGCCGCTGGGCATAAGCTGCTTGGCGTGGGTGTAGCGGATATACTCCTCAAAATGTCCGGCGTAAGCCCGGGCGCCCTTCACGTCTGTAAAGCTGCCCTGGGCGGCCCGGCCGCCGGTGAACACCCAGGAGTTCTGTCCATCAGGGTCGGTGTTTGCCACATCGCCGCCGCCGATCTGGTCGCCGGAGAGCGCGGAGGCGAAGTTCAGGCCCAGCTCAAGTCTGTCGCTCTTGAAGAGCATCATGTCCACAGACCAGTCAGTATCATTCCCGGTAATGCCACCGCTCTGATTGAAATTCATATAGGTAGTGCCGTTTTTTTGCTGGAAGAAAATCAGCTGGGAGTTATTGCTGGCAGTGTTCCGCAGACGGAAATAGCCGTCGTTGTTTGGAGCGCCGATCAGAGTGATAGAGCTGGAGTTATTTCCGTATACATTTGGATTGAAAAGACTATATACTGTGCCGTTGTCGGGATTGGTGGCGGTCACAACGTAGTCATCCCAGGTTTGACCACCGTTGGGCTGACCATTGGCAATGGTGTGTGTTCCGCCGGTCTTCAAAATCTTGTTTTCAGCAGCGGTAAAGTCGGTACTGAGCGGTGCGCTGTCATAGGTGGTGCCATAGCCAGCCCGGTACCCAGTGGCTTTTCCGCTGGCATCGAGCTCCAGGCGGGCCGCGTTTTTCGAGGTGGGCGTAGCGCCGACCCCGCCGGGATAGAGCATATAGTAGACATTATTAAAACGTGCCACGATCAGATACTTGCCCAGAGGCAGGCCGCCGGCAGGCATCTCGGTGATACGTGTATAGCCATCAATGGCGGTAAGCTCCGTAGTGACCAGAGGCTCAGCCAGGAGCATGACAGCCTCCTCCGGCAGAAGCGCTTCATTGGCGGGAGGCAGCTCACCGGGTTCCTCTGTTTCCTCGACAGGCGGAAGCTCGTCAGGCGCCTGCGTCTCTTCTGCGGGAGGAAGCGTATCTTCCTCCGCAGCTTCCTCGGAGGGAGTGGGAGAAGGAACCGGCTCCTCGCTGGGTGCGGGAGTTTCCTCGTCCGGAGCGGGGGTGACGGCCTCCTCCGTGGGGGCAGGTTCCGTGCTCTCTTCGGACTCGGTGACCTCCTCTGTCGGAGTGGGGGCGGTCACCTCTTCCTCTGAAATACCGGGGGAGAGGGGATCGTCAGGAACCTCTGCCGCATAGGCGGGAAAGAGGCTCAAGAGCATTGCGAACGTAAGTAGGAGACAAGAGATGCGAGTGGAAAGTTTTTTCATCACGAACCATCCCTTCTGGGCGCCCGCCCCCAAGAACGGGCAAGAATTTGGGGCTCCGGGGATATCCCCGGATGAAAAAGGCGTACGCCTTTTTCAATACTACTTGTATTCTATCTTATGTTGAAGCATAATGCAATCATTTTTCGAAAATATTTTTCAAAATATGTGAATTATGACAAAAAATTTCCCGCGCAATTGGCACGTATGCCTCTCTGTCCGCTGGAAGGGTGTTTTTACTTGACAACAGAGGAGGAGAACAGTATAATATTATCTGCTGTAAATAGTATCCGGGTGTAGCGCAGTTGGTAGCGCGCATGGTTCGGGACCATGAGGCCGTGGGTTCAAATCCCGCCACTCGGACCAATAAGAGACAAACCGCTTTTGTGGTTTGTCTCTTATTTTTTTAATGCGTAAAGCAGCAGCCTCACATACAAGGAATAGTTGTCCGCCGGGAGGCATATGCTTCCAGTAAAAAGGCGGTGGGATCAATGGAAAAGACAGTTGGGCGGCGGGCCTACCCCCGCACTAACAGGAAAAAGATGGCGCTGGGTGAGCGGGAGAAAAGACGGCTATTACAGTTAGGGGCCTGCCTGCTGCTCTTCCTGGCTATGTTTTTTGCCAAGGGTACGGACAGGCTGGGCCGACTCCAGGAGGAGCTGCGGGGCGCCCTCCACTCCGACGTGGATTTTCGAGCGGCCTTTGCTGACTTGGGGTGGTCGCTGGCCTCGGGCAGGCCGGTGGTGGAGGCCATGGGAGAGCTTTGGACGGACGTCTTTATGCCCGAGCAGGGGGCCGGAATGGTCACCTCGGGGGGCGGGCTCCTCTATCAGTCTGCCTTGCAGACCCTGCGGCAGGGAGCGGCCATGCCGACGACGCTGACGGCAAGAACGGCGGAGCCTGCTTACAATGACCCGATGACCGCCAGCGGCGCACCCGCGGCTGTGGCGGAGCCAGAGCCGGCCGCCACCCCGGAGCCTCAGGTCATCCACATGGACTACACGGGCCCGGCTCTCCCGGACAATACCACTATGGATCGCTATGCCTTAGGGCTTGCGGAGACTGTGACCCCGGTGATGGCGGTGGAGAGCTCTGGGTTTGGCTGGCGGACACATCCCATCGAGAACGAGGAGAAGTTCCATTTTGGTGTGGATCTGGCCTCGGAGACGGGTACGACAGTGAAGGCTTTTGCCGCCGGGACGGTGGACTATATCGGCGAGAGCGATATCTATGGCCAGTATCTCCAGTTGGATCATGGCAACGGTGTGAAGAGCTTCTATGCCCACTGTTCCAAGCTGTGCGTTCAGCAGGGCCAGCTGGTGGCGGCAGGGGAGAAGGTGGCGGAGTCCGGGGCCACCGGGGATGTCACCGGCCCTCACCTCCACTTTGAGCTGAAGCGGGACGGGGTGCGGCTGAACCCGGAATACTATATTGAAATACAGTCGTGAACCTGGGACGGCTGGAGATCAGCGGCGGGGCCTTGCTGGCCGTGGCTCTCCTTTATTATTTAGATAACAGTGGAATATTTTTATGGGCCTTTTTGGCTTGCGCCCTTCACGAGATAGGCCATTGGTGGGCCATCCGGGCCTTGGGCGGGCAGGTCAGGAAGATGCGGCTGTCCTGCGCCGGGGCGGAGCTGCGGCTGTCGTCGGCCCGGCCATTGAGCCACGGAAGGATGGTCTTGGCCGCTCTGGCGGGGCCGGCGGTGAACCTTGCGCTGGCCTTGGGGAGCGTTGCTTTGGCCCGCCGGGGCATGGGGGAGCGGCTCTATCTCTTTGCCGGCCTCAATCTGGGATTGGCCCTTTTCAACCTTCTGCCTGTGGGATGGCTGGACGGGGGACGGGTGGTTGAGAACTTCCTGGCCCTACTGGGCCGGGAGGAGGCAGGGCGGTATTTGATCCATGTTTGCTCCATTGTGACAGCGGTGCTCCTGATGGCGGCGGGTATGCTCCTGCTGTGGGAGAGCGGAGGGCGGAACTTTACCCTCCTTATCGCGGGGCTTTGGATGACACAGGCCGCCCGGCAGAGGGATGAGAACGATTTTCGGTGAAAAAATGTAAATTTTGCTTGCATTGAAGGGACGGGTGTGATAAAATACCACAGTCTCAATAAAGGGTGTTCCGCTGCGGCGCTGTCCCGAATGAGGAGGACAGCACAAAAAGCCGGAATGAATGCCTATAAATCAGGAGGAACAAAACATGGATCTGATGCAGGCTTTTACCGCCAAGTATGTCAAGGAGACCCCTCCCACTGCCGATGTGGGCGACACCGTTCGGGTGCACGTCCGGGTCAAGGAGGGCAGCCGTGAGCGTATCCAGGTGTTTGAAGGCACCGTGATCGCCAAGAAGCACGGCGGCATCGACGAGAGCATCACCGTTCGCCGTCTTTCCTACGGCGTGGGTGTGGAGAAGGTCTTCCCCCTCCACGCGCCTGCGGTGGAGAAGATCGAGCTGGTGCGCCGGGGCAAGGTGCGCCGGGCGAAGCTCTATTACCTGCGCGACCGCGTGGGCAAGGGCGCCAAGCTCAAGGAGAAGCTGTAAGAG
>CANEAY010000018.1 GCA_947425785.1 uncultured Pseudoflavonifractor sp. | reverse complement strand
GTCCAGGTCGGTCTGGGAGTAGCGCTCTCCATAGATGAGGTGCTGCCACTGGCGCACCATGCCCAGGGTGTGGTTATCGAAAAGGGCGATGATGACCGGGATGTGGTAGTGGGAGAGGGTGGCCAGCTCGTTGCAGTTCATACGGAAAGAGCCGTCGCCGGTGCAGAGTACCACCGGCTTGTCCGGGTTGCCCAGCTTGGCCCCCACAGCGGCGCCAAGGCCGAAGCCCATGGTGCCGAAGCCGCCGGAGGTGACGAACTGGCCGGGGCGGGAGAAGTGGTAGTACTGGGCCGACCACATCTGGTGCTGGCCCACATCGGTGGCGATAATGGCCTCGCCGTTGGTAAGGGCCTGAATGGTCTCCAAAATTTCATGGGGGTGGAGGATGTCGTCCTTTTTGAGGGGCACCTCCTTGTGGGAAAAGACCCATTCCTTCCACTGGGGATAGTCATGGTCAGGGAGCTTCTCGTTGAGGAGCTGGAGCACCCGCCGGGCGTCCCCGATGATGTGGTGGTCGGTCTTTACGTTCTTGTCGATCTCGGAGCGGTCGATGTCGATATGGACGATCTGGGCCTGTTTGGCAAAGTCGTCAGGGACGGTAGCCACCCGGTCGGAGAACCGGCAGCCGATGGCGATGAGCAGATCGCACTCCGCCGAGGCGAAGTTGGAGGCGTGGGAGCCGTGCATACCGATCATGCCGGTGAAGAGGGGGTGGTTGCCGGGGATGGCGCCGCCGCCCATGATGGTGGAGGTCACAGGGGCGTTCAAAGTCTCCACAAACTTGCGGAACTGGGGCACCGCCCCTTTGGAGCGGATGACGCCGCCGCCCACCAGCACCAAAGGCCGTTTGGCCTTGCCGATCATGTCCAAAAGCCGGTCGATGTCCCCGAAGTCGGGCTCCGGGGTCTTCAGGTCGTGGCTGGCACGGCGGAGCATGGCAGCCAGGCGGCCGTGGGCGGCGTGCTGCTCTACGGGAAGCGGCTCATAATCCGCCATGGCGGCGGTGATGTTTTTGGGGATGTCGATGAGCACCGGGCCGGGGCGGCCGGAGCGGGCAATGGCAAAGGATTCCCGGATCACGTCGGCCAGCTCGTCAGGGGAACGGATCAGGAAGTTGCACTTGGTGATGGGCATGGTGATGCCGGTGATGTCCACCTCCTGGAAGGAGTCCTTGCCGATCAGGTTCTCGCTGACGTTGCAGGTGATGCAGACGATGGGGGAGGAGTCCATATAGGCGGTGGCGATGCCGGTGGTCAGGTTGGTGGCCCCGGGGCCGGAGGTGGCAAAGCACACCCCCACCTTGCCGGTGGAGCGGGCATAGCCGTCTGCGGCGTGGCAGGCGCCCTGCTCATGGGCAGTGAGGATATGGCGGATCTTGTCTTTGTATCCGTGGAGCTCCATCTCATCGTATACGTTCAGGATGGTGCCGCCGGGATAGCCGAAAACGGTATCCACGCCTTGCTCCAGCAGACACTCCATGATGATTTGTGCACAGGTCATTTGCATGGCTTTGCCCCCCCTTGTTGATTGAAGGTATCATACTTCCGCAGGGGGGTATTTGTCAAGTGATGGAGCCCAAAGGGAGGAAAAAACTAAACTGAAAGTCTAAATTAAAAATTCCGCCGCTTTTTTGTCCTTTTAGGGCTGGACTTCTGCGGAATTCTACACTATAATATAAATGTTTGTAAAGCTCTATTGGGGAAAGAGAAAGCGAGAAAATTGAGGTGAGGCTATGTTGCATCAGTTTTTCGGCGGAGTACACCCCGCCGAGCACAAGGATCTGACCGAGCACAAGGCCACCGCTCCCCTGGCGGAGGCCCCTGCCCAGGTGGTCATCCCCATGGCCATGCACGTGGGCGCTCCCTGCAAGCCTGTTGTGGCGGCAGGGGACGAGGTAAAGGTGGGCACTCTCATCGGCGAGACCGCCGGTCTGGGCGCGCCTATCCATGCCAGTGTGTCCGGTAAGGTAGTAGCCGTAGAGCCCAGGCCCTACGGCGGTGGCGGGATGATGATGTCCGTGGTCATTGAGAACGATTTCCAGGACACCCCCGATCCCTCCATCAAGCGCCGGGACAACGTGGAAGCGTTGACCGGGGCAGAGATCATTGAGATCGTCAAGAACGCCGGCATCACCGGCATGGGCGGCGCGGGCTTCCCCACCCACGTCAAGCTCTCCGGTGCGGTCGGCAAGGTAGACACCGTGATCCTCAACGGCGCGGAGTGTGAGCCCTATATCACCTCCGACCACCGGCTCATGCTGGAGCGGGGGGAGGCCGTCATCGGCGGCGCCCGGCTGCTGGCCAAGGCGGTGGGCCTGAAGGAGGCCACCATCGGCATCGAGCTCAACAAGCCCGACGCCATCGAGCATCTGAAGGCTCTGGTGGGGGAGGCCGGCGATGTGCACATCGAGGGCCTCAAGACCCGCTATCCCCAGGGCGCTGAAAAGCAGCTCATCCAGATGATCACCGGCCGCCAGGTGCCTCCCGGCAAGCTGCCCGCCGACGTGAAGTGTGTGGTGTGCAATGTGGCCACCGCCGCCGCCGTCTGGGACGCTGTCACCGAGGGCAAGCCCCTGACCCGCCGGGGCGTCACGCTGACCGGCGGCGCCATGGCCCAGCCCATGAACGTGATGGCTCCTGTGGGCACCCCGGTCAGCCACCTGGTCAAGATGGCCGGCGGGTTCAAGATCGATCCCGACCGGGTGCTCTACGGCGGCCCCATGATGGGCAACCCCATCTATGACCTGGATGTGCCCATGATGAAGTCCACCAACTGTATCCTCGCCCTGACCAAGGACGAGGTGGCCGAGCAGGATCCCGCCCAGACCTGTATCCGCTGCGGCAAGTGTGTGGACGCCTGTCCCATGCGCCTGACCCCGCTGTTTATGCGTATGCGCGTGAACAAGCGCCTGTGGTCTGAGGTGGAGGAGCTTCGGGTGATGGATTGTATCGAGTGCGGCTCGTGCAACTATATCTGCCCGGCCCGTCTGCCTCTGGTGCAGTCTTTCCGTACCGCGAAATTTGCCATCCGCGACGAGCAGGCCAAGGCCCGCGCCGCCGCCGAGGCTAAAAAGGAGGCGGCCAAAGCATGAATGAGAATAAAGACCTGAAGCTGACAGTCGCGTCCTCGCCTCATGTCAACTCCCCGGTGAGCACCCGTTCCCTGATGATGGACGTGCTCATCGCCCTGGTGCCCGCCCTGTGCGTGGCCGTGTACGTCTTTGGCCCCCGGGCCCTTGTGCTCACCGCCGTGAGCGTGGTGGGCTGTGAGTTCTTCGAGTGGCTCTACCGTTTCCTGCTGAAGAAGCCCCAGACCGGGGGAGACCTGTCCGCCGCCGTCACCGGCGTGCTGCTGGCTTTTGTGTGCCCGGTGTGGCTGCCCTACTGGTGCATCCTCATCGGCGACTTCTTCGCCATGTTCGTGGTCAAGCAGCTCTTCGGCGGCCTGGGCAAGAACTTCCTGAACCCCGCTCTGGCGGGCCGCGCCTTCCTGATGCTGTCCTACTCCGGCCTGATGACCACCTGGGCCAAGCCCGGCCAGTGGGTGGGCATCACCGACAAGGTGGCCGACGCTGTCTCCTGCGCCACCCCCTTGGGTACCATGCACGGCGCTGACGCCACCCTGCCCTGGCTGGGTGAGGCCGGCTCCACCCTCCAGGATCTGTTCCTGGGCACTGTGCCCGGCTGTATCGGCGAAGTCTCCGCCATCGCTCTGCTGGCTGGCGGTGTGTACCTGCTGTGGCGGGGCGTCATCCACATCCGCATCCCCGGCTCCTACATCGCCACCGTGGCGGTGCTGAGCCTCATTTTCACCAAGGGCAACCCCAACTTTGAGTGGATGCTGGCCCAGATCTTCGGCGGCGGCCTGCTGCTGGGCGCCATCTTCATGGCCACCGACTATGTCACCAGCCCCTGCACCCCCAAGGGTGAGATCATTTTCGGCATCGGCTGCGGCCTGCTGACCTTCTTCATCCGCTACTTCGGCGGCTATCCCGAGGGCGTCAGCTATGCCATCCTGCTGATGAACATCTGCACCCCCATCATTGAGAAGTATACCCATCCCAGCCGCTTCGGCGTCACTAAGGAAGACCGCAAGGCCGCCAAAGCCGCTAAGAAAGGAGGGGCTAAGGCATGAGCGAAGCTGTTGCCAAGAAGCCCAGGAAGCATCAGAAGAACGACGCCTCCATGGGCAAGCTGACCCTCACCCTGGGCGCCATCTGCGCCGTCTGTGCCCTGGTGCTGGGCGGTGTTTATACCTTGACCGCCGAGCAGATCAAGAAGAACCAGCTGGGCGATAAGGCCAATGCCATGCAGCTGGTGTTGATGGCCGACGATTACAGCGAAGTCACCTATGCCGGCAGCGACGCCTCCATCCTCTCGGTCTACCAGGCTGGGGATGCCGGCTACGTGGTGGAGGTGGACTGTGCGTCCAACTCCTTCTCCGGCGTTCTGTCCATCATGGTGGGCGTCAATGCCGACGGCACCGTCTCCGGCGTGGAAGTCCTGGACAGCACCGAGACCTCCGGCCTGGGTGCTATCGCCAAGGAAGACGCCAACTGGCGGGCCCAGTTTGTGGGCAAGTCTGGTGAGATAAAGGTGGACAAGGACGGCGGCGAGATCGCCTCCATTTCCGGCGCCACCATCACCTCCCGTGGCGTGTCCACGGGCGTTACCTCCGCTCTGGCCGCCGTGGCCGAGCTGAGCTAAGGAGGTCAAGTCTATGAATATCAAACAGCAGTTCAAAGAGGGCCTTATCACCCAGAACCCGGTCACTGTCCAGCTCCTGGGTATGTGCTCGGTCCTGGCCATCACCACCAGCCTCTTTAACGGTGTCGGCATGGGCCTGTCCGTGCTGGTGATCCTGACCCTTTCCAACATCTTCATTGCCGCTCTGCGGAAGATCATTCCCAACAAGATCCGCATTGCCTGTTTCATCGTGGTCATCGCTACCTTTGTCACGGTGGTCGACCTGTTCCTGAAGGCCTATCTGAAGGAACTCTCCGCCAGCCTGGGTGTGTTTATCCCCCTGATCGTGGTCAACTGCATCATCCTGGGCCGGGCCGAGTCCTTTGCCTCCAAGAACAGCATCGCCGCCTCTGCCATCGATGGCATCTTCCAGGGCCTGGGTTACACCATCGTCCTCGTCATCATGTGTGTCGTCCGTGAGCTCCTGGGCGGCGGCACCTTCGGCGGCGGCCTGCTGGGCGAGGGAGCCAAGGGCATCACCATTTTCCCCGCCGAGTTTGCTGTTGCGGGTCTGAACCGTCCTGTGGGCGGCTTCCTGACCCTGGCCTGTGTCATCGCCGCCATGCAGTATTTCCTGAATAAGCCCAAGAAGAAGACTGAAAAGAAAGAGGAGGTGGCCCAATAATGGATTGGAAGAACTTGCTCACCATTGCCATGGGAGCCATTCTCATCAATAACTTTATCTTCTCCCAGTTCCTGGGCATCTGCCCCTTCATGGGCGTGTCCAAGTCCACCGACACCGCTTCCGGCATGGGCCTGGCCGTGACCTTCGTCATGGGTCTGGCCTCCGCCGTGTGCTGGCCCATCAACCACTTCATTTTGACCAGTGAGACCCTGTTCCCCGACGGGAACAATCTGGCCTTTATGCAGACCATCGTCTATATCTTGGTCATTGCCTCTCTGGTGCAGTTCATCGAGATGTTCCTCCAGAAATCCATGCCCTCCCTGTACACCGCTTTGGGCGTGTACCTGCCCCTTATCACCACCAACTGTGCGGTGCTGGGCGTGGTGCTCCAGAACACCCAGAACAGCTATAACTTCATCGAGAGCGTGGCCTACGGCATCACCGGCGGTCTGGGCTTCCTGCTGGCCATCTATCTCTTCGCCGCTGTGCGGGAGAAGCTGGAGTACTCCGAGTGCCCCAAGGCCTTTGAGGGCTTTCCCATCGCCCTGGTCACCGCTGGCCTGCTGGCGTTGAGCTTTGGCGGCTTCTCCGGGCTGAAGCTCTTCGGTTAAGGGGGAAACGAATCAATGAAAACGATTATTTTTGCTGTGTTGGTACTGCTAGTGATGGGCGCGGCCTTTGGCGCCATCCTGGCCTTTGCCGCCAAGGTCTTCGCCGTGGAGAAGGATCCCCGGGAGGAGGCCATTGCCGGCTGCCTGCCCGGCGCCAACTGCGGCGGCTGTGGCTATCCCGGCTGCGGCGGTTACGCCGCCGCCGTGGTGGCGGGGACTGCTCCCGTCAACGCCTGTGCCGCCGGCGGTGAGGCTGTCGCCAAGCAGATCGCCGAGATCATGGGCGTGTCCGCCGGTGAGACGGTGAAGCAGATCGCCGCTGTCCGCTGTACCGGCTGCGGTGTGGATCACACCAAGTATAACTATGTGGGTGTTCAGGACTGCCTGGCCGCCTCCCGGCTTCCCGGCGGCGGCCCTCTGGGGTGTGACTACGGCTGTCTGGGTTTCGGCACCTGCGAGAAGGTCTGTCCCTTCGACGCCATCCACGTCATCAATGGCGTGGCCGTGGTGGACGAGGAGAAGTGCAAGGCCTGCTCCAAGTGCGTGGATGCCTGCCCCCGTCACATCATCGCCCTGGAGCCCTATAAGACCAAGAAGCATGTGGCCATTCCCTGTTCCTCTCACGCTAAGGGCCCCGTGGTCACCAAGGTCTGCTCCAATGGCTGTATCGGTTGCTCCCTGTGTGCCAAGGCCTGCCCCAAGGAGGCCATCACCATGGACAACTTCCTGGCCAAGATCGACTACGACAAGTGTATCGGCTGCGGTATCTGTGCCCAGAAGTGCCCCCGCGGCCTGATCACCGTGGACGGTGTGGTGCCTGAGAAGAAACCCGCCCCTGCGGCCAAGCCGGCGGCTCCCGCTGCCGCTCCTGCGGCGGAGGAGAAGCCTGCCGAGGCTCCCGCTGTGGAAGCGCCCAAGGCGGAGGAGACGGCTCCTGCCGCTCCCACCGAAGAGGCCCCCAAGGCGGAGTAAAACGCAAAAAAAGACCCGGTATCGTGAGATACCGGGTCTTTTTTATCCTGTTTTCAGTAGGCTACCACCACGCCGCCGTCGTTGGCATAGACGGTGGTGACGCCTCTGGCGTCGGAGACCAGGATGTCCTTAAAGTGGCAGGACTTCTTCACCTGCTCCAGCACATAGAAGGCCCGCTCCGCGTTGTTGCAGTGGACAATGGAGAGGGTCTTGCCCACGTGCCCCGGGTCGGCGGCCATGAGGGCCACCATCCGGGCCAGGGCCTGCTTCACAGAGAGAGCCTGGCTCACCTTCTTGATCTGCCCCTCGGGAGTGGCTCCCATGAGAAGCTTGATGCGCAGGGCCTCTGTCACCAGGGACAAGGCGCCGGTAAGACGGCCGTTTTTCCGCAGGTGATCCAGATTTTCCAGCACAAAGTAGGTGGTCATAGAGGCGATATACTTGGAGGTCTCGCTGACCACGGTCTGGAAATCCCGGCCTGCACCGGCCAGCGCCAGGATCTTCATGGCCACACTGACCTCGCCCGCGGCGGCGGAGCAGGAGTTGAAGATATGGACACGGCTCTTGGGGTGCTCCTCCAGCCAGATGGCCCGGGCCTGGGCGGCGGAATTGTGGGAGCCGGACAGGAGGGCGGAGAGGGTGACCACATAGAGGTCGTCGGCCTGTGCCTCTTCAAAAGCGTCCAGATACTGGGCGGGGGAGGGGCAGGCCGTCTTGGGGGGCTGGTCACTCTCCCGCATGAGCAGCAGAAGGTGGGTCTGGTCAAAGGTGTGGTCGTCTACGATATCCTCTCCCGCCAGGGAAATGGTCAGCGGCACCCGCAGAAAAGGGCCCTGGTGGAGCTGGGGGGCGGTGAGGTCGCAGCAGCTGTCCACGATGATCTTAAAGCTCATAGGCCAAATCTCCAAATCTAATTTTTGAAATTATATTTGCAGTATAGCACAATGCCCGCAAAAAGTAAAGGGAAAAGAGGGAACCTGATACATACCGTGGATGTGAGCGGCTTACTTTTGCTGAATACAGCTCTTTACATAGTCCAATGGCACATCCATGCGTGCTGCCGTCTGTTCTAATGTCATTCCGCTTTTTACAAAGCGCCTGCAAACCACTTCCATATTCTCGCCAACTTCAATGATGTGCCTGTCCGGGTCATAAAAGCGAATCACCCGCTGGCCCCAACTGTGTTCCTTGATGGGGTGGACATACTCTATGTCATGGGTATGTAATCTGTCCGCAAAAGCATCGAAATCATCTTCTTCAAAGTATATCTCAAAAGCCTTTCCACCGAAAGAGATATCCTCTGAGTGGATAAATTCCTTATAGCTTTCTAAAGTCTGTAATGCAAGACCGCCTGCCAATGTTTTATTTGCGCCAAAATCCAAGATCACATCAAGGCCAAGAATATCTTTATAAAACTTGACTGACTTTTCCATGTCGCTCACCACAAGCATAGGGGATATCAATTTCATTGTATTTTGCCTCATACGCCTAAGTTTTTACGTGCATCGGAATTATCTTTTATGATAGCTGCCACCAGCTCACATTTTGATACATCAGAACAATCACCGCAGGCAGCAACACCCTTTTTCAAAGCGCATTGGCGAATGGCGCACAGGCTATCGCAAAACACGGTTTTCTTTCCCTTTGTCCTGCAGCCCTCGCAGTTGATATGCTCGGGCAGAATAGGGGCATTATTTAATTCAGCCCATAGCTTTGCGGTTTTTATCCGCAGCTGCTGGTCGTCGTTTGTCGTTGCGAGGTAGGCATCACACTTCGTACAGTCCAAACCGCAATACCCGATCAATTCTTTCATGACAATACCTCCAAGGGGAAAATTGATTTTTTCATTCTACCATAACATGGCTCCCCATGCAATCCATATAAAAACGGTGCGGAAATTCTTGATTTCCGCACCGTTCTCTTTAATCTGGGAAGTCCTCCGGGTACTCCTCCCGCAGCTCCTTCATCAGCTTGATATCCTCCTTTGTGGAGGAGAGATCCAGTTTCTCATACATATCGGGCCGCCGCCGCTTGGTGCGCAGAATGGCCTGCTTGCGCCGCCACCGTTCCACAAAGGCGTGGTTGCCAGAGAGGAGGATGGAGGGGACTTTTTTGCCGTGCCACTCCTCGGGCCGGGAGTATTGGGGGTACTCCAGCATCCCGTTCCAGTGGCTCTCGTTTTCAAAGCACTCTGGGTCGGGAAGGACGCCGGGCACCAGGCGGCTCACCGCATCGGCCACCGCCATGGCGGGAATCTCACCGCCGGTGAGGACAAAATCCCCCAGGGAAATTTCCTCGTCCACGCACTCCTCAATGAACCGCTCGTCAATGCCCTCATAATGGCCGCAGACCAGGATGAGATGGTCATGATCCGCCGCCAGCCGCTTGGCATCCGCCTGCCTGAAGGTCGTCCCGGCGGGGGAGAAGTAGATGGTGTGCCCAGGGCCAAAGCTGTCCACCACGTGCTTCCAGCACTGGTAGAGGGGGTCGGCCTGCATCACCGCTCCCCGGCCGCCCCCGTAAGGGTAGTCGTCCACCTGCTTCTGTTTATTGAGGGTGTAGTCCCGAATTTGATGGGTCTCAATGCGCAGAAAGTCCCGCTCCTGGGCCCGGCCCAGGATGGACTCGGACAGCACATCTCCCACCGTCATGTCAAAGAGGGTCAGAATGTCGATACGGTACATCAGCTCTCCATCCCTTCGATGAGGTTGACCTTGATGTAGCCGCCCTCCACATTGGTCTCCGCCAGGAAGGCGTCCACAGCGGGGATCATATACTCCTTGCCCTTGCCCCGCACCACATAGACCTCATGGGCGGGGGGAGTGAGGATGTCGGCGATGGCGCCCAGCTCGGCCCCGGAGGCGGCGTCTACCACCGCAAGGCCCATCAGGTCGGCCAGGAAGTGCCGGCCGTCGGGCAGCTCCACCCCGGTGCGGTCGATGGAGAGGATCTTGCCCTTCAGCTTCATGGCCTTCTCCACTGTATCCACCCCCTCCAGGGTGGCCAGCACCATAGTCTTGTGGGGGCGGGCGGAGAGGACTTTCACGGCCTTGCCGTCCATATAAAAGGTATCGAAGCCGCACAGGAACTCCGGGGAATCCGCCCAGGGCATGATCTTCACCTCGCCCCTGATCCCGTGGGTGTTGACGATCTGTCCGGCCTCTAAAAATTGGTTTTTCATAGCGTTGCTCCTTTTTGAAAGCGGCGTGTCAGGGAACGAAAAAACGGCGGGGGAGGCCCCCGCCGTTTTCGCTCAATCGCTGATCTCGACCGAGACCCGTGTGCCCTTTCTCTGGCCCACGGAGCGCATAAGGACACGGATCCACTTGGCGATGCGGCCCTGACGGCCGATGACCTTGCCCATGTCCTCGCTGGCGACCCGCAGCTCCAGGGTGGTCTCGCTCTCGCCCACGTGCTCGGTGACCTCCACCTGATCGGGGTTGTCCACCAGGTTCTGGGCGATATAGGTGAGGAGCTCTTTCATCTGGTGTAGTCCTCCCTTAGATAGCGCCGGCTTTTTTCAGCAGAGCCTTCACCGTCTCGGTGGGCTGAGCGCCGGTCTTGATCCAGGCCTGGGCGCGCTCGGCGTCCACCTTCAGCTGAGCGGGATCGGCGGTGGGATCATAGGTGCCGATCTCCTCGATGAAGCGGCCGTCGCGGGGATAGCGGGAGTCCGCCACCACGATGCGGTAGAAAGGAGCCTTCTTGGCGCCCATACGGCGCAGACGAATTTTGACCATTTTATTTTCACCTCCATAGAATTATCGTTCGTATATCTGGAAACGCCGACAAGCGGCGCTTACCAACAATTTCAGAAGGGGAAGCCTCTCCCCATGCCCATACCGGGCAGGCGGCCCTTTTTGGCCAGCTTGCGCATCCGGGGATCGCTCATCTGTCTGGTGAGCTGGCGCATGGCCTCGAACTGCTTCAAAAGCCGGTTCACATCCACCACGCCCACACCGGCTCCGGCGGCAATGCGTTTTTTCCGGCTGTTGTTGAGCACCTCGGGATTCTCCCGCTCATGGGGTGTCATGGACAGGATGATGGCCTCGGTGCGGCCCAGAGCGGAGTCGTCCATGGTGGCTCCATCCAGGGCCTTGGCATCCACACCGGGAAGCATCCCGGCGATGTCGCTGATGGAGCCCATATTCTTCATCTGCACCAACTGGTCGTAAAGGTCGGTGAGGGTGAATTTGTTCTTGCGGAGCTTTTCCTGCAGCTCCATGGCCTTCTTCTGGTCGAAGTTCTCCTGGGCCTTCTCGATGAGGGAGAGCACATCTCCCATGCCCAAAATGCGGCTTGCCATCCGGTCAGGGTGGAAGACCTCCACCTGATCCAGCTTCTCGCCGGTACCGGCGAACTTGATGGGTTTGCCGGTGACAGCCTTGATGGAGAGGGCCGCGCCGCCCCGGGCGTCGCCGTCCAGCTTGGTGAGCATCACGCCGGTCAGGTCAAGGGCGTCGTCAAAAGCCTTGGCGGCGTTCACCGCGTCCTGGCCGATCATGGCGTCCACTACAAGAAGTATCTCGTGGGGAGAGACGGCCTCCTTGATGTTCTGGAGCTCCATCATCAGCTCCTCATCCACATGGAGCCGTCCGGCGGTGTCCAGGAACACCAGGTCGTTGCCGTGCTTCCTGGCGTGCTCCACAGCGGCCTTGGCAATGTCCACCGGGTCGATCTGACCCATCTGGAACACGGGGATGTCCAACTGCTGGCCCACTACCTCCAACTGCTGGATGGCGGCGGGGCGGTATACGTCACAGGCGGCCAGCAGCGGCCGCTTGCCCTGCTTTTTCATCAGTCCCGCCAGCTTGGCGGCGTTGGTGGTCTTGCCCGCGCCCTGAAGGCCCACCATCATAATGACCGTGGGGGGCTTGGAGGAGATGGCCAGCTTGGCGTCCTCGCCGCCCATGAGGGCGGTGAGCTCCTCGTTGACGATCTTTACGATCATCTGGGCGGGGGAGAGGGCCTCCAGCACGTCAGTGCCCACCGCTCGCTCCGATACCTTGGCCACAAAGTCCTTGACCACCTTGTAGCTCACGTCGGCCTCCAGCAGAGCCATGCGGATCTCCCGCATGGCCTCCTTTACGTCGGCCTCGGTGAGTCTGCCTTTGCCCCGGAGCTTTTTGAAGGCGTTGGAGAGCTTTTCTGTCAGTCCCTCAAAGGCCATGGTTTACTCCTGCTTGAGCTTGTTCAGCACGGTGGAGATGCGGCCGGTCAGGGTCTCGATCTCATCGTCCTGATACTGGGCGGCGTTGCGTTGGGCGATGGCGTCCACGTCGGCCATCAAGCCCCGAAGCTCATCCTGCATCACGTGGAAGCGGCGGATGATACCCGTCTTGTCCTCCAGCTCGGTGAGGGTGGCCTCTGCCCGGACGATCACGTCCCGGACGCCCTGGCGGGAGATGCCGTAGTTCTCCGCGATCTCACTAAGGGAGAGGTCTTCATTATAATAAAGGTCGTAAAACTCCTTTTGACGGTCGGTGAGCATATCGCCGTAAAAGTCGTAAAGCAGTGCCATGCGGTAGGCCTGGTTCTTCACAAGGATCCCTCCCTGGTTGCAATATGTAAAGCTGATTAACTTTACAACGGAAAATATTGTACACCAGCCGGTCAAGTTTGTCAAGGGCTTGTGGAAGGAATAATGGAAAAAAACCTCTTGCACTTGAGAGGAAAAGCTTGTATAATAAAAAGCCGAACGGAAAACACGCCGGTGTGATGGAATTGGTAGACGTGACGGACTCAAAATCCGTTGGGCTAATCCCCCGTGTGGGTTCGAGTCCCACCACCGGCACCAAAAGAAAGGGGCATCCCAGCGGGTGCCCCTTCTTTTTGATAACGGATGATCTCCTGCAAGAGACCTGCGGGAAGGAGCAGTACATATGAATGAGGATAAGGCCCCTCTGATGAAAAGAAAAGATGTGTGGATCATTCTGGCCGTCCTTTTGGTGGCCGTTGTGGGGATGACAGTGGTTTGGCTCAGCGGCCGGGGCGCGAATGTGAGCCGTGCCCGTATCTTCCTTGGCTCCGGGAGTGAACCCTATCAGGTGGTCAACTTGAACGAGGATCAGGTCATCGAGATCGACCAGGGCAGCGGCGTGGTCAACCACATCGAGGTCAAGGACGGCGCCATCAGGATGCTGGACTCCACCTGCCCGGACAAGCGATGCGTTTACCAGGGGGAGATGTCGGCGGAAAACTACGAGCAGCGTGCTATGCGCCACTGGATCGTGTGTCTGCCCAACCAGGTCACCATAGAGCTGGCCTTGGAAGAGGAGAGGTGACCATGAGCAAAACATCGCTCTCCACCCGAAAGCTGACCCGGCTGGCTCTTTTGGCCGCGGCGGCGGTGGTGCTGGGATATACAGAGGGATTGCTGGTGGCCTTCATGCCCCTGCCGCCGGGCATCAAGCTGGGCCTTGCCAATACGGTGCTGCTCTACTCCATCTATCTGCTGGGGCCGGGCTACTCGGTGGTCTTGATGCTTTTGAAGGTGGTGCTCACCGGCTTTATGTCCGGCAACATCTTTGCCGCCTTCTTTTACAGTATGGGCGGCGGTATCTTGAGCCTTACCATGATGCTCCTGGCGAAAAAGCTGGGCCGGGACAGCATCTCCATCGTTGGGGTCTCCGTGGTGGGCGCCCTGTTCCACAATGTGGGACAAATTTTGGTGGCCGCCCTCATTATGAATACCCCCGGACTGATGGTCTATGTATTTCCCCTGATGATCGCCGCGGTGGTCACCGGTGTCATCACCGGGCTGGCAGGGAAACAGGTGATACGGGTGCTTCGTCTGCCCGGTGCGGAGGGACAGGGATGAGAAGAATATGTGTCTTCGCTTTGCTCCTGTCCATGGCCCTGGGGCTGTCCGGCTGCGGCGGCGGCACCACTGTGAGGCCGGTCACCGCCACCGACCCGCCCAAGTCCCAAAGCCAGGTGGCCTTCTTTTTTGACACTGTGGTGACCATGGATGTCTACACCGACGATGAAACGCTTCTCTCCGACGTCAAGGCGGAATGTGAACGCTACGAGGCCCTCTTGAGCAAGACGGTGGAGGGCTCCGACGTCTGGAACCTGAACCACGCCAAAGGGGAGCGCATCCAGGTCAGCCCCGAGACCCGGGAGATCCTGGAAAAGGCCCTGGAATACTCCGAGCTTTCCGAAGGGGCCTTCGACGTGACCGTCGCCCCTTGCGTAGACCTGTGGGACTTCTCGGAGGGGAGCCTGGGCCTGCTTCCCGACGAGGCCGCCCTGGCTCAAGCCGCCGAAAGGGTGGGCTGGGAGCAGATCGATATGGATGAGGAGGGTGTCCGCCTTCCCGACGGGGTCACCATCGACCTGGGAGCCATCGCCAAGGGCTATATCACCGACCGCATCGCCGACTTCATGCGCCGGCGGGGGGTGGAGAGCGGCTTTTTGAACTTTGGGGGCAATGTGCTGGTCATCGGCAGCAAGCCTGACGGTGCCGACTGGAATATCGGCATCCAGGATCCCAAGGGCGCCCAGCAGCAGGCAATCATAGGCGCGCTTCCTGTGAGAGACCAGGCTGTGGTCACCAGCGGCATCTACGAGCGGGGCTTTGATGTGGACGGAGTGCGCTACCACCACATTTTGGACACCGCCACCGGCTGGCCAGTGCAAAACGAGCTGGCGGGAGTCTCCATCATCGCCTCCAACGCCTTTGATGCCGACACCCTGTCCACCACGGTGTTTGCCATGGGTGTGGAGAAGGGGACTGCCTTTATTGAGGGGCTGGAGGGCATAGAGGCCATCTTTGTCACCAGAGAGGGTGAGGTGACCTGGACCTCCGGTCTGGAGGGCCGCTTCAAGCAGGCATAACGATAAAAACAGAAGAGAGGGCCTTCTTTGCTCCGGCGGGCAGGGAAGACCCTCTTTTTTTCACAAAAAAGCTTCAAAAATAAATGTGAATTTTTTGTCAATTTTAGTTGCGCATTCAAATGCGAGATGCTATAATACCAAATTGCTCGGGAAGACATCCCGGTACAAATCAATTTTTTAAGGAGAGGAACAAGTATGATGAAAAGACTCGGCGCTATGCTGCTGGTCGGCGCTATGATCTGTGGCCTGGCCGCCTGCGGCAACGGCGGCAAAGAGAGCCCCGCTCCCACCGAGGCCGTTATCGGCACAGGTGAGGGCACCGGCTACGGCGGCCCCATCAAGGTGGAGGTCACCCTGTCCAACGACAAGACCAAGATCGAGGGCATCAAGGTCACAGAGCAGAATGAGACCCCGGAGATCGGCGGCAAGGCCATGGAGCTGCTGACCGCCTCCGTTCTGGAGAACCAGACCATCAACCTGGACGCCATCAGCGGCGCCACCCTGGCCACCGACGGCTTCCTGGCTGCTGTTGAGGCCGCTCTGACCGCTGCCGGCGCCGATGCGGCCAGCTTCAAAAATGAAGTCAGCGGCGGCAACGGCGAGGAGCAGACCATGGACGTTGACGTGGTCATCGTGGGTGCCGGCGGCGCCGGCATGACCGCCGGTATCGCGGCGGCCCAGGCCGGCAAGAAGGTGGTCATCCTGGAGAAGACCGCCATGGTGGGCGGCAACACCGTCAAGTCCACCGGCGGCATGAACGCCGGCAAGACCCAGTGGCAGGACACCAACGAGTGGAAGGAGTCTGCCGGTGTGGAGAAGACCCTGGCCTCCGCCGCAGAGACCTATCCCGAGCTGGCCGATCTGGTGGCCACTGTCCAAAAGGAGTATGACGACTGGAAGGCCGCCGGCTCCAAGGGCTATTTTGATTCCAGCAATCTGTTCATGCTGGACACTCTGGTAGGCGGCAAGAATGTCAATGACCATGAGCTGGTAAAGACCATGACCGAGAACTCTGCCGACGCCATCGAGTGGTTGGGCAGCGTGGGAGCTGAGCTCCATAATGCCGGCTCCGCCGGCGGCGCCTCTGTCAAGCGGATCCACCGTCCGGTGAACGCCGAGGGCAAGACCGTCTCCGTGGGTGCCTACATCGTGCCCATCCTGGAGAAGGCCTGCGCCGACAACGGCGTGGAGATCATCTTCAACGCCCCTGTCACCGAGATCCTCATGGACGGCGGCAAGGCCGTGGGCGTGAAGGCCGAGGGTTACACCGTCAATGCCAAGAGCGTTGTTCTGGCCTGCGGCGGCTTCGGTGCCAACCTGGAGATGGTGGCCGAGCTGAAGCCCGAGCTGAAGGGCTTTGTCACGACCAATGCTCCCGGCATCACCGGCGACGGCATCAAGATGGCCCAGGCTGTGGGAGCCGACACCGTGGACATGGATCAGATCCAGATCCATCCCACCGTGGAGCAGAAGACCTCCGCTCTTATCACCGAGGGACTCCGTGGTGACGGCGCCATCCTGGTGAACGCCGAGGGCCTGCGTTTCTGCGACGAGGTGGGCACCCGTGACGCCGTTTCCGCCTCCGAGCTGGCCCAGACCAATAGCAATGCCTGGCTGGTGGTGGATCAGAAGATGGTGGACGCCTCCAGCGTCATCGCCGGCTACATCAGCAAGGGCTTCACCGTCCAGGGCGATACCTACGCCGACCTGGCCAAGGCCATGGGCGTGCCCGAGGACGTGCTCCCCGAGACCATGGAGAAGTGGAACGCCGCTGTGGCCGCCGGTAAGGACGAGGAGTTTGGCCGTACCAGCTTTGCCGAGGCTCTGGACGCCGCTCCCTTCTATGCCATCCAGATCGCCCCCGGCATCCACCATACCATGGGCGGCGTGAAGATCAACACCGACACCCAGGTCATCGGCACCGATGGCAACGTGATCCCCGGCCTTTTTGCCGCTGGTGAGGTCACCGGCGGTGTCCACGGCGCCAACCGCTTGGGCGGCAACGCCGTGGCCGATATCGAGGTCTTCGGCAAGATCGCCGGCGAGCAGGCCGCCGCTTACGCCAAATAAGAGTTATCCCCTATATCAAAAACCCGGAACATAGCTTAATGTCATTTGATTAAGCTCCGGCATCTGCAAAAATAAGGCGCCCCCTCCAAGTGCAAGACTTGGAGGGGGCACTTTGTTTTATAATTGTTTTCATAATGCCTGTTGTCAATATAGGATGATGCCCAAAACGGATGAAATGGCGATCAAAAGGAGAGGGGAGAATTCCTTTTTCCTGAATTTTAGCTGTAAAATCAAGACTGCGCTTAGGATCGCGAAAATAAGCGCCCCTGAAAGGTCGAAGCTTGCGCCCTTGGTCAAAGCTGCGTACACCATGAAAACTCCAGTGGCCAAGATCACACCCATGAGGCATGGCTTGATTCCCCGCAATACGCTTTGTACGCCCTTGCCTTTCAGCCGCGCCTTTAGGAACATGGAGACCAGCAAGATAATAACGAAGGAGGGCAAAACAACGCCAAACGTGGCAAGAAACGCGCCGGGCACACCGGCACAGCGGCTTCCGATATAGGTGGCGGCGTTGACCATGATGGGCCCCGGGGTAGATTCGCTGATGGCCACCATATTTGCAAACATGACCTCGTCCATCCAGCCGTTGCGAAGAACACTCTCCTGTATCAACGGGACGGCTCCATAGGCGCCGCCAAAGGCGAACATGCCGATTTTCAAAAACTCCCAGAACAGAGACAGGTATATCATTTTTTGCCTCCGTTCTGCTTGGGTACAGCGTAAAGGACATAGCCAAGGGCTCCCGCGATCAGGATGAGATAGATGGTGGAGAAGCGGATGCCCAAAAGATTCAGCACAAAAACAACGCCAAAGGACACGACGACAAAAGCAATGCTAAGGGCTGTACGCTGCGTTTTCCGCATCATCTTTTGAATCATTTTGACAGCCGCCTGTATAATGAGGATCGCCACGGCGACCCGTATCCCGGCAAAGGCCTTTACAACGATCTCATAGCGCAAAAGCTGTTCAAAAAACAGAGAGATCAGCAAGATAATAAGAAAGGAGGGGAGAACCATGGCGGCAGTAGCCACGATTGCCCCAGGTACGCCCCGCTGCTTATACCCGGTGTAGGTAGCGCAGTTGATGGCGATGGGGCCGGGGGTGGACTCGGCAATGACCGTGATGTCTGTCAGCTCATCGGAGGTGATCCATCCTTTTTTCTCGACACACTCATAGTCGATCAATGCTATCATCGCATACCCGCCGCCAAAGGTAAAGGCGCCGATCTTGGCAAAGGTCAGAAACAAATCAGAAAGAAGGGTCATTCTGCACTGCCTCCCTACATTCACATTGGCAGACCACTGCGGCCTTGTCTAATTATATTAGGGCAGGCCATTGAAGTCAATGCCGGATCAGGCAGGGGGCTGGCCACCGTCACCCGTCCCAGTGTCCCATCATAAGATTATGGTGAGGTGATCATGTGGATAATGTTGTCATTATGGCCCTCACCGCTACTTTGGGGACCTGGTTCGTCACAGCCCTGGGGGCCGGGACGGTCATATTATTTAAAAATACCAACCAAAAAGCTCTGAATCTCATGCTGGGCTTTGCCGCCGGAGTGATGATCGCCGCCAGCTTCTGGTCATTGCTCCAGCCCGCCATCGAACGGGCGGAGGCGTACTTAGAGGTGCCCGCCTGGCTGGTTGTGACCTGCGGCTTCCTGTGCGGGGCGGGGTTTATGTGGGTGTCCGACAAGCTGGTGAGCTATGCCCGCCGCAGGGCGGACAGCGCCCAGGAGGAAGAGCGGGGACGGCTCAACCGCATCATCATGCTGGTGCTGTCCATCACCCTCCACAATATCCCGGAGGGAATGGCTGTGGGCGTGGCCTTCGGCGCCCTCCACAGTGGGGGCAGCCCGGAGACCCTTATGGGAGCGGTGACCATCGCCGTGGGCATCGGCCTTCAAAATTTCCCGGAGGGGGCGGCGGTGTCCCTACCCCTGCGGCGGGAGGGCTGCTCCCGGGGGAAGAGCTTCCTCATTGGCCAGGCCTCCGGCATGGTGGAGCCCATCGCCGGTGTCTTTGGCGCGCTGATGGTGGTGTATGTGGAGACCTTCCTGCCCTTTGCTCTGGCCTTCGCTGCCGGGGCTATGATCTTGGTGGCAGTCCATGAGCTCATCCCGGAGTGCCAGCAGAATCAGAAGATACATCCCTATTTTGCCACCATGGGCATCGTCGCCGGCTTCGCGGTGATGATGCTCCTGGACGTGATGCTGGGGTAGGGAAGGGCCGGCATAAAGAAAAGCACAGAGCGGAAGGCTCTGTGCTTTTCTTGGTTTTAAAAGATGCTGTCATCCACCAGCCGGTACCGGGAACTGGTGGCCGCGGCGGAGTCCGGGGCGCTCCAGTCGCAGGCCTGCGCCCTGTCGACGGTTTCACCGGCGGCTTTGGCCTCCAGCCACGCCTGCCGGGGCGTCCAGGTCAGACGGTAGACAGAGTAGACCCCGCAGCCGCAGGGGAGCGCGTCCAGACAGAGGGCCGGGGCCCGAAAGCTCTTGGGACTGTCGGCGGAGGGATAGGCGCAGGGCTCCTGGATCAGCACATAACGCTTGCCATCTTTTTTCGCGTCTCCGTATTTGCCGCTCAACTCCGCAATGGTCATTTCAAGCGCCTCCCATTTTAGATGTGTTTTATAGAGATCAAAATAAAAAAGAGGTCAAGACCAAACGGTCTTGACCTCTTTGGCGGAGAAGGAGGGATTTGAACCCTCGCGACGGTTTCCCGCCCTACTCCCTTAGCAGGGGAGCCCCTTCGGCCACTTGGGTACTTCTCCATGGCAGAATGATAAAACAGATATAACTTGGAACCTGTGAAAAAGCGTGGCGGAGAGAGTGGGATTCGAACCCACGGCTCCTTGCGGAGTCACCAGTTTTCAAGACTGGCTCCTTAAACCACTCGGACATCTCTCCGTGTTTGTCCATCTTGAGAGGACGGGCGGTCAGATGCGACATTTATATTACCACGGTTTCCTGCCGCTGTCAAGAGCGAAACTGCCCTTGTTCGTCCAAGGTTTTCCACTCTTGTGGGAAAAAGGCAGAAAAGACTTGCAAAAATCATTTGTATAGGGTAAAATAATCCTACCCAATTTTGATTTTTGGAGGATGAATACCAATGCCTACGATTACTGCAGGTGAGTTCCGCAACGGCGTGACCTTTGAGATGGACGGAAAGGTCATGCAGGTGGTCGAGTTCCAGCACGTGAAGCCCGGCAAGGGCGCCGCTTTTGTCCGCACCAAGATGAAGGACGTGCTGGGCGGCGGCGTCACCGAGACTTCTTTCAACCCCACTGCCAAATTTGAGACCGCCTATATCGAGCGCAAGGACGCCGAGTACAGCTACAACGACGGCGACCTCTACTATTTCATGGATCAGGAGACCTTCGACATGGTGCCCGTCTCCCAGGGCGATCTGCCCGACGGCTTCGCCTTCGTCAAGGAGAACACCATCTGCAAGCTGATGATCTACAAGGAGAAGGTGGTGGGTGTTGAGGCCCCCAACTTCGTGGAGCTGGAGGTCACCGAGACCGATCCCGGCTTCAAGGGCGACACCGCCACCAACGTGACCAAGCCCGCCACTGTGGAGACCGGCGCCGAGATCAAGGTGCCCCTGTTCATCAACCCCGGCGACAAGATCAAGATCGACACCCGCACCGGCGAGTACCTGGAGCGCTGCAAGGGCTAAGCCTTGCGCGGAAAGGAGTTTACTATGACTATTTCTGAAAAGGTTGCTTACCTGAAGGGGCTGGCCGAGGGTCTGGATCTGGATACCACCAAGTCCAAGGAGGGCAAGCTCATCTCCGTGATGATCGGCATTCTGGAGGAGATCGGCCTGTCCATCGAGGATCTGGAGGAGAACGCCGACGCCCTGGGCGAGGAGCTGGACGCTGTGTCCGACGACTTGGCCGACGTGGAGGAGGTCGTTTTCGGCGACGACGAGGATGAGGACGACTGTTGCTGCTGTGGCGACGACGATTTCTTCGAGGTGGAGTGCCCCAACTGCGGCGCCGAGCTGGACATCGACGAGTCCATCCTGGAAGCCGGCACTGTGGAGTGCCCCGGCTGTGGCAGCAAGTTTGCCATCGACCTCACCGACGATGAGTGTGGCTGCGACTGCGGCTGTGACCACGAGCACGATCACGAGTAAGTGAGCGCTGAAAAGCGGGCGGCCTGCGGGCCGCCCGCTTTTTGCGTCCAGGAAAAAATGAGGATGAAAACTGTACAAAATTTTTTCAACAATTTTGTGGGATTTTGAACTGGACAGTGGAAAAACAGAGGACTAAAATGTACTCCGAAGTCGGAAATATTCCGGCGGCTTACCGGGGGTACCACCGGCAAGGAATGAGAAGAAGAGAGGGAAAGAACTGAAATGATCACATTTTTTGCCTGTTTGGTGTTCTTAGTTGTAGGCTTCTTTACATATGGCAAGCTGGTCGAAAAGGTTTTTCACATCGATGATCGGCAGACGCCCGCTGTTGCCCATCCCGACGGTGTGGACTATGTGCCTATGAAAACTTGGCGCATTTTTCTCATCCAGTTGCTGAATATTGCAGGTTTGGGCCCCATCTATGGAGCGTTGTCCGGGGCCTGCTGGGGTCCGGCAGTCTATCTGTGGATCGTCTTTGGAACCATCCTGGGCGGTGCAGTCCACGATTTTCTGTCCGGCATGATGTCGGAGCGCAATGACGGCAAGTCCATCTCCGAGGTGGTGGGCCTCTACATGGGTAAGGTCATCACCTTTATTATGCGTGTGTTCTCCGTCGTTCTACTGGTGATGGTGGGCGTCAACTTCGCCGCCGGCCCCGCGGGCCTGCTGTCCAAGCTGACGCCGGAGGTGCTGACCACCAACTTCTGGCTGGTGGTGATCCTGCTCTACTATCTGGCAGCCACCTTCCTGCCCATTGACAAGATCGTGGGCAAGCTCTATCCCATCTTTGGCATCTGCCTCATTATCATGGCCATCGGCGTGGGCGGCGCGACGCTGATCCTCCATGGGGCGGAGATGCCGGAGCTGACCGCGGCCAATCTGGCGGTTCTCCATCCCAACGGCACGCCCAAGTGGGCCATGATGTTCGTCACAGTGGCCTGCGGCGCCGTCTCCGGCTTCCATGCCACCCAGTCGCCCATGATGGCCCGGTGCATCAAGAGTGAAAAGGAGGGCCACACCATCTTCTACGGCGCCATGGTGGCGGAGGGCATCATCGCCCTCATCTGGGCCTCTGCCGGCGTGACCTTCTACATGAACCACGGTTCTCTGCTGGACGGCATGACCGGCCTTCAGGCCGCTATCAGCGCCGGCGGCGCAGGCAGCGTGGTCTATGAGGTTTGTACCACCCTGTTGGGCCCTGTGGGCGGCGTTCTGGCCATGATCGGTGTCATTGCCTGCCCCATCACCTCCGGCGATACCGCCTTCCGTTCCGCCCGGTTGACCATTGCGGACTGGTTCCATGTGGATCAGGCCGACACGAAGAAGCGGGCCATGCTGGCGGTGCCTTTGCTGGCGGCCGGTGCCGTCATTGTCACTGCCCTGGATTGGAACGTGCTGTGGCGTTACTTCTCCTGGTCGAACCAGACCCTGGCGATGATCGTGCTGTGGACGGGCGCCGTGTTCCTCCACCGGTACGGCTATCCGCCCATCGCCTCTATGATGGCCGCTCTGCCCGCCACCTTTATGACAGCGGTCTCCATCACCTATTTCTTCCAGGCCCCCGAGTGCCTGCACCTGTCCACCAGCATTGCCTATCCTGTGGGGATCGTGGCGGCTATTATCCTCTTTGTCCTGTTCTATGTTCAGACCTTTGTGCGCAAAAAGGACGAAAACATACTTGCCCAGCAGATGGGGAAGTAACTATGAGATGATAAAGAGAGCCCGCGGCTTGCGCGGGCTCTCTTTTTATGATATGCTGACTCCAAAGGGGAGGGAAGACACTATGACCGAACTGGAGACCTTGCAGAAATGGCTGGACGAGAGCCGCCGGGGCGTGTTTTTCGGCGGCGCGGGGGTGTCCACCGAGAGCGGCGTGCCCGATTTCCGCAGCGTGGACGGCCTCTATAACCAGAGCTATGACTATTCCCCGGAGACCATCATCAGCCACAGTTTTTTCATCCACGACCCGGAGGAGTTTTACCGTTTCTACAAAGAAAAGATGCTCTATCTGGACGCTGAGCCCAACGCCGCCCACAAAAAGCTGGCACAGCTGGAGGGGGCGGGGCGGCTTGCGGCGGTGGTGACCCAGAACATTGACGGCCTCCATCAGGCGGCAGGGAGCCAAAAGGTCTACGAGCTCCACGGCAGCGTCCACCGCAGCTACTGCATGAAGTGCCGCAAGTTTTTTGACGCCGCCTATGTGAAGGGCGCCGCGGCCGCGCCCCGTTGCGATGTCTGCGGCGGCCTGGTGAAGCCTGACGTGGTGCTCTATGAGGAACCCCTGGACGGCGCCATCGTGGAGGGGGCGGTGGAGGCCATCGCCGGGGCCGACCTGCTGATCGTGGGAGGCACGTCTCTGGCGGTCTATCCGGCGGCGGGACTCATCAATTACTACCGGGGCCACCGGCTGGTGCTCATCAATAAGACCCCTACACCCTATGACAGCCGGGCGGATTTGATCCTCACCGGTAAGATAGGGGAGCTTTTGGGGCAGATAGAGGTATAAAAAGACCGCCGGGATGCCCCGGCGGTCTTTTTGTCATTTTAAATTTTTGTTCAGTTCGGGGACGTGGAAAAAGGTGAAGTTCCCGCTGGCCAGCAGTTCACCCTTTTGGTTCGTGAGGTCTACATCCACATAGCAGGTAGTCTGGCCCCGGCGGCGCACATGGCTCTTGGCGCGGACGGTATCGCCCAAGAGGGCGCTGCGGAGAAAAGTGAAATTGCTGGACAGGGTGACATAGGCCCGCCCGTCCGTGTGGGCGGCAGCCCCGGCGGTGCTGTCGGCCATAGAGAAGAGGGCGCCGCCGTGGGCGAAGCCCAGGGGATTCAGGGTGTCGTGCTGCACCTCAAGCTCTACCTCGACCCAGTTGTCTCCTGCGTCCACAAACTTCATGTGATTGCGCTGAAGGTACGGGTTGTGGTCAAAAAGCCACTCAAGACGTTCCATTTCAATCAAAGTGCTCAAACTCCTTATCCTATACTGAACTTAATTATATCCCGAAATGGCTGGGAGTGCAATATTGACAAGAAAGAAAAAATAAGGTATCCTACTAAAAGTGCAAAAACATGATATGCAGCGGTATCGAAGTGGTCATAACGGGGCTGACTCGAAATCGTGTGGGTCATGCCGCTTCCTGTGTCCGCAATCCGTTGCGGT
>CANEAY010000017.1 GCA_947425785.1 uncultured Pseudoflavonifractor sp. | reverse complement strand
CCCAAGCTGGACTTCCATCTGGCCGACTCCCTGGGCCGGACCTGGCAGTGCGGCACCATCCAGCTGGACAGCCAGCTGCCCGAGCGGTTTGAGCTGGAGTACACCGGCGAGGACGGACAGAAGCACCGCCCCGTTATGATCCACCGGGTGGTGCTGGGCTCCATCGAGCGGTTCATCGGCGTGATCACCGAGCACTTCGCCGGGGCCTTCCCCGCCTGGCTCAGCCCGGTGCAGGTGAAGGTGCTCACCATCACCGACCGGGCCGACGGCTACGCCGATGAGCTTGCCGCCGCCCTGGACGGCATGGGCTTCCGGGTGGAGACCGACAAGCGCAACGAGAAGATCGGCAAGAAGATCCGGGAGACCACCATGGAGAAGGTGCCCTATATGCTGGTGGTGGGCGACCGGGACATCGAGAACAAGACCGTCTCCGTCCGGCACCGCTCCGGCGAGGACTTGGGGGCCATGAGCCTGGAGCAGTTTGCCGCTATGCTCAAGGCGGAAGTGGACAGCAAGGAGATCAAGTAAAATAGATGAAAAAGAGCCCGCCGGTACCTAATGTACCGGCGGGCTCTTTTAATCTCTCATGGAATCGATCAGATGGATCACGGCCTCTTTTTGCTTTTGACTGAGCCCATCCAGATAGATACATTCCTCTTTTTGACGGTCAGGAAAAATAAGCTCATCGACTGAAAAGTCCAAAATTTTCATCATTTGGAACAGAATGGGAATGGAGGGTTTTCGTTTACCACTTTCCATATGCTTTAAGTGTCCGGGCGTAATGTCCAGCATTTCAGACAACTCCTCTTGGGTATAGCCCTTTTTCATTCGGGCGGTTCGAATAGTGTTGCCCAAGAGCCAATCTGAGTCTGCCATACTTTCAGCCCCCTTTTTGGTTATCTTATAGTACAAAATAACACTTGCAAATGCTCTTAAAGTATGCTATAACAGTATCTATAAGATACCCTTTTGAAGCGCTGAAAAGAGGAGGAACTAAAATGATAAAGAGAGATGTTCTGACACCGTCGGGAAAACCCAGTGTTCGCTATTCTGCAGAGAATGCGCAAATTTTGAGCGTTGAAGTCGCCAAAAAGCTGTTGGAGGATGTAAACGAAGAAAAATATGGTCTTCCTATTACAGTCATGATCGATCAAGTCAAATCCGGGGGATTGTTCAACTCATCCGTAGAGGACTGCGTGATCATTAGAAACAACGAGCATTCTTCAGACTATTTCAGTTATTGTTTGACCATACAAAAGCAGGGGAAGATGGCCTATCTTTCCGTTTACTATTATGGTATGAGCACACTGACCGCAAAACGCCGCCAAAGCGAGGAGAGAAAAGGCTCTCTGGGCGGGATGCTGATGAATGCCATCTCTGGCGTAGATCAGGCGGCCTATGACGCGGAGTATCAATATTACGATATGCTGGATGCGTTGATCGATGAGACCTTGGGCTGAATTCAAAGCAAGAAAGGAGAAGGTGAAAAGTGGCAAATGACGGATGGTTCAGATGTGACAAATGCGGGGAGACAAAGAAGGTCCTTGTACCTGACTGGGTAAAAGTGCTGCAGGACAAGTGTCCATGCGGCGGTACGTTTCGGAAGAGCTGAGCTATGAGCAAGTGTGATTATCATATAGAACGGAGCGGACGGGATCTCTGCGCCTTGAAGGGCGAGGAAGTCAGCTATACGCAGTATAAAGAGTATTGCTATTGTGACCGCAAAGAGGTATGTCCTATCTACCAGTTTTGGAAAAAGCAGCAATAGGAGAATGCACTGTGGAGAATATAACTTGTCCTTACTGCGGATTTATTGCCCACCCTGTGTGCATGGATGGCACCGTGGCCGTATATCGGTGTGAGCGCTGTCATTCCATTATCCGCAGAGAAGAGTAAACAGCAGAAAAAGGCCCGCTGCCGGGAAGTACCCCGGCGGCGGGCCTTTTTGTCAATTATGCTTATTCCTCTTTTTCCTCCTCGGGGAGGACGATGACCTTGATCTCCAGGACGCGGCGGTGGTCTACCCTGGTCACGGTCACGTCCAGGCCGTCGGACTGGAAGCGGTCGCCCTCCTCGGGCACCCGGCCGATCTGCTCCATGACCCAGCCGGAGACGGTATTGGCCTCGCAGTCGCCCTTGAGGGCGAAGAGGTCGTAGAGGTCGGTGAGGGCAGCGTGGCAGGCGATGAGGTAGCTGCCGTCGGGCTGCTTTTTGAACTCCTCGATGACCTCGTCGTGCTCATCCCAAATTTCACCCACCAGCTCCTCCACGATGTCCTCCAGGGTGCACAGGCCCTCGGTGCCGCCGTACTCGTCCACCACCACTACCATGTGGGCCTTTTTCCGCTGGAGCACCCGCAGAAGGTCGGAGATCTTCGTGTTGCCGGTGGTGTAGAGCACCGGGGCGGTGATGGCGGCCAGGTCGGCCTGGCCCCGGTAACGGGCGGCGTGGAAGTCCTTTTCGTGGATGACGCCCACGATGTCGTCCATGTCCCCGTGGTAGACGGGCAGGCGGGAGTAGCCGCTCTCGGCAAAGGCCTGGGCCACCTCCTCCATGGTGTCGGTGTCCTCCACCGCCACGATGTCCACCCGGGGGGTCAGGATCTCCTGTACCTCCATGTCGCCGAACTCAATGGCGGAGCGGATGAGCTCGCTCTCGTGGCGATCCAGGCCGCCCTCGGTCTCGGCCTGCTCCACCATGGTCACCAGCTCCTCTTCGGTGATGCCCTCGTCCTTGGGATGGATAAAGTGCTTGAGGGCCTTTTGGATGAGGGCCAGCAGGGCGGTGACCGGCTTCAGGAGCACCATCAGCACCCGCAGCAGGGGGGCGGAGAACATGGAGAAGGACTCGGCGGTCTCTTTGGCCATGGTCTTGGGGGCTACCTCGCCAAAAATGAGCACCACCACCGTCATTACCACGGTGGACAGGGCCGCCCCGTTCCGCAGCTGGAGCCCCTGGACAAAGAGGACGGTGGAGAGGGTGGCGGCGAGGATGTTGACGATGTTGTTGCCCACCAGCACGGTGGAGATGAGGTTGTCGTAGTCCTCGCTGAGCTGAAGGACACGCTCTGCCCGGAGGTCGCCGCCATCGGCCTTGGCGCGCATACGGATGCGGTTGAGGGATGTAAAGGCGGTCTCGGTGGCGGAGAAGAAGGCGGAGCAGAGCACCAGGACGGCGAGGATGCATATCATGGCAATACTGTCAGGTTCCATAAAGGAAGGATCACACTCCATTTGAATGGTTATTGCACCGCGTGGGTGCTGAAATTTACTGTATCATAGCTGAGGGAAAAAAGCAAGGGAAAGGGGCGCTTTACCACCGCAAACAGGTAAATTGCCTCTTGCATCGCCCCTATGATGGGCGTATAATGCGGATAACAGTTTTCCTTGCAAAAGAGGATCTGAACGCGAAAGAGGAGGCAAATATCATGCAGGAATTTCCCATCACCCGAGCCGCGGCGCTGAAACCCAAGCCAGACTCCAAGACCCTGGTCTTTGGCCGGAGCTTTACCGACCATATGTTTTTGATGAATTATGACGCTGGAAAGGGCTGGCACGACGGGCGCATCGTCCCCTACGGCCCCTTTGCCCTGGATCCCAGCTCCATGGTGCTCCACTACGCCCAGGAGGTCTTTGAGGGCATGAAGGCCTACCGTACCCCCGACGGCGGCGTGCAGCTGTTCCGGCCCTATGAGAATGCCCGCCGGTTCCAAAATTCCTGCGAGCGGATGTGCGTGCCCGCCATGGACGAGGAGCTTTTTGTCAGCGCCGTCAGGCAGCTGGTGGCTCTGGAGGCGGACTGGGTGCCCAACGAGCCGGGCACCAGCCTCTACATCCGGCCCTTTGTCTTTGCCACCGACCCCACTCTGGGAGTCCATGCCTCCCACAGCTACCTCTTCGCCGTGATCCTCTGCCCTGTAGGCGCATACTATGCCGAGGGCATCAACCCGGTGCGCATCTATGTGGAGGACGAGGACGTGCGGGCTGTCCGGGGCGGCACCGGCTTCACCAAGTGCGGCGGCAACTATGCCGCCTCCATCCGGGCCGGCGAGCGGGCCGAGGAGCAGGGCTATGCCCAGGTTCTCTGGCTGGACGGGGTGGAGCGCAAGTATATTGAGGAAGTTGGCTCCATGAACGTGATGTTCAAGCTGGGCGGCACGGTCATTACCCCCAAGCTCACCGGCTCGGTGCTGCCCGGCATCACCCGGAAGAGCTGCATCGAGCTCATCAAGAGCTGGGGCATCCCGGTGGAGGAGCGGCTCATCTCCGCCCAGGAGCTTTTCGACGCCGCCCAGGCGGGCAAGCTGGAGGAGGCATGGGGCACCGGTACCGCCGCTGTGGTCTCCCCCATCGGCGAGATGGGTTGGGGGGACAAGCATATCGCTGTCAGCGGCGGCAAGATCGGAGCGCTGACCCAGAAGCTCTATGACACCCTGACCGGCATCCAGTGGGGGATCATCCCCGACGAACACGGCTGGACAGTGAAGGTGTGCTGACTTTTGATATCCCGGCGCATATAAAAAAGAAAGCGGGACAGCTGATGAAGCTGTCCCGCTTTCTTTACGATATTACAGCGCGTTTTTGGGGCAGTGCTTGACACACTCATGGCAAAGGATACATTCCGTCCCGTTTTTCCGCTTTCTTGAATTGTCGGTGACATCTACGTCCATGGGGCATATTTGCTTGCATTTGCCGCAGGAGACACATTTGCTCTCATCGCAGGTGACCCGAAGCAGGGAGAAATAGCTCATTGGTTTTAGGAATACAGTGATGGGACATATGTACTTGCAGAAAGCCCTGTTATCTTTGAAAAGAAAGGCCAGACCGATCCCCACGGCATAGTAGAGAAGGTTTCCCACAAGGAACGCCCAGAACATGATCCGTTCCATATTCTCCACATGGGCCAGAAAGAGGGCCGATACAAAAACCAGGGAGGCGGCAAAGGTGATATATCTGAGCCATCCAATGGGCCTTCTTTCCCGCTCCGGCGTTTTGTAGGGCAGAAGGTCAAGGATCATTGCGGTCCAGCAGGCATACCCGCACCAGCCTCTTCCAAAGAGCAGCGGCCCAAATATTTTTGCCACGGCGTAATGGATGGTGGCCGCCTCAAACACGCCCGTAAAGAGATAATACCAGAAGCCCTCGATCTGCATATTCTCGCCGCATATCAGTCCCAGATAGACGAGCATATACAGTCCCACCAGGAGCTGCGTTACCCGTCTTGCGTGGCGGTAATTTTGGATAAAGAGAAAAATGCCCAGGGCGATGGAAAGGCCGATATAGCTGAAATTAAATAGGTAAAACAGGTTGTCTTTTGTGAGCCAGAGCGTGATGGCGATGGTCTCGAAGACCGCCAGCATAGCGACCGGCAAGAAATATTTTTTCTTCATTTGTCCTCCCGAAAACGCGCAGCAGACACCATTTGATGGCGCCTGCTGCTTTGGATCCCCAGCCTCTGATAGAGGCCTGAAATGTTATTTACAGCACCAGGGAGGGGGCGGAGTAGACCCGGCTCTTGAGCTCGCTGTCCAGCAGGTACAGGGCCCGGGCGTCGCCGCCGAAGAGCTCCATTTTGGAGATCATGTCGTTGGCGTTGGTCTCCTCCTCGCCCTGCTCCTTGACGAACCAGTCCAGGAACTGGGTGGTGCGGAAGTCACCCACCTTCTGGGCGGCGGCGTAGATGGTATGGATGAGGCCGGTGACGTACTCCTCGTGCTTCAGGCCGGCCTTCAGGACGGTCATGGTGTCGGTGAGCTTTACGTCGGGCTTGGCGATGGCGGAGAGCTCCACGGGGACGTTGTTATTTTGCAGGTACTTGACGAAGAGCATGGCGTGATCCATCTCCTCCTTGGCCTGCACCTCGTACCAGTTGGCGAAGCCGTCCAGGCCCACGTGCTTGAAGTAGTTGGAGAAATCCAGGTAGAGGTAGGCGGAATACATCTCCTTGTTGACCTGGTCATTGAGTAGCTTGATGACCTTCTTATCCAGCATGATAAAGCACTCCTTTTTTGTCTTTTTTTGGTATAGCATGGTCATTATAGTATTGCGCTTTTTGAATGTCAAGGCCGCCTTGCGCTCACCGTGCCTTTCTGGTATGATAGAGGACAGAAAAACAAAAAAGGAGACTGCCGCCATGAGCCGTGCCGACGAACTGTTCATCAAAAACTGCCGGGACATCCTGGAAAAGGGGGTCTGGGACACCGACCAAGACGTCCGCCCCCGGTGGGAGGACGGTGCCCCCGCCCACACGGTGAAGCTCTTCGGGGTGGTAGACCGCTACGACCTGCAAGAGGAGTTCCCCATCCTCACCCTCCGGCGGCAGTACCTGAAAAGCGCCATTGACGAGCTTTTGTGGATCTGGCAGAAGAAGTCCAATAACATCGGTGATCTCGGCAGCCACGTCTGGGACGCCTGGGCCGACGAGCAGGGCTCCATCGGCAAGGCCTACGGCTATCAGCTGGGAGTGGAGTACGACTTCCCCGAGGGGCGGATGGATCAGGTGGACTGGATCCTCCACACCCTGAAGCACAGCCCCGCCTCCCGGCGGATGGTGACCAACATTTTCAACCACCACGACCTGAAGGAGATGGGGCTCCAGCCCTGCGCCTACTCCATGACCTTCAACGTGTCGGGGAATGTGCTCAATGGCATTTTGAATCAGAGGAGCCAGGATATGCTCACCGCCAACGGCTGGAACGTGATGCAGTACGCCGCCCTGATGATGATGTTCGCCCAGGTCTCCGGCCTGGTGCCGGGGGAGCTTGTCCACGTCATTGCCGACTGCCACATCTACGACCGGCACGTGCCCGTGGTGGAGGAGCTTTTGAAGCGGGAGCCCTATGAGGCTCCCAGGCTGTGGATGGATCCCGATGTGAAGGATTTTTACGCCTTCACCAAGAACTCCTTCAAGCTGGAGGGCTACCAGGCCCACGAGTTGGAGGGGAAGATCGAGGTGGCTGTATGAAGGCCATTGTGGCGGTGGATGAGAACTGGGCCATCGGCAATAAGGGGCAGCTCCTCTTCCGCATCTCCGCCGACTTAAAGCGGTTTAAGGAGCTGACCATGGGTCGCCCTGTTGTCCTTGGGAGAAAGACACTGGCTACCTTCCCGGGGGGGCGTCCCCTGCCGGGGAGGCGGAACCTGATCCTCTCCCGTGACCCCGGTTTCCGGGTGGAGGGGGGAGAGGTCTTTTCCGATATCTCCGCCCTTTTGAGGGAAGAAATTGATGATGCCATTGTAATTGGCGGAGGAAGTATATACAAAGAGTTATTGAAACTCTGCGATACAGTGTACGTTACCAAGGTCTTTGCTTCCTGTGAGGCCGACACCTGGTTTCCTGATTTAGACGCTGACCCGGCCTGGGAGGTCACCCGGACGGAGCCGGTCATGGAGGAAAATGGACTGCAATTCCAGTACGTGACCTATGGACGGAGGGGCCTATGAGCTACGTGGAGGACATCGCCGCTTACCTGCCCCAAAGTGAGGCGGAGGCGGCGGAGAAGGAGATCATCCTGGACTATATCCGCCGCTATCCCGACACCATCCTCCTCCGGGAGAACAGGGCGGCCCACATGACCGCCTCCGGCTTTATTTTGAGCGCCGACGGGAAGTGGGTGCTCATGGCCCACCACAATATCTACCGGGTTTGGGCCTGGACGGGAGGACACGCCGACGGCGAGGGCGACCTTTTGAAGGTGGCCCTGAAGGAGGCGGAGGAGGAGACGGGGGCCAGGGGCATCCGGCCGCTGTCTGCCGCCATAGCCTCGGTGGAGATTTTGCCTGTCTGGGGCCACGTGAAGCGGGGAGAATATGTGCCCAGCCACCTGCATTTGAACGTGTCCTACCTGCTCACCGCCGACCGGGAGGGGCCGTTAAAGCCCCGGGAGGGGGAGAACACCGCCGTGGACTGGCTGCCGGTGGAGGGACTTTTGGAAAAGACCAACGAGTGGCAGATGGATCCCATCTACACCAAGCTCCTGGAGCGGGGGAGAAAACTGCTGGGATAAGAGAGGAACGCCATGACCTATGAGGAGCTGACCGGCCGGCTCTCCGGCCGGGAGGAAATGACCGGCTGGGACTATGCCGTATTGGTGCCTGTGGTGGAGGAGGGGGGCAAGCTCTCCCTCCTCTTTGAGGTGCGCGCCGCCACCCTCCGCCATCAGCCGGGGGAGGTGTGCTTTCCAGGGGGAGCGGCGGAGCCGGGGGAGAGCCCGGAGGAGACTGCTCTGCGGGAGACGGCGGAGGAGCTGGGCCTGGGCCGGGAAAAGGTGGAATTGGGGCCACGGCTGCCCCGCCAGCGGCACCAGGCCGGGTTTTACACCAGGCCGGTGGTGGGACACATCCTGCCCGGCTGGCGGGAGGCGCTGAAGCCCAACGCCGCCGAGGTGGGGGAGGTCTTTACCGTGCCCCTGGACTTCTTCCGGGAGACTCCGCCGGAGGAGTATACCTGCGAGGTGGTCACGGTGCCCCCGGCGGACTTTCCCCACGAAAAGCTGGGCTTTCCCGGCGGCTATCAGTGGCGGAAGGGGAAGCGCACGGTGCTGGTTTGGATGTGGCAGGGACGGCCCATCTGGGGCCTTACCGCCCGGATGGTGCGCTCCCTGGTGGAGGCGCTGTGAGGGGCGGCGCGGAGCGGTTGGGGGAGTATACCTACCGCTGGGATGAGACTTGCTTTCCCCTGGGCCCGGACTCCCTGGCCCTGGGGGAGTTCTGCACCCTGAAAAAGGGAGACCGTGTTTTGGACTTGGGCTGTGGGGCGGGGCTTCTCCTCCTGCTGTGCAAGAGGCGGGAGCCCTCTGTTTCCCTCTATGGAGTGGAGATAGAGCCCCAGGCCGCCCGGCTGGCCAGGGAGAACCTGGCGGAGAACGGCCTGGCGGGGGAGATCGCCAATGCCGACCTGGGGACAGCGGAGCTGCCCCCGGCGGAGCTGGTGGTGTCCAACCCGCCCTGGTACGACCAGAGAAGCGGAAAAGAGGGCGGCCCGGGCCGGATGGAGAGCTGTACCATTTCCCAGCTCTGTGCCGCCGCCGGGCGGGCACTGGCCCACAGGGGGCGCTTCGCCTTTGTCCACGACCCCAAACGCCTTGCAGAGCTGATGACCGCCCTCCGTGGGGAGGGCTTGGAGCCCAAGCGGCTCCAATTCTGCCGCCACAGCCCGGAGAAGGAGCCCTATGCTGTCCTGGCGGAAGCGGTGAAGGGGGGCAGGCCGGGACTGGCGGTACTGCCCGACCGCATTGGAAATACCTGAAAAGGAGGCCGAGCCATGGCCGGAACGCTTTATCTGGTGCCCACCCCCATCGGCAACCTGGGGGATATCTCCCGCCGGGCGGCCCAGGTGCTGGGGGAGGTGGACCTCATCGCCGCCGAGGATACCCGGGTCACTCTGAAGCTTCTAAGTCATCTGGGGCTGAAAAAGCCCATGGTGAGCTACTACCGCCACAACACCGACCAGGCGGGGGAGCAGCTTTTGGAGCGGCTTCTGGCCGGGGAGGACGTGGCTTTGGTCACCGACGCGGGCACCCCCGCCGTCTCCGACCCGGGGGAGGCGCTGGTGGCCCTGTGCGCCCAGCACGGGGTGGAGGTCACCGCCCTGCCGGGGCCCTGCGCCCTGGTCACCGCCCTCAGCGTGTCGGGGCTGCCCACCGCCCGTTTTACCTTCGAGGGCTTTTTGCCCATGAACAAGAAAAACCGCCGGGCCCAGTTGGAGGGTCTGGCGGCAGAGGAGCGGACCATGATCTTCTACGAGGCCCCCCACAAGCTCCTGGCCACTTTGGCAGACTTGAGGGAGACCTTTGGTTCGCAGCGGCGCATCTCCCTGTGCCGGGAGCTGACCAAGCTCCACGAGGAGGTGGTGCGCACCACCCTGGGAGAGGCGGCGGAGCGCTACGAGAGCCAGAGCCCCCGGGGGGAGTTCGTACTGGTGGTGGAGGGGGCCGCCCCCAGGGAAGAGGAAAGGGCCTCCCTGGAGGAGGCCCTGGAGCAGGTGGAGGCCCTGTGCGGACAGGGCCTTTCCCGCAAAGACGCAGTGAAGCAGACCGCCAAGGCCCTGGGCCTTTCCCGGAACGAGCTCTACGCCGCGGCGGTGAAGTAGTCAGTATTTTTCAATTTCGATGCGCTCTACGCTGCCCTGGGCCTCCTCGCCCAGGAAGATGCCCGCCAGACGGGCGAAATCCTGGGGGGAGTCGCTGACGAAGTAACGGCAGGAGCCGGTCTCCCGCCGGGCCAGAAGGCCCTGCTCCTCCAGGCACTGAACGGCGGCGGCGGCGCAGGCCGCCCCGGTGTCGATGAGCGTCACATTGCCGCCCATGACCTTTCCCACCACGTCCCGGAGAAGGGGGTAGTGGGTACAGCCCAGCACCAGGGTGTCCACCCCGGCATGGCGCAGGGGGGCGAGGTATTCTTCCGCCACCAGCTCCACCACCTGGTCGCCGGGGCGGAAGCGGCCGTTCTCCACCAGGGGGACGAAGAGGGGACAGGCTTGGGGAAAGACCGTCAGGCTGGGATCCAGCCGGGCGATCTCCCGCTCATAGGCCCCGGAGCGGATGGAGGCCGCCGTGGCGATGACCCCCACCTTGCCGCTGCGGGTGGCCCCGGCCGCCGCCTGGGCGGCGGGGCCCACCACGCCGAAGATGGGCAGGTCGTTTTCCGCCGACAGCTCCGTCAGGGCGTTGGCGGAGACGGTGCCGCAGGCGATGATGATGGCCTTGGGGTCAAAGGAGCGCAGGAAGGCCACGTCCTGGCGGGCATAGTGCTGAATGATCTCCCGGCCCTTGCCGCCGTATGGTACCCGGCCGGTGTCGCCAAAATAGATGAGCTCCTCTCCCGGCAGGAGCCGCCGCAGCTCCCGCAGGGCGGTGAGGCCGCCCAGGCCGGAGTCAAAAACGCCGATGGGGCGTGGATCCATGTTCTCCACTCCTTTACCGAAGCTATGGAAATATTTTATGAATGGGCCGCTTTCTTATGATATGTCCTTTTGACGGGAAAGGCAAGGGGATTTTTTCGCCCCTTTCCAAAAACCGGCGGCAAAGGCGGTTTGACATTTTCGCCGGTGGGATTATAATATGAAGTATCAGAGATATCCTGACCCAAAGGAGGTGCGCCCATTATGCGCTTGGAGCTGACACGCAAGCAGTTTCGCCGCTTGCTGGATATGGCCTATATCGGCAACTGGATCCTGAATTCCACCCGGGGGGAGGATCGCTTCGCCGACTATGACGAGGTGGAGAGCCTTCTCTTTCAAAAGGCAAAGGAGCTGGGGATGGACGCCCTCACCGAGTACTGGCAGGGCGCGGCCGTGCCCTCCCAGGCCTTTGCCGAGGGCGGTATCCACGAGGCCATTATTGAATATGAAAACAACGTCTTTTTCGATATCCTGGCCGAGGACTTGGCCCGGCGGGACATGGACGACGTGCCCATCGACGAGAGCAACTACCAGGAGCTGGCCTCCCGCATCGAGGCCTATATCGCCGAGTTTGAGCAGCACGGCACCGATCATATATTGGTGGATACGGAGAGCTGAAAGAGAGGAAACGGGGCCTCAACGCTTGGGAAAGCGTTGAGGCCCTTTTATTGTGCGGGCCTTTGGAGCCGCTTTGCGGGATGGGAACATGAAATTGATCTATAATAGTTGGGAGAGAAAAAAGCTTGGGATATGAGTTCCTGAAATTGCTAATTTTATTTTTGCATATCTCCCTGTGCCGGGGCCAAACTATGCTCGGATTCTCGATCCAACAAAGTTCAAGACAAAAACAAAAAGGAGATGCGAACTATGTCTAGCAACAAGTCTGTTGTCCCTAACGCCCGTGAGGCCCTGAACAAGTTCAAGATGGAGGCCGCCAATGAGGTGGGCGTCAACCTGAAGCAGGGCTACAATGGCGACCTGACCAGCAAGCAGGCCGGTTCCGTGGGCGGCCAGATGGTCAAGAAGATGATCGAGTCCTACGAGAACGGCATGAAGTAAATTGCCCCTTCGGGCATGGAAAAAGGGCTGTCACAGAAATGTGACAGCCCTTTTTCTTACATTTATCTCACAGGGCCTTGACGGCGGCGGACAGCCGTTCCAGGCCGGCGGTGAGGGTGGCCCTGGTACAGCCCAGGTTGAAGCGGACGAACTGGCCGGTGGGCTCCCGGTAGGCGGAGCCCATGGACAGCCGCAGGCCGGCGGCGGGGAAGAAGGCCTCCAGCGCTTCCTTGGAAAGGCCCAGGCCGGAGCAGTCCAGCCACAGCAGGAAGGTGGCCTCCGGCACGATGGGAGTGATGGCGGGCGCGTTTTTGCGGATGTAGTCCACGGCGTAGTCCCGGTTGGCCTGGAGGTAGCTGCGCACCTGGTCGGCGTAGGCGTCGCCGTGGAGGTAAGCCGCCTCCATGGCTACCAGGCCCAGGATGCCGGTATTGATGCTGTTGCGCTCCCGCACCTCGATAAACTTTTCCCGGACGGCGGGGTCGGGGATGATGATGACCGAGGCCACCAGTCCCGCCACGCTGAAGGTCTTGCTGGGAGAGGTGCAGGTGATGGTGCGCCGGGCCAGCTCCGGGGAGAGGGAGGCCAGGGGGATGTGCTTGCGGCCGTCAAAGACCATGTCGGCATGGATCTCATCGCAGAGGATGAGCAGGTCGTTCTCCGCACAGATGGCTCCGATCTTCTCCAGCTCCTCCCGGGTCAGGCACCGGGCGGTAGGGTTCTGGGGGTTGCACAGAAGGAAGAGCCTGGCCCCCTTGGCCTTTTGGGCGAAGTCGTCAAAATCGAACTCGTACCGGCCGTTCACCAGCTTCATGGGGCTTGCCACGGTCTTGCGGCCGCAGCCCTCGACCATTTTGAAGAAGGGGTCGTAGATGGGGGTGTTGATGAGGACGGTATCCCCCGGCTGGGTGAAGGCCTGGACGGTGGTGGCGATGGCGCAGTCGATGCCCGCCAGGAAGCTCACCCACTCCTCCTCCACATGGAAGCCGTGGCGCACCTGCTGCCAGCGGGCGGCCGCGGCGGCGCAGCCCTCGGGGGGCAGGGTATAGCCGAAGATGCCGTGCTCCACGCAGGCGGCCAGGGCCTGCTTTACCTCGGGCAGGGTCTCAAAGTCGGTGTCCGCCACCCAGAAGGGGAGCAGGGCCTTTTCCCCCTCGCCGATGAAGCGGCGATCCCATTTGGCGCTGTTGCGGCCCCGGCGGTCGATGACCTTGTTAAAATCGTATGTCATGGGGCACTCCTCCTTTCACAAAAGGAACAAAGCCGCCCGGACGGGCCGGGCGGCTTTGCGGTTCAGATGCGGTTTGAGCCTTACAGCACGAAGCCCAGGATCAGATAGAGCACCAGGGCCGCACCCGCGAAGCACAGGGAGTAGGGCAGTTGGGTCTTTACGTGGGAGACCACGTCACAGTCCGTGGAGGAGCAGGACATGATGGTGGTGTCGGAGATGGGGGAGGTGTGGTCACCGAACACGGCGCCGCCGGCGATGGCGCCCACGATCATGGGGATGTGGACGTTGAGGGTCAGAGCCATGGGCAGCAGGATGGGCATCATGATGGCGATGGTGCCCGCACTGGAGCCGGTGGAGAAGGAGATGAGACAGGTGAAGAGGAAGGCCACGGCGGTGAAGACAGCCGGGCTGATGAACTTCACCAGGGCGGCGGAGAGGTAGCCGGCGGTGCCCAGGGCGCCCAGCAGGTCACTGAGAGCGTAAGCAAAGACCATGACGGTGACGATGTCCATCATGTTGCCGCAGCCCTGGATGAAGATGCCGATGTTGTCCATGAGGGAGCCCATCTTGGCCAGGGTCATGGCGACGATGGTATAGATGGAGCCGGCCATGATGCCGAAGATGAGGCCGGTCTCGGCGTCGCCGCCCATGAGGCTGCCGCCGCCGCTGTAGAAGATGTAGGCGATGGTGACCACGATCATCAGGATCATGGGGACGAGCAGGAACTTGGCCTTGGCGGGATCGCCGTCCACCTCGTCAGCGTCGGCGGACACATTGCCGGTGGCGGAGGCCATGTAGGCTTCCTCGGCGGCCTTCATGGGCCCAAAGTCCTTCTTCAGCAGGATGACGGCAGCCACGCCGATGACGGCCAGGATGCAGTAGAAGTTGAAGCCGATGCCCTGCACCATCTGGGCGGTGGGATTGTCGATGCCCTGGGCCTCAATGAAGCTGGCGATATAGGGGCCGTAGGCGGCGATGGGGATGAGGATGGACATGGGGGTGGCGGTGGAGTGGACGATCCAGGCCGTCTTCTCCGGGGAGATGCCGAAGGCCTTGGTCAGGGGGCGGGAGATGGAGCCGGTGATCATGACGGAGAGGGTGCCGTCGATGAACACCAGGACGCCGATGAGCCAGGTGAACAGCTCGGCCCCCACCCGGGATTTGACCACGCTGCGCTTTTTGATCATCAGCGCGGTGAAGCCCTTCAGGCCGTCTGCCTTCTCAATGAGGTAGAACATACCGCCCAAGGTGAGCAGGATAATGATGATGGAGGTGCTGGAGGAGCTGCTGAACACACCGACGATCATGTTCTTGGTGCCTTCCAGCATCCCGATGAGGCTGCAGCCGGAGAGCATGAAGTTGCCCACCAGCAGAGAGGCGAACAAAGCAAGGAACACATTCTTTGTCACCAGGGCCAGGACGATGGCCAGAATAGACGGAATTACGCTGAGAAAACCGAATTCCATGTGAAGAACCCTCCCTTGTTAATTTTGGAACAGACATAATTTAGCACATACAACATGGGAAAACTATAAAGTAATTTACAAACTATGCGGCTTTTCGACAAAAATACTGTTATGACGGGGCAAAATTTGTGGACGTTGCCCTTTTTGGGCCGGGCCTTGGGGGGGAGCAGTATTTTCTTCCTTGTATTTCCACGCCAGAACGTTTATAATGAAATATCACCTGATATCAAATAACAAAGGAGTGTTTTCCCTATGACCAATATCTGGCATGACGTGGATCCCAAGCGGATCAATCCCGACGATTTCCTGGCCGTGGTGGAGATTCCCAAGGGCAGCAAGAAGAAGTATGAGCTGGACAAGGCCACCGGCCTTATCATTCTGGACCGTATCCTCTACACCTCCACCCACTATCCCGCCAACTACGGCTTTATCCCCCGCTCCTACGGCGACGACGGCGACCCCCTGGACGTGCTGGTGCTCTGCTCCGAGGAGCTGGATCCCCTGACCCTGGTGCGGTGCTATCCCATCGGCTATATCTCCATGCTGGATGACGGCAAGAACGATGAGAAGATCATTGCCATCCCCTTCGCCGATCCTACTTACAATAATTATAAGGATATCACCGAGCTGCCCAGCCATATCTTCGAGGAGATGAGCCACTTCTTCACCGTGTATAAGAACCTGGAGGGGAAGGACACCGTGGCCGGCGACACCAAGGGCGCCGAGGAGGCCAAGGAGGTCATCCGCTCCGCCATTGCCCACTATAAGGACTGCTTTTGCTGATTTTCGGCAAAATTAAGGAAATCTTTCTTTTTTTCTGACAAGTCTGTGATAGACTTAAGCACAAAGCGCGCAAGGAGAAAGTGATGGAACACTATGACGTTTTGGTCGTCGGCGCCGGCTTTGCCGGGGCGGTGACCGCCCGCCGCCTGGCGGAGGACGGAGGCAAAAAGGTATTGGTGCTGGAGCGGCGGGAGCATGTGGGCGGCAACGCCTACGACGGCCCCGGCGAGGGGGGCATCGTCATCCACTTTTACGGCCCCCACATCTTCCATACCAATGAAAAGCGGGTCTATGACTACCTGTCCCGGTTCACCAAGTGGCGGGACTACCAGCACCGGGTGGTGGCCAACATCCCTGACGGCAAGGGCGGACGGCTGCAGTATCCCGTGCCCTTCAACCTGACAAGCCTGGAGACCGCCTTTGGCGCCGGGGAGGGCAAGCGGCTGGGGGACAAGCTCATCGCCGAATACGGCGCGGAGCGGAAGGTCACCATTCTGGAGCTGCGGCAGAACCCGGATCCGGAGATCTCCGCCCTGGCCGACTATGTCTACGAGCATGTGTTCGTCCACTACACCATGAAGCAGTGGGGCCAGACTCCCGAGGAGATCGACCCCAACACCACCGCCCGGGTGCCGGTGTTCCTCTCCCGGGACGACCGCTACTTCCAGGATGCCTACCAGGGCATGCCCCTGGAGGGGTACACTCCGCTGTTTGAGCGGATGCTGGATCACCCCAATATCACTGTGGAAACAGGCTGTGACGCCCTGAAGCGGCTGGAGCTGGGGTCGGGCGTGGTCAAGCTGGACGGAGAAGTCTTTGACGGCCCGGTCATCTATTCCGGCCAGGCTGACGAGCTGTTCGCCTTCCGGTTCGGCCCCTTGCCCTACCGCACCCTGGACTTTAAGTTCGAGATATACGGCGGCGACGCGGTGGGCGGCGGGGAGGAGTACTTTTACCAGACCCACGGCACGGTGAACTATACAGTGGATGAGGCCTTTACCCGTATCACCGAGTTCAAGCACCTCACCGGGCAGAAGGTCAAGTCGGAGACCGCCATTATGAAGGAATTCTCCAGAGCCTACACCGGGGCGGAGGGGGAGATCCCATACTACGCCATCATTAACCCGGAAAACAACGCCCTCTACGGCAAATATGCCGCCCTGGCCGGGGCGTACCCGAACCTTTATCTGCTGGGGAGACTGGCGGAGTATAAGTATTACAATATGGACGCCATCGCCCTGCGGGCTTTGGAGCTGGCGGACAGCCTGCTCTGAGCGCTCGGAGGCAGAGAGACAATAGGAGTGAGTGCCGAAATGGAGAAAATTCTGACCTTCGCCGTGCCCTGCTACAACTCGGCGGCCTATATGGATCACTGTGTGGAGACCCTGCTCACCGCTGGGGAGGACATTGAGATCATCCTGGTGGACGACGGCTCCACCAAGGATGATACCCCGGCCAAGTGCGACGCCTGGGCGGCGAAATATCCCGACGTCATCCGCGCCATCCACCAGGAAAACGGGGGCCACGGCGAGGGCGTCAACCAGGGTATTCGCAATGCCAGGGGGATGTACTATAAGGTGGTGGACTCCGATGACTGGCTGGACGCCGAGGCCCTGCAGAAGGTGATGGCCAAGCTGCGGGAGTGCGCCAGGTGGAGCGCGCCCCTTGACCTGCTCATCGCCAACTACGTCTATGAGCATGTGGAGGACAAGACCCAAAAGGTCATGCGCTACCGCAATGTCTTCCCCCAGGACAAGCTCTTCACCTGGGAGGAGATGGGCCGCTTCCGCCCCTCCCAGTACCTGCTGATGCACTCGGTGATCTACCGGACACAGCTGCTGCGCCAATGCGGCCTGGAGCTTCCCAAGCACACCTTCTATGTGGACAATATCTTTGTCTACCAGCCTCTGCCCTTTGTCAAGAGCATCTACTATATGGATGTGGATCTCTACCGCTATTTCATTGGCCGGGCCGACCAGAGCGTCAATGAGAAGGTGATGGTGGGCCGGGTGGAGCAGCAGGTGCGGGTGACCAAGCTGATGATCGGCGCCCATGATCTGCGGAAGGTGCGCGCCACGAGCCCCAAGCTGGGCCGGTACATGACCAACTATCTGGCCATGATGATGACCATTTCCTCCGTGTTCCTCAACATCGATAACTCCCCGGAGAAGCTGGGGATGAAGACCGAGCTGTGGGAGTACCTGCGCACGGTAGACCCCCGGCTCCACCACAAGCTGAAATATTGGGCCCTGTCGGCGGTGGGCACCATCCCCGGCTACCAGGGCAGGAAGATCTCTGTGTCCCTCTACCGCATGGCGAGGAAGATCTACAAATTCAATTAAAAGCCTTGAGAGAACGCCGGGGGATGCTTCCGGCGTTCTCCTTGCAGAGGAAGGGAGTTGCGGAAAATGGATATCCAGCAGCTGGCCTATTTTTCCAAGGTGGCGGAATTTCAGAACATCTCCAAGGCGGCGGAAGTCCTGTATGTGACCCAGCCGGCCCTCACCCGAACCATCAAAAAGCTGGAGGAGGAGCTGGACTGCAAGCTCTTTTACCGGCAGGGGAAGAGCATCGTGCTGACGGAGAACGGAAAGCTCCTGCAGGACAGGGCCCGCGTGCTGCTTCAGACCATGCGCAACGTGAAGGATGAGGTGTCCAGCCTGAACCGGGAGAAGAAGGCGGTGGTCACCATAGAGCTGCGGTGCATTTTCGGCCTGTTCTTCGATATTTTGGGGGAGTACCTGTCGGAACGGGACGATATCGAGTTCCACATCCACCAGGATGACGACACCGGCATCAATAACGGGGATTACGACCTGTTCATCTACCCCTCCACGGAGCCCATAGACTCCCGTTCCAACCGAGTCCTGTTCAAGGAGGAGGTGTTCGTGGCCCTGGCGGCAGGGGATCCTCTGGCCGGGAAGGAAGTCCTCACCCGGGAGGAGCTGGCGGACCGGCCCTATGTGGGCATTGGGGACAAGCGGTATTTCTTCCGTTCCACCAGCAAGTGGCGGGGGGATACCCAGTTTCCCAAGGAGATCTCCCTGTATTGCGACGGCATGGCGGCGGTGCGGAACATGGTGCGGGACAAGGGCTATATCTCCCGTATCCCCCAGTACACCTGGCCGGAGAAGGATCTGGAGGGCATCGTGCTGCGGCCTTTGAAGGATGAGCGCTATTACCGCTATATCTGCATGACCTGGAATGCGGATGTGTACATGAGCCAGGCGGTGAAGCAGTTCCAGAGCTATTTCCTGCGGGGACTGGAAAAACGGGGCTTCACCATGGAAAATGAGTGAGGGATCAAAGGAAGGCGCAGGCTCCGTATGGGGCCTGCGCCTTCCTTTTTATATCTTATAAATTTTAGGCATTTCTAAGGCGGGGGTTTTCGTGCTACTGTTAAAAAAGAAAATTCCGTTCCCCGGCAAAAATGTGATATTTGACAAAGAGAGGAGAAGGCACTATGGAACAACTCACCGCGCTGACAGCCCCCCTTGAGGCGGAGATGCTGGGATACCGCCGGTACATCCACCAGCACCCGGAGCTGTCCTTCCAGGAGGAGAACACCGCCCGCTTCATCCGGGAGAAGCTGAAGGAGTTCGGCATCCCCCTGATGGAGGGCATCCGGGGCAACTCCACCGTGGGTATCCTGAAGGGGGCCGCGGAGGGCCCGGCTATCGGCTTCCGGGCGGACATCGACGCCCTGCCCATCCAGGAGGAGAACGACCTGGACTTTCGCTCGGAGAATCCCAAGGTGATGCACGCCTGCGGCCACGACGCCCATACGGCCATCCTGCTGACCATGGCGGAGTTTCTGTCCGAGCACCGGGAGTTCATCCGGGGGGAGGTGCGTTTCATCTTTGAGCAGGCCGAGGAGCTGCTCCCCGGCGGCGCCTCCATGATGATCGAGGACGGGGCCCTGAAGGGCCTGGACCGGGTATTCGCCCTCCACATCCGCACCAACATGGATGTGGGCCAGGTCAATGTTCAGAGCGGCCCCCGCTCCGCCGCCATCGGCGGCTATGACATCACCATCACCGGCAAGGGCGGCCACAGCGGCTTCCCCCAGCGCACCATCGACCCCATGACGGTGGCGGCGGAGCTGGTCTCCGCCATCTACCATGTGGTGCCCCAAAAGACCTCCCCCCAGACGGCCACCACCCTGACGGTGGGCTACATCCACTCCGACAACAAAAACTCCCCCAACATCATCTGCCGCAGCGTCAATCTGGGGGGCAGCTACCGGGCCACGGACAACACCCTGGTGGAGCCTCTGCTGGAGCGGCTCCAGAAGCTGGCCAGGTGCATCTGCGAGGCCCACGACTGCCAGGTGGAGATCCGCATTGACCGGGGCTATCCCGCCGTCATCAACCGGGGGGACTCCTATGAGTACGCCCTGCGGGCGGCCCAGCGGCTGGGCTATGAGAACATCCAAAGCGAGGACATCATGGGCGGCGAGGACTTCGCCTATATGCTGGAGGAGATGCCCGGGGCCTACTTTACCATCGGCACCCGGGAGAAGGACGACCCCCGCACCGGCGGCGCCCGCCACAGCTGTGACCTCTACCTGGGCGAGCGGGGGCTGATGGTGGGTCTCAACATGCTGCTGGGCACCTATTTTGAGCTCATCGGGCTGTAAAAAAGAGGGGACTTTTGGAAAGTGAGAGAGGGCCGGCGGTATCCACCGCCGGCCCTCTTTTTGGGGGTGGGGACGCGGCTGGAAAGCATTGAAAACAAAGGAAAAGTGAACGAAAAAGAAAACCTTTCTTAACATTCCCTTAAATCCGCCGGGAAGCCCTTGTTTTGTGGAAAAACCGTGCTAAAATCAGGACTGACGACAGGGGAAAAAGAGAGAAAGGAATGAGCCCTCATGCAGCTGATCCACTTGGTAGAGCGTTTTAATTTGATATTGGGGCTGACCATGACCGCCCTCTATTTTTATCAGGTCTTTTACCTGGGCGTGGGCCTGCTGCGCCGGTCCTGGCGGGATCGCCGGGAGCCTATGCGCCTGCACCGCTACGCCGTGCTCATCTCCGCCAGGAACGAGGCGGGGGTCATTGGGGAGCTCATCACCAGCCTGAAAGGCCAGGACTATCCGGCGGAGCTTTTGGATATCTACGTGGTGGCGGACAACTGCACCGACTGTACCGCCGCTGTGGCCAAGGCCGCCGGGGCCAGGGTGTACCGCCGCTTCGACCGGGTGGAGGTGGGCAAGGGCTATGCCCTGGACTATCTCCTCAAGTGTCTGAAGCGGGATGGGCTGGAGAGCCGGTACGAGGGCTATTTCATCTTTGACGCGGACAACATTGTGGATCCGGCCTTCGTCCGGGAGATGAACCGGGTCTTTGACCGGGGCGGCTTCACCGCCATCACCGGCTACCGCAATTCCAAGAACTTCGGCCAGAACTGGATCACCGCCGGGTACTCCATCTGGTTCCTGCGGGAGGCCCGGTTCGTCAACGCCGCCCGGATGGCCCTGGGAGTCAACTGCGCCGTGTCAGGCACCGGCTTTTTGGTGGACGCCCAGTTCCTGCGGGAGAAGGGGGGCTGGCCCTACCACCTGCTCACCGAGGACATCCAATTCTCCGCCGAGTGCGCCGCCCAGGGCCTGCGCATCGGCTACTGCGGGGCGGCGGTCATCTACGACGAACAGCCCACCGCCTTCCGCCAGTCCTGGGATCAGCGGCTGCGCTGGTCAAAGGGCTTCTACCAGGTGGACGCCCAGTACGGCCCCTCCCTCCTCAAGGGCATCCTTCGGGGCGGACGGCAGGGCTTGGGGTGCTACGACATCCTCCTCACCGTCACCCCCGGCGTGCTCCTCACCGTAGCGGGGGCCGCCCTCCAGGTGGTGGTAGCGCTGGTGTGCCTCTCCGCTCCCGACTGGGTGAGTAAGCAGGTGCTCCTGCTGACCTGGGACTTTGTGGCCGGGGCCTTCTGGGCCTTTTACCGGGGGATGTTCCTCTACGGGCTCATCACCGTGCTCAGCGAGTGGAGGGCCATCAAGGCCACCCCGGTGCGGAAGCTGTGCTTCCTGCCCCTCTTTCCCCTCTTTATGCTCAGCTACATACCCATCACCGTGGCCGCCCTCTTCCAGAAGGTGGAGTGGAAGCCCATCCGCCACACCTCTGTGACCCAGATGGACACGGCGGCGTAAAAGTACAAGAAAAGGCCGACGGCAAAAGCCGTCGGCCTTGGTTTTTCTTTTACATCTTCTCCGGGGCGGTGACGCCGATGAGGTTCAGGCCGTTTTCCAGAACACTGCGGGTGGCGTCGGCCAGCTTGAGCCGGGCCTGGGCCACGCCGGGGGCCTCCCCCTTGATGCGGTGGGCGTTGTAGAAGCGGTGGAAGTCCCCCGCCAGGGTGATGAGGTAGCGGTTGATCTGGGAGGGGTCGTAGTCCCGGCCGGCGATCTTGACCTCCTCGGGGAACCGGGCCAGGGCCTTGATGAGGGCCAGCTCCTCGGGGCTATTGAGGGCGCCTGCGTCGGTGTCCGCGGCGGCGGGGACGGTGAGACCCTCGTCGGCGGTGAGCCGGGCGATGAGGGAGCAGATGCGGGCGTGGGCGTACTGGACATAGTAGACCGGGTTGTCGCTGTCCTGGCGGACGGCCAAGTCCAGGTCAAAGTCCACGGGGCTGTTGGAGCTGCTGGCGCTGAAAATGAAGCGGGCGGCGTCCACGCTGACCTCGTCCAGCAGATCCCGCAGGGCGATGGCCTTGCCGGAGCGCTTGCTCATCCGCACGGGCTGGCCGTCCTGGAGGAGGTTCACCAGCTGCATGAGCACGATGACCAGCCGGTGGGAGCCGTCCAGCCCAAGGCCGTCCAGGGCGGCCTGGAGCCGGGCCACGTGGCCGTGGTGGTCGGCGCCCCAGATGTTGATGGCGGTGTCGTAGCCCCGCTGCTCCAGCTTGTTGCGGTGGTAGGCGATGTCGGCGGCGAAGTAGGTGTAGAAGCCGTTGGCCCGGCGCAGCACATCGTCCTTCAGATCCAGCTTGTCTACCTGCTCCTGGCTCTTGCCCTCGGCCAGGTACTTCTGCTTCAAAAGGCCGGTGGTGTCCAGCCACAGGGCTCCGTCCTTCTCGTAGGTCCAGCCCTTGCCGGTGAGGAGCTGAATGGTCTGCTCCAGGTAGCCGCTCTGGTGGAGGGTGGACTCTAAGAACCACTCGTCATAGCGGATGCCGTACTTCAAAAGGTCGTCCTGCATCTTGGGGATGTTGGTCTTGAGGCCGTACTGGGCCATCTCCTCCATCCAGGCGTCCTGGTTTTCCCCGCCGCCCGTCCAGCGGCCGCCCGCCTGCTGGAGGAAGCCCCGGGCCAGCTCCTTGATGTCCTCCCCGTGGTAGCCCTCCTCGGGGAAGGGATAGTTCTCCTCCCCCAGGGTCAGCTGCATACAGCGGGCGTAGATGGACTGGGAGAACTTGGCGATCTGGTTGCCGAAGTCGTTGACGTAGAACTCCCGCCACACGTCGTAACCCAGCCGCTCCAGGATGGCGGCGATGGCGTCGCCCAGCACGCCGCCCCGAGCGTTGCCGATGTGCATGGGGCCGGTGGGGTTGGCGGAGACGAACTCCACCATGACCTTCTTCCCCTTGCCCTCTTCGCTGGAGCCGTAGCGGTCACCGGCGGTCTCGATGGTGGAGAGGACTTGGCCGAACCAGGTCTTGCCCAGGGTGAAGTTGAGGAAGCCGGGGCCGGCCAGCTCCACCTTGTCGAAAAAGCTGCCCTCCAGCTCCATATGATCCACCAGGGCCTGGGCCACCGCCCGGGGGGGCTTGCCCAGGGCCTTGGCCCCCGCCAGGGCGAAGGAGGAGGCGTAGTCACCGTTCCTCACGTCCTTGGGGATGTCCACATTGCCGGCAATGACCGCCCCGGCGGGGAGCTCCCCTGCGGCGGCGGCACGTTCATAGGCCGCCTGGGTGAGGGCAGAGACCTGCTCTCTGGCGGCCACGATCAGATTGTCTATCATAGAAATGTCTCCTTTGCTTGGGCGGCCGGGTCTGCCGCCTTCTTTGTCACGGTGAGCCGCAGCCGGGTCTCGCCCATATCGGCGGGGCCCAGGCTGAGCTGATAGATGAGAAATATTTTTCCCTCTCCCTGCTCCAGCTCCCACTCCAGACGCTGGGTGCGGAGGGACAGGGGGAGCTTGCCGTAGGGCGTTTCATAGAGGGAGGTGTGGGTCTGCCCCTGCTGAAAGACCATTTGGGAGCCAATGGCTCCGCTGCGGGTCAGGGTGGCCCGCTCCCCGGAGAGGTGAAGGGTGGTCAGGGTGGCAAGGCCATTTTCCTCCGTTGTGTAGGTGAGAAGCCAGCCTTCGCCCTCCTGTATCAGACGGCCCTCCGCCCGCTGTGACATGGAGTCCCGCTCCCCGTCCCGGCGCTGGAGGGTATGGATGGTGACGCGTACGTGGTGTTCGGCCATGCCCGATTCAGCGGCCCTGAAGCTCTTTCAGGCAGTGGGGGCAGATATTCTTCCCCTTGAAGTTGACCACGTCGGTGGCGTCGTCGCAGAAGATGCAGGAGGGGGCGTATTTCCGCAGGACGACGGAGGAGTCCTCCACATAAATTTCCAGAGAATCCCGGATCTCGATCCCCAGGGTACGCCGCAGCTCGATGGGCAGGACGATGCGTCCCAATTCATCAACTTTTCTTACGATACCAGTAGATTTCATAGCTGATACCTTCCTTTTTTATATTTCCCACGTGCCACGGGATAAGCCCAATTATAGTGCTTTTTTGTCCCCTGTCAATCAAAATTTGGAAAATTTTGTAGAATGTGTTATTTATTTCAAAAAATGGGTGGAATTAAAAGGAAAAAACTGGAAAACCATCCTTTTCCATCACCGGGAAATGGACATACCCACCCCTTGTCCCGCATAGAGTGGGGGGAGAAAGGGGTGGCGGATATGGCCATGACGGTGATCTGGACGGGGATGGTGGTCATCTCTGTGGTATATGGACTTCTGGCAGGCAACGGCGCCGCTGTGGCCGCGGCGGCGGTGGAGGGGGCTGCCGCCGCTGTGGAGCTGTGCATCACCATGGCGGGGGTCATGTGCCTGTGGATGGGGGTCATGGAGGTGATGAAGCGGTGCGGCCTGGCGGAGAAGCTCTCCCAGCTCCTGCGGCCCATCCTGTGCCGGCTCTACCCCGACTTCAGAAAGGACAGGGAGACCATGGACGCCATCTCCGCCAACGTCTCCGCCAATCTTCTGGGCCTGGGCAACGCCGCCACCCCCCTGGGCATCCAGGCCGCCCGGCGGATGGCGCGGAAAACGCCGGGTGTGGCCTCGGACAGCCTTTGTATGCTGGTGGTGTGCAACACCGCCTCCATCCAGCTGCTGCCCACCACGGTGGCCGCCGTGCGCCAGGGGGCAGGGTGCGCCACACCCTTTGACATCCTGCCGGCGGTGTGGTTGGCTTCGGCGGTGTCGGTGACGGTGGGCATCCTGGCGGCCAAGGTCATGGCCAGAGCATGGAGGGCGGGAAAATGACGCAGCTGCTCATTCAGATGGTGGCCCCCCTCATCATCGCCCTGGCGGCGGTGTGGGGGATGGCTAAGCGGGTGGATGTCTACGGCGCCCTGGTGCAGGGGGCGGGGGAGGGCCTGGGCGTGCTCATCAAGATCGTCCCCGCCATGGTGGGCCTGATGACGGCGGTGTATATGCTCCGCGCATCCGGGGCCATGGAGGCGGCGGGGGCACTGCTGGCTCCCTTCCTCACCCGGCTGGGGGTGCCGCCGGAGACGGTGGGCCTTCTCCTGGTGCGGCCGGTGAGCGGCAACGCCGCCCTGGGGGTGGGAAGCGAACTCATTGCCACCTACGGCCCCGACTCCGCCATCGGCCGCACGGCGGCGGTAATGCTGGGCAGCACCGAGACCACCTTTTATACCATTGCCGTCTATTTCGGCGCGGCGGGTATCCGCAAGACCCGCTATGCCGTCCCGGCGGCCCTCTGCGCCGACGTGGCTGCCTTCCTGGCCGCCGCCTGGGCAGTGAGATGGTGGTTTGGGTAGGGATAAAAGATGCGGGAGGGACGCATATGCGTCCCTCCCATAATTTATGTAAGGCTTAGTAGGGGCAGGTGATATCGGTACTGCTCCCCATACAGATATTATCCAAATCAAAGATCACGACAAAAACGGCATAGGGCCGGTAATCAGGGTCACGGGTATAGTACCGAATGGAATATCCTTTCTCGGCATACTCTCCGGTTAGTATATGAGTCTGGCCCTCCCCCAAAAGTTTCGTGACTTCCTCTCTGTCCATGCCCTCCAGGATATGGGAATCCATGAGGTCATCCACCATCCGATACCGGCCGATATCTTCTTTCCATAGCCAGGAGTTAAAGCGGATAGGACTGGAAGAAAATATTCCATATATGCTAAGCAAAACAATACTCAAGAGGAAAATAAGAATTGCAAAGAGAAAAATTCTATTTGGAGAGCGCTTTTTTGTCCCGTTAACTTCCGCTCTTCTCATGATATCTTTCCTCCAGGTCGGCGCAGGGACTTTTTTGTCATATACCAAAAGCCTTATCGTATTCCATGATGCCGTCCAGCGGCACCGGGTCACCAGAGAGGCACAGGGCCATGAAGACCTCGTCCTCCACGGGGAAGGGGGCCTGGATGCCGTAGGTGCCGGCCGGGACATAGCCGGCCTTCGGGTAATAGCCCGGATGCCCCAGCACAACGGAATATCGGTAGCCCAGACTGCGGGCGATGCAGTGTCCCCGCTCCATCAGGGCCAGGCCGATGCCCCTCCTTTGATATCCCGGCAGAACGGAGAGGGGGGCCAGGGCCAGCACTGGGGCGGCGCCCACCTGCGCTTTGGTGAAGAGGATGTGGCCCACGATCTGATCCCCCTCCACCGCCACAAGGGACAGCTCCGGGAGAAAGGAGGGGCTTTGCCGCAGGGCGTTGACCAGATCCTGCTCCGTGCCGTCGCTGTGCTCGGCGCTTTGAAAGGCCGCCTTTACCACCTGGTAGACCGCGTCGCGATCCTCGGGCCGCTCCTGCCTGATATTCAAAATAGTTATCCTCCCAACTTTTCGTGGTGCCGCCTCACCAGGTCGGCAAGGGTGATGTTATCCACCACCTGGTTCACCGCCTGGGCAATGCGGTCCCAGACCTCCACCGTGACGCACTGGCCGGAGCGCCCGCAGCACCCGGCGTCCTCGGCGCAGTCCACGGGGGAGAGGCTCCCCTCCAAACAGCGGAGGATCTCTCCTACGGTGTATTCCTCCGGCCCTTTGGTCAGCAGGTAGCCGCCCCCGGCCCCCCGGACGCTTTGCACCAGGCCGTTTCGGCCCAGCTGGGTGACGATCTGCTCCAGGTATTTGTCGGAGACCTCCTGCCGCCCTGCCGCGTCCCGCAGGGAGACAGGGCCGTCGCCGCAGTGAAGGGCGATGTCCAGCATCAGCCGCAGGGCGTAGCGGCCCTTGGTGGAAATTTTCATGGCGGTACCTCCTTGGAGCGGAAAAACAGGTTTTTTATATCATACCATACTTCTCTGAAATTTCAAGGAAATTCCCTCTTGACTTTAGTAGCAAAAAGTGCTAAAGTAGGCCACAGAAAGCAGGTGAGCCACGTGAGACAGTTTGACCGGCACGGGTATTCCTATTCTTACCGCTATTGGGATAGCGGTCTTTTGTGATGCCCGGAACCGGCCCTGCCGTCCCTGTTAGGTGACGCGGCAGCCCGATGAGGGCAGCCGCGTTTTTTTATTGTGAAGGAGTGTTATTTATGGTCGTTATCATGAGACCCGGTTTCAGCAAGGCGCAGTTGGAGCACGCCATTCAGGAGATGGAACGCTGCGGCGTGAACGTGATGATCTCCCGCGGTTCGGAGACCACCATTCTGGGCGCCGAGGGCAACTCCCAGAACATCGACATTGAGAAGATGCAGTCCCTGCCCGGTGTGGAGCGGGTCATGCGGGTCAGCGAGCCCTATAAGAAGGCCAACCGGAAGTACCACCCCGATGACTCGGTGGTGGAGGTGGCCCCCGGCGTCACCGTGGGCGGGAAGAAGCTGCTGGTGGTGGCGGGGCCTTGCTCGGTGGAGAGCGAGGGGCAGATCACCGGCATCGCCGCCTCGGTGAAAGAAAGCGGCGCCCAGGCCCTCCGGGGGGGCGCCTTCAAGCCCCGCACCAGCCCTTACGCCTTCCAGGGCATGGGCTACACCGGCCTGGAGCTGCTGGAGAAGGCCCGGATGGCCACCGGCCTGCCCATCGTCACCGAGATCATGAATACCGATGACGTGGACTACTTCGCCGAGCACGTGGACGTCATCCAGGTGGGAGCCCGGAATATGCAGAACTTTGACCTTTTGAAGCGGCTGGGCAAGCTCAACAAGCCCATTCTCCTGAAGCGGGGCCTCTCCTCCACCATTGAGGAGTGGCTCATGTCGGCGGAGTACATCCTGGCGGGGGGCAATCCCAACGTCATCCTCTGCGAGCGGGGCATCCGCACCTTTGAGACCTTCACCCGCAACACCCTCGACCTCTCCGCCGTGCTGGCGGTGAAGCGGCAGAGCCATCTGCCCGTGATGGTGGATCCCTCCCACGCCAGCGGCCAGGCCTGGATGGTGGAGCGGATGGCCCTGGCGGCCATCACCGCCGGGTGCGACGGCCTCATCATCGAAGTACACAACGACCCCATCCACGCCCTGTGCGACGGCCAGCAGTCCATCACCCCGGAGCAGTTCCAGGCCCTGATGGAGAAGGCCGCCCGGGTGGCGGAGTGCGTGGGAAGAGAGGTTTGAGCGATGAAAAAGATCGTCATTGTGGGCCTGGGTCTCATCGGCGGCTCTCTGGCCCTGGCCCTGAAGGGCTTTGAGGATTTCCGCATCATCGGCGTGGCCCGGCGGCAGGCCACGGTGGACTACGCCCTCTCCCACGGCGTAGGGGACGAGGCCACCCTGGACACCGTCTCCGCCCTTCGCCAGGCCGACGTGACCATCCTGTGCATCGACCCCAAGGACATCATTTCCTTCCTGGAGCAGCACCGGGAGGACTTTAAGCCGGGGAGCCTGGTCACCGACGTGTGCGGCATCAAGTCCGCCATTATGGAGGCGGCCAAGGTACTGCCGGAGAGTGTGGATTTCATCGGCTGCCACCCCATGGCGGGCACCGAGTTTTCCGGCATTGAGCACGCCTTTGGCGAGATGTTCCGCGGCTCCCATTTGATCCTGACCCCCCGGCCGGAGAGCAGGGAGGAGAATGTGGCTCTCATGGAACGCATGGCGGACTACATGGGCTGTCAGGACGTGGTGAAGACCACCCCCGCCGAGCACGACGCCATTTTGGCCTATACCAGCCAGATGATGCACATTATCGCCGTCAGTGTCTGCGACGATCCCATGCTCTTTACCTGCAAGGGCTTTGAGGGCAGCTCCTTCCGGGGCTGCACCCGGGTGGCGGCCCTGGATGTGTCCCTGTGGGCCCAGCTCTTCTCCCTCAACGCCCCCGCCCTTACCAGCTGTCTGGATGAATTTATCAAGAACCTGCAAGACTACCGGGAGGCCATCGCCTCCGGGGACAAGAACAAGCTGGTGGAGAAGCTGACCTGGTCGTCAGACCGGAAGCGGCAGATGGAGCTGCCGGGGCCCGACCTTCTCCATTGAAAAAAGCTCCGAAGGAAATTTCCTTCGGAGCTTTTTGTATCAGTCCGCCCGGAGCATCCGGGTCATCTCCGGCGTCACGTCGGTGGTGTAGGGGTTGAGGCACTCGTTGATGATGCGAAGGCTCTCCTCCGCGTCCAGCTCGTAGACCGAGCGGACACCGTCGTAGCTCTTGCTGCCGTCCCCCGGCAGGGTGGCGGTGGTCAGGTCGTCAAAGTTAAAGCCCAGGGCGGGCCCCACGAACCACAGGAAATGGCCCAGCTCCAGGTCGGTCTTGACATAGGTGGAGAGGATCTCCACATAGCTGCCCGCCTTCTGGGGATTGGAGAGGACTTTCTTGGCGATGGTCTTCACCATCTCCTGCTGTGTCCGCGTCCGGCCCACATCGGCGTCGGGGTAGGCGTCGTAGATGTTGTTGGGATATTCCCCCGGCCCGTCGGAGTTCTTCCGGCAGCGCACCACCTCCAGGGCCTGCTGGCCGGTGAGGTGCTGGGGGCCGGGATCAAAATGGATGTGAAGATCCTGGTCGGGGGCGTCGTAGTTCATATAGACGGGTACGTTGAAGTCCACCCCGCCCACCGCGTCCACCAGGGCCACGAAGAGGTGGGTGTCCACCAGGGCGTAGTGGTCGATGGGGATGCCCAGCACCTCGCCGGCGGCGGCCATCAGCTCCTGGATGCCGCCGTCAGGGGGAAAGGCGATGTTGCCGTTGGGGTAGGCGGCGTTGAGCTTGTGGTAGTGGTAGGGCCCCACCCGCCGATCCACCAGGGTGTCCCGGGGCAGGGAGACCAGACCGATCTTCTGGTTCACCGTGTCGTAGGTGCACACCATGATGGTGTCGGTACTGCCGCTGACCTGATCCTCCGCCGCCAGGAGGAACGTCCATGTCCCCTCCTTGCGCTGGAGGCCCTGCTGGCTCTCGTCCACGTCCAGGGTACTGGGGTCGTCGGTGACCATGGGCTGGTCGGGACGGACAGTCCCTTCGGCGGTGGTGGGCCGCCGGGAGACGGCCTTGAAGGCGATCCAGGCTCCGACAATAAGGGCGGAGATGACCACCAAAGTTCGGTAAAGGCCCCGTCCCAGCCGCCGCAGAGGGGAGGAGGGCCGTCTTTTCTTGTGTTTCCGCTTGGCCACGCTGTGGTTCTCCTTTCCATTTCTGGAAGTCAGTATGCCCAGTATAGCGGAAAGCTACCCCGGAAGCAAGCCAAGGTCGAAAAAATAAGAAATTTGTAACTTTCAGGAGCTCTGCTGCTGGCGGCACAGAAGGGCGGCGGTGAGGGAGTTCACCGCCCCCAGAAGATCCACCAGGAGCTGGCTCTGACAGGCGAGCTGTTCCAGGACTTGGGTGGAGACCTCGCCGGCCGGCTCAAAGACAGGAGCGGCGGCGCAGGAGGCGGCCTGGGGAATGGGGTGGGAATAGCGGTGGATGGGCTCTTCTGCGGTCAGAAGGGCCTGCCGGGCGGCCATCACCTTGTTGTGGGCCTCCTGGGCGGTCTGGTATGTACGACTTTTGGGCCTTGCCATGAAAAAATACCTCCTTTCTCGTACCCCATTCTATGCTAAGCCCCCTGAAGGGTCACTCTTCCTTGACAATGCCGGATTAAAATTGTAGACTGGACGAAGAGAGCCAAATGGAAAGGAGTCCAAACGATGAAAGGAAACCGTATTCTGGCCCTGTGCTTAGGGCTTGCCATGCTTACCGCCTGTACGCCCAAGCCTACCCCCACCCCAGAGGCCACTCCCACCCCCGCTCCCACGGCGGAGGCCACCGCCACCCCCTCTCTGGCGGAGGACGAGAAGGTACGGGTGGCCATGCTGAAGGGCCCTACTGGCCTGGGGGCGGCCAAGTATATGGACGATCACAGCGGCAGCGCCACCATGGAATTCACCATCTGCGCCGAGCCCACCGAGGCGGTGGCCCTCCTCACCGGGGGGAATGCGGACATTGCCGCCCTGCCCACCAATCTGGCCTCCAGCCTCTACCATAAGACCGACGGAGACATTCAGCTCCTGGCCCTCAATACTTTGGGCGTTCTCTATATTCTGGAGAACGGAAACACGGTGAACAGCCTGGCCGACCTGGCGGGGAAAAAGCTCCTGGCCACCGGCCAGGGGGCCAACCCGGAATTCGTGCTGAATTACCTGCTGGAGGAGAATGGCCTTACCCCCGGCGAGGATGTGGAGGTGGAGTGGCTCTCCAGCGACGAGGTCACTGCCCGGATGGCCAGCGGGGAGGCAGACCTCTGTATGCTCCCGGTGCCCGCCGCCACCAGTGTGCTGATGCAGAATGGCGACGTGCGCGCCGCGGTGGACTTGAACGACGCCTGGGCAGAGGCCGGGGCCCAGGGCATCTTCACCATGGGCTGCGTGGTGGTGCGCACCGGATTTGCCAGAAATAACCCAGAGGCGGTGGAGCAATTCCTGGAGGAGTATGGGGCCTCCATCGCCTATATGAAGGACGCCGCCAACCTGGACAGCGCCGCCGCACTGGCGGAGAAGTACGGCATCGTCCCCAAGGCCGCCGTGGCAAAGAAGGCCCTCCCCGACGCCAACCTCTGCTTCATCACCGGGGAGGATATGATGGACGGCATTCAGGGCTACTACCAGGTGCTGGCCGCCGCCGATCCCGCCTCCATCGGCGGCTCCATCCCCGACGGGGCCTTCTATTATGACTACAATAAGTAATATATGAAGAAAAAAGTTCTGAAAGTTGTAGCTCCCCTGGCCTTTTGGCTGGCGCTGTGGGCCTTTGGGGCCCAAGTGGTGGGCAAGGAACTGCTCCTGCCCTCCCCGGCCGCCGCCATTCAGACCCTCCTCACTTTGCTGGGGGAGGGGGCCTTTTGGCACGCTGTGGCCGCCACCCTGGGGCGGGTCACCGCCGGGGTGCTGCTGGGCGTTCTCCTGGGGATGATCCTGGGAGTGGTCACCGCAAGCTGGCGCTGGTGCGACCTGCTTTTGTCCCCCGCCATGAAGGCGGTGCGGACAGTGCCGGTGGTCTCCTTCATCCTTTTGCTCTATTTTTGGCTGCCCTCCGGCCGGGTGCCGGTGGCCACCGCCGCTCTCATGGCCCTTCCTGTGGTGTGGCGCGCCGCCCGCCAGGGCATCGCCGCCGCCGATCCCCTGCTGTTGGAGGCGGCGGGCCATTACCGCCTGAACCTCTGGGGAAGGGTGAAGCTGGTGTACCTGCCGGGGGCCATGCCCGCCCTGTGTGCCGGGTGGGAAAACGCCCTGGGACTTGCCTGGAAGGCGGGGGTGGCGGCGGAGGTGCTCTGCCAGCCCAAGTGGGCGGCGGGGAGCGCCCTCCAGAGCGCCAAAGCCTATCTGGACGCCCCCGCCCTTTTCGCCTGGACGGCGGTGGTGGTGGCCCTGAGCCTGGCCATGGAGGCCCTTCTCCACCTGGCTCTTGGGCCCTGGCGAGAGGAGGGACGCTGATGGAAGTTCGGGGACTAACCGTCCGCTTCGGCGGTAAAACGGTACTGGAAAATTACAGCCTGTCCCTGCCTGATGAGGGCGTCACCTTCCTCACCGGCCCCTCCGGGGCGGGAAAGACCACCCTTCTGCGGGCCATGGCGGGCCTGCTGGAGCCGGAGGCGGGGACGGTGGAGCTGCCCGGCAGGCCGGTGCTCCTTTTTCAGGAAGACCGCCTCTTTCCCCGCCGCACCGTGCTGGGGCAGGTGGAGGCGGTGCTGCCCAAGGGGCAAAAAAGCCGGGCCGGGGAATACCTGGCTCTGGTGGAGCTGGAGGAGGCCCACCATAAGCTGCCGGGGGCCCTTTCCGGGGGCATGGCCCGGCGTGCCGCTCTGGCCCGTGCCCTGGCGGTGGAGGGGGAGGTCTATTTGCTGGACGAGCCCTTCGCCGGGGTGGATGAGGCGCGCGCAGGCCGCATCATCGCCCGTCTGCGGGCCATGGGGAAACCTGTTCTGCTGACAGGACACGACAGGGCCCTGGCCGCCCTGTGCGACCGGGCAGTGGAGCTGTAAAGAACTGAAAAAGGGCAGAGCCTTTTGGCTCTGCCCTTTTTTGCGTTATTCTTCTGGTGTATCCGGCAGCTCTTCCTCGTGTACGTGCTTGGCGGAGATGGGCACCACCGGCTCGTCATGCTCGAAGGACTCGAAGTAGTCCTCATCCTGAAGCACCGGCCTGCGGCGGCGTACAAGGGCCATGAGCAGGGGGTAGAGCACCGTGGCGATGATGCCGCCGGAGAAGCCGTTGTTGTAGAGGTTGATGCCCGCCACCGGGCCGCCGGTGTGGAGCACCAGGCAGGAGTGGAGGAACCCGGCCAGGATGCCGAAGGGAGCGCCGAAGTAGCCGGAGATGGGGGCCAGAGTGGTGCCGAAGAGGCCCGCCAGCTGGGAGGAGCAGTCGGTGAGGTTCCATTCCATCACCAGGCCCCCCAGCACCACCCCCAGCATGATGGGGATGATGTTCCGGGCGTGCTTTCCGTAGGCGGAAAAGCCCATGATGGTGAGGATGCCGCCCAGGGTGGGGCCGTTGAGGTCGCCGCCGATGAGGAGGATATAGCCGGTGGCGACAAGGCCGTTGACGCCCATGTTGATGAGGGTGGGGGCCGCGCCGTATGTACGCAGGAAATCGCTGGGGGCCCGGCCGGTGGAGCCCAGCAGATAGCGGTAGCCCGCCCAGGCCGCCCAGGCCGGCCGCCGGCAGAAAAAGAGGCCGCCGATGATGAGCCCGCCGCAGAAGATGCCCAGAATGAGGGCAAAAAGGCCATTATAGCCCGTGGCCCAGTGGCGGGCGGTGGTGGGATCGTGGCCCAGGGAGATGAGCACCGGCACCAGGATCATGGCCACCAGGCCGCAGGCAAAGCCCATGTTGTAGAGGTTCATGCCGTTTTGTATCTTGAAGGTGTAGGCCGACAGGGCGGGGAGGATGAAGCCGATGAACACGCCCAGCCCCAGTCCCGCCGCCATGGCCCAGGGGGAGGGCTCATCAAAGCAGAGGAAGCTCACCACCGGGGACAGGGAGGTGGACATGAGGGCCACATTGGCGTACTTTTCAAAGGACTCCCTGCGCAGGCGGGCGTAGAGAAAGGCGCCCAGCAGGAAGGGCCAGATGTTGAAGATGTTCTTGCCGAACAGGGAGAAGCCGCTCATCAGGCCCAGCACCACCAGGGTGAAGCCGTTGAGGGGATCCTTCGCCAGGTGGAGGACAAAAAGGCTGATGAGCACCACCAGGGAGGAATTGACCAGGGCCGCCCCCACCCCCGCCAGCTGGATGTAGTCGGTGATGAGGGTGTCCCCCTCAAAAATGATGCGCCCCAAGCCGTTCCAGATGTTGGCCGGCGTGTCCAGAAGGAAGGCCAAAGCGGCCAAAAGGGCGCAGTAGACCAAAGTGGCGGGGAATATCAGCTCAAAGCGCATTTTTCCTTCGTGGTGGCTGTGGGGCATACCGATCCCTCCCTTAAATCTCGGGGTGGCTGGCGAAAAAGTCCCTTGTCTGCCGGGCGTTGCGCATGACCTCGTCCCGCAGCTGCTCCAGCGTGTCAAATTTCTGTTCCGGGCGCAGGTAGTCATAGAACTCCATACGCACCTGCTGGCCATAGAGGTCGCCGTCAAAGTCCAGCAAATAGCCCTCGATGGTCACAGTGCCGTTATCCTCCACGGTGGGCCGCACCCCAACGTTGGTCACCGACAGGCGGCTGTCCCCGTTTTCAAACACCGCCCGGGCGGCGTATACGCCGTAGGCGGGGGGGAGGAGGCCGGCGGGCAGGTGGAGGTTCACCGTGGGAAAGCCCAGGGTGGAGCCCAGCTTTTTGCCGTGGTTCACCGTACCCGTGAGGACATGGGGGTGGCCCAGCAGGCGCACAGCCTGGGCCATCTCCCCCTGGGCGATGAGGTTGCGGATGGCGGTGGAGGAGACGGTGATGCCCTCCCGCTCCACCTTGGGCACGATGTCGCAGCCGATGCCCAGCTCGGCGCAGAGCTGCTGGAGCCGCTGGGGGTTGCCCTCCCCCTTGTAGCCGAAGTGGAAGTCGTGGCCCGCCACCAGATGGGCGGCCTGGTGGATGCCCTCCAGATAGTCGGTGACGAACTCCCGCCAGGGGGTGTGCATCATCCGCTGGTCGTAGTGGCACACGATCACGTCCCGGATGCCGCAGCTGCGGCGCATGAGCCCCGCCCGGTCGGCGGGGGTGGACAGCAGAGGCACCGGGGCGTGGAGGATGAGGGAGGAGGGATGGACGTCGAAGGTGAAGGCGGAGGGGATGGCCCCCAGCTCCTCCGAGCGCCGGGCGGCCAGGTTCAAAAGGGCCTGGTGGCCAACGTGCACCCCGTCAAAAAATCCCAATGCGATGACGCGCTTTTGATTTGCTGTGTTCAAATGGTCACACCTCGAAAAAATTCTTAATGGTAACGAGCTTGCCCTTTTCCGCCCTGCACAGGGCCAAAAAGGTCTTGTCCGACCCGTAGACCCGGTATTCGCCGGGGGAGAGCTTGGGGGCGTGGAGGGCCATGCCGTTGCGCAGCTTCTTTTCCCCCTCGGCCTTCAGCTCCAGGGCGGGCCGGTCCCGGAAGAGGGTGTCCACCGGCCGGAGGAGGGCCTCCGGGTGGGGGGCGCTCAGCACCTGCTCCAGGGTCAGGGCCTCGGCCAGGGAAAAGCCGCAGGCGGCGCTGCGCACCAGGGCGGACATACAGCCGCCGCAGCCCAGGGCCTGGCCGATATCGTGGCAGAGGGTACGGATGTAGGTGCCCTTGGAGCAGCGGACACGGAGGAAATGGTGGCTCTCCAGCCCGGCGGGGCCGATGGGGAGGGGGGTCTCCGCCGGGGAGAGGCCCTCCGCCAGCTCCAGGGCGTGGATGGTCACCCGGCGGGGCTTGCGCTCCACCTCCACGCCCTTCCGGGCCAGCTCGTAGAGCTTTTTGCCATTTATCTTCACCGCCGAGTACATGGGGGGCACCTGGTCGATATCGCCCCGGAACCGGGCCAGAACTCCCTCCAGCGCCTCCCGGGTCACCTGGGCGCTTTTCTCCTCCAGAATTTCCCCGGAGGTGTCCTGGGTGTTGGTGACAAGGCCCAGGCGAAGTCCGGCGATATATTCCTTCTCCCCGGTCTCGGCAAACTGGACGGCCCGGGTGGCCCTGCCCACAAAGACAGGGAGGACGCCGGTGGCCATGGGGTCCAACGTCCCGGCGTGGCCGATGCGCTTTTCATGGAAGGCCCCCCGGAGCTTGGCGCACACGTCCATGCTTGTCCAGTCCTGGGGCTTGTGGATGATGATAAGACCGTTAGCCATTGTCCTGCACCTGCCGGATGGCGCCCATGATGGCGGCCTTGGCGTCCGCCACGCTGCCCATGACGGTACAGCCGGAGGCGGCGGCGTGGCCTCCGCCCCCCAGCAGGGCGCAGACCTTGGAGGCGTTGAGCTCCGCTCCGGTGCGCACCGACAGCTTGCACTCGCCGGGAGCCACCTCCCGAATGGTGACGGCGGTCTGTACCCCCTCCAGCTGGCCGGTAAAGGCGGCGATGTCCTCGGCGTCCTCCTCCCGGGCGTGGAGCTCCTCCATGTCCGCCAGGGTGATGGAGGCCAGGGCGATCCGGCCCTCGTCGTGGAGCTCCATGGTCTCCATGATGCGGCCCTCCAGCCGCAGGCGCACATAGCTCTTGGTGCGGAAATGGCGCTTATTCACCGCGGCGGCGTCGATGCCGGTGTCCATCAGCTCCGCCGCCACCCGGTGGGTGTTGGGGGAGGTGTTGGAGTACATGAAGCAGCCGGTGTCGGTGCTCACCGCCACATAGAGGGGCAGGGCGGTCTGGGGGGTGAGGGGGCCCCACTCCTTGATGAGAGCGCAGATGATCTCGCCGCAGGCGGCTTTGTCCGCCTCCACGCAGTTATACTGGGCGTAGCCCTCGTTGGAGGGGTGGTGGTCGATACACAGCTCCACCTTGTCCCGATATCCTTCGGCGCTCTTGGGGAAAAGTCCCTGGCTGGCGATGTCCACCGCCACCACGTGCGCCGGGACAAAGTCCGCCGGGGCCAGCACTCCGCCCAAATAGGGGGTGAAGAGGGTGGTGGCGTCCTCGTTGGGGAGGAGCCAGGCGGTCTTGCCCTGGGAACGCAGGGCGTGGCAGAGGGCCACGGCGCAGCCGATGGTGTCCCCGTCGGGGCGTTTGTGGGTGAGGATGAGGAAGCCGTCGTGCTCCATAAGCCAGCGGGCGGCCTCGCGATAAGCGATGTCCATGGGGTGACCTCCTTATTTGTCCAGACCCTCGAGGATCTCCAGGATGTGGGCGCCCTTGGCCATGGAGTCGTCCCGGAGGAAGGTGAGCTCGGGGGTGTAGCGCAGGGAGAGGGTGTGGCCCAGCTCCCGCCGGAGGTAGCCGGAGGCGGACTTCAGGCCCTTGATGACCTGGTCCACATCGGACTTGTCCAGCACGCTGATATAAATTTTGGCGTATTTCAGGTCGGGCGTGGTCTCCACGGCGGTGACGGAGATGAGACCGTGGACACGGGGATCCTTCACGCTGCGGATAAGCTCCGCCATGGCGCGCTGGATCTCTTCATTGATGCGGCCCATGCGGGTAGCGGACATAGATATTCACCTCTTATGGTATTTTTCCCACCCTCGGGGTGGGGGACTATCTTTTCTGGATGTTCCCCAGTTCCACCCCTGGGGGGTGGGTGCCATCTGGGGATCATTCTTTCTGGAAAGAATGACCCCCAGACCCCCAAGAAAGCACAGGGGGGAGGGCGTTTCGATTCGCCCTCCCCCCTTGACCCCCCACCCCCAGCGACCA
>CANEAY010000016.1 GCA_947425785.1 uncultured Pseudoflavonifractor sp. | reverse complement strand
TCATCGTGGTCACCTCCCCCCAGGAGCTGGTGAGCATGATCGTGGAGAAGGCGGTGAAGATGGCGGAGATGATGAATATCCCCATCCTGGGCCTGGTGGAAAATTACAGCTACTTCCGCTGCCCCGACTGCGGCAAGCAGCACCACATCTTCGGCGAGAGCCACATCGAGGAGATCGCCTCCGCCCATGGTTTGAAGGTGGCGGCCCGCCTGCCCATCGACCCCGCCCTGGCCGCCGCCTGCGACGCCGGGGACGTGGAGAATCTCTCCCACAACTATCTGGAAGACCTGGCCCGGGAGCTGTAAGGGCCGAAAAAAACACCTCTGTTTCACCGGAAACAGAGGTGTTTTTTTATTTTCTGAACTTCTGGCTCTCCGCTACCGCCAGCTCATCGCAGCGGTTGTTGAACTCGTTGTCGGCGTGGCCCTTGACCCAATGGAGATGCACCGTGTGGTACTCGCACAGCTCCAAAAGCCGCTCCCACAGGTCGGGGTTTAGGGCGGGCTTTTTGTCCGGCTTGATCCAGCCCCGGGCCTTCCAGCCTTTGGCCCAGCCCTTTTCCAGGGCGTCGATGACATACTTGGAGTCGGACCAAAGCTCCACGATGCAGGGCTCCTTCAACGCCTCCAGAGCAGTGATGACCCCGGTAAGCTCCATGCGGTTGTTGGTGGTCTGTTCCTCCCCGCCGGAGAGCTCCTTTTTGAACTTGCCGTACTGGAGGATAGCCCCCCAGCCCCCGGGGCCGGGGTTGCCGGAGCAGGCCCCGTCGGTGTAGATGGTAACAGTCTTCACGGTCAAAGGATGCTGTTGTAGGCGCCCACCATGCCGCTGATGGCCTCGTTGGCGCTGTTGAAGGCGTCCACATAGTCGGCGCCGTCCGTCAGCGCCTTCGCCAGGTTCCCCATGCTGATATAGAGGGCGTTGACCTTGTTGGTGTAGAGCTTCATGGCGTTTTCCGCCACCTTGCCGCTGAAGGACTTGATCTTCTGCTGCTCCTCCTCCTTGCCCATGGCCTCGGTGAGGCCCTCATAGGCGGTCTGGAGCTGGCCGAAGAGAGGGGCGGTATTGGTTCCGTCAATGGCGGGAAACACCTGCTCCCCCGCCTCCTCGGAGGCGGCCTGTACCTGGGCCATGATCTCGTCCAGGATGTCCTCGCTGGTGTGGAGCAGGCACAGGGAGTGATAGAGGATCATCTGTCCCTCCTCTAAAAGCTGCTCCCGATCCTCGTCCCGGCTCTCCTCGGCCAGGGTATTGATGGCGGCAAAGAACTCACCGAAGTGGAGGTCGTAGGTCTCCAGGGCGGCCATCAGCTCGGCGTGGAGCTCCGGGGCTTTGGCCATGTTGTCCTCCTCAAAGTCGTCAAAGCGCAGGTAGGAGGCCAGGTGATTCAGGGCGTCCATCACCTGAACGGGGCTTTCGCCCAGGGCCTTCATGGCCGCGTCTGCCTCGGGATAGGAGGGCTCCTCATCGGCGTACGCCAAAGCCTCCTCGGCGGTGTGGGTCATGGGGGTGTAGAAGGATACGGCATCCTTGATGGCAGCGTAGTCCCCGCCCTCCACCAGGGCAAAGTCGGGAGCGTACTCCACATTTTCGAAGTACACCGTCAGCACCTCTTCTATATTGGCCATATCGTCGGTCAAGTCCAAATAAGTATTGTACTTGCTGTAGTCCCGGGGAGCCTCGCTCTCCTCCGCAGCGGCGGAAGGCGTGGGATTGGGGGTCTTCTCTCCCCCGCCGCCGCAGCCGGAAAGCACCAGAGAGGCCCCCAGACCCAGAGCCAGGGCCTTCTTCCACAGATTTGTCTCCATTGTCTTCATCCTCTTTCTCACTTTGTTTTTACTGCTGGAGCTTAGGGGTGCTTTGAGAGGGCCGCCCGCCGTTGACGAAACTCCTCCTCTGTAATGACCCCCGCCTTCCGCAATGTCTCTAACTGCTCCAATTGAGAATCGCTTCCCACTTCTGCTTCCCCTTCGGTCATTCTCCGTTTCTTCCCTGCCCAAGCGGTCAGCACAATACCACAGGGAACCACCGTTGCCGCCGCCATGGTAAGACACCCTAACAGGCCGTATCGCGCCATCAGGGCTTCATGAGCCATCATCGCCACACCCGGGCCCATGACCGCTAACCCCAGCAAAACAGCAAAACGGAGATAGGCTTGGTTCTTCTTTTTTCCCTTTCCGCCCAGCAGGAGCCAGCCGCTGAGGCTGGCGGTCAGTTCCCCCAGCCCCACAACGACTCCGCCCAGCAGTTCCAAAGCAGTCTGTCCTTTTACGGTAAAGACCACCAGGGTATTGCACGCCCCCGCCAGGATAAAGATGGGCAAGCATTTGCGCAGCAGCGCTTTTCCCAAGTCCATCACAGTTCCTTCAAGATTTCCTTTCGCTTCTCCTCATACTCCTCGGGAGTGATGAGGCGCTGGTCGTAGAGGGTCTGGAGCTTCTTCAGCCGCTCCTCGGCGGTCTCCGCCGGGGGGCTGGCCCTCGTCCTCAATTTCAATTTTTGGGCCAATGTACCCTTTTCCGAAAGCGTGGTAGAAATTTATCGCCGTGATAGCCACCGCCATCCCTGTCCAGAGAAGGCCGAAAAGGCCAACCTGTGGGATGACCACGAAAAGACCGATCAAGACAAATGCCACGCCCACGACGCCGCCCAAAAGGGATTGGGCCTTGCTGGGGCGGTAGGTCACCTTTTTCTTCATCCCTCTTCCTCCTTCTCACGGAAGGGGCGGCTAAAAAGCCGCCCCTTTTTTGGGTGTTATTCCTCCGTGTCAGCAGCAGCGGTCTCCTGCTCCGGGGTCGTCTCCTCCCCCTCGGGAAGTTCCTCCGCCTCCTCGTGGTCGGTGCGGGCGATGGAGATGACCTTGACCCCATCGGCCAGGTTCATCAGCTTCACGCCCTGGGCACCGCGGCTGTAGCAGTTGATGTCGGCGCAGGCCATGCGGATGATGACGCCGGCGTCGTTGATGATGAGCAGGTCATCCTCGTCGCTGACCACCTTCACCCCCACCAGGGGGCCGGTCTTGTCGGTGACCTGGTAGCCCTTCATACCGTAGCCGCCCCGCTTCTGGGGACCGTCGCCGCGGATATACTCGTCCATTTCGGTGCGCTTGCCGTAGCCGTTCTCGCTGACGATGAGCACATAGCTGTCCCGTTTGGCCCGGGCGGCGCCGATGACGTAGTCATTGGGCCGCAGGCGAATACCCATGACGCCGTAAGCGTCACGTCCCATACAGCGCACGTCCTCCTCCTTGAAGCAGATGGACATACCCTGGCGGGTCACCAGAAGGATGGCCTGATCGCCGTCGGTCTCCCGGACAGCGATGAGCTCGTCGTCGGGAGCCATGGTGATGCAGCGGATGCCTGCCTTCCGGGAAGTAAAGATGGAGGAGAGCTGGATGCGCTTCACCGTGCCCTTCCGGGTGATCATCATCAGATACTTGTCCTCGGGGAACTCCCGCAGGTGGATCATGGCGGTGACCTTCTCCTCCGCCTCCAGGGGCAGCACGTTCACCATGGCGGTACCCTTGGCGGTACGGCCCGACTCGGGAATTTGGTAGCCCTTCTTCCGATGGACTTTGCCCATGTTGGTGAAGAAGAGAATATAGTCGTGGGTGGAGGCGGTAAAGACGGTGTCCACGTAGTCCTCCTCCTTGGTGGCCATGGCAGTGATGCCCTTGCCGCCCCGCTTTTGGGCCTTATAGGTGGAGGCGGGCAAGCGTTTGATGTAGCCGCCGGCGGTGAGGGTGAAGACGCAGTCCTCCTCCTCAATGAGATCCTCAATGTCGATCTCGTCCTCCACGTCCTGGATCTCTGTCTTGCGCTCATCGCCGTACTTATCGGACACGGCGGTGAGCTCTTCCTTCAGGATGGACTTTACCAGTCCCTCATCGGAAAGGACTTTGTTGTAGTAGGCGATCTTCTCTTCCAGTTCCTTGTACTCGTTCTCCAGCTTCTCCCGGTTCAGGCCCTGGAGGGCGATGAGGCGCATGTCACAGATGGCCTGGGCCTGGACGTCGTCCAGCCCAAAGCGCTCCATCAGGTTCTCCTTGGCATTGTCGTAGGAGGAGCGGATGATCTTAATGACTTCGTCGATATTGTCCTGGGCGATGAGGAGGCCCTCCAGCAGGTGGGCCCGCTCCTGGGCTTTCCGCAGGTCGTACCGGGTGCGGCGGACGATGATCTCTTCCTGGAACTTCAGGTACTCATCGATGATGTGCCGCAGGGACAAAATTTTCGGCTGGGACTGGTCGTCCACCAGAGCCAGCATATTGATGGCAAAAGAGCTCTGAAGCTGAGTCTGGGCAAAGAGGCGGTTGAGCACCACCTGGGGGTTGGCGTCCCGCTTGAGCTCGATGACGATACGCATACCGTTGCGGTCGGTCTCGTCCCGGATATCGGAGATGCCCTCCAGGCGCTTGTCCTCCACCTGCTCGGCCATGCTCTTAATGAGCATCCGTTTGTTCACCTGGTAGGGAAGCTCGGTGACGATGATGCGGATACGATCCTTGCCGTACTCCTCAAACTCGGTGCGGGCACGGATGACCACCTTGCCCCGGCCGGTGGCATAGGCCGAACGGATGCCGGAGCGGCCCATGATGATGCCGCTGGTGGGGAAGTCGGGACCCTTCACGTATTCCATCAGATCGGGCAGAGTGCACTCCGGGTCGTCCAGCACCTTGATGCAGGCCCCGATGACCTCCCGCAGGTTGTGGGGAGGGATGTTGGTGGCCATGCCCACGGCGATGCCGGAGGAACCGTTCACCAGCAGGTTGGGGAAACGGCAGGGCAGGACACGGGGCTCCTTCCGGGTCTCATCAAAGTTGGGATCCCAGTCCACTGTCTCCTTCTCCAAGTCCCGGAGGATCTCCTCGGAAATTTTGGACAGCCGGGCCTCGGTATAACGGTAGGCGGCCGGGGGGTCGCCGTCCACGGAGCCGAAGTTGCCGTGGCCCTCCACCAGCATATAGCGCATGGAGAAGTCCTGGGCCAGACGCACCAGGGCGTCGTAGACCGACTGGTCACCGTGGGGATGGTACCGGCCCAGCACGTCGCCCACGCAGGTGGCGGACTTCTTGAAGGGCTTGTCGTGGGTCAGGTTATCCTCATACATGGCGTAGAGGATGCGGCGGTGGACAGGCTTCAGGCCGTCCCGCACGTCGGGGAGGGCCCGGCCCTTGATCACGCTCATGGCGTACTCAATGTAGCTCTGTTCCATTTCAGGAACCAGGGGAGATTCGTGGATCACCTGATCAGGGTAGCGAAATTCCTCCGGGTCCACGTGGTTTCTCTGTTTGGTTGCCATTGGTCTCTCGCCTCCTTAATAGTCCAGATTGACGGCGTACTTGGCGTTGCGCTCGATGAACTCCTTCCGGGGTTCCACCTTCTCACCCATGAGGATGGTGAAGGTCTCGTCGGCGGCCACAGCGTCGTCCAGGGTAATGCGGCGCAGGGTGCGCTTTTCGGGATCCATGGTGGTCTCCCACAGCTCGTGGGGATCCATCTCGCCCAGGCCCTTGAAGCGGGAGATGTCCACCTTGGCGTTGGGGTTGTCCCCCCGGAGCTCGGCAGAGATGGCGTCCCGCTCCTCCTCGGAGAAGGCCAGGCGCACCGTCTTGCCCCTTGTCAGCTTAAAGAGGGGGGGCACGGCGGAGTAGACGTAGCCCTCCTCCACCAGAGGCCGCATAAAGCGGAAGAAGAAGGTCAAAAGAAGGGTGCGGATGTGGGCGCCGTCCACGTCGGCATCGGCCATAATGATGATCTTATGGTAGCGGAGCTTGGAAAGGTCAAACTCCTCCCCGATGCCAGCCCCCAGGGCGGTGATGACGGGCTGGAGCTTGTCGTTGCCGTAGACCTTATCGGCCCGGGCCTTCTCCACGTTGAGCATCTTGCCCCACAGGGGAAGGATGGCCTGGAACTGGGAATCCCGGCCCTGGGTGGCGGAGCCGCCGGCGGAGTCGCCCTCTACGATGTAAATTTCGGTCACTGTGGGGTCGCTGATGTTGCAGTCCCGAAGCTTGTCGGGCATGGCGGCGCCCCCAAGGGCGGTCTTGCGGCGGATGGATTCCCTGGCCTTCCGGGCGGCCTCCCGGGCCCGGTTGGCGGTGAGGGCCTTGTCCAGGATGGCCCGGCCGATGGCGGGGTTCTCCTCCAGAAATTCTGCCAGCTTCTCGCTGACGATGGCGTTGACCAGGGTACGAATTTCGCTGTTGCCCAGCTTGGCCTTGGTCTGGCCCTCAAACTGGGCCTCGGTGAGCTTGACGGAGATGACGCAGCATAGGCCCTCCCGGCAGTCCTCGCCGGATACCTTGTCGTCCTCTTTCAATATCTTATATTTCTTGCCATAGTTGTTGAGCACAGTGGTCAGTGCCCGCTTGAAACCGTCCTCGTGCATACCGCCCTCGGGGGTGTGCACGTTGTTGGCAAAGGAGAGAATGGTCTCATTGTAGCTGTCGTTATACTGGAAAGATATCTCCGCCATGGCGTCGTCCTTCTGGCCCGCTACATAGATGACCTGCTCATGGAGGGGGGTCTTGTTCCGGTTGAGGAAGGTGACGAACTCCCGGATGCCGCCCTCGTAGCACATGGCGTCGGAGACCGGCTCCTCTCCCCGGGAATCGGTGATGGTGATGTGGAGCCCGGCGTTGAGGAAGGCCTCCTCCCGCATCCGGGTATGGAGCACGTCATAGTCGTAGACGGTGGTATCGGTAAACATCTCCGGATCAGGCTTGAATACCACCTCGGTGCCCGTCTTGTCGGTCTTGCCGATAATGGTCATCTCCTGGGTCATTGTACCCCGGGCGAACTTTACCTCGTAGATATTGCCGTTTTTATAGACCCGGACTTCCATCCATTCGGACAGGGCGTTGACCACGCTGCCGCCCACACCGTGGAGGCCGCCGGAGACCTTGTAGCCGCCGCCGCCGAACTTGCCGCCGGCGTGGAGGACGGTATACACCACCTCCAGGGCGGGCCGGCCGGTCTGGGGCTGGATATCCACGGGGACGCCGCGGCCGTCGTCAGTGACCTTGATGACGTCGCCGGGGAGGATGTCCACAGTGATGTGAGTACAGTACCCCGCCAAGGCTTCGTCAATGGCGTTGTCCACGATCTCGTAGACCAGGTGGTGGAGCCCGGAGGAGGAGGTGGAGCCGATGTACATGCCCGGACGCTTTCGGACGGCTTCCAGTCCTTCCAATACCTGAATTTCCGAGCCGCCGTACTCATGCTCGGTTTGGGTAACGCTGTCCTCCCATTCCTGTTCTTTTTTCAATTCTTCCTTCATCAATTCGTCGCTCATAGTTACCTCCTGTTTTTCGCGAAGCATGGGAAAGCCTCCCGTATCGAGGGGTTTTCCCCCACTTCGCGCTCTGCTTTGTGTTTCCTTTCTTATTCAAAGCCCTCGTTCTCCATCCGCCCCTTGAGAGTGGCGGAGGAGAGCTGGGAGAGATAGACGATGCTCTCTTTTCCCTTTCCCCGGCAAAGGACAAAGGATTTGGGGATATCCGCGGCGGCGTTTACCACCCGGCCCTCCCGCTCCGCCTGCTCCAAAAAGGAGCGGGTGCGGTGGGACCAGGAGGCGTTGTCCAGGTCGAAGATGCCGATGATGTCCCGGTAGGGGGTCACCACCGACTGACCCAAATGGAGGTACATACTATCTCCTCCTTACCCGGTGATGAGGGCGCCGGCCTTCACCTGGAACCGCTTGCCGTCAGGAGGGAGCGCCCCGGTCTCCTCACAGCAGGTGATGAGCACCTGGCCGCCGTCGATGCGCTCTAACACGAAGGACTGCCGCCTGGCGTCCAGCTCGGAGAGCACGTCATCCAGCAGCAGTACCGGCCACTCTCCCGTGTCCTCCTTGAAAAGCTCCCGGCAGGCCAGCTTCAAAGAAAGGGCCGCCGTCCTGGTCTGGCCCTGGGAGGCAAATTGCCGGGCAGCCTGGCCGTCTATCTCCACTGTCAAATCGTCCTTGTGGGGGCCGGAGAGGCACTGGCGGGAGTCCAGCTCCGCCCTTCTGTGGCTCTGCTGATGCTCCAATAGCTGTTCCAGAATGACCTTGGGAGAGACCTCCGGGTCGGTGACGGTGGACACCGTCTCATACCGCAGGCCCAGCTTCTCCCGCCCCCCGGAGAAGTCGGATTGAATGGGGGGCGTCAGGGCGGCCAGCCGCTTGACAAAGTGGGCCCGGTAGTGGATGAGATAGGCCCCCACCTGAGCCATACGCAGGTTGAAATCGTCCAGGGTATCCAGGAGGGAGGGCTTTTCCTCCCAATCCCGGAGGATGCGGGTCTTTTGCTCGTAAAGCCGCTTATACTCTGCCAAAGCTACCGCATACCGGGGCCGCAGCTGGCAGATGGCGTCGTCCAAAAACCGCCGCCGTTCCGCCGCCCCATCCCGGATGAGGGACAGATCTTCGGGACAGAAGAGTATGGTGTTGAGCACCTCTCCCAGCTCCCCGGCGGTCTTCAGCTTCACTCCGTTGGAAAATATCTGCCGCCGCTCCCCCCGGTGGAGCCGGGCCTCCAGAGTAAAGTCCCGGCTGTGGGAAAAGACCTCCCCCTTCAAAAAGGCGTGGTCGACACCAAACTGGATGAGCTCTTTATCATACCTGGCCCGGTGGCTCCTGGCCGAGGACAGGTAAGCCGCCGCCTCCAAAAGGTTGGTCTTTCCCTGGGCGTTATCTCCCCAGATGACATTGACACCGGGGGAAAAAGACAACTCCGTATGGACGTAGTTGCGGAAAAAATCCAGCTCCAGGCTCTTGAGTATCATGTGACTGTCAGCTCCACGCCGGGGAGGGATACCTTGTCGCCGGGGCGGAGCTTCTTGCCCCGCATGGTGCACACCTCGCCGTTGACCTTTACCTCTCCGGCCTGAATGGCGCCCTTGGCCTCACCGCCGGTCTCGGTGACGCCGGCAAACTTCAAAAGGGCCTCCAGCTTGATGAACTCGGTGGTGATTTTTACTTCGTTTTTCATATCACTTATCCCAGGAAGCGCTCATCCGCACAGGCAGAACCATAAAGAGGTAGCTCTCCTCCCCCGCCGCATCCTCGGTGGGAACGATGATGCAGGGGGTGGAGGGGGTACCCATGAGGAGCTTGGCCTGCTCGGTGGGCACCGCCTTCAGCGCCTCCATCAGGAAGCGGTGATTGAAGCCGATGTGGAGGTCGTCACCGCTGCCCTCCACTGGGCACTGGTCGGAGGCGTTGCCGATGGCGGTGACGGAGGAGAGGTAGATCATGCCGTCGCCCACGATGCAGCGCAGGGGGTTCTTGGTGTTCTCGTGAAGAATGAGGCTCACCCGGTCGATGGAGGTCATGAGCTGCTTTACATCTACCTTCAAATCAATAGTGTTCTTCCAGGTGATGGACTGGCGGTAATTGAGGAACTCTCCCTCCAGCCGCCGGGTCACCAAAAGGGTGGTACCGATGCGGAAGAGCACATGGCGGGAGCCGGTGGTGATGGAGACCTCCTCGTCCCCGTCGCCGCAGATGCCCCGTACCTCGCCCAAGGCCATACCGGGCACCACGAAGGAGAAGTCCCGGCCGGGGGCCTGGGCAAGCTTCTCCCGGCGCAGAGCCAGCCGCTGACCGTCCACGGAGACCACTGTCAGCAGATCGCCCACCACTTCAAAAAGGGAGCCGGTGAGGATGGGCCGGGCATCGTTCTGGGACACGGCAAAGAGGGTGCGGTTGATCATGTCCGCCAGGGTGGAGCGGGTGAGCACCAGGGCGTTCTGGGGCTCCACCGCGGGAAGCTCGGGGAACTCCTCCGGGTCGATGCCCTGGATGTGGAACTCACTGACCCCGCACTGGATGTGGACGGTGAGGCCATCGGTGGAGATGGTCACCATGTCGTCGGGAAGACGGCGGATGATATCACCAAAAAGCCGGGCGGAGAGGACTAAAGTACCGTGCTCCTCCACATCGGCGGGCACCACCGTGCGGATGCCGGTCTCCAGGTTGAAGCCGGTGAGCCGCAGCTCCTGATCCGCTTCCAGAAGGATACCCTCCAGAGCAGGGATGGAGCTTTTGGGGGCAGTGGCCCGGGAGGAGGTGGCAATGGCCGCCTGTAAAAGAGCCTTTTCGCAGGAAAACTTCATAAAGACCTCCGTTCTCCCTTCCCCACAAAGAGGAGGGAATCTATTTTTGTCGTAGTCTTAGTAGTAGGGCAGAAAAATTGTGGATAATCAGTTGTAAGCCTTATATTCCAATGGATGGCGATCCACATTACAATGTGTATTAAAATAGGCTTTTCCACCGAAAGGCCCGGGGATAAAAGTTATCCACGGATATTCTTTCACATTTCCACAAAAAGGGGTGGAAAAGGGCGTTTTTTGGAGAAGGGTCGATCATTCATAACGGGCATTGATGTTGGCGTTGATGTCTTTGATGATCTCGCTCATCTCCGGGGAGCTTTTCACAAGGGTCTCCACCCGGCGCAGGGAGTGCATGACGGTGGTATGATCCCGGCCGCCGAAGACCTGGCCGATCTCCGGCAGGGACAGGCTGGTGAGCCGCCGGGTCTCGTACATAGCCACCTGCCGGGCCAGTACGATCTCTTTGGTGCGGTTCTGCCCCTTGATATCGGCCACGGAGATATTGTAGAACTTGCCCACCTCTTCGATGATAACGTCGGCAGAGGGAAGAAATTCCGTCTTGTCCTTGAACATATCCCGTACCGCCCGGGTGACGGTCTCGGCGTCCACCTGGGCACCCATCAGCTCCTGGAAGGCCAGTATCTTGTTGACTGTGCCCTCGATCTGCCGGACATTGGCGGTGATGTTGTCGGCAATGTAGCTGAGCACCGGGTCGGGCAGATCCATGCCCCGCTGGATGGCCTTATTTTTGATGATGGCTACCCGTGTCTCATAGTCCGGCGGCTGTACGTCGATAGGCAGGCCCCACTCGAACCGTGTGCGCAGCCGGTCGTCCAGCCGGAGCATCTCTCTGGGGGGCCGGTCGGCGGTAAAAACGATCTGCCGCTGGGACTCATACAGGGAGTTGAAGGTGTGGAACATCTCTTCCTGGGAGGATTCCCGGCCGGCGATAAACTGCACGTCGTCCATCAAAAACACGTCGCAGGAACGGTATTTGTCCCGGAACTCCTGGTTTTTGCCCTCCCGGATGGCGGTGACCAGCTCGTTGGTAAAAGCGTCCCCCTTGATGTAGACGATGCGGTAATCGGGATACTTGGCGTGGATGGCGTGGGCGATGGCGTAGAGCAGGTGGGTCTTGCCCAGGCCGGATTCTCCGTAAATGAACAGAGGGTTATAACCCTTGGGTTTGCCGGGGTCGTCCGCCACCGCCTGGGCGGCGGAGTAGGCAAATTTGTTGGAGGAGCCCACCACGAAGGTATCAAAAGTATACGCCTCGGTACCCGGAAGGAAGGAACTGTCTCCCTGCTTGGGCAGGGTATCCTTCTCCCCCTCCGCCAGGACTTTCACCTGAAAGTCGGCGGAAAACAGCTCCCGCAGAGCTTTCTGTACATTGGATAAATACCGGGAGACGATGATGTCCCGCTTGAAGGCTGTGGGGGTGTAAAGGGTAAGTGTGTCGGCGGTGAGGGACAGGGCCTCGGTGTCGTCGAACCAGGTGCCGAGGGTGGTGGAGGTCAGGTCTCCCTCCATGAGGGAGAGGACTTTTTTCCAAATGTCAGGGGCGGAATTCATGGCTTCAGCCTCACTCATTTCTCTCTGAATTCTTATTTATAGTTAATCCACACTATTATACCAAAAATCGAGGCCGAAGGCAACGGTGAAGGGCCTTTCAAATAAAAATTTTTCCACAATTTTTGTGAAAGTTGTGGATAAAAAAATGACAGGACACAAAATGTAGGGTGTTTAGAGCAACGGGATTGGAAAAGAGAAAAAAGGAGGTTGACAGGGTGAATCCCTTTCCAGTATAATACCATTTGCGCCTTTGCAGATAAAGGCCATGACAGTGACAACCGCGCCCGGCTTTCCGGGCGTTGTGGTGGACGGGCCCCTTTGGGGCCTTGTCAGACAGAATACAGGAGGTGTTCCAGCATGAAGCGTACCTATCAGCCCAAGAAGCGCCAGCGCAGCAAGGTTCATGGCTTCCGCAAGCGGATGGCCACCGCCAACGGCCGCAAAGTCCTCTCCCGCCGCCGTCGCGCCGGTCGGGCCCGCCTGTCCTACTAAGGTGGGCACACAAATCAAATAGGGTGTTTTGTCTGGGGCGGTGGAACTTTTTCTGCCGCCCCCGCGGTGCATAGAGAGAATATTGGAAAAGGAGGTGGGACAGATGCGCCAGACTGTGTCCATGAAGGAAAACCATCTGTTCCGCCGGCTCTATGCCAAAGGAAAAAGTGAGGCGGGGCCCTGCTTGGTGGTATATGTCCGCCGCAACGGCTCTGAACGAAACCGCCTGGGCCTCACCGTGGGCACCAAGGTGGGAAAGGCGGTGCGCCGCAACAAGGTGCGCCGCCGCATTCGGGAGGCTTACCGCATCCATGAACACCAGATGGCTCCCGGCTGGGACATCGTGGTGGTGGCCCGGGTGCGTGCCGCCTTTGCCCCTTATGCCCAGGTAGAGCGGGAGCTTTTGCGCCTGCTGGACAAGCTGGGGGTGAGGGGAGAATGAAGGCATTGTTCCTCGCCTGTATCCGCTTTTACCAAAAGTACATCTCACCCGCCCGCCCCTCTTGCTGCCGTTTTATCCCCACCTGCTCGGCCTATGCCCTGGAGGCGGTGGAGAAATACGGTGCGGCCAAGGGCGGGTATCTGGCTCTGCGCCGGCTGTTGAAGTGTCATCCCTTCCACCGGCAAACATCCGTGGAGTACGACCCCGTACCCTGACCGAGAAAAAAACGTGGAGGCCGATCAATGGATATTTGGTATACCCTTATGACGCCCTTTACCTGGCTGTTGCTGTTCTTCTACAAGTTCCTCAACAACTATGGTCTGGCGCTCATCCTCTTCGCCCTGGTGGTGAAGCTGATCCTGTTTCCCCTGTCCCTGAAGGGCAAGCGGAGCATGATCCAGATGAACATGCTCTCGGGGAAGATGCAGAAGCTGCAAAAGCAGTACGGCAAAGACCCCAACCGCTACAATGCCGAGGTACAGAAGCTGTATGAGAAGGAGAAGGTCAATCCCATGGGCGGCTGCCTGTGGTCTCTGCTTCCCATTTTCATCCTCTTCCCCCTCTATGCCATTATCCGCCAGCCCATGAAGTACATGATGGGCATGACCTACCAACAGATGGTGGATGTGGGCAACAATGTCCTGGGCTGGGCCGCCGTGGCCAGCCAGAACGGCTGGATCAAGGAGGCCGCCCAGCTGACCGAGGCCACGGTGAAGGCGGGCTACAACCAGCTCTACCTTGCCTCCCTCATCACCCCGGAGAATGTGGGCAGAGTGATCGAAGCCGCCGGTGCTACCGCCGGGACGATCATCCCGGTGAACTTCAGCTTCCTGGGGGTGTCCCTGGCCCAGGTTCCACAGCTGAAGTTCTGGGCCCACGTAGGCGGTATGCTGACCGGACTGGGCCTTCTGCTCATCCCCCTGGTCTCTGCCGGCACCAGCATCCTCTTCTCCATGATCTCCATGCGCACCAACAACATGAACGGCGGAGAGAAGAACGAGCAGGCGGAGAAGACCAGCCGGATGATGATGCTCATCACTCCCCTTATGTCCCTGTGGATCGGTTTTTCCATGCCCGCCGCCCTTTCCATCTACTGGATCGCCAACAACATCCTGGGCCTTGGCCAGGAGCTTATCTCCAGCAAGCTGCTGAAGAAGGACTATGAGAGGGCTGCCGAGGAGGCCCGCCTGCGGGAGATCGAGGAGAAGGAAGAAGAGAAGCGGCTGCGCCGGGAAAAGGCGGAGCAGCGCGCCCGTGAGGCCGAGGAGGCCCGGAAGAACAAGGGCAAGAAGAAGGAAAAGGATCCCGACCAGGAGAAGATGTCTCCCGAGCAGAAGGCCGCCAGCCGGGTGGGCATGCGCCAGTACGCCCGGGGCCGGGCCTATGATCCCGACCGCTTCGGCGGCGTGACCCCCTATCACGAGGATGTGGCCGCCCAGACCCTCCAGAAGGTGCAGGAGGCGGAAGAGACCCAGGAGGAGACCGTCCAGGCCGAGACCCTGCCGGAGAGCCAGATTCCCGATACTGTGGCTGCTCCCTCTCTTGAGGAGGTCTCTGTGGAAGAGATCCCCGCCGTGGAGGAAGCTCCCACAGAGGAGCCCGCTGTGGAGGAAGACCTGGTAGAGCAGCTCCAGGCGGAGGTAGACGCCGCTGTGGCCGAAGATGACCAGGAACCCAAGGAAGACTGACAAGTTCCCTGTGGGAAGGAGATAGAAACTATGATAAAATTTATTGAGAGCACCGGCAAAAATGAGGAGGCGGCTGTCGCTGCCGCTCTGAAAGAGCTGGGCCTGTCCCGGGACGAGGTCTCCGTTGAGGTGCTGGAGCTTGCCAAGCCCGGATTTCTGGGCATTGGCGGCACCCCTGCCAAAGTGAAGGTGAGCTACGAGGCCCCCGATGAGGAGCCCGCCCCCGCCCCGCTGGCCGGGGAGGAGCGGGAAGAAGCCGTTGTGGAGGCCGCTGACGCCGAGGCCATTTCCTCCATGTCCGAGGGAATGGACGACGCCGAAGTCCAGAAGCTCATTGAAAAGACCGTGACCGCCGCCCCTGCTGATGACGACCGGGCCGCTAAGATCGCCGACTTCCTCACCGGCCTTCTGGAGCGGATGGAGGTGAGCGCCGTCCCCCAGGTCTCTGTGGACGAAGAGGGCAACTACCTGGTAGAGCTGGTGGGCGAGGGTCTGGGAGCCGTCATCGGCCGCCGGGGCGAGACCCTGGACGCCATCCAGCAGCTCACCGGCTATGCCGTGAACCACGGCCAGGCTAAGCGCGTCCGTGTCCGTGTGGATGCCGAGGGCTACCGCTCCAAGCGGGAGGAGTCCCTGGAGCGCATGGCCCGCCGGGTGGCGGACAAGGTGGTGCGCTACCGCCGGAACATGACGCTGGAGCCCATGAACGCCTATGAGCGGCATGTAGTCCACACCGCGCTGCAGGACTACCCCGGCGTCTCTACTTACTCTGTGGGGGTAGAGCCCAACCGCCGTATCGTGGTTGCCTACGGCGAGGAATAAAAAACGCAATAAAAAACAGCGTCACGAGTATCGTGACGCTGTTTTTTTATCCTTTTCAGTTTACCAGCCGAAGAAGTTGAAGGGCCAGCTTCCAAAGCCGTTGGACTGCTGTTGCTGCTGGGTGGGCTGCTGGGCCTGCTGGTATTGCTCCTGGAGCCCTGCCATGGCCTCGTCCCGCTCCTTGGTGACCTCGTCCAGGGTGATGGAAAGCTCCAGATACTCCCCGTTTCGGAAGACGGTAAAGACCACCGTGTCCCCGGCCTTGTAGTTCTTCACCGCCGACTTGAGCTGTTCCCGGCTGGTGACGGCGGCATTATCTACGGCGGTGACGATATCACCGCTCTGGAGCCCTGCCTTGTCGGCGCAGGAGCCGTCCAGCACGGCGGCAATATAGGCGCCGGCGGGGATGCCGTAACGCTGGGTGGCCTCAGAGGACACATTCTCCATCAAAATACCCACGTTGGGCTTGCCGGTGACGTAGCCCTTCTCCATGATGTCCTTCACCATGTCCTTCACGTCATTGATGGGAATGGCGAAGCCGATGCCCTCCACGCTGGCGGAGGAGGAGTTGGAGGAAGAATACTTGGCGGTGGTGATGCCGATGACCTGGCCGTACATATTAAAGAGCGGCCCGCCGGAGTTGCCCGAGTTGATGGCGGTGTCGGTCTGGAGCATATTCATGATCTCGCCGTTTTCCATGGTGATGGCCCGGTCTCTGGCAGAGACGGAGCCGGAGGTGTAGGTGAAGGTCAGCTCGCCCAGGGGGTTGCCGATGGCGCACACCTGCTCCCCCACCACCAGGTTGTCGGAATCTCCCAGCACTACGGGGGTCAGGTCGTCGGCTTCGATCTTCAGCACGGCCACGTCGTTGGCCTCCTCGCCCCCTACCAGGGTGGCGTCATAGGTGGTGCCGTCCACAAAGGCCACCTGGATGGCGGTGGCGCCGTCAATGACGTGGTAGTTGGTGAGGATATAGCCGTCCCGGCTGATGACGAAGCCGGAACCTGCCGCGGCCCCCTTCACCCGCTGGCCCCAGTAGTTGGTGGTGACCAGCTCGGTGGTGATGCCTACGGCGGAGCCGACGTTGGCGGCGTAGACCTGGGCGCCGGACATGGGCTCTTCGGTGACCACGTTGGACATGGACACCGCCACCGGGGGATGCTCTCCGGTATAGAGGGTGGTGGAGTTCATGGGGATGACCCGGCCGGCGGCCACGCCGCCTACGCCCCCCAGCAGGGCGCAGGCCAGACACAGGGCGGTGATCTTCACGCCATTGTGTTTTTTCTTCTTTTTCGGGGCAGGATTCTGGCCATCCACCTGGAAGTTGTCTACCGGGATAAAGTCCTCGTCCCGCATACGGTTATAGTCGTTATAATACATATTTGTTCGCTCCTTTGGTATCAGTTTCCCGTGGAACAGTCTATACGATACCTTGGAAATATGTCCAAAAAATGAAGAAAAATCGAGCGTTTTTTGAATTTTGACTTTTGAAAGCCAAAACCTGAAAAAACGTTTTGATATTTTTAAGAGATCCGGGCGATCACTCTTGCCGCTCTCCCAGGATGGCTGCCGTGTCCCGGAAAGCCAGTTTCATGTCGGTCAGAGTGTTGTCCAACACCCCGGAACGGCCGATATCCAGAGCCACCAGACAGATGACCGGGCCCAGCACCATGCCCAGCACCCCTGCCGCCTGCATCCCCACATAGACGCTGACCAGGGACAGGATGGGGGAAAGGCCGGTCTGGTTTCCCAGCACCTTTGGTTCCGCCAGCCGGCGGAAGAGGGCAACCAGGCCCCACACCACCATGAGGCCCACGGCGTGACGGAAGTTCCCGGTGAGCAAGTCCACCAGAGCCCAGGGCACCATGGCCGTGCCGGAGCCGATGATGGGGATAAAGTCCAGCACCGCCAGGGCCAGGGCCAGCAGCAGGGCGTAGGGCTGGTGGATGAGGAAAAAGCCCCCCAACAGAATGAAAAACACACCGATGGAAAGGATGAGCTCCGCCTTCACATAGCCGCCAAAGCCGGCCGAGGCGGCCCCCTTCACCAGGGAGAGAAAGGCCCGTGGCCCGTCCGGGAGCCGGTCGGTGAGGGAGGAGCGCAGACGGGGATAGTCGGCGGTGATGAAGTAGGAGGCCATGATGAACACCACCGAGCCCACCGCGAAAGAAGGCACTTGCTTGGCCACCCCGGTGAGGGCGTCCATCGTCCTGGAGAGGAGGGAGGGGAAAACGGTCTCCAGCCATTGGAAGAACCGGGCCACAAGGCCCTCTGCCGTCTCCTGGGCGCCGGCGGGCAGGTGATCCATCAGCCGGGAGAAGGTGTGGCCGACGGCGTCGGAGGCCGCTTGGAGGGAGGCCACCAGGGTCTCCCAGTTCCCAGCCAGGGACACTAACTCCTTGGCCGCCCCCGCCGCCAGAGCCCACAGGATCCCGCCCAGGGCCACAAAGACCAGAAGCAGAAGAAACAGGGACAAAAACCGCCGGGAAACGCCCAGCTTTTCGTGGAGCCAGCGCACCGCCGGGGACAGAAGCCAGGACATCAGCAGGGCCAGAAGGAAGGGGGAAAACAGGGAGACCACAGTGGGCCCCAGCCGCACCAGCGCCCAAAGCCCCAGCAGGAGCAAAAGCAGGCGCAGGCCCAGCCGCAGCCAGAGATGGCCCCGTTGGGGCCAGGTGAGTTTCTCCATGGTGATCCTCCTTTGTAAGTCAGAAAGGGTAGGTAGTGATAGGTATTATAATCCCTTTGGACAGAAAAGAAAGGGGAGAAATGTGAATTTTTTTATTCCCGCCGGGCCGTCATGGCGTCCAGGAAGGCGGTCAGTGCGGCCCGCTGATGGGGGGTCAGTTCTTCCAGCCGCCGCCGAAGGGCATCCTCCGGCCCCTCCCCTGCCTCGGGCACATCGAAAAAGGCCCGCAGAGAGACCCCCAGGGCGTCGCACACCAGGTTCAGGCTCTCCACCGAGATCCCCTTCTCCCCCAGCTCCACTGCCCGGAGAAAGCTCTGGGACAGGCCGCAGAGGTTGGCCAGCCGGTTGGTTGTCCACCCCTTGGCTTCCCGCAGGGAAACGATCCGTTTTCCTATCTCCATAAAAATACCTCTTCTGTTTTTTTATTACCATAGCAAAAAGAAAAGGTTATGTTTACATCTATAAATATTTATGCTATATTTATAGAAATAAACACAGAGAAGAGGTATATCTATGGAGGAATGGAAGCGGCCCCTGGCCCAAGTAGAGGACGTGGAAGAGCTGAAGGGGCGCTACCGCATTTACAGCGACCAGGTGCTGCTGCGCTGGATGTCTGCCGTGGTGGGGCCCCATCGGACGGCTATGGCGGAGCTCCTGCGGGAGCGGGGCGTTCTCATATAAGTTAAAAATAAGAACAAAAAATAATGCCGGCGTTGGAGGAACACTCCAACGCCGGCTGCTCTTTGTATAGATCCTTGCGCTATAGTGAAAAGCGCTTATTTAACGGGAAAGAGTTTTTTCTTATAGTATCCGTCAGCACCATAAATGGCCGCCACAGGATTGTGAACGGTCACCCGATCTTTTACCACCATAGTGGTCGTCGTGGTGTGGGAGTACTTATAAAAGAGGCTGTCATGGCCAACGCAAAGGCCCATAACGATGTTTAGCTCAGTGCCTATCCGTTCCAGTTGGCGGGCCTGAAAAATAGGATTGCACATATGTATGCCGATGGACTCACACTCCTTATTGATGCCTACGGTACTCTTGTCAATGGCCCCGGCCTTGCAGGCCACGGCATACACCTCAAAGCCGTTTTCCCGCAGGATGCGGGCCAGAGTGCGGGTCTCTCGGATCAGCCCGGCACAGGTGGCGATGCCGATCTTACGATAGCCCATCCGTTGGGCAAATTTGATGGTCTCCTCCACCCGCGTCAGTTGGCAGTAGCCCTCATATTCCAGCTGTGCGGCCTCCACCATGATTTTTTTGTTTTCCTCTTCTCCATAGATGGAAAGGAGGTTCTCCAGCTCCCCTTCTTCCATCCCTGTGGTGAGACAGAAAGCGGGGTATTCCCCAGCACACCGATCACACTTCACAACGCCGCAATCCGCGCAGGAGAGGGGGATCTTTTCCTTGTCCACGGTTTTTCTCCTCCTTTTTGTCATATGGCGAACAGGTTCCCGTTCCCCGTCGCAGGAGGAGCGGGAACCTGTTCAAAGGTTCAGATCAAGAGATCATTGCGTTGGGCAGCCAGGTCACCAGGTTGGGGACGGCACAACACAGTACAGTTACTGCGATGATGATGGCCAGGAATGGGATAACGCCTTTGTAGACGTCTGTCATCTTTACCCCCTCTGGGACGATGCCTCGGATAAAGAAGAGCGCAAAGCCGAAGGGCGGCGTCATAAAGCAGGTCTGCATCAGTACTGCCATAGTGGCGCACAACCATAGCCGGTCTATGCCGAACTGGTCACAGATGGGCAGGAACACGGGCAGAACGATCATGACGATACCGGTCCAGTCCAGGAAACAGCCCATAATGAAGACCAGGGCAAAGAGGATGGCAATAAGCCCAATTTTGCCGATGCCCATGGAGACCAGCATATTATAGATCACCACGTCGCCGTCCAGAGACATAAAGATGCCGGTAAAGCAGCCGGCCATAAAGAGGATGCTGAACACCATGGCGCAGGTCTTGGCGGTCTCGATGATGGATGTATAGAACATCTTCCAGCTGAACTGTCGGTAGAAGATGGTCAAGACAAGGGCCATCAGAGCGCCCACGCCGGAGGCCTCGGTGGGGGTGGCCCAGCCGCCGAAGATGGAACCCAGCACGCCGAAGATCAGCAGCAGGGGGGGCACCAGATTGACCAGAGAGCCGGTGATCCGCTTTTTCAGCGGCATCTGGGCCAGTTCCTCCTCGCTCATGGCGGGGCCATAGTCGGGATGGATGTGGCAGACGATCAGCGTGTAGATAATATAGCACAAGCTCAGCAGCAGGCCAGGTACGATGGCAGCAAAAAAGAGCTTGCCTACAGATACTTGTGCATAGGAACCAAGGGACACCAACATGATGGAGGGCGGGATCAGGATACCCAGACAACCACCAGCGCAGATGAGGCCGCAGGTCAGGGACTTATCGTATTTGCTCCGCAGCAGCACAGGAAAGGACAGCATACCCATGGTGACCACCGAGGCGCCCACGATGCCCGTGGTGGCGGCAAAGACGGTAGAGACCAGAATGACGGCCACACCCAAGCCGCCCTTCAGGGGGCCCAGCAGGTAGCGGATAGACTCGAAAAGTCCGTCTGCTACCTTGGAGTGGCTTAAGAAGTTCGCCATAAGAATAAACATGGGGATAGCGACCGAGCTGTAGCTGTTCATACCATCGAACATCTTCACCAGCGAGATGGTAATACCGTTGGCGTTGTAGGCAATAAAGCCCAACACAACGCCAATGCCGCCCATAACAAAGCACAGCTGCTGACCGAAGGCCAGACCAACGATCATAATAATGAACATCAGTGCAATGAACAGGATAGACAGTGAATAGGCGTCAAGTCCGAGGGAGGAAATGAGCCCGCCGATTCCATTTAAAATGAATTCCAACTTACTTTCCTCCTCTTTTTAATCGCCGTGCTTTTCTGTAAAGTAGCTCATGCTGTAGATGGGTGCGGGCTCCTGCTTGCCGGACTTGTAGTAAGTGAGCAGCCACAAGATCTGCTTGAGCAGCTCGTTGAGGATCTGGATGCCCAACAAAACCATGCCAATGAACAGGCACAGCTTGACCGGCCAGATGGGGGGCGCCCACACGGAGTATCCCCGCTCACCGGTGGAGAGGCTCCGATAAAAGAACGTCCACGATCTGGGGATCAGGAAATAGGCAAAGGGAAGCTGGAACAGGATGGCGGTGATCAGAGCGATCCAGTGCCGGGTGATGGACTTCATCCGTTCCACGATCAGATCCACACATACAAAAGTGTTGTGTTGAAGACCAAAGGCCAAGATCATAACCGTATAGCATCCAAAGAGCATCGTGATCAGGTCGGTAGTCCAGATCTGCGGAAGACCGAAGATTCTCCGCAGGATCACCTCACACATAATGATGGCCACAACAGCGAGAACCAGAAAGGAGATCACTCGGCTGATTCCGTCGATCACAGTGTCGACCACGCGACAAATGCGTTTTAGGATATTCATGATTCATCGTGCCTTTCTTGAGATTACGCATCAGGCGGGCATCCTGCACTTGGAGCCCGCCTGATCGTCTCGGTCAGAGGGTCAGTCTTTTACAAAGCCGAATCCATAGTTGCCCAGCTCGGCGCGGTAATCGTCCACCACGGCGCGATAGGCGGCCTGAGAATCAAGAATGTACTTGATGTCGGGGTTTGCGGCGGCCTCCTCGGCCAGGACACGCTCGTAGGTCTCAATGATGGTGTTGTAGGAGGCATCGTCCAGATGGGTGATGGTAACGCCATCCTGCTGGGTCATCTGGGTGTACATTTTGGCATCGTTCCACATATACTCAGCCATCTTCTCGGCGCGGGTGATGCTGGCGGCCAGGGCAATGGCCTCCTGGTACTCGGTGGGGAGCTTGTCCCAGGCATCCTTGTTGATCATAACACCGTTCACGCCGGCAGACTGGAACCAGCAGGGGGTGCACCAATACTTAGCGACTTCCTGAAGCTTCAGGGAGTTGTCGGCATAGGGAGTAGAGAACTCGCAGGCGTCGATCACGCCGCGCTGCATGGACTCATAGATCTCGCTGCCGGACACAGAGACCACGCCCACACCCAGTTCCTTAAGGGCCTTGCCGGGAATGACGGAGCCCATGCGCAGTTTCAGGGCCTTCAGGTCATCCAGAGAATTCACGGGGACAGAGGAGCGAATGCCGGACTCAGACCAAGTGCAGGCAATGGGGAAGTATACGATGTTGTACTTGCCGTAGATGGTCTGATAGACGTCCAGACCGTCGGCCTGGTTGATCCACAGGAAATAGTCCATGCCGGAGAAGTCATTGACAGTAGAGTTGAGCAGTTCGAAGCTGGTATTCTTGCCGGACCAATAGGCCGCACAGTCGCCGGCGGCTTCGATAGTGCCCTCGGAGACGTAGTCAAAGGCCTGACCGCCGGAGCAAAGCTCGCCCTCGGCGTAGTTGGTGATGGTGAACTTGCCGCCAGTCAGCTGACTGACCAGTTCAGCAAAACGCTGATCGCAGGTGAAGTGAGTATTGCCGGAACCCCAGGTAGAACCCATCTTCCAGGTAATGGTAGGAAGGCTGCTGGCATCCGTAGTGCTGCCAGGATTGTTGACCGTTGCATTTCCCATGGCACCGCCCGGGTTATTGCTGCTGCTACAAGCGGAAAGGCCCAGGAGCATTACAAGAGAGAGGAGCGTGGCTGCAAACCGTTTCATACAAATACCATCCTTTTCTGTTTTTTTACCGGTGACAAATCCCATACCAAAGATGTTCCGGTGCTGTTCCGAGCAGGGAAAGGCGCAGATTTCCAAACTCGGAGTTTGTTTTTATAATAACAAACCCTGGGGAAATGTCCATTTCAAAGATGGCAAGGAATTGTTGATGAAAACGCAACAATGGAGCCGGAAAAGGGCGATACAGCGCCGAACAGGGCGGATGTTATGATATCTTGATGGAGATTTGTTTCGGCACATATTATGTGCATATGCAGATAAAAAAGCACACCCTTATGGGCGTGCTTTTTTGTTTTAAAGCTCCGGCATCCGCATAGAGCGCAGGGAATTTTGAAATTCCGTGACGGCATAAGAAGAAAAAGAATCTTTTTTCCATGTGGCATAAATCGTTCTCTGGGCCAATGACCCCTCCAGTTGGATCTCCGCCAGGCCCTCTCTGGAGACCACCGGCTGTCCGCTGGGAATCAAAGCGATCCCCATGCCGGTACGAACCATTCCCGCAATGGCATAGTCGTCGCTGAGCATCATCTTTATCTGATAATGATAACCTTCCTGTTTGAAAATGCGATCGAGGTGAAGGGAGAGGTTGGAGGTGTGGTCAAAGCCAATAAACTGTTCATTGGCAATGTCGGCAACAGAGACAGATTTTTTATTGGCTAACGGATGTCCCGGAGGGACGATCAGCACCATTTTTTCTGTCATAATGGGTGTAAATTCAAGAGAGGGGAAGTTTTTTTCATCGAAATAGTCGGAGATAAAGCCGATTTCTACCCGATTGTCCAAAACGTTCTGCATGACCTTTTGGGAGCTGTCTTGGTAGATATTGAAAGAAACGTCTGGGTGTTCATAGGTGAAGCGCCGCAGAATGTTAGGAAGAACAACAGCGGAGAAGGTATAAAAGGCCGAAATGGTTATGGTGCCGGAGAGGTTGCTGCTAAGCTCGTCCAGGGCTTTGCAGCCTTCATCGATGGCCCTGGTAGCCTGGAGCACATATTGCAAAAAAACAACGCCGTATTTGGTCAAAGTCACATTTCGCCCGCTTTTTGCAAACAGCTTTACGTGCAGCTCAGATTCCAGACATCCGATAGCCCGGCTCAGCGCGGAGACAGAGACAAACAGCTTTTCTGCGGCCTTTGTATAGTGCTGTTCCTCCGCCACCGCTTTGAAATAAAGCAGGTATTGCCAGTTCACTGAACACCCTCCTTTCGATTGTGTGAAGCACCGTATTCCAAGCGATTTTGGTTCAGTATAACATCTCTTTTCTGTTTTGGCAAGGCGGCGTGTGCCTTGCGGACACTGTGTCACAACTCCCTTGAACGCTTTGATCTCTTGCGTTTAGCAGTAGTGCCTTCTCCTATTGTTCAAATTTCTCGAACGATCTCTTGTGTGTTTTGAAATGGAATTTGAGGAGAATTTCTATATAATAAAATTTACATACCATACAAGATGTTTTCTGTGCGCAAAACAAAAAACAAGACCGCGGGAGGTATTTATGGTGAAATTTATTACAGCCGATGAGGCGGCAGGGTTGATCAAAGATGGAGATACCCTCGCCATTTCATCCTTCACCGCCCTTTCCATGGCGGAGGACGTGTTTGTGGCCATCCACGACAGATTTGTCAAGGAGCAGCATCCGAGAGATCTATCCATTTTCCACGTGTCCGGCGTTGGGGACTATGATCCCAATGGCCGCGGCCTAAACCGGCTTGCCATGGACGGACTGATCCGCAGGATCTATGGCGCTCATGCAGCGACCCACCCTGCGCTGTCCCCCTTTATGGACGATGGGCGCATTGAGACCTACATGGTTCCCCAGGGCGTGTGTTCACACCTGGCCCGGGCCATGGCGGGCGGCGAAGATGGCCTGCTGACCAAGGTGGGCCTGAACACCTATTGCGATCCCCGCTACGGCGGCTGCAAGATCAACGACAGCTGCAAGGACGACATCGTGGAGCTGGTCAACATCGGGGGGAAGGAGCAGCTGTACTACAAGGCATTCCCCATCAATATCTGCGTTTTGAAAGCCACTTATGCGGATGAGGACGGAAATATCAGTTCTGAAAATGAACCGCTTCTCTTGGAGCAGCTGGAGATGGCCGGGGCCACCCACCGCTGGGGAGGAAAAGTGGTTGTGGTGGTACATAAGATCGTGCAGCGGGGCACCCTCCACCCCCGGAAAGTGAAGATCCCCTCTGTCCTTGTGGACTATGTGGTGGTCGGGCGCCCGGAAAATACATACCAGACCCACTTCTTCGAGGATGAACGGCCCGAGCTGACCGGCGATCTGAAGGTGCCGGCGGAGTCCATCAAGCCCATGCCCTTCGGCCTGCGGAAGATGGCGGCCAGAAGAGGCGCCTTTGAGATCGAGCCCAACACCCTGGTCAACATTGGCGGCGGCATGTCCGAGGGCGTGGCCGCCGTGGCGGCGGAAGAGGGCATCACGGACAAGTTCCTCTTCAGCGTGGAGTCGGGACTCATCGGCGGTGTGCCCATTGAAAGCGCCATCGGAAGCGCCTTTAACCCCGACGTTGTCCTGCGGCAGCCGGAGAGCTTCGACCTCTACAACGGCGGCATTTTGGACAACACCTTCCTGGGCAGTGCAGAGATCGACAAGGAGGGCAACGTCAACGTCCATAAGTTCAACGGACGGGTGGTGGGCCCCGGCGGCTTTATCAACATCACTCAAAACACCCACAAGATCCGCTTTATCGGCTCCTTCACCGGGGGCAAGGCGGAGATCCGCTCTGGCGACGGCACCCTGAATATTATCAGCGACGGTAAGTTCATCAAGTTCGTGGATCATGTACAGAACATCACCTTCTCCGGCAAGCAGGGCGTGGCCAACGGCCAGGACGTGCTGTACATCACCGAGCGGGCCGTGTTCAAGCTTACTCCCCAGGGCCTGGAGCTGATCGAGATCGCCCCCGGCATTGACCTGGAGAAGGACATCCTGGGGAAGATGGAGTTCAAGCCCATCATCTCCAAGGACTTGAAGCTGATGGACGCGCGCATCTTCAAGGATGAAATTATGGGTTTGGAGATTTAAGGAGGCGCTTCAAGTATCATGGATCAGGTAAAGACCCTGAAATTGGGGATGAAAGCGGAGTTTCACAAAACCATCACCGAGTATGACGTATACACCTTTGCCGGGCTGACCGGCGATTACAGCCGCATCCACGTGGACAAGGAATTCGCCAAGGATTTCCGCTTTGGCCAGCAGGTGGCCCATGGACTGATCGCCGCCAGCTTCCCCTCCACCCTGATGGGCATGGAGCTGCCTGGTTCGGGAACCCTGTTCCTGGATCAGACCTGCCAATTCAAAAGCCCCGTGTTCTTTGGGGACACCATCAGCTGTGAGCTGGAGTTTGTCGGCTCGGTAGAGAAAACCAACTGCTACATCGGCGAATTCAAGGGTGTATGCACCAACCAGCGTGGAGAAGTGGTCGTGGAGGGCATTTATCACCAGATGATGTCAAAGCAGTATTTTAAAGTGTGCGAGTAAATAAGGAGAGTGAATAAAATGGTTGCTTCGACAAAGGTGCTCCAGCTTTCCGAAAAAAATGGAGTTGTTACGCTGACGATCACTCGGCCGGAACAGCTTAACGCTCTGAACTATGAGATCATGGGTGATCTGGAACAGATGGCATTGGCCCTGGAAAACGACCAGTCGGTCAAGGGCCTCATCATCACCGGCGCGGGCCGCAGCTTTGTCTCCGGCGCGGACATTGGAGAGATCTATGCAGATCGGGAAAACACCAACCGCAATGTGACGGTGCGGTTCCAGGACTACCTGACCAAAGTCCACCGCACCTACAACACCATCGCCAATATGACTAAGCCGGTAATTGCCGCGGTCAACGGTTTTGCCCTGGGCGGGGGATGTGAACTGGCGTTGTGCTGTGACATTATCATTGCCAGCAAAAAGGCCAAGTTTGGTCTTCCTGAAGCCAAGCTGGGCATCATCCCCACCTACATGGGCACCCAGCGTCTGCCCCGGGCCATCGGCACACTGAAGGCTAAAGAGCTGATGTTCACCTCCAACTTTGTGGACGGCGAGGAGGCGGCATCCATCGGTCTGGCCAACCTCTGTGTAGAGCCGGAGGAGCTGTTGCCCAAGGCGGAAGAGATGATGGACACGATTCTCTCCCGAGGCCCCCTGAGCATCCGTTACATGAAACAGGCGGTAAACCGGGGCTTTGATATGCCCTTCGCTGATGCCTGTGAGTACGAGCGGGCCCTGGGCGGACTGTGCCTGGCCAGCGACGACTGTGCCGAAGGCGTCGCCGCCTTTGTGGAGAAGCGGGATCCGGTATTCAAGAACAAATAATGGGAGGAAGCCATGAAAAATTTTAAGCTGATAAAGCCCGAGCAGGAGGAGATCCTCGGTCTGCTTAAGTCCATCGCCGAAAAGGAGCTGGCCCCCAAGGTGGCGGAGCTGGATGAGAAGGGCGAGTTCCCCATGGATGTGTTCAACAAGCTGGCCGACGCGGGGCTGTACGCTATGAACATCCCCGAGGAGTACGGCGGCCTGGGACTGGATCTGAAGACCCGTGTTCTGCTCCACGAGGAGCTGGGCAAGGTGGACGCGGGCTTCTCCTTTGCCTTCTTCATCAACAGCAACAACGCCGACATCATTCTGGACTACGCCACCGACGAGGCCCAAAAGCAGTACATTGCCAGGAAGGTGATGGAGGAGCGGGCGCTGATCTCCGTGTGTATCACCGAGCCCAACGCCGGTTCCGATGCGGCGGCCATGACCACCACCGCCGTGCGGGACGGGGATGACTACATCCTCAACGGTACCAAGTGCTTTATCTCCGGCGCGCCCCTGGCAGACGTGTTCATCGTCTGTGCCAAGACGGACAAGACCAAGGGCGCCAAAGGCATCTCCCTGTTCATGGTGGAGCGCAAGGACGGCATCAAGGTCTCCAAGGAGGAGAACAAAATGGGTATCCGCCTGTCCAGCACCGCCGAGGTGGTGCTGGAGGATGTGCGGGTTCCCGCCTCCAACATGATCGGCAAGGAGGGTGAGGGCTTCAAGTACATTATGGGCTACCTGGAGCACGTCCGCTTCACCACCATGGCCTGCGGCCTGGGTGCGGCCCAGCACGCTTTGGACTTGGCGGTGGACTATGCCAAGACCCGCGTCCAGTTCGGCCAGCCCATCATCAAGAACCAGGCCCTGAACTTTAAGCTGGCGGATATCCACATCCGCATCAGCGCGGCCCGATCCATGCTCCAGTACGCCGCCGCTGTGGCGGATGAGCACCTGCCCATGGAGGATGTGAGCCCCGCCACCAAGGTCTTTGTCTCCGATACCACGGTCTGGGCCTGTAATGAGGCGCTTCAGATCTTTGGCGGCTACGGTTATATGAAGGAGTATCCCATGGAGAAGCTCTACCGGGATGCCCGCATTTTCCCCATCTTTGAAGGCACCAACGAGATCCAAAAGCTGGTCATCGCCAGGCTGTTGGAGAAAAACGGTTGAGAGGAAACTGGCATGGATTTTAATCTGAGCCCTGCGCATATGCAGGATCTTGAGCACTACAAACGTTTTGCGAAGGACGAGATCGCCCCTCGATTCTGTCAGATGGAGATAGAGGGCGCCACTCCGCCGGAGCTTTTGGAGAAGATGGCCCAGGCCCAGCTTTTGGGTATCCCCATGCCCAAGGAGTATGGGGGGCTGGGAAAGGACTTCATTTCGGCGACCCTCTGCATGGAAGAGCTGTCTAAGGCCAGCCCGGCCACGGCGGGTATCATCAATGTGAGCACCGAACTGGTGGCCGACAACATCCTCCGCCACGGCACGGAGGAGCAGAAAAACAAATATTTGCCCGACCTTTGTTCGGGAAAGGTCATTGGCGCGTTTGCCCTGACCGAGCCGGGAGCCGGCTCTGATGCCTCTGGGGTGCGAACGGCAGCCGAAGACAAGGGTGACCACTGGCTGCTCAACGGCACCAAATGTTTTATCACAAACGCCGAGATCGCCGGAACCTTTCTTATTGCTGCCATGACAGATATCGGGGATGGAAAAAAGAAAATTTCCATGTTTATTGTGGAAAAGACCTTCCCTGGATTCCGCATCGGTAAGCATGAAAACAAAATGGGTATCCGATCCTCCTCTACCTGCGAACTGATCTTGGAGGACTGCGTGGTGCCAAAGGAGAACCTGCTGGGGCAGAAGGGCAAAGGGCTGGGCATAGCTCTGGGGTGCCTGGACAGCGGCCGTGTGATGATCGCGGCCCAGGGCCTGGGCATTGCTCAGGCCTGCTGGGACGATACTGTGGCCTATCTGAAGGAGCACGCAGAGGAGACCGGCTTTGTCATCAATACCCAGCGAGTCCAGTTCCGGCTGGCGGAGCTTCAGACCAAGATCGACGCCGCCCGACTGCTGATCTACCGGGCCGCTGCCGCTTGGAGCGAGGGCAAAAAGTACGGTAAGGAGGCGGCCATGGCCAAATATTACGCCTCCGATGTGGCCAATGAGGCCGCCCGGCTGTGCTTGGAGCTGACCGGCCTGGACGGCTGCAGCTGCGGCACCCGGCTGGAGGAGTATTACCGGGATGCCAAGATCACCGAGATCTACGAGGGCACCAATGAAATTCAGCTGATGGTCATTGCCGGTCAGCTTGATATCAAGGCATGAGGAGGGCGAGCGGAAAATGAAGACCTTTGTATTGACAGAAGATCAGAGTATGCTTCGCGAACTCGCCCAAAATCTTGCCGAGGCCGAGATCAAGCCCCGTTCCGAACACGTGGATCAGGGCTGTGTTGTCCCTGCGGAGGGAATGAGCGTTCTTGCCGAGGCGGGTCTGCTCAGCTGTGTGCTCCCGGAGGATCAGGGAGGTGCGGGACTGGACTGCTGGAGCCAGTGCTGTGTCATCGAGGAGACTGCCAAGCAGTGTGCATCTACGGCATGGGCAGTCTCGGAAAACGCCGTTGTGGCAGAATGTGTATGCAGATACGGCAGCGAAACCAGCAAGAGCCAGGTGCTGCCCTCCTTGGTGGAGGGGGTCTTCGCCGCCGTGGCTGACGGTGCGGGGCTGACCTGTGAAAAGGCGGGAGACGGCTATGTGCTTAGCGGCCGCCTGCGCCATGTTCTTCTGGCCGAGGCCGCAAAGTGGCTGGTGGTCTCCGCCCAGGAGGGTGAGGAGCGCCTCTGGTTCCTGTTGGAGAATGGGCAGGATGGCCTGAAGGTGGAAAAACAGGCGGAACTGCTGGGACTGAAAGGCTGCCCTGCCGGAACGCTGTGCCTGGAAAACTGCAGGGCGGCGTCCGACGCCCTGCTCGGCGGCGGTGTGGAGAAAACGCTGCGGACTCTTCGGGCGCTCTATGGCGCGGCTATCGCCGCCGGTATTTCGCAAGGGGCGTTGGCCGAAGCCATTCCCTACGCCAACCAGCGGATCCAGTTTGGAAAGCCGGTATCTCACTTTGAAAACAACCAGCAGCTTTTATCCGACCTGTTGGCCAAGGCCGAGGCTGCGCGTGCTTTGACGTGGAATGCGGCGGCGGTAAAGGACTCTGGAGAGGATGGAGAGGTCGTGGCAGAGATGGCGAAGGTCTTTGCCGCAGATGTGGCGCCCTATCTGACCAGAAAGTGCGTTCAGGTCATGGGCGGCTATGGATACAGCCGCGAATATCCTGTGGAGCGCAAGATGCGTGACGCCAAGATGATAGAGCTGCTTGGCGGAACTGCAGAGGATCTAAAGGCCGAGGTAGCAAAGGCTCTGGTCATGCAGTAAAAAGAAAGGAGTACAAAAACATGCCTTTGATGACAAGTGAGCAATACGTGGCGTCTCTGGCCAAAATGAAGCGAAATATCTGGTTCCAGGGCAAAAAGATCGAGGATCCCATTAACCATCCCATCCTCATCCCCTCCCGCAAGAGTCTGGAAGAGACCTACGATCTGGCTCTTATGCCGAAACATGAGGATCTGATGACCGCCACCAGCCAGTTTACCGGCCACAAGATCAACCGCTTCAATCATATCTACGCTTCCAAAGAGGATCTGAACAAAAAGACTAAAATGCAGCGGCTCATGGGCCAACGTACCGGTTCCTGCTTTCAGCGGTGTGTGATGATGGACATGGCCAACGCATTCTACCCCACTACTTATGAGATCGACGAGAAGTACGGCACAAAATACTTTGACAACTTCAAGAAGTTCCTTATCCGCTGTCAGGATGAGGATCTGATCGTGGCCGGCGCTCTCACCGATCCCAAGGGCAGCCGCGGCGCCAAGATCGGCGGGGATGAGCAGGACAAGGATCTATATGTCCATGTGGTGGAGCGCCGCCCTGACGGCGTGGTAGTCAACGGAGCCAAGTGCCACCTTACGGGCATCACCAATGCCCATGAGGTGGTGGTACTTCCCACCCAGGCCATGCGGCCCGGCCAGGAGGACTATGCCATTGCCTTCCATATTCCTCTGGATACCCCCGGCATCACCATGATCGTGGGACGGCAGTCTTGCGATACCCGGAAATTGGAAGAGGGCGCAGACATCGATCTAGGCAACGCGGCCTACGGTGGTATCGAGGCTTTAACGATCTTTGACCATGTGTTTGTACCCAATGAGAATATCTTCCTCAATGGTGAGGTGGACTTCGCTGGTATGCTGGTGGAGCTCTTTGCCGCCGGCCACCGCAACAGCTACGGCGGATGCAAGTCCGGGGTAGGCGATGTGGTCATTGGTGCCGCGGCTCTCATTGCCCAGTATAACGGTACCGAGACGGCCAGCCACATCAAGGACAAACTGGTGGAGATGACCCAGCTCAATGAGCAGTTGTACGGTTTGGGTATCGCCTCTGGCGCCGAGGCCTGGCAGACCAAGGCGGGCAACTACATGGTGGATCTGCTCCTGGCCAACGTGTGTAAGCTGAACGTGACCCGTTATCCCTATGAGATCGTGCGGCTTATGGAGGACATTGCCGGCGGCATTATGGTCACTGCCCCGTCGGAAGCCGACCTGAAGAGTCCCGAGGTGGGCAAGTACGTAGAGAAGTATCTGGTGGGCTGTGACGTCAGTGCCGAGGACCGTCTGCGCTGTCTGCGTCTGTGTGAAAACCTGGCTTTGGGCACTGCGGCGGTGGGCTACCGAACCGAGTCCATGCATGGCGCCGGGTCTCCCCAGGCCCAAAAGGTCATGATCACTCGTCAGGGCAATTTCGCGATGAAAAAGGAAATCGCCAAGCGCATTGCTGGGATCAGATCAGCGAACAACGGCTGATAAGCAAAATAAGGCTCCGCTCCAGGGAGCGGAGCCTTATTACCAACATGAGGAGAGATGTCCTATGAACGTGAAGGAAGCGATTAAGACCCGACGCAGTGTGCGTACCTATTCCGACACACCGATCAGCGAGGAAGACCTGGTGGACATCCTGGAATGTGGCTGCTGCGCCCCTTCCGCCGTCAATCTTCAGCCCTGGTTTTTTGTGGCCATCCGAACCCCGGAGCAGATGAAGAGATTGTGCGCTGTGATGGGGCAGGTATCAGAAAAACTGATCCCTACCCTGGAGAGCCAGTTTTCAAAGCACCCTGAGGTGGTGCAAGAGACCACGGCCTTTATCCGCAAACTGGGAGGGGCGCCGGTCTGCCTGCTTGTGTTTCAGGAGAAGCCGGAGTACACAAAGACCGCCAACTCTATTGCGCAAAGCGTCGCTGCCGCCATTGAGAATATTTTGCTGGCAGCCTGGGAGAAAAACATTGCCAGCTGCTGGCTTACCGCACCGCTGGAGGCGGGGATGGACGAGAAGCTTCGCAGGGCTTTTGCGCCGGAGCATGGGGCGCTGATGGCGGTGGTCACACTGGGGTATACAACGGCTGAGCCAAAAGCGCCCAGGCGCAAAGAAGGCCGGTACGTGCTGGTTTAGACGCCGAGAGCTTACAATATAAAGGAGCGCTTATCAATATGAAAGAAGTTGTCATCGTCTCTGCTGCCCGAACACCCTTCGGTAAATTCGGCGGCGGACTGAAGAACCTAAAGGCCAGCGATTTGGGTGGCCTGGCTATGAAGGAGGCCCTGAAGCGGGCCAATATTACTGGTGAACAGGTGGATGAGGTGGTCTATGGTACCGTCCTGGCCGCCGGCCAGGGCCAAGTCCCCGGCCGTCAGGCATCCTTTAAAGCCGGTATCCCCTGTGAGGTGCCGGTCGTCACCATCAACAAGGTCTGCGGTTCCGCTCTGAAAGCGGTCACTCTGGGAGCCCAGATGATCAAGGCCGGGGATGCCGATGTGATCGTGGCGGGCGGTATGGAGAGCATGTCCAACGCACCCTATCTGGCCCGGGACACCCGCTGGGGCGCCCGTATGTTCAATGTCCAGCTGGAGGATGCCATGGTCAACGACGGTCTATGGTGTCCCCAGTATGACGTGCATATGGGTGTTCACGGCGGTTTTGTGGCTAAGGAGTACCAAGTGACCCGGGAAATGCAGGACGCTTGGGCTCTGCGCAGTCAAAAAAAGTGGGCGGAAGGTGAGGCAAAGGGCGTTTTCGATGCCGAGCGCTTTCCTGTGGAGGTCAAGGGCAAGAAGGGCGCCGTTACCGTAGTAGACAAAGATGAAGCCCCCCGCCCGGAGACCACCATAGAGGCTCTGGCTAAGCTGCCCCCTATTTTTGACCCGGAGAACACAGTCACTGCGGGCAATGCCCCTGGCACAAATGACGGCGCCTCTGCTGTGGTCATCATGAGCCGGGAAAAGGCCATGGAGCTGGGTGCGCCAATTCTGGCCACCATCAAGGGTTACGCCCAATCGGCCCGGGACAGCCGATATATCGCTACTGTCCCTGGGCTGGCCATCCAGAAGCTGATGGACAAAAACGGCCTAACCCTGAAGGACTTTGACCTAATGGAGATCAACGAGGCCTTTGCCGCTGTCCCCCTGGTGTCCTGTTTGGGGGTCTTGGGTATGACGGAAGCGGAGATGGATGAGAAGGTCAACGTCAACGGCGGCGCCGTGGCAGTGGGCCATCCCATCGGCGCCACCGGCGCCCGTATCCTGATGACCATGATCTACGAGCTCAAGCGCCGGGGCCGGAAGTCCGGCGTGTGTGCCATCTGCTCCGGTATGGCCCAGGGCGACGCAGTCTGGATCGAAGTGGAATAAGGGGGAAGGACGGAAAATGAGTATCAACACTGTTATGGTCATTGGCGCCGGTCAGATGGGGGGCGGCATCGCCCAGGTCATGGCCGCCGCCGGACGCAAGACCTACCTCAACGATGTGAATATGGACATCGTCAAAAGCCGCCTGGCCTTCATTGAGAAACTCTTGGATAAAGATGTTTCCAAAGGCAAGATCACCGAGGAGCAGAAGGCCCAGACTCTGGCCAACCTGATCCCCTCCACCGACCAGCATGACGCCGCTGACTGCGATTTGGTCGTGGAGGCCATTGTGGAGAACATGGATATCAAGAGCAAGGTGTTCAAAAACCTGGATGAGATCTGCAAGCCCTCCTGTATCCTGGCCTCCAACACCTCCTCCCTGCCCATTACCGAGATCGCCGCCGTCACCAGGCGGCCGGAGAAGGTCATCGGTATGCACTTTATGAACCCGGTGCCTGTGATGAAGCTGGTGGAGATCATCCGGGGCCTGGCCACCTCTGATGAGACCTACGCCGCCATCAAGGCGGAGAGCGAGGCTCTGAACAAGACCCCGGTAGAGGTGCGGGATGTGCCCGGCTTTATTTCCAACCGGGTCCTCCAGGTGATGATCAACGAGGCCATCTACAGTCTCTATGAGGGTGTAGCAAGTGTGGAGGACATTGACACGGTAATGAAATTGGGCATGAACCATCCCATGGGGCCTCTCCAGTTGGCAGACTTCATCGGTTTGGATACCGTTCTGGCGATCATGGAGACCCTTTATACCGGTTATGCCGACTGTAAGTACCGCCCCTGTCCTCTGCTGCGGCAGTATGTGAAGGCCGGCTGGCTGGGCAAGAAGACGGGCCGGGGTTTCTACACCTATAATTGAGGGAACTCACATGGAAAAATTGGTTCTCTGCAAAGAACTGGAGCCTGGGATCGCCCTGGTGACCATCAACCGCCCACAGGCCCTTAACGCCTTGGATCCCGATGTGTTGACAGCCCTCTATCAGGCGATGGATGAGCTGGATCAGGCGGTGGACATCAAGGTTGTCATCATCACTGGGGCCGGGGAAAAGGCCTTCGTGGCAGGCGCGGACATTGCCTCCATGCGGACAATGACGCCGGAGGAGGCTATGACATTCACACAAATCGGCCACCGAACCATGGATCGGGTGGCCTCTATGAGCAAGGTGACCATTGCCGCTGTCAACGGTTTTGCCCTGGGAGGCGGCTGTGAGCTGGCCTTGGCCTGCGATATCCGCATTGCCTCCGCCAAAGCCCGTATGGCCATCCCGGAGTCGGGACTTGGGGTTATCCCCGGCTTCGGCGGGACCCAGCGGCTGCCCCGGCTGGTGGGGCTGGGCATGAGCCTGGAACTGCTTACTACCGGACGGCAGTGCAGGGCCGACGAGTGCCTCTCTATTGGCCTTGTCAACCGAGTGGTGGAACCAGAGGCCTTGATGGACGCCTGTTTGGAGCTTGCCCGTGCGGTGGGAAAAAACAGCGGCAGCGCCATAGCCCTGGGTAAACAGGCCATATATCAGGGAGTAGAACTGCCGCTGGCAGAGGGCCTGCAGCTGGAGCGGCAGCTCTTCTCTTCTGCCTTTTCCACAGCAGACCAAAAGGAAGGTATGACGGCATTTTTGGAAAAGCGAAACGCTAAGTTTCAGTAAAGAAAAGGGAGTGGATCGGCAGTGTTTACTTTTACAGAAGATCAAATGTCTATCCGCGATATGGTGCGGGAGTTTGCGGAGAAGGAGATCAGGCCCAAGGCAGATGAAGTAGACAAGACAGGTCGATTTCCACTGGAGACGATCACGGCGCTGACTGAGATGGGCATCATGGGGCTGAATATCCCGGAGGAATATGGCGGCGCCGGTATGGATGAGATCTGCAAAGTGCTGGCTATCTCCGAGATATCCCGCTGCTGTGCCAGTACGGCGGAGATCGTGGCAGTTCATCTGCTGGTAAACGACATCATTCTTCGAAATGGCAGTGAGGAACAAAAGCAGCAATTCCTGTCCGCGGCAGTGGAGGGAAAACTGGGTGCATTCTGTCTCACCGAGCCCGGTGCTGGTTCCGATGCCGGAGGCTTAAAGACCAAGGCGGTCAAGGATGGCGATCATTTTATCCTGAGCGGCACCAAGTGCTTTATCAGCAACTTTGGCCCCGAAGAGGGACATCACTTTGTCATCATCGCCTTGACCGATGTGGAAAAGGGAACCCGCGGCGGCATGACCGCCTTTTTGGTGCAGCGTGACACCCCGGGTCTTTCCCTGGGAAAAACGGAGGAAAAAATGGGAATGCGGGGGGCGGCGGTCTCCGAGCTGGTGTTGGAGGACTGCCGAGTCCCGGAAAGTGCCGTTATGGGCCAGGTGGGCGACGGCTTTAAGATCGCTATGAGCGGTCTGGACGGCGGGCGGATCGGGATCGCGGCCCAGTCCGTGGGACTGGCCCAGGGAGCGTTGGAGGAGGGTGTAAAGTACGCCAAGGAACGCATCCAGTTTGGTAAGCCGATCTCCGCCAATCAGGGCCTCCAGTGGTATATCGCCGATATGTCCACCCGAACAGAATGTGCCCGGCTGCTGATGCTGGAGGCCGCCAGTAAGCGGCAAAACGGGGAGGGGGATGTATCCCAATATGCCTCCATGGCCAAGTACTATGCCGCTGAGACAGCGACCTATGTCTGCGATTTGGCCCTTCAGCTCCACGGCGGCTATGGCTATATGAAGGACTATCCTATTGAGCGGATGTACCGGGATGCCCGTATCCTGCGTATCTACGAGGGCACCAGCGAGATCCAAAAAATTGTAATTGCAAAACAGGTCTTGAGGGGGTGAGCCATGAACCATCAGGATCAGAAGCTGTACGAGCAAAAGAAGACCACAGCGGAAGCTGTTGCGGCCAGGATCCGCTCCGGCTGGAATTGTTATACCGATATTTCTGCGGCTATCCCTCCTGCCATTATGGAGGCGTTGGGAAAAAGAGCCGCGGAAGGAAAGATCCACGGAGTGCACTGGAATAGTATGCTGGATCTGCTTCCTACCAGTGCACTGACGCCAGAGGCGGCCAAAGGCCTTACCCCTGTGAGTTGGTTTTCCGGTGCGGGAATGAGAATGGCGGTCAATGAGGGATGGGGTGATCTGGTGCCCTGTTACTACAGGGATGCCCCCAGCTTAATGCGTCAGTTCTCCCATGTGGACGCTGTACTGGCCTGCGTGTCCCCCATGGACAGGCACGGTTACTTTTCCGCCGGTTGTTCCGCTTCCTATAGTGAGGCTATTTTTCAAAAGGCGAAACGGATCTACCTGGAGGTCAATCCCCAAATGCCCAGGACTCTGTCCGCCCCGCAGATCCATATTTCCAAGGTGACGGCTCTATGTGAGCACACTGCCCAACTTCCCGTTATGCCGCCTGTAGAGATCGACCCTGTCAGCAAAATCATCGGTGAGCTGATCGCAGCGGAAGTCCCAGACGGGGCTACCTTCCAGTTGGGCGTGGGAGCTGTTCCTGAAGCGGTGGGCTTGGCCTTGCAGGATAAGCATGATCTGGGCATCCATACCGAACTGCTCACAGACAGTATGATAGAACTGTTGGAGTGCGGTGCGGTGACGAATGAGTGCAAACCCCTGAATCGGGGGAAGACGGTGGCGACTCTGGCCTTCGGCTCTCAACGTATGTATGATTATATGGACGACAACCCCTCCCTGCTAATGCTGCCGGTGGACTATGTCAATGACCCGGCGGTCATCGCCCAGCACCCCAATTTCATTTCCATCAATGCGGCGCTGGAGGTAGATTTTTATGGGCAGGTATGTGCGGAGTCTGTGGGGACGCGGCATATCTCCGGTTCCGGCGGCCAGGCGGACTATGTACGAGGGGCAGTACTTTCCCCCGGAGGAAAAAGCTTTATTGCATTCACTTCTACCGCGAAGGGAGACAGCATCAGCAGGATCAAACCTATCCTGACACCTGGAGCCATTGTGACGACCCATAAAAACGATGTGGATCACATTGTTACGGAGTATGGTATAGCCAAGCTGCGGGGCAAGACCCTCTCCCAGCGCGCCAAAGCCCTGATCGCCATTGCCCACCCCAAATTCCGGGAAGAGCTGACTTGGGAGGCAAAGCGGCAGAACATTATGATTTGAGGTGTCTTAAGTACATGGAAGAGCTGCGGAAAAAAGTACAGGCTGTGTTGGATGAGGCCATTAGTCCCTACCTGGCCGCTCATGGCGGCAGTATAACGTTGATGGACTGTGGTGAGAAGGGTGTTGTGACGGTAGAGCTGCTGGGGGCTTGTGCCGGCTGCCCCTCTGCGGATCTGGGCACCCGGCAGCTGATAGAAGACACCTTAAAAGCGCGGCTGCCGGAGATCACACGGGTGGAGCTGTTTCATCAGGTCTCTCCGGAATTGCTGGACTTTGCCCGCAGGCTTTTGTCCCACGAGGAAAACTGATATGTCAAAATATGCGGTAAAGTACTGCGGCGGCTGCAACCCAAGGTATGACCGGGCGGCAGCGGTAAAAAGGCTTGAGAAGACGCTGGGAGAAAAGCTCTCTGCCGCCCGGCCCGGCGTTTCTTATGAACGGGTCTTTGTAGTGTGCGGCTGTATGGCTCGCTGTGCGGATACCACCGGATTTTCCGCGAAGGAATTTATCCTGGTGGATGAGCACAATTTTCAAAATGTTATATAAAAAAGGAGAAAGAACCTATGAATATACTTGTCTGCGTGAAGCAGGTACCGGACACGACAGAGATCAAGATCGATCCGGTAAAGA
>CANEAY010000015.1 GCA_947425785.1 uncultured Pseudoflavonifractor sp. | reverse complement strand
GCCCGGGCCGCCGTGGCCGACCCCCCGGTGATGATTTTGGACGAGGCCACCTCCTCCATCGACACCCGCACCGAGGCCCTCATCCAGAAGGGCATGGACGCCCTCATGGAGAACCGCACCGTGTTCGTCATCGCCCACCGGCTCTCCACCGTACGCAACTCCGACTGCATCGTGGTCATCGAGCACGGCCAGATCGAGGAGAAGGGCAGTCACGCCCAGCTCCTGGAGGAGCAGGGCCGCTACTACCAGCTCTACACCGGCCAGTTCCAGCTGGAGTGACCCCCGGTTTTCAAACAAAATCAGAGGGACGCTTGCCTACGCAAGCGTCCCTCTTCTTATTGGTCGGTCTTCGGGCTGAACACCCAATAGGTCTGCTCTCCGTCGGGCTGGATGTAGAGAAGTCCGTCCTTTTCCCAGATGGTCTGGCCCAGGAGCAGTTCTACATTGGTCTGATCGTTTTCCTTCGGCATCTGGGTGCTGGACACAGCGCTCTGCACCGTCCCCGCCTGCTCCATTCCATCAAGGGAGGAGAACGTCTTGGAGCCGGAGTAGGTATAGCAAATATCTTCATACATCACAGCAAGGGGGCACTCCCAGGCCGGCGCAGGCTCCTGTCTGGCGGTTAAATAGATGCATACCGCAAAGCAAAGGAGCAAAAGGGCCATTGCGCCACAGAAAAAATATTTTTTCATTTTATGTATTTTGACCGACCCCTCTTTTTCTCAAAACCGTGAAAAGACGAATTTCCCCGACTCGGTCAGGTCGTCCTCCGTCCAGGGCAGCGCCGGGTCTGTCCCCGGCCGGAGTGCGGCGGAGGTCTCGTTCTTGTCACACAGCGACCAGTTGCACCAGCTGATGCCCCGCTCCTCCAGAAAGTCCAGCCAGACCTGACTCTCCTCCAGAAACACCCCGCCGCTTCCGTCAGCCCGGCTGGTGCCCCACTCAGAGACAAAGAGGGGCAGGCCCGAGGCCAGAGCGGCGTCCATGCGCTCCCGCAGCTCTTTTCCATGCGTCCCGGCATAGAAGTGGAGGGTGTACATCAGGTTCACCCCCTCCACCGGGTCGGCCGCCGCCAGGTGGATGTCCTGGCTCCAGGTGGGGGAACCAATGAGGATGACGCTCCGGGGTGCGGCGGCCCGGATGGCGGAGACCAGCCTTTCGGCATAGGGCTTCACGTTCCCTTCCCAGGTCACGCCGCCGTTGGGCTCGTTGCAAATTTCATAGAGGACGTTGGGGCTGTCCTTGTACCGCTCCGCCGCCCGGGTGAAAAAGCCCTCCGCCTCCTCCACCCAGGTCATGGGGTCGCCGTCGGAGAGGATGTGCCAGTCCAGAATGACGTACATATCATTCTCAATGGCGGCGTCCACCGCCGCGAAGGCCCGCTCCTTCATGGTCTCTTTCTGGTCGAGATAGCCCCCCTCCCCGGTGTACATGGCCGCCCGAAAGACGTTGGCCCCATATGCGGCGGTGTTGGCGACGCTCCGGGAGGAGGCAAACTGGCCGTACCACTGAAGGCCGTGACTGCTCATGCCGTGGAGGGCGATGGGCTCCCCCGCCTCGTTGCACAGCTGGGTACCGATGACCTGGAGCCAACCGTTTTGGCTCACGCCCCCCTCCGCCGTGGTCACAGGCTCCGGGGGCGGGGTCACGGTGGGCTGTGGGGCTGCAGCCGCCCCTCCGGCGGCCACTGTCAGGCCCCTGCTGAAGAGGGCGCAGGCCTCCGCCCGGGTAAGGCCGTCCAGGGGCCGGAAATTCCCCTCCCCGTCCCCGGTGACCACCCCGGCAGCCACGGCGGCCAGGGTGGTGTCGTAATAGCGGCCGTTGAGAGCGGCAAAGTCCTTCAGCCTGGCCGAATCCCGGTTGTAGTCGTACTCCGCCCCGGGCAGGAGGGCTTTCATCAAAATTTTCACCGCCAGCTGCCGGGCGATGGGCTCCTCCCAGCCCTCCCCGGTGGGGGGCAGCTCGTCCCAGTCGTACCAGCCCTTTTGAAGGGCCTGCTCCATGACCCCGGCAGCCCAGTGGCTCCCGGCGGCGGACTGGCTCTCCGCCCCGGCGCACCGGGCGGCGATGGTGACGAACTGGGCGGCGGAAATGGGCTCCTCCGGGTGGAATCCCCCGTCGGGAAAGCCCTTGAGAATATCCCGGGCCGCCATATCCTCCACCATATCCTCATACCATGCCCCGGCGGGCACATCGTAGAAGGCGGCCCCCGCCGCCGTCCCCACCAGCAGCGCCGCCCCCAGCAAAAGGGCTGTCAGGCCCCGCAATATCCCTTTCATCCCATCACCCCTTTTCTCAAATTATAGCATCCGCCCCCCTTCCCCGCAAGACAGGGACAAAAAGAGGGACGCTTGCGTACGCAAGCGCCCCTCCGCTTCGCCGCAGGGCAAAAGAGCCGGCCCTGTGTCCCCCGTACCCTCAAGATATTATCGTCTATTGAGCAAAAATGAAAGGATAGTAAGGGTCAGAAAAAGAATGGCGAGTGTCAGCGTCAGCCTATTCCGGGGAACGTCAAAACATAGAATAGATACTTGAAGGAGCACATTTCCCAAGATGCCGACCCCAAAAAGGTTCCCAGAAAGCTTTTTCATTGGGACTATCTCCTATTTTAAGTAATCTACGAACCCAGAGACAGCGATTTCCGAAGAAGAGTTGTTGCAAACTGCCAAGGTGTACCGGCCGTTCTTGTTGGTCTTTCCGTGAGGCAGAGGGGGCGTTTGAAGCTTCAATCGTCCCTTTTCCCCTCCTGTGCCTTTCTTTTTTCCAAGTCCGCGCGATACCATATAAAAAAGCCCAGCTCAAACGTAAATTCCAAAACACATCTCAAAATAATCAACAACTTATGTTCAGGCCACTCCGAGGCGCCAGGCATAAAGTAGACCACCAGGATCCCCGCCACCGCAAAGAAAGTTCCGCTGCACAGGAAATGAAAAAGTTTGGAGGTGTTCTTTTCACGCCAGCTCGTATATTTTTTTGCCAGCTTGTGACCGATGGGGGAGTAAACCATACATATCACCAGCAAAAAGCCCCAGATATTGATTGTGAACTGGCCGAAATAGACCTGTCCCGCAATGCCAATTCCCAAACAGGCCAAGAGGAATACACTTAGCTTCATTCTTTATACCCCCTTCGTTCCTTGTGATCACCCCGGCATCGTTACCGATGCCGGGGTGATCGTGATTTGTTACGCCCAGACAGAGTAGTAGGTATGAACCGCATTACTTTCCACTGGAGATGTTAATGCCTTATCCTTATACAGAATAAATATATTCATCCTGTATATGCTTCCAAGTGTATCGTGCGCAAAAACTCGTTCTTTGGCATAAAGCGCTGTTGCATCACCAAAAGCGGTGGTATTCTTAAGGGCCTTTTGAATATCGTCAAAAAAATCTTTAGCGAAAATATCATATAGATTCGGAGTCATCAATTTGCACGCAAGGGTAACAGCCGCAAGAAGCGCTTTTGCACCATATAAAGAAATTGCTTGTTCAAACTTGATATCATGGATCTTATCCGCACTCTCAATGTGCTTATTGTACTCATATCGAGTCCCATAGGGACAATTTTCTTGGTGCAGCCATCCAGTCAACGGCATAATACCGCTTGAGCTGTCACCACCGATAGTGGCCATCTTCTCCTCATCACAAAAGATTTCGTTACCTACGAGATAGAATTCCTGTCCGTCAACAGAAATATAAGGAATGCCATCTTTGTCATAGGAGCGAACCTCTACCATCTCGCCATCCACCTGAACCAACCACACATCTTCCTGTGGCTCCACCGCCACCGCCGGAACAGCCAATCCCATGCACATAGCCACGGCCAAAAGGATACTCACCAAACGCTTTTTCATCGGGACTACCTCCTATTTTTAGTAATTTACGAACCCAGAGACAGCGATTTCCGAAGAAGAGTTGTTGCAAACTGCCAATGTGTACTGACCGTTCTTGTCCACTGTGATCCCCTGATTGATGCTTCCGCTTTTCACATTGATATAGTGGAACACACCGTCAGAGTCGATGAGACCAAAGTCCACGCTGGCCGAAGCGGGGGTGTAGCTTGCGTTGATGGTCACGACCTCGCCCGCGGACAGGGAAAAGCTGCTGTCAGCCCGCTTGAGCTTGTTGGCGGAGACCGTCATGCTGAACCTGTTGGTGGCCCGGGCCACATCCAGGGAAAAGGTGCCGAAGTCCGGCTCCACATTGGCCGCCGACACAGGGAGGGAAAAGCCGTTGACTGCCATGGCGCAGATCAACACAAGACCCATCCGTAGAATTTACAGATCCTCTAAGGAAAACCCGTCCTCCTCGTCCTCCGGGGCGATTCTCTTTTGCTCCAGATCCTCGATAGGTATGGGCTTTCCCTCGTCCTCCTTCGCTCTATGAACGGAACTCACCCACCAGAAGGCCGCCGTCAGGAGCAGAGCCCCCGCCAGCAGAAGAGCGATCCATTTCCAGGGAAGGCTCCGGGCCGCCTCCTTCGGCGGCGCCTCCGGCTCTGTGGCACTGTCATTCAGTAAGTAATCAAAAGAAACGTGGTACAGGCCGCTCAAATATCTCAAGTTCTCGGTGGAGGGAAGGGCGTCCCCCATCTCCCACCGGGAGACCGCCTGCCGGGAGACGTTCACTGCCTCCGCCAGCTCCTGCTGGGTCAGCCCGCTTTTCCTGCGCAGCTCGATCAGTTTTTCCGTCAAATTCATTTCCTACCGCCTCCCATTTTATAAAGCTCCTCTTCCAAAATAAACCACTTTGGGTTTACAGCCCCGCAACTTTTGATTGCGCGGTTCTTGGGGGCAAAATATTTGCCCAAACACATTTTTTCTTATAAATTTTAGTATAGCACACGATCCGAACTTCGTCAAAATTTTGTCATTCTTCGAGGGCAGCAAACATCCCCTTGACAGACAGCGCAAAAGCGGATAAAATGCAATTTGACAATGCGTTGAGAAGGACGAGTACCTCTCCCCCACCCCGCAAAGAGAGCCGCCGTTTGGTGAAAGGCGGACGGGAAGGGAGCCGGGAAGATCCCCTTCGAGCGGGGGGCTGAACCAGCAGTAAGCCCCTCCGGCCGGCCCCGTTACAGGCCCCCGAGTGGTTCCGGGGATATCCCCGGAGCAAAAAGAGTGGTACCGCAGAGGTTTGCGCCTTTGTCTCTTGATGGAGACAAAGGCGCATTTTGTTTGGATGAGGAGGAGGATGACAACATTGACCTGCCCTTATTGCGGCGCAGAGATGGAAGAGGGCTATCTGTGTACCCACAAATATCCTGTCTGGACGAAAACCGGCACCCCTGTTTTTCGGATCCCCAAGGACGCTGTGCGGCTCCGGCCGCCGGATGATAATACGGAGGACAACACATCCTTTCCCCGCCATGAATTTCCTCGCGCCATGCTCTGCCGGGCCTGTAAGGCCATTGTGTTTCAGTATAATTAAATTTTTATAAGATCTTAGGAGGAACAATACCCATGGATTACAACAACACCGTCCACCTTCCCCAGACCGACTTCCCCATGCGTGCCGGCCTTCCCAAGCGGGAGCCCGAGATGCTGGAGGCCATGAAGCAGAAAGACCTCTACCACAAGATGGTAAAGCGCAACGAGGGCAAGCCCTCCTTCATCCTCCACGACGGCCCTCCCTACGCCAACGGCAACATCCACATCGGCACCGCCATGAACAAAATTTTGAAGGACATCATCGTCAAGAGCAAGAACATGACCGGCTTCCACGCCCCCTACGTCCCCGGCTGGGACACCCACGGCCTGCCCATCGAGACCGCCGTTCTGAAGGACAAGAGCGTGAAGCGGGAGGAGATGTCCACCGCCGAGTTCCGGGACAAGTGCAAGGAGTTCGCCACCCAGTATATCGGCCGGATGTCCGGCCAGTTTGAGCGCCTTGGCGTCCTGGGCGAGTGGGAGAACCCCTATATCACCCTCCTGCCCGACTTCGAGGCCCACCAGATCGAGGTCTTCGGCAAGATGGCGGAGAAGGGCCTTATCTACAAGGGCATGAAGCCGGTTTACTGGTGCCCCTTCGACCAGACCGCCCTGGCCGAGGCTGAGATCGAGTACCAGGACGACCCCTGTACCACCATCTTCGTGAAGTTCCCCGTCCGGGACGACAAGGGCAAGCTTGGCCAGTACGCCGACCTTTCCAAGCTCTTCTTCGTCATCTGGACCACCACCCCCTGGACCATCCCCGGCAACTTTGCCATCTGCGTCAACGCCGCCTTTGACTACGTGCTCCTCAAGGCCCCGGGCGGCGAGGTCTATATCCTGGCCCAGGAGCTGGCGGAATCTGTGTGCAAGGCCGCCGGCATCGACTATTCCGCCTGCACCGTGCTGGCCACCCTCAAGGGCAGTGACCTGGAGCTGATGACCGCCAAGCACCCCCTCTTTGACCGGGAGAGCGTCATCCTCTGCGGCGACCACGTGACCCTGGACGCCGGCTCCGGCTGCGTCCACACCGCCCCCGGCTTCGGCGCCGACGACTTCAACATCTGCCGCCAGTATGACAAGGCGGGCCTCACCAACATCGGCGTGCCCGTCCCCGTCAACGCCAAGGGCATCATGACCGACGAGCGCTACAACGGCCAATACTACGCCAAGGGCAATGACATGGTGGTGGAAGACCTGGAGAAGGAGGGCTTCCTTCTCTGCAAGGAGAACATCACCCACTCCTACCCCCACTGCTGGCGGTGCAAGCACCCCATCATCTACCGGGCCACCGAGCAGTGGTTCTGCTCTGTGGACGCCATCAAGGACGCCGCCGTCAAGTCCTGCGACAACATCCAGTGGCACCCCGGCTGGGGCAAGGAGCGCATGGTCTCCATGATCTCCGAGCGCAATGACTGGTGTATCTCCCGCCAGCGGGTGTGGGGCGTTCCCATCCCCATCTTCTACTGCGACGACTGCGGGGCGGATATCGTCACCCCCGAGACCATCGCCCACGTGGCCGCCCTCTTCCGGGAGCACGGCTCCAACGTGTGGTTTGAGAAGGATGCCTCTGAGCTGCTGCCCCAGGGCTTCGTCTGCCCCAAGTGCGGCAAGGCCCATTTCTCCAAAGAGACCGACATCATGGACGTGTGGTTCGACTCCGGCTCCACCTGGGCCGCCGTGGCCAACGCCCGGGACTACCTGAAGTATCCCGCCGACCTCTACCTGGAGGGGGGCGACCAGTACCGGGGCTGGTTCCAGTCCTCCATGCTCACCTCCATCGCCTGTAATGGCGTGGCCCCCTATAAGCAGATCGTCACCCACGGCTGGACCGTGGACGGCGAGGGCAAGGTCATGCACAAGTCCCTGGGCAACGCCGTCTCCCCCGACGACGTTTTGAGCCAGTACGGCGCCGACATCCTCCGCCTCTGGGTGGCCTCCGCCGAGTACACCCAGGATATGCGCATTTCCCCGGAAATTCTGAAACAGCTCTCCCAGGCGTATTTGAAGATCCGCAACACCGCCCGCTATATGCTGGGCAACCTGGTGGGCTTCGACCCGGACAAGAAGGTGGCCCCCCAGGATATGCTGGAGCTGGACCGCTGGGCGGTGGCCCAACTGGGCAAGCTCTCCAAGACCTGCCGGGACGCTTACAACAGCTACGACTTCCACATCGCCTACCGGGCCATCTACAACTTCTGCGTGGTGGAGATGTCCAACTTCTACCTGGACATCATCAAAGACCGGCTCTACTGCGGGGACAAGGCGGGCCGCGCCTCCGCCCAGACCGCCCTCTACACGCTCCTGGACGGCCTGACCCGGCTGGTGGCCCCCATCCTGGCCTTCACCAGCGACGAGATTTGGGCCGCCATGCCCCACGCTAAGGAGGACAACGCCGAGAGCGTCCTGCTCAACGATATGCCCGGCTTTGACCCCGCCCTGGCCCTCTCCGGTGAAGAGGAGGCCAAGTGGGCCAAGGTCATGGCCCTCCGGGACGACGTGAACAAGGCCCTGGAGCTGGCCCGTGCCGACCAGGGGGTCAAGAAGAATCAGGACGCCGACCTGGCCCTCACCTTCACCGCCGAGGGCTGGAAGGAGTTTGAGGCCCTCCACATGGATGAGGCAGACATTGCCGCCATCTGCATCGTCTCCGCCGTCACTGTGGCTCAGGGCCAGGGAGAGGGTTACCAGGGCGAGTTCTTCGAGGGGCTTACCGTGAAGGTCTCCCCCGCCGCCGGGGAGAAGTGCCCCCGGTGCTGGAACCACGATGCCCACATCGGCACAGAGGGCCACCATGCCGAGCTGTGCGGCCGTTGCGCCCATGTGGTGGAGACCGAGGGCTAAGGGCTCCACAGCCTTCAATGCAATAAAAGTAAAAGACCCCGGCGGCTTTCCGTATGCCGCCGGGGTCTTGCGCTAACCTGCCGCTTTTTCCCGCTCCTTGTGCCGCCAGCAGGCAGGGGTGTGAATGGTCTTGTACCGGGCCCGGGGGTCTCCGCAGTGGCCCACGTCCAGGGGGCGGTATTGTTTTCCGCTCCAGTGGATGTAGTGCCGGTAAAAATGCTTGCAGGTCTCGCAGGTTTTTCCTTCTCCTTCCATAATATCACCTCCTTTTCAAAATGATATCAAAAAGACGTTAAAATGTCAACGTCTTTTTGACGTCTTTTTGAATCGTTGAGAAAATGGCACCTATATGATATTATTTTGATATCTAAATGGAGGGATTTGTATGGGTGTGCAAGCCTATGTTTATTCTTTGCGATTGGAACCTGAAACCATGGCAAAGCTAAAGGTGGTCGCCAAGAGCAATGGCCGCTCGGTCAATAAAGAGATTGAGATTATTGCGCAGCAGCATATTGCCGCCTTTGAAAAGAAAAACGGCCCCATCGCGCTGGAAACCAATCCGTAATTGGTCTTAGGGCGCCGGGGCAGGTGCGGCCACCCCGCTACGAAGTGCGGGGTGGCCGCTCACTTTCTGCAATAGAAGAGCTTGAGGGTGTTTCCAAAGAGGGGGAACCGCAGTTCCCCCTCTTTGGTCGTTTGGGGAGAGGGGTCAAGGGGAGAGGGCGAATCGAAACGCCCTCTCCCCTTGTGCTTTTCTGGGGGTTTGGGGGATATCTTTTCCAGAAAAGATATCCCCCATATGGTTCCCCACCCCGAGGGTGGGCACAAGCGGGCGCACAATGTGCGCCCCTACAATGGGCAGGTGTCCTCAAACTTCCCGCCCCAATGGGTGGGCCACACAAAAAAAGACCGTCCCTCCCGGGACGGCCTTTCTTATATCCGCTCTTAGGTGATCTCGTAGTCCTTGCCGAACTTCAGGTTGTCGAAGTCGATGCGGCGGGTGGGGGCGGCGTCATCGTCCTCGTCCTCATCGTCGTCATCATCCTCGTCGTCCTCGTCCAGAAGCTCGTCATCATCTTCGTCCTCATCCTCCGCCTCGTGGAGGTGGACAACGCCCCGGCGCAGCTCCTCGTAGAGGGGGTCGTCCTCCAGGGGCTCGGGCTCCGGCTCGGGGACTTCCTCCACCGCCTTCTCCACCGCGTCGCCGATGACCTCGGCAGTGCGGGCCACGGGGTCGGGCTTCACGGGGGCGGTATTCAGCTTGGAAAGGCCCGCCAGATAGTCCATCTCGTGCTGGTAAAGCTCCTTCAGCTTGGAGAGGTAGGCGGCGGTGGCGTTCCGGGCGGCGGTGAGGCGCAGCTGCTCGCTCTCGGTCTCGGCCCGAAGGGCCTCCACCCGCTCCTGGGCCTCCCGCTCGGCGGCGGCCATGGTCTCCACCTTGGTCTTCTCCGCCTCCTTGACGATGTCGTCCGCCATCCGCTGGGCGGAGAGCAGGGCCTTGCGCATAGCGTCGTCGGTGGAGCGGTACTCCTCCACCTTGTCGGCCAGCACTTTCATCTTGGCCTTCAGGGTGGCGTTCTCCTTGTACAGCGTGGTGTAGTCGGCGGTGAGCAGATCCAGAAACTCATCTACCATAGCCATATTGTAGCCGCCAAAGGACGCCTTGGCAAAGGCGTGCTCCGCTACCTCCTGAGGAGTCAGCATATGTATCCCACACTTTCTTTTTATAGTATTTCAGGGGTGCCGCTTAGAAGTAGAGCCCGTTATCTTCCAATTCATCCAGCAGGTTCCCCAGGATGTCCACATTGTAGGGGGTGATGATGTAGGTGCTGAGCGCCACCTTCTTCACCTTGCCCTCCTGGGCGTAGGCGGCGCCGGAGAGGAAGTCCAGAATGCGGCGGGACACGTCCTTGCTGGTCTCCTCCATGTTCAGCACCACGGTGCGCTTCTCCCGCAGGTGGTCGGCGATCTCGGCGGCGTTCTCGAACCGCTCCGGCTTCACCAGCACCACCTGGAGCTGGGTGGTGGTGTGGATATTCACCACCTTGTTGTTGCGCCGCTCCACCCGCTCGGTGCGCTCCGGGCGGTCGGTGTCAAAGAATCCGGCGGTGTCCTGCCGGGCGGCCTTGGCGCGGATCTCCGTCCGGTCCAGCCGTCCGGTGCCCATCATGTCAAAATCGTCGTAATCCTCTTCCTCGTCCTCGTAGGGGCGGGCGATCCGCTTGAGTTCATCCAAAAGTCCCATTGCTGGCTCCTCCTAATGTAGATTCTATCCTCACTCTGCCTTGGGGCGCATAGGAGGCCGGGCGCCGAAAAGGGCGGTGCCCACCCGCACCAGGGTGGCCCCCTCCCGTACCGCGTCCATATAATCTCCGCTCATGCCCATGGACAGGCAATTTATATCATTCTCATTATCGCCTATTTTGGTTTTTATGTCAACAAAAAGTTGATACATTTCCCGGAAAAATCCACGGTTTCCATCTTCTCCCGCCACCGGCGGGATGGCCATGAGCCCCCGCAGCCGGACGTTGGGAAGCTCCAAAGCCTTCCGGGCCAAGGCCATGACCTCCTCCGGGGCCACCCCGGACTTGCTCTCTTCGCCCCCCACGTTGACCTCCAAGAGCACATCCTGCACCAGTCCCAGCTTGGCGGCCTGCTTGTCGATGGCCTCCAGCAGATGTTCCGAGCCCACCGACTCGATAAGATCCACCCGGCCCACCACCTTATTGACCTTGTTGGTCTGCAGGTGGCCGATAAAGTGGAGCTTTGCCCCGGCGTAGGCGTCGGCGTCCAGGTGGGCGGTCATCTCCTGCACCCGGTTCTCGCCGCACACCTCGATGCCCGCGGCAATGGCTGCCCGGACGGTGTCGTCAGTCTGCACCTTGGTGGCGGCCACCAACGTGACCTCCCCGGGATCCCGGCCCGCCTCCCGGGCGGCGGCGGCGATATTCTCCTTCACCTGACGGATGTTTTCCTCCAAAGACATGGCCCATTCTCCTCTCTCTTTATGCTACGATCTTTCCGTCCCAGATCTCCTCGCTGGCCACGATGACCGCGTCCCCCGCCCGGAGGGCCAGCTTCTCCTCCTTGGCGGCGGCGTCCTGGCTCAGCACCGGCTCCACCAGGTAGAAATCCTCCCCCTGGGCCAGTACGCTCACCGGCTTCTTCTCCGCCTTCACCCCCACCTGGACGTAGACCACGCTCTGGCCCTCCTCCATGCGCACGGCGGCGGTGGGCACCCGAAGGCCCTGGCGCACCTCAAAAACCAGCTCCACCGTCTGGCGGCGCAGCAAGGTCACGTCGGACAAAAAGCGGTGGGAGGAGAGGATGACCGCCATCTGGCCCTCCTCCGGGGCGCTGATGCGCTCCACCGTCATATCCACGTCCCCCGCCCAGTCCCGGGAGAAACGGACGGTGACCTTCCCCCCCTCGGTGAGCCGTCGGGCGTTCTCCTCCGAGAGGGTGCAGGCAAAATACCAGGTGGTATCCGTAATGAGCTTCCCCAGGCTCTCCTCCCCCACGGGCACAGCCTGGTCTTCCAGGGCCGCCAGCTTGGAGGGGGTGAGGTCGTTCAGGCCGTCGGGGGTCAGGATGGGCTCATAGCCGTCCACCTGCCCGGAGAAGACCCCGCTCTCCACCACCGTGACCCGGCCCACATCCTGGGTCTGGGAGCGCAGGCTCTCCATCTCCGCCTGGGCGGCGGTCAGCGCCTCGGAGAGGGCGCCGGCGTCGCCGTAGCGCTGGGCCTGCTGGTAGACGGCGCTCTTGAAGGCGGAGGTCTGGCTCTCCAGCCGGGTGAAGTTCCCGTCAGCCACGCTGGCGCGCAGGGTCACCATAGCGTCCATGACCCTCTCCCGGGAGGTCTCCTCCTGGCCGCTCTCCCCTGCGGCGGCAATGGCCTGGGTGAGCTGGGCGGTCTCCGCCTGAAGATCCTCCAGCCGCTGGGATCGCTCCAGGGAGAGCTGGTCGGCGTAGAGGTAGGCCACCGTGGCCCCGGCGTGCACCTTCTCCCCCTCGGCAGGGATGAGCCGGACGATACTGCCGGAGCCGTAGATGGTCTGCTCCTGGCGGATCAGATACCCGGCGGTCTCCACCGTGTCATCCACGGCGTAGTTGTAGGCCTGCACCGTGGGGTAGGGATCCCGCAGCCCCCGCCAGGCCGCCCCGGCAAAATAGGCCAGGATGGCGGCGAAGAAGAGGAACATCAGTATTTTGTTGAGAAGGGCACCTTGCTTCATGGGGGTTCTCTCTTTCCGTATGGCTTATGTATTCACATCAGGAGTCAGATCAACAGGGTGTGTGGGAACGATGGTGGAGATGGCGTGCTTATAGATGATCTGCTGTTTCCCGTCGGTGTCCAGCACCACCACGAAGGCGTCAAAGCCGGTGATGATGCCCCGCATCTGAAAGCCGTTCATCAAAAACAGGGTGACGCACTCCTGGGCGCGGCGGGCACGGGCGAGAAACAGGTCTTGCAGGTCATTGGCTCTGGACATATGGAACATTCCTTTCTCTGTTAGAATGTTACCATAATATACCAATTTCAGGTCAAAAAACGTCGATTTTTGTCAGGAGCGCTTGAACTGTTTTTCCAGCTGCTTTTGGGTCAGCTCGATGGCCACAGGGCGGCCGTGGGGGCAGTATTTCACTTCCCCGGCCATCACCGCTTTTGCCACCCGCTCCAGCTCCTGGGGCCCGGACTTCCAGCCTCCCTTGATGGCCGCCTTGCAGGCCATGGTGTGGAGGATATCGTCCCGCCGCTCCTGGTAGCCGGTGGAGCCTGTAATGGCCAGCTTCCCGGCGATCTCGGTGAGGGTGGCCTCCACATCCCCCAGGGAGACGTAGTCGGGCACACTGCGCACCGCCAGGGAGCCGCCGCCGAAGTCGCTGATGTCGAAGCCCAGCCTGTCCAGCTCCTCCCCGTGCTCCAGCAGCACCGCCGCCTCCTCGGGGGCGGGGGTGAAGACCACCGGGGTCAGCAGGGTCTGGGACATGGGCAGATAGTCCTGGGCGCGCATTTTGTCGAAGTTCATCCGCTCGTGGGCGGCGTGCTTGTCGATGAGCAGGGCCTTGTCCCCCTGCTCCACGATGATGTAGGTGTGGAACAGCTCCCCGGCGATGCGCCAGGGCGTCTCCTGCTTCTCCTCCTCCACAAGGGCAGGGGAGGGGGGAGAAGGCGCCGGGGCCGGGGCCTGTTTTGGGGCCTCCTCCTGTCTTACAGACGCCGCCGCGGGAATGGGGGCCGGAGCCGCCGGGCGGACAGGCGCCGCCGGTCTGGCCTCCTCTACCGGGACGGGGAGCTCCACCCCGGGCTTTGCCGGGGCGGAGACAGGCTGTACCGCTGGCTTGACTTCCTCCCGCCGGGACGGCGGGGCCGTGGGGACAGGGGCAGTCCTGGGTGCGGTAAAATCATGGAGGGGCAGGGAGGTCTGTTTTCCCTCGATGATGGGCTTCGCCGCCTGGCCCACCACCACGGCGGGCCGGGACTTGTCCGCGCCCAAGGCGGAGAGGACGGCGTAGTAGACCGCCGAGAAGACGGCCCGTTCCTGGCCGAACTTTACCTCCTGCTTGGTGGGGTGGACGTTCACATCCACCCCGTTGAGCTTCAGCTCCAGGTGGAGCACACAGCCGGGGAACTTGCCCACCATCTTTTGGTTGGCGTAGGCCTGCTCCAATGCGGCAGTAAGGGCGGCGCTCTTCACCCAGCGGCCGTTGACAAAAAAGAACTGGTAGCCTCTGGTGCCCCGGCAGCAGGTGGGCAGGGAGACAAAGCCGGTGACCTTGACGTCCTCGCCGCTGCCGGAGACCGGGGCAAAGCCCAGGGCCAGCTCCCGGCCCAGTACGGCGTATAGGGCGGAGCGCAGCTGGCCGTCCCCGGGGGTGAGCAGCTCCTGCTTGCCGTCCTTGATGAATTTGAAGGATATCTCCGGCCGGGCCAGGGCCTGCCGCTGGACGACCGCCAGGCAGGCGGCGGCCTCCGCCGCGTCCTTTTTCATAAATTTCAGCCGGGCGGGGGTGTTGTAAAAGAGGTCACGCACCAGCAGGGTGGTGCCCAGGGGACACCCCGCCTCCTCCTGGCCCAGCACCACGCCCCCCTCCAGGGTAAGGGAGGTGCCCAGCTTGTCCTGGGCCCGGCGGGTGAGCAGCTCCAGCCGGGAGACGGCGGCGATGGCCGCCAAAGCCTCGCCTCGAAAGCCCAAAGTGCCGATAGCCTCCAGGTCATATTCGTTTTTGATCTTGCTGGTGGCGTGGCGAAGGAAGGCGGTGGGGGCCTCCTCGGGGGCGATGCCGCAGCCGTCGTCGGTGACCCGGATAAGGGTCATGCCGCCATTCTGTATCTCCACGGTGACCGTCCCGGCCCCCGCGTCCACAGCGTTCTCGCAGAGCTCCTTCACCACGCTGGCGGGCCGCTCCACCACCTCGCCGGCGGCGATGAGGTCGGCCACATGGGCCGAGAGCTGCTCAATATGGGGCATACCGTTCGCCTTCCTTTCTAAGCGGTGAAGAGGATAAGGGCATTGAGCCCGGCGTGGAGGGCCACGCCGCTCCACACACTGCCGCCGTTGTCATAGCACCAGGTGAGGGCCGCCGACATGGGCAGGTAGAGAAGGCCCAGAAGCAGATAGCGGGGATCGGAAAAGTCCAGAGCGTACCGCCACACCTGGGCCAGGGCATAGAGGGGAATGCACACCAGATAGGCCAGCGGGTGGCTGTAGCCCCGAAGATTGCCGAAGATGAGCCCCCGGAAGAGCACCTCCTCCACCAGGGGGATGAGGAGCACCACCAGGGTCAGGGTGGGCACCGGGGCGGCGGCGTACTCGGCGGCATATTGGGCGCCGATGGGGTCGGCCACCGGGAAAGGAAGCCGCCGGGCCAGCAGGTGGAGCCCCCCCGCCAGCAGAAGGCCCACCACCACACCGAAAAGGTTCTCCGGCAGCCAATTCATAAGCTCCAGGAAGTCCTTTTTCAAAAAGCTCCAGAAAAGGAGGAGGGCCAGGGTGAACAGGAGGGCGTAATAGAGCACGTTGGCCTCCGCCACCAAAGCCTCCCCGTCCCCGGAGATGACCCGCTGGGCCCATGCGTTCAGGCGGGGGAACACCAGCAGATAGAGAAGAAAGAACACCAGTCCCCTGTTCCGCTCGGAAGCGGTCATTTCAGTTTTCCATGCGCGGCGGAACACGCGGCCGCCCCCTTTCCTTCCGGCATCTTCAAAACAAGTCCAAAACAGGCCCATTTTCGCTCATTTCTGCCCTGTTTTCGCGCATTTTGAGCCAGTTGTTGTACGTTTTTCCCCGTGCAGTTGTACGTTTTACAGCTCTTTCTTCCACTGATAAATGAGGTTCATAGCCTCGATGGGAGTGAGCGTATCCACGTCCACCGCCCGGAGCTTGTCCGCCAGGGCCAAGGCTCCCATGTCCTCCAAAGAGAACTGGGCCTCGCCGTCCAAATCGCCGTCCCAAACGGGGGCACCCGTCCCAGCAGCCGCCGGGCCACTCCCTCCCGTTCTTACGGCCCCAATGGTTTGGCCCCCCTCCGTCTCCAGCTCCTCCAGGATGGCCTTTGCCCGGGAAATGACCTTGTCGGGCACCCCCGCCAGCTTGGCCACCTCGATGCCGTAGCTGGCCTCCGCCGGGCCGGGGACGATCTTGCGCAGAAAAAGCACGTCGTCCTTTTTCTTCTTGGCGGCGATGTTGTAGTTCTTCACCCCGGGGATCTCCCCCTCCAGCACCGTCAGCTCATGGTAGTGGGTGGCGAAGAGGGTCTTGCACCCCAGGCGCTTTTTGTCGGCGCAGTATTCCAGCACCGCCCGGGCAATGGCCATACCGTCGTAGGTAGAGGTGCCCCGGCCGATCTCGTCCAGAATGAGAAGGCTCTTGCTGGTGGCATTTTTCAGAAGCTCCGCCACCTCGTTCATCTCCACCATAAAGGTGGAGGCTCCGGCGGACAGGTCGTCGCTGGCGCCGATGCGGGTGAAGACCCGGTCGACGATGCCGATGCGGGCCGACTTGGCGGGGACAAAGGAGCCCATCTGGGCCATAAGGACGATGAGGGCCACTTGGCGCATATAGGTGGATTTACCTGCCATGTTGGGGCCGGTGATGATGGCGCACAGGTCGTCCCTGCCGTCCATATGGGCGTCGTTGGGGACAAAGAGGGTGGTCTTGGCCGCTTTCTCCACCACCGGGTGGCGGCCCTCCACGATGTCAATGACGTCGGACAGATCCACCTGGGGCATACAGTAGCCGTTCTCTGCCGCCACACGGGCGAAGGAACATAAAACGTCCACCTGGCCCACCGCCGCGGCGGAGCGCTGGACGTCCCCCACCTTCTCCGCCGCCGTCTGGCGCACCTGGCAGAAGAGCTGATACTCCAAGGCGGTGAGCTGATCCTGGGCGGTGAGGATGGTGTGTTCCATCTCCTTGAGCTCGGGGGTGATATACCGTTCACAGTTCACCAGGGTCTGCTTGCGGATATAGTTGTCGGGGATGGGAACGGTGTTGGCCTTGCTGACCTCAATGTAATAGCCGAAGACCCGGTTGAAGCCCACCTTCAGCCGCTGGATGCCGGTCTTTTCCTTCTCCTGGTGTTCCAGGGCGGCCACCAGGTCTTTGCCCCCGGTCAGGATGCCCCGGAGGCGATCCACCTCGGCGTTGTAGCCCTCCCGGATGAAGCCCCCCTCCCGGACGGAGAAGGGCGGCTCGTCCACAAAGGCGGCGTCGATAAGGCTGCGAAGCTCCGCCAGGTCGTCCAGGTTCTCCCGCAGGACGCCCAGCAGGGCGGAGGGGAAGGGGGTGAGAAGGCTGCGAAGCTGGGGCAGTTTCCCCAAGCCATTGGACAGGCTCACCAAGTCCCGGCCGCCGGCGGTGCCGTAGACCACCCGGCCGATAAGCCGCTCCAAATCTGTAATTTCCCGGAGGGTGTGAAAAAGCTCCTGCCGGGCCACGGAGTCGCTGACCAGGTCGCCCACCGCTCCCTGGCGCTTGCCGATCTGGACAGGGGAGAGGAGGGGCCGCTCCAGCCAGGCACGGATGAGCCGGTGGCCCATGGGGGTACAGGTCTTGTCCAGCACCCAGAGAAGGCTCCCCTTCTTCTCGCCGCCCCGGAGGGTCTCGGTGAGCTCCAGGTTCCGCCGGGCGGTGAGGTCAAGCTCCATGAACTCCCCGGTGGTATAGTAATTCACCTCGGACAGGTGGGAAAGGTCGGTCTTTTGGGTCTCGTAGAGGTAGAGCATAAGGGCGCCCGCCGCCCGCTCCACCGCACCGCCGGGCAGGCCGCAGTCCGCCCCGAACTGCTTCTCTGCAGCCTCATGGGCCCGGACAGGATCGAAGCCGGCATCGTTCCCCGTCTCCATCCGGCAGTCCAGCCGCTGGGCCAGGAAGAGCTTCAGGGCCTCGTCCCGGGCAGCCAGGGGAGAGAGCAGGACTTCTCTGGGAGAGAAGCGGCCCAGCTCGTTTTCTACGTGCTCCCGCCAGCCGGGGCCTTCAAAGCCGGTGGCGGAGACCTCCCCGGTGGAGAGGTCGGCAAAGCACAGCCCCGCCGAGTCCTCCTCCATGCACAGGGCACACAGGAAATTATTTTTCCCCTCCTCCAGCATGGTCTCCTCAATGACGGTGCCGGGGGTGACGATGCGGATGATGTCCCGCTCCACCAGGCCCTTGGCCTGGGCGGGATCCTCCACCTGCTCGCAGATAGCCACCTTGTAGCCCTTGGCGATGAGCCGGGAGATATAGGCCTCGGCGGCGTGGTAGGGCACGCCGCACATGGGGGTGCGCTCCTCTTCGGGGCGGCCCCTGTCCCGGCTGGTGAGGGTAAGCTCCAGCTCCTTGGAGGCCGTCTTGGCGTCCTCGTTGAACATCTCGTAGAAGTCGCCCAGCCGGAAAAAGAGGATGCAGTCCGGGTAGTCGGCCTTGAACTTGTTGTATTGGAGCATCATAGGCGTGCCTTCTGCCATGGAGCTCACCTCTCTTTCTCTTTTTCTGAAAGGAGCGGATTGCCACGCCGGGCTTTGCCCGGCTCGCAATGACCCGCCGGAAGACAGTGTAAAAGCCTGTCAGAGCAGGGTGTCGTACAGATCCCTCCAGGTGGGATTTTTCGTCTCCACCAACCTGTTCTTCTTCGCCCTGGACCAGGACTTGATCTGCTTTTCCCGTTCAATGGCGGCCCGGGGGGTATCCGCTGCCTCAAAGTAGACCAGTTTTGTAATGTGATATCTTGCCGTAAAGGAGGCGGGATCCAGGTGGGTTTTGTGCTCATACACCCTGCGTATCAGATCATTTGTCATCCCGGTATAGATGGCTACATTGGCGGCATTGGCCAGAATGTAAACATAGTATGCCATCCCTTTCCTCACGCCTCCCAAACGTCATTGCGAGGGCCCGCAGGGCCCGTGACAATCCGTATCTGCCAGCCTCCCCCACAACGACCAGGTGTTGGCGCCGGTGATCTCTACGTCCAGATATTGGCCGATGAGCTCCTCCCCGCCGGTCTCTATCCGCACCAGCCGGTTGCCGGGGGTGCGGGCGGTGAGAGCGAAGCCCTCCTCCTGGCAGACCCCGTCCACCAGACAGCGGAGGGTCTTTCCGATGTAGGCGGCGTGCTTTTGGGCGGAGATGGCATTCTGGGCGTCCACCAGCCGCTGGAAGTTGGCCTTCTTCTCCTCCATGGGGGTGGGGTCGTCCATCCCGGCGGCAGGGGTACCCACCCGGGGAGAGAAGATGAAGGTAAAGAGGGCGTCGAAGCCCACCTCCTCCACCAGGGAGAGGGTGTCCTCAAACTCCTCTGTGGTCTCCCCAGGGAAGCCCACGATGACGTCGGAGGTGATGACTACATCGGGAAGCTGCTCCCGGAGAGCCTTCACCTTGGCCAGGTAAGTGGCCCGGTCATAGTGGCGGTTCATCTCCTTCAGCACCCGGTCGTTGCCCGACTGGAAGGGCAGGTGGAACACGGGGGCCACCTTCTCACACCGGGCCATGGTCTCAAAGAGCTTTTGGGAGGCGTCCTTGGGGTGGGAGGTCATAAAGCGGATGAGAAAGTCGCCGGGAATGGCGTTGACCTGGGCCAAAAGGTCGGCAAAGTCCATGTCCAGCCCCAGGTCTTTTCCATAGGAGTTCACGTTCTGGCCCAGGAGGGTGATCTCTTTGTACCCTGCCGCCGCCAGCTCCCGGCACTCGGCGAGCACATCCTCGGGCAGGCGGGAGCGCTCCCGGCCCCGGACGTAGGGGACGATGCAGTAGGTGCAGAAGTTGTTGCAGCCGTACATGATGGAGACCCAGGCTTTCACGCCGTTCTGCCGCACCACAGGGATGCCCTCGGCGATGGAGCCGGGCTCGTCGGTGTTTTCAAACACCCGGCCCCTGCGGGTCAGCACCCGGTAGAGAAGCTCGGGAAATTTCCACAGGGCGTGGGGGCCAAAGACGATGTCCACGTGGCGGTAGGACTGGCGAATTTTCTCGGCCACGTGCTCCTCCTGGGCCATACAGCCGCACAGGCAGATGATCTGCCCCGGATGGCGGCGCTTGGCGTGTACCAAAGCGCCTACGTTGCCCAGCACCCGGTCCTCGGCGTGCTCCCGGATGGCGCAGGTATTGATGACGATGACGTCGGCCTCGTTCTCGTCCTGAGTGAAGCCGTAGCCCATGCTCTGCAGATAGCCCCGGATGCGCTCCGAGTCTGCCTCGTTCTGCTGGCAGCCGTAAGTATCCACATAGGCCATGCTCTGTCCGGCCTTGGCGGAGAGGAGCAGGGCGATCTTCTCACAGAAGTCCCGCTGCCGCGCCACATCCTGGGTGGAGACGCGGGTGGTCTGCCGCTCCATGGTCATCCCTCCCCTGAAAGTCATTTTTCCTTAACTAAAAGAGCATATCATTTTTTTGCCTGGAATTCAAGAACGGCGGCCCCCTTTCTTAAAAAGATTTTGTGGAAAAAGGAACGCCGCCCATGGAATTATATCCATGGGCGGCGTTTGCCGCTTTTGCAGTCAAGATCAGACGTTGATACCGGCCAGAAAGCCCTCCCGAATGTTTTTCAGGCCGTTTTTGCCCTGGCTGGCGTCGCCCGCCAGGAGGAGGGGCACACCCAGGGATGCCAGGTCGTTTTCCAGGGTGCGGTCATTGCGCAGACCGGCGGCCAGCACCACCGTGTCGGCGGGGAGCGTAATCTCCCTGCCCTCCTGGGTGAGGCGGACATAGTCCTTGCCGATCTCGGTGACCGAGGCGCCGGTATAGATGCCCACATGGCACTTTTCCAGATCCTGCTTGAGGAAGAGGGTTGGGCTGGGCTCTCCGTCGGCCACGATCCTGGGCAGCATCTCCACGATGGAGACCTGCTTTTTCCGGGTCAGGGCCAGGTAGTTGGCCGTCTCGGCCCCCACCAGGCCGCCGCCGATGACCACCACCCGGCCGCCCACGGCGCACTTTTCCCGCAGGACGTCCTCCGCCTTTACCACCTGCTCGCCGTCGATGCCGGGGATGGGGGGCACGGCGTCGGCACACCCGGCGGCCAGGATGATAGCGTCGGGCTTCCACTCCGCCGCCAGGGCGGCGGTGGCGGTGCGGTTCAGCTCCACCTCCACGCCGTATTTTTCCAGCATGACGGCCTGCCAGGCCAGGAAGGAGTTATACTCCGCCTTTCCCGGCGGGATGGCGGCGGCGATCCAGCGGCCGCCCAGCCGGTCGGTCTTTTCCCAGAGGGCGACCTTGTGGCCCCGCAGGGCGGCGTAGATGGCGGCCTCGCACCCCGCCACGCCGCCGCCGATGACCAGCACCCGCTTGGGGCTTTGGGCTGGGGCGATCACGTCCTCATGGGCATGGCCGGTGAGGGGCCGCACCATGCAGGTGAAGGGCTCCAGCCGCCGGTTCTGGCCCAAGCAGCCCTGGAGGCAGCCGATACAGTGGATGATCTCGTCCTCCCGGCCCTCCTTGGCCTTTTGGGGTAGCTCCGGGTCGGCCACAGAGGCGCGCATCATGGCCACGAAGTCGGCCTTCCCGGCGGCCAGGACATTGTCCGCCAGGGCAGGCTCGTTGATGCGGCCCACGGCGATGACGGGCACGTCCACCACCGCCTTGATGGCGGCGGCGTTGTCTACATAGAGGGCCCGGGGCGCCTCCACGGGAGGGATGATGGCGTAGTTTGCCTCGGTGGTGCCGTTGGAGCAGTCGATGGCGTCGATGCCCGCCTCCTGGGCCATGCGGGCGGCCACCTGGCTGTCCTGAATGGTGAGACCGCCGGGGGCGTAGTCCACAATGGACAGCCGCACCAGCAGGGGGAAGTCCGCTCCCACCGCCGCCCGGGCGGCGGCGATGACCTCCGCCAGGAAGCGGCAGCGGTTCCGCAGGGAGCCGCCGTACTTGTCGGAGCGCTTGTTGGTGCTGCCGGAGAGGAACTGGTGGATGAGGTAGCCGTGGGCGCCGTGGATCTCCGCGGCGTCATAGCCCGCCTCCTTGGCCCGGCGGGCCGCGGCGGCAAAGGCCCCCACGATCTCGCCGATCTCCTCCACCGTCAGCTCGGTGGGGGTCTCGGGGGTAAAGGGGCTGCCCACGGCGGAGGGGGCCTTGGGGGCCACCCCGTTCAGCGCCCGGGTGGCCAGCCGGCCGGCGTGGTAAATTTGGGCGCAGACCTTGCTGCCGGCGGCGTGGATGCGGTCGGTAAAGACCCTGTGGCTGGCGATCTGGCCGTCCTCCCAAAGCCCCGGCAGGCAGGCGTAGGTCTTGCAGGTGGGGAGGATGGGGATATCCTCGGTGATGAGCATGGCCCAGCCGCCCTTGGCCTTGTCCTCGTGGTAGCGGATAAAGCCCTCAGTGGTATTGCCGTCGCTGCCCGCCAGGCGGGTGACGGCGGCAGGGACGATCATGCGGTTTTTCAGCTCCAAGCCGCCGATCTTGGCGGGGGTAAAGAGATGGGTATACATGAAAAAACCTCCGTCGCTTTTACATCATAAAGACCTTGTAGGCCGCCGCGCTGTCGGCCAGAGTCTTTTTCAGCTGGCCCTCGCCCCGGAGATAGGTCAGGGCCATCTCCTTGCAGTACCAGCGGCCGTTTATCTTCACATACTTGTTGTCATAGTGGGCCCGGCCCACGAACTCGCCGCCGTGCTCCGAGTCATAGAGGTCGTCCTGGAGGGCCCAGTGGCCAATGGCGGTGTCCGGCCCGGTGATCTCGATCCAGTGGTGATGGCCGTGGTGGCTGGAGATGACCTTGGGGCCAAACTTGCCGCTAATGACCTCCAGCATCTTGTCGCCGCCGTCGTACACCCCGCCGGTGGTCTTGTTGTAAAAGACAAAATCGTCGGTGAAGCACTTGCGGAAATTGGCCCAGTCCTTGGTGTCCATCAGATCCCAGTAGTCGGCCTGCAGCCGCTCGATGGCCTTGATGTCCTCCAGCTTCTGGATGCGCTCCTCCAGCTCTTCCAGTGTCGCCATAGCTTCAAGCTCCTTTCTCGCAGATAGCGGCAGGCCCCGGCGCATTTTGCGCCGGGGCTTTGCCAAAAGCAAAATTCAGTCCGCCAGGATCTGGGGCTTCATATTGACCCCTTTGAAGGAGGTATAGCCGTCGTCGGCACAGACGGTGGTGCCGTTGATGGCCTTGGCCTCGTCCAGGCTCATCAGGTAGATGACGTCGGCGATCTCCTCGGGAGAGACCACCCGGCCCTTCATGTGGAGCTTGCCGCCGTACTCGATGGCCTTTTGATCCATCAGGCCGGTGTCCACCCAGCCGGGGGCCACGGACAGCACCCGCAGACCCTGGGGAGTCAGCTCCTTGGCCAGGGCCTGGGTCACCATCTTGATGGCGCCCTTGGAGGCGTGGTAGCCGATGGCCTCGGAGTTGGCCATCAGGCCGCAGATGGAACCCACGTTGATGATGACGCCGGTGTGGCGCTTGACCATCTCCTGGGCGGCGTAGAGAGCCATGTTGAGGCTGCCCATGAGGTTAATATTGATGACCTTCATGGTGTCGTCCAGGTCGCCCTCCAGGAAGCTCTGGCGCTTGCCGGTGATGCCCGCCACGTTGGCCAGCACGTCCACCTGGCCGTACTTCTCCACCGCCAGCTTGACGGCGGCCTGACAGTCGGAGCGGTCGGTGATGTTGCACAGGCTGAAGCTCACATCGCCCAGGGCCTCCAGTTCCTTCATGGCGGCGTCGATCTTCTCCTGGGAGTCCACACTGGCCACCACGACACAGTAACCGTTTTTCAGAAACTTCTTGGCGGTGGCCAGGCCGATACCGCTGGTGCCGCCGGTGATGATCGCGACTTTTTTCATTGCTCTGTCTCCTTTTTTACTTTGCTTTTCGCTTTAAACACTGCTTACCGCAGTCCTTTTCCAAACTCATAGGCCCGCTGAAGGTGAGGGGTCTCCTCAATGCGCCGGGGGAAGGTGCCGCTCCCGCCGCAGCCGCCGGCGGCGAGAAGGCCCAAGTCCTCCCAGTGCATATAGTTCACCAGCCGACGGTAATACTGCTCCACCAGCTCGAAGGCCCAGAAGTGGCGGTCGGAGTCCGCCGCAGTACACAGCATGGCGCACTTTTTCATGGGATATTTGAAATATCCCTTGGGGTCTTTCTCCCCGATGGAGTAGATGCGGTCGATGAGGGACTTCAGCTGGCCGCTGATGCCCCAGAAATAGAGGGGGGTGGTCAGCACCAGGGCATCACAGTCCAGGAAGGCCCTGGCGAAGAGTGGGAAGTCGTCCTTCTGGACGCAGGCACCCCCGGCGACGCAGCCATTACAGCCCAGGCAGGGGCCTATTTTCACCTTGCCCAGGTGTATCTTCACCGCCTCATGCCCGGCCTCCTCGGCCCCCTTGATAAAGGCATCGGCCAGTTGTTCGGTGTTGCCTCCCACACGGCCGGAGCCAATGACGACGCACAGCTTCATAGTCATCCTTCCTTTCGGGCCCTTCGGTAGCAGAGGACGCCCTCCTCCACCCGGAATTCCAGCTGGTGGGTGTCCTCCAGATAATAGATGGCCGAAGACGCAAAGCGGCCGATCATGCGTACCCGCTCCTTGTCCACCCGGCGGCACCGCTCCTTCACCATGAGGGCAGTGACCTCCTGGCGGCTCTTCCAGTCCTCCATTTTGGACAGTACCCAATCCATCTGATCCAGAATGGCCTCCCGGTTCAGCCGCGCCAGTTCCCGGACGTCCTCCACCACGTCGCTGTGGGCCAGGATGTAGGCCCGGAAGCTGGTGGTGCAGATCCGGTCGATGCTCCGCAGGGTCTCCAGCCAGTCCTGGCCGAACATGAGACTGGTGGCCTCCAGATCGGTCTTCCCCATAAGCAGGTCGCCGATGTAGGCCACGTCATCGGGAGTCACATAGCCCCAATGGCAGTGGGAGTGGCCGGGCAGGTGGAGGGTGGTGAACACCGCCCCATCGATGGTCACCGTCCCCGTCTCGGCGGGGAGGGTGTGGTCGGCCCGGCAGACCATGTAGGGGTAAGTCCGGGCGATCTCGGTGACACTGTTGGCGTAGAAGCAGGCCTGGAGAGTCAGGGGGGTCTGGGCAATGCCCGCATCGTAGGCGGACATATATATCTCCGCCCCATAACGCTCCCGGAACCGGTCGTGGTTGCCGATGTGGTCGTAGTGGACATGGGTGGTCAAAATGGCCTGGACGGAGAGGCCCTCGGCCTCCAAAGCCGCCTGGATCTCGTCCCCCTCGTGGGGAAAGCCGGAGTCCATGAGCACCACCTTGCCGTCCCCCAGCTTGTAGAAGGGGATGTGCATACAGCCGGTGACGATACAATAGGTATTGCCGTAAACCTGTCGGATGGTCGCCATAGTCTGCCCCCCTATTGCTTTGAAACGCTGAAGCTCTCCTCCGCCATCTGGCGCAGGCGGAACTTCTGGACTTTGCCGGTGGAGGTACAGGGCCAGTCGCCCTCCCGCATATAGACGAAGTACTTGGGCACCTGGAACCGGGCCAGATGCTCCCGGCAGTATTCCTCCACCCCCGCCCGGTGCTCCGGGGTGTCCTGGTGAAGCTGGATGTAGGCGGCCCCCACGTAGCCGTGGCGGTCATCGGGAACGCCCACCACCGCCACGCTGCCCACCAGGGGGCAGCTGCCGATGGTGTCCTCCAAAAACTTGGGGGAGACGTTTTCCCCGTTGATCTTATACATATCATCCACCCGGCCGCAGAGGACGAGGTAGCCGTCGGGGTCAAAATAGCCGCAGTCCCCGGTGCGGAACCAGCCGTCGGCGGTGAAGGCCTTGGCGTTGATCTCCGGCCGGTTGTAGTAGCCCTTGGTGACCACCAGCCCCCGGCACCACAGCTCTCCCGGCTCCCCCAGCTTGCAGGGCTCCCCGGTCTGCTGGTCGGTGATCTGGTACTCCAGCTGGCACCCGCCGTACTCCGCCGCCCCGGCGCAGCCCCCCTGGAGGAGGCGGCCCACCCGGCTGCAGAGGATGTCGTCCCCGTCGGAGGGCTGGGTCTGCATGGAGGCGCCGCAGACCTCGCTCATGCCGTAGCCGGTGATGAGATCATCCACCTTCAGCGCCGACCGGATGCCGGGCCAGACCCAGGCGGGGCAGACAGCGGCAGAGCAGTAGACGGCGTGGAGGTGGGTCAGCTCCATGGGGTTTTCTTTTAGATAGTTGATGACGGCCATCATCTGGGAGGGGACGCTGAGCACGTCGTTGGCCCGGCTCTCCGCCATGAAGCGCAGGGCCGGCTCCGCCCGGAATTTGCCGCTGTGAAACAAAATGGCGCCTCCCACCAGGATGCAGGCAAGCATCCCCTCCACATAGCCGTAGCAGTGGATCATGGGCAGGGGGACGAACACACGGCGGCCCATCTCAAAGCCCCGGTTGATACAGCTGGCGTAAGCGCTGCGCATCAGCATATCGTGGGTCAGCAGGACGCCCTTGGGGGCGCTGGTGCTGCCGGAAGTGTAGATGATGTCGCAGACCTCGTCGGCGTACTGCTCCCCCACGCTCTCCGGCAGTTCCTGCCCCGCCCCGGCGGTCAGGCAGTCCTCCCAGGCCGTGATGGGGGCGTCGATCTCACAGGACACCTCCGGCAGGGCCACCACCCCTTCCAGGGCGGTCTTTACCCCGGCCAGGCGCAGGTCGCGGCCCGCCACCAGGAACCGGGCGCTGGACTGGCCCAGGATGTACCCCAGTTCCTTGGGGCCCAGGGCCATATTCACCGCCACTTTCACCGCCCGGAGGGCAGAGAGGGCCAGAGCCAGAAACACCTCCACCGGCGAGTTGCCGATCTGGAGGGCCACATGGTCGCCGGGGCGCACCCCAAGGGCCGCCAGGCCCCGGGCCACCCGGAGGGCCTCCTGCCGGGTCTGCCCGTAGGTATAGCTTCCCTGGTCTTCGGTGACGATGAAGTCCTGGTCTGGAACGCGCTCCGCGGTGGCCAGAAAGAAGTTCCACACCGTCTTTTTCTCCCAGGTGGGGTAGAGGGCTTCCAGCTGCGCCAACCGTTCTTCTTTTAAGCCTTTCATACGCAAACTCCCATAAAATTATAGGGGCCCCGCCAAAATCGAGCGCCTTTGACGGTTACTCTCTCCCGGCGGAGCCCCTATACATTTTCAACGCTCAGTGACTGATCTGATAGTGAAGAGTGCTATTTACACCCCGATGGGATACATAATGGACGCCAGGATGATGGCGAAGATCAGGGTGACGATAGCCAGACCCACGGTAATGAAGCCCAGGTAACGGTAGCCCTCCTTGTGGGTCAGGCCGCAGCAGGTCAGCACGGTGACCATGACGCCGTTGTGGGGCAGGGAGTCCAGGGTGATACAGGCGGCGGAGGCGATCTTGTGAAGCACGCCGGGGTTGACGCCCATCTCCAGATACTTGGGAGCCAGGGTCTCCAGGGCCAGGGTCAGGCCGCCGGAACCAGAGCCGCAGGCGCCGGCCAGCAGGGAGGTGGCGATGGAGAAGGAGATGAGGGGATTGCCGCCCATGCCGGTGGCGATGCCTACGATGGTCTCGTAGCCGGCGGTCAGCTTGGCGACGCCGCCGAAGCCCACGACGGCAGAGGTGGCCACGATGGCGCCCATGGCGTCGGCCACGCCGCAGTTGAGAATCTCCACCTTATTGTCGATCTTCTTCCAGTAGAGGACGGCCACGGCGATCCAGCCGGCCAGCAGGGTGTAGAGCACGTCCACGTGGAAGAACAGGGGAACCACCACGATGGCCAGGGGGATGAGGGCGATGGCGCCGTTGCCGTGCTCCTTGGCCTCGTACTCGGCCATCATCTTCAAGGTGGCCTCGTCAGCATCGAAGCCCCAGCCGTTCTTGCGGGCCCGCTTTTCCTCCCACATCATGTAAGCGGTGGCGATGAGGAAGAAGAAGGCGGCGATGATGCCGGAATAGATGGGCAGGATGGTGGGGGAGGTGCCCAGGTACTTCACGGGGATGTTATTGACCACAGAGGGAGAGCCCGGGCCCAGGTTGACGGCGGTGAAGCAGCCGGCGGCCACGATGCCGGGGATCATCTTGCGGGGCAGGTCGGCCTTCTTGAACATATTGAGGCAGATGGGGTACATGACGAACACGATGACGTAGCAGGACACGCCGCCGTAACCCAGGATCAGGGTGACCAGACACAGAAGGGGCACGGTGTACTTGGTGCCCAGCTTGGCGGTGAGCATGTTGGCCAGATCCTCGGCGCCGCCGCCCAGCTGCATGGCCTTACCGAAGCTGGCGCCCAGGAAGATCAGGGGCCAGTAGTTGCGGATGTAGCCCACGAAGGCGTCCATGTAGTCGGTGGTGAGGCAGCTGTACACGTCCAGGCCGGAAAGGGCGGCCATGAGGCCGGTACAGACCAGGGCGGACACAGCGATGTTGACCCGCTTCCAGATCAAAAAGACCAGAAGTGCCAGGGGAAGGACGATTGCCAGGATACTAAACATAGTTTTTTCCTCCTTGTTTATTTGGATTTCTCTCTAACCGATCTCTGGCGTTATATTGCTTTCTTGTCCAGTCTCTTGGCCAGGAAGCACAGGAAGGCGGCCAGAAGGCTGCACACGGCAGCAAAGATAAAGGCTCCGGAGTAGCTTCCGCTGGAGCTGCGGATGGAGGTGGCCACGTTGGGCCCCACGATGGAGGCGATGCCGTAGCCGGTAAAGATGATGCTGTAGTTGATGCCGTTATACTTGGGGCCAAAGGTGTCGGAGCTCAGGGCCGAGAAGGTGGCCAGAACGCCGCCGAAGCAGGCACCCGCGATGACGATGGCGATAACGAAGCTGATGAAAGAATTGGTGTTGGCCAGGAACACCATGTCCAGAGCGCAGATGACCATAACGCCCATGATGATGGTGTGGCGGCCCACCACGTCGGACAGGGAGCCCATGGCCAGCCGTCCGCCGAAGTTGCCCACAGCCATGATGCCAACCAGCATGGCGGCCTGGGCGGCGGTGATGCCCGCCACCTCCTGGCCGATCTTGGAGGCATGGCCGATAAGGGTCAGGCCGGCAACGGAGGCAAAGAGCATGGTAGCCCACAGCAGGTAGGCCCGGGGATCACGAAGCATCTCCCGCCAGGTCTTGCCATCGGTGGCCGCCGGAGCGGTGGCGCTGGGGGTGTACCCCTCCGGCACCCAGCCGGGGGCGGGGGAGTCGATGTACCAGGAGGTGGCCAGGGAGATGACCAGGAAGATGCCGCCCACGATCTTAAAGGCGGTGAGGGCGTCAAACTTGGTCAGCAGGGCGTTGGCCAGGGGGGCCACAATGAGGGAGGCCATGCCGCACACGCCCACGGCCATGCCGGAGGCGAAGCCCTTCTTGTCGGGGAACCAGCTCACGGCGGTGACCACACCGGGGGTGTAGCCAAAGCCGGAGGCACAGCCCGCCAGCAGGCCGAAGGTGGCATAGAGCATCACCAGGTTCTGGGCAAAGCCGGTGAGCAGCCAGCCCAGGCCCCACATGATACCGGCAATGCGGATGAGCTTTTTGGCGCCGTACTTCTGCAGCAGCATACCGCCCACCAGGCCCATGGCGGCAATGGTCATCAGCATGACCGAATAGGCCACGGTCACCTGGCTGTACTCACAGCCCATCTGGACGGCCAGCTCCCCGGAGAAGGCGCTCCAGGCGTAGACGCCGCCCAGGCAGAAGGTATTACAGCAGATGCAGAACAAAACGAGCCAGCGATTCTTCTCTTTTTTCATAGTGAACTTCCTTACTCTCTTCAGTGGAGCAGGCCCATCTCAAAGGCCTTCTGGGTCAGCTCTTCCCGGAACTTGGGGTGGGCGATGGCGATGAGGGCCGCGGCCCGCTCCCGCTCGGTCTTATGCTTCAGGTCGGCGATGCCGTACTCGGTGACGATGTACTGGGAGTCGTAACGGGACACGGTGACCACGTTGCCCGGCTCCATGAAGGGGACGATCTGGGAGATGGTGTCCCCCTTGGCGGTGGACTTCAGGGCAATGATGGACTTGCCGCCCTTGCTCATCTGGGCGCCCCGAACGTGGTCGAGCTGGCCGCCGATGCCGCTGAACTGCTTGCCCTTCACCGTCTCGGAGTTGACCTGGCCCTTCAAGTCCACCTGGAGGCAGGCGTTGATGGAGGTCTGCTTAAAGTTCTGGCAGATGACCATGGGGTCGTTGACGTAGTCCACGGGATAGGTCTCAAACATGGGATTGCCGTCGGCGAACTTGTAGAGGTCGACGGAACCGGCCAGCTGGGCAAAGACGCACTTGCCCGGATGGAGGGTCTTGCACTTGTTGGTGATGACCCCGGCCTGGATGAGCTCCATCATGGCCTCGGTAAAGGTCTCGGAGTGGATACCCAGATCCTTCTTGGTGGTCAGGTTCCGGGCGATGGCGTCAGGCAGGGCGCCGATGCCCAGCTGGAGGGTGGCGCCGTCCTCCACCAGGCTGGAGCAGTAGTCGGCGATCTTCTGGATCTTCTCGTCGATGACGGCCCGGCCGATGGTGTAGAGGGGGGAGTCCTGATAGACGATGTAGTCGGCGTCCTTCAGATCCAGCATCTTGCCGCCCACCTTGGGGTAGCTGGGGTTGATCTGAACGATGACCTGACCGGGGGCGGCGGTGCGGACGGCGGGCTCGGTGAAGGAGCAGTCCACGCCGTAGCTGCACAGGCCGTTCTCGTCCGGCTCAGAGACCTGCACCATGGCCCAGTGGGGGTTGAGCACCTTGGACTCGCCAAACATCTTGGGCCACTCGTGGAAGTTGCTGCCGCCGATGTACTCCACCTTGCCGTCATAGTAGCCGGGGCGGCTCAGAGCGCCCAGGAACACGGCGGTGTGGTGGAAGATGCCCTCGTAGGCGGGGTCGGTGTCGGCGTTGGGGCCGGGGCTGATGCCGTGGATGATCTCCACGTTCTTCAGGTCGGCGGAGCGCTCGATGAGGGCCGCCACCAGGGCGGGGGGCTCACCCAGCCAGTCGCCGTAAATGATCTTGTCGCCGGACTTGATGTGACTGACCGCCTCGGCGGCAGACACGATCTTGTCCTTATAAACTTCACGCCAATCCATTAGATCAGCCTCCTTTTTGTGGTTTAGAACAGGGTATTGCCGCCGTCCTCGATCCAGGTCTGGCCGGTGCAGTAGGACGCCTCGTCAGAGCCCAGGAACAGGGCCACAGAGGTGGCCTCATCCGGCTCGCCGAAGCGGCCCATGGGGATGTTGCGCAGGAACATGGCGCAGCGGTCGGGGTCGTTGCGGGTGCCGTCGGTAATGCGGGTGACGCTGGTGCCGGGGCCGTAAGCGCAGACCCGGATGCCGTACTGGGCCATCTCCAAAGCGGCAAACTTGGTGAACATGGTCACGCCGCCCTTACTGGCGCTGTAGGCGCCGGTCTTGGGGGAGACGATCTGGGAGGCCACGGAGCTGGTGTTGACCACCACGCCCTTGATGCCCTTGTCCACCATGTGGCGCAGGACGGCCTGGGCGCAGAAGAAGGTGCCGTTCAGGTTCACGTCGATGACCCGGCGCCACTGCTCCTCGGTGCTGTCCAGCAGGGACTGGCGGCCGATGATGCCGGCATTGTTGAACAGGACGTCGATGTGGCCGAAACGCTCGATGACGGCGTTGATGGCCGCGTCCACAGAAGGCTTGGAGGCCACGTCCACCTCCACGGGAAGCAGGCGGTCTTCCTTACCGGCGAAGACCTTCTTGAGGGTATCGCCCTCAATGTCCAGAGCGCCCACGTAAGCGCCCTCCTCCAAAAGGCGGGTGCACAGGCTCAAGCCCAGGCCGTTGGCGGCGCCGGTGACAACACAGACCTTGTCTATATAACGGTGATGCTCATAATACATAGGGAACGTCCTCCTTTTACATATCTGTTCGGCTTTGCGAGTTTCCGATGATAGTTGCGGAGATATGGAATGGGGAGCTTACTCCTCCCACTTGAGCATAGTGTTCATGTAGCCGGTCTGGCAGACCTTGCCGTCCTGGTTAATGATGGCGTACTCCAGGTTGAGGACGCCCCGGTCGGGCTTCTTTTCAGAGCGCTTGATGTCCTTGACGGTGATCTCGCAGTGGATGGTGTCGCCGATGGGGATGGCGCCCACGAACTTCCAGTAGGTGTCCAGGGCGGCGATAGCGGAGCCGTCTACCATGCCCATGCGGCCCCAGAGGCCGGTGGCGATGCCCGCGCCCAACAGGCCGTGGGCGATGCGGGTGCCGAAGGGAAGCTTCTCGGCGTAGGTCTTATCGGTGTGGATGGGGTTCTTGTCGCCGGTGATGCCGGCGAAGAGGATCACGTCGGTCTCGGTGACGGTCTGGCTCAGGGTGGTGAACTTTTCACCCACGGTGAACTCGGAAAGGTAACGGAATGTGCGGCCCATACAGCTTTTCCCTCCTGATTCTCTAAATTAGTCGTACTGCTTGAGGACGCTGCCGCTGACGATCATGCGGCAGATCTCGGAAGTGCCCTCGCCGATGGTGAGGAGCTTGGCGTCCCGGTAGAACCGCTCCACCTCATACTCCTCGCACAGGCCGTAGCCGCCCAGGATCTGAACGCCCTTGTCGCAGACGTTCACGCACATCTCGGAGGAGAGCATCTTCACCATGGTGGCTTCGGTGGCGAAGGGAAGGCCGGCCTCCTTCATGCGGCACACATTGTAGAGCATCATGCGGCAGGCCTCGATATCGGCAGCCATTTCAGCCAGCTTGAAGGAGATGCCCTGGTACTCGCAGATGGGATGGCCGAAGGCCACGCGCTGCTTGGAGTAACGGGTGGCACGCTCCAACACGCCCTGGGCCATGCCGATAGCCACGGCGGAGATGGCCAGACGGCCCTCGTCCACGCAGGCCATCATCAGGGGGAAGCCCCGGTTGAGCTCGCCCACCAGGTTCTCCTTGGGCACCCGGCAGTCCTGGAAGGACAGCTCGCCGCTGTAGGAGCTGTGGTTGCTCATCTTCTCCTCGGGCTTGCCCACGGTGAAGCCGGGGGTGCCCTCCTCAACAATGATGATGCTGATGCCGCGGCTGCCCTTGGCCTCCAGGTCGGTCTTGCAGGCCACCAGGAAGGTCTTGGCGTAGCCGATGTTGGTAATGAAGGCCTTGGTGCCGTTGATGACCCACTCGTTGGTCTTCTCGTCCAGGATGGCGGTGGTCTTAGTCCCGCCGGAGTCGGAGCCGGACTGGGGCTCGGTGAGGGCGAAGGCACACAGGGTCTGGCCCTGGGCGGCAGGCACCAGGTACTTCTGCTTCTGCTCCTCGGTGCCCGCCTTCAGCAGGGGCTGGGTGCCCAGACCGGCGTGGGCGTCGATGATGGAGGCCAGGGAGGAGGAATGACGGGCCAGCTCCTCCATGATCAGGATGTGGCTCAGGCAGTTCAGGCCGGCGCCGCCGTACTCCTCGGGCACTTCAGCGCCCAAAAAGCCCATCTCGCCCAGCTGCGCGATCTGCTCCTCAGGAAAAGCGTGCTTCTGATCCAGCTCGGTGACGGTAGGAGCCACCACTTCATCGGCAAATTTCTTCGCCAGGTCGCGGATCATCTCTTCTTCTTCAGTCAGGAAATACTTGTTGGCCATCTCGATTCCTCCTTAAAGTAATAAATAATGGATCGTGCCTTTGCGGCATTTCCGTGCGTAAATTAATAGTGCAAGTCCCGTGCCAAAAAATAAGGTACAATAAAAATTCTTAACTTTTTCGCATAAATGAACTTGTTTATAATGGGGATTTCAGGGAAAATAATAAACTTTATTGCAAAAATGACCCCCTTCTTTTTTGAATTTCGTTAATTTTTAGACAAATTTTACCGTTCTGTTTTTTTGCCGCTGTTTTCCGTTCAGATTGGAAAATTCGGCAAAAAATTAACGTTTTTACTTTCACAATGTTTTTGATTTTTTGTGGCCTGCCGCCGGAAAATGATTGAAATTTTTCAATATATGTGTTATTCTTGGGTCAGAATTGATTTTTTTCAATTTTGGCTGTCCCTTCCTCCTTTGGCGGGGGTGGCCGGAAGAAGGGGGCATAGCGCTATGGAACCGAAAATACCCCACATCCGAATGAGGGATGTGGCCCGCATCTATGACGCGCTGGACATCGGCCTTATCATCGTGGACAACAAGGGCACCATCATCTGGTCAAACAAATATTACAGTCAGCTGGCCAAGTTCGATATGACCCAATACTTTGGGCGCAATGTGCGCCTGATCTCCCAGCGGGAGGACATTGACCTTCCCACCGCCCGAACCATGATCGACATTATCATGGAGACCAAGCAGACCCTCACCCAGGTGGTGCGCTATCACACGGCGGATTACACCATCACCACTGCCCGGCCCATCCTCAACGAGGGGGGCGAGATCGACTACATCGTCTACACCATCACCAACTACAGCGAGCTCATGCAGGCCCAGGAGCAGCTGTCCCAGTCCAACAGCCACATTCTGGCCCTGGAGGCCCACCTGCAGAATTTGCAGGTAAAGCAGAGCCTGGGCAGCGATATCATCATCGCCGATAAGCAAATGTACGACATCTACGGCAAGGCCCTGCGCCTGGCTGCCACCCCGGTCTCGGTGCTGCTGACGGGGGAGTCGGGCACCGGCAAGGACGTGCTGGCCCGGTTCATCCACCAGAACAGCCCCCGCCGGGACGAAAACTTTATCCATGTGAATATGGCCACCATCCCTCCGCCCCTCTTTGAGTCGGAGCTGTTCGGCTATACCCCCGGCTCCTTTACCGGCGCCTCCCGGCAGGGGAAAGAGGGCCTTATCCAGCTGGCCAACAAGGGCACCCTCTTCCTGGACGAGATCGGTGAGCTGCCCCTGGACGTCCAGGCCAAGCTCCTTCAGGTCATCCAGGACAAACAGGTGCGCGCCATCGGCGCAGTGGAGCCCATCCCGGTGGATTTCCGCATTATCTGCGCCACCAACCGGGATCTCAAGCAGCTGGTGCGGGAGCGGAAGTTCCGGCTGGATCTCTACTACCGGCTGAACACCGTGGAGCTGACCCTGCCGCCCCTGCGTAAACGCCGGGACGACATCCCTCTTCTGGCCACCCATTTTCTCAATCACTACAACCAGAAAAAGCATACGGAAAAGTACCTGTCCAGCGACGTTATCCAGGTCTTTTACAAATATGAATGGCCGGGCAATGTCCGGGAACTGCAGCACTGCATGGACAGCTTGACCACCCTGTGTCAGCGCAGCACCATCACCCCTGACCAGCTTCCCCCAGAGATGCAGCAGCTGGCCTTTGACGAGACGGCCCACTCCATCCAGGATGCCGGTGCCACCACCCTGAAGCAGTCGGTGGAGCTTCTGGAGGCCAAGCTCATCCGGGAGGCCCTGGCCCGCTGCGGCACTGCCGCCCAGGCAGCAGAGGAGCTAGGGGTGGACGCCTCCACCCTTTCGAAAAAGAGGAAACGCTATGGTATCTGAACCCTCTGACGGCCTGATCCTCCGCTCTCCGGCCATGACCCAGGTCTACGCCACCGCCCGCTGCCTGGCCTCCTCCAACGTTTCCGTGCTCGTCTACGGCGAGTCCGGGGTGGGAAAGAGCTGGCTGGCGGAGCGTATCCAGACCCGGTCTCCCTTTGTCCGGGTGGACTGCAACGCCATCCCCGCCGAGCTCTTTTCTTCAGAGCTGTTTGGCTATATGCCCAACGCCTTTACCGGCGCCTCCAGCAAGCGGAAGGTGGGCCTTCTGGAGGCAGCCAACCACGGTACCATCCTCTTTGATGAGATCAATGAATTGTCCCTGGAAAACCAGGTGCTCCTCCTCCACTTTCTTCAAAACCGCACCATCATCCCCATCGGCGGCCTGGAAAGCAGAAAGATAGAGACCCGGGTCATCAGCACCGCCGGCCGGGATCCCCGGCAGCTCATCAAGGAGGGGGCCTTCCGCCAGGATCTCTACTACCGGCTCTGCGTCTCCCGGATCTATATCCCGCCTCTGCGGGAGCGGCGGGAGGATGTCCCTGACCTGATAGACTATTTCATTCAAAAATATGCCGAAGAGTACGGTATAGAACGGGAGCAGATACAGCTCACCCCGGAGCAGATGGAGCGGCTCACCGCTCTGGACTGGATGGGGAACATCCGGGAAGTGGAAAACTTTACCCAGCAGCTGTGCTTCTGGGGAGATACCCCTGAGGGGGTGGAGGAGTGCATCCGGCAGGTCTCCCATTCCATCCAGTGCGAGGATCTGAGTTCCCCCCGCCCCAGCGCTCCGAGCCACAAACCGCTGAAGGAGGCCCTGCGGGATTTTGAGACCTCCTATCTGCGCACCGTGCTGGATCAGACCCCCGACCTCCACACCGCCGCCCTGGAACTGGGCATCAGTCTGCGGACACTGAATAAAAAGCGCACGGAGCTGGGCCTCACCCGACACGGAGGCCTTGACTGAAACAAAAAACGGAAGGCATAAATGCCTTCCGTTTTTTCTGCTTATCCCTATTTTGCCCCACACTGCTTTCCTGTATGGTCAATGGTATAATCCACATTGTATTCCCCGGGCAATATGAGCTGGGAGATGGGCACAAAGGTATAGCCCTGGCCCAGCAGGGTCTCCAGAATGGCGGGCAGGGCCTCCGGGGTGTGGAGGGCGGCGTTGTGGAAAAGCACGATGGAGCCCGCCTGCACCTTTCCCGTCACCCGCTTGGTGATCTCATCCGCGGCCAAGTCCTTCCAGTCCAGGGAGTCCACATCCCACTGAATGGGCTCCATCCCCGCCGCCCGGATGGAGGTGATGACGTTGTCGTCATACTCCCCGTAGGGGGGCCGGACGAGGGTGGGCCGGACGCCGGTCACCGCCTCGATCTTGTCGTTGCAGGCATTCACGTCGGCAATGATCTCATCCCGGCTGAGCTGGGACATATGGGCGTGGTCGTTGGAGTGGTTCATCACCTCGTGGCCCGCGTCGTGGAGCGCCTTCACCGACTCCGGGTATTTGTCCACCCATTCCCCCACCACGAAAAAGGTGGCCTTGACGTTATATTTGCCCAAAATGTCGATGAGCTGCTGGGTGTCTTCGTTGCCCCAGGCGGCGTCAAAGGAAATGGAGACCATCTTTTGATCCCGCTCCACGCAGTAGATGGGCAGCTGCCGGTTGCTGGCCGACACCACCACCGCCGGCACATTCACCGCCGTAAACATCAGTACCGCCGCCAGGGCACAGGCCGCCGCCGTGATCCGACGACGGTTTAAAAAAAAGAATTTCACATCGACCCCTCCCAAGGAAGAATGGTACACTTTATGCGGGAGGGGCAAAAAAATGACGTGGGGCCTCCTTCTTCTGAACAGAATATCCACAACGGAAATTTTCCTTGCCATTGTTCCGTATTCCTGATATAGTAATCTTACTACTTTATAAAATATACTAAGGATGTGTTTGGTGTGGATCAGAAACGGGCGAGCAATCAGGAGGTTCGAAAAATCAACCGGCTGAATACTATTCGGAGCATTTTGGCCTGTGAGCGCATCTCGCAGCGTGAACTGGCCCAAAAGCTGGACGTGAGCTGGCCCACTGTGCTTCAAAACGTGAAGGAGCTGGCCGCCCTGGGGCTGGTACAGGAGGTAGGCTCCTTTGAATCCACCGGCGGCCGGAAGGCCAAGGCCCTGGCGCCCAACCGGGACGCGCACCTGGCCGTCGGTCTGGACATCACGCAGAAGCACATCGGCCTGGTGCTCACCAATCTCTCCGGTGACCTGATCCAGTATACACGAAAAAAGCTGGCCTTTTCTCTGGAAGAGGCATATTTTCAAACGGTCGCATCGGAGATCCTGGCCTTTGTGGCCTCTGCGAACTATCCGAAGGAGCGCATTTTGGGCCTGGGTGTTTCCCTGCCCGGTATCGTTGACGTCAAGGCGGATATCCTCACCTACTCTCACGCCCTGGATCTGCGTGATACTCCCCTGGAGGAGTTCCGCCGCCATATGCCCTTCCCCTGTGTTTTTATCAACGATGCAAATGCCGCCGGTTTTGCCGAGCTGCGGGGTCAGGATGGCCCTCGCAGTACCCTTTACCTGTCTTTAAGCAACAGCGTGGGCGGTGCCATCCTCACCGGTGGGCAGCTGTATACAGGCAATCACCTTCGGGCAGGGGAGTTCGGGCACACCACCCTGATCCCCGACGGCCGCCCCTGCTACTGCGGGAAGCTGGGCTGCGTGGACTCCTACTGTTCCGCCAAGCGGCTGGCGGAGCTGGCAAACGGGAGCCTGGAGCTCTTCTTCGACCGGCTGCGTGCCGGTGACCCGGAGATAAAGACTGCCTGGCTGGAATATCTGAACTGGCTGGCCATTGTAGTGAACAACTTGGAAATGAGCTTTGATTGTGACGTTATCGTGGGCGGCTATGTGGGCAGCTTCCTGGGGGAGCACGTCCAGCTGTTCCGCTCCATTCTGGCCGCCCGGAATACTTTTGACCAAAATGCGGATTACTTTAAACCCTGCAAATACAAATACGAGGCCGCCGCTCTGGGCGCCTCTCTTCTCCAAATAGAAAACTTCCTGGAAAGTCTCTGATCCGGGGGCGCGCCTTCGTCGTTTTCTACAAAAAAGCGGTGGCTCGCCTGTAAAATATTACAAACATTGTTAAAAGGCCTTGACATTTTGGGTCGGGGCGCTTTTAATATAATTAATTTCATAAATGCTTTATAAAACTATTTTTAAATCGAGGTGAGCATCATGAAGGGTACAATGAAAGTCGGCATCATGCTCGGTATCGGCAAAATTGGCTATGAGACCCGGGATATCCCCCAGCCCAAGGATAATGAGGTTCTGGTCAAGCTGGAGTATGTAGGGATCTGCGGCAGTGACCTGCATTATTACGAGACTGGCGCCATTGGGCCCTATGTGGTACAGCCTCCCTTTGTCCTGGGCCACGAGCCTGGCGGCGTGGTGGTGGAGGTAGGCAAGACAGTCAAGCACCTGAAGGTGGGCGACCGGGTAGCCCTGGAACCGGGAAAAACCTGCGGCCACTGTGAATTCTGCCGGAGAGGGGAGTACAACCTCTGTCCTGATGTGATCTTTTTTGCAACTCCTCCGGTGGATGGCGTTTTTCAGGAGTATGTCGCCCACGAGGCCGATCTGTGTTTTAAACTCCCCGACCATGTCAGTACCCTGGAGGGGGCCTTGATCGAGCCGCTGGCTGTCGGTTTTCACGCCGCAAATCAAGGCGGCGCCCATGCAGGACAGTCTGCGGTGGTCTTTGGGGCTGGCTGCATCGGCTTGATGAGCATGATGGCTCTAAAGGCTGAAGGGGTCTCCCGGGTCTATATGGTGGATGTACAGCCCGCCCGGCTGCAAAAGGCGTTGGAGCTGGGGGCAGACGCCGTTATCAACAGCAGTACGGAGGATGCCCCGGAGGCCTTGCTCCGCCTTACCCAACAGGCTGGCTGTGACCTGGCCATTGAGACGTCGGGGGTGGAGGCCGCAGCCTGTCAGGCGGTCTTGGCAGTAAAGAAGGGTTCCACCATCGTTCTGGTCGGCTACGCCGCCTCCGGGCAGATGGATCTCCCCACCAGTTTGATCCTGGACAAGGAGCTCACCCTCAAATCAGTGTTCCGCTACCGCCACATCTATCCCATGGCCATTGACGCGGTGGCCGCCGGCCGGGTCAATGTGAAGGGCGTGGTAACCGATATCTTCGATTTTGATGACCTGCAAAATGCCATGGATCGAAGCGTTTCAGACAAGGCTAATATTACCAAGGCCGTGATCCGAATGCCTCAATGATCCATTTCTGTTCCACCTTCTGTATCCAGCGGCAAAAAAATCGTTACAATAAACATTAAGGAGGAAATTGGAATGAAGTTCAAAAAGATCGTATGCGGAGCCCTCTCTCTTGCAATGGCACTTTCCCTGGCGGCTTGCGGCGGTGGCCGATCCACTTCTACGCCCGCACCTTCCGCCCCGGCAACGGTCGAGTCCGCGCCTGCAGCCACTCCCGAGGCTCCCGCCCTTCCCGACGGGTATCCAAGCAAGAACATTGACTGGCTGGTTCCCGTGGCTGCAGGCGCCTCCCTGGATCTCCACATCCGCGCACTGGATCAAATCGTGGACTTCGGCTCCACCACCTCGGTGACCAATATGGTGGGCGCCAGTCAGGTCCTGGGTCTGACAGAGCTGCTCAGCCGTGAGGCAGACGGCTACACCATCGGCTGCAGTGCCTTCGCCGGCTCCATCATTCAGCCCGCTATGGGAAACACAGACTATACCGTAGACGACTTCCGCCCCATTGCTGCGCTCAATGAGCCCACCTGCAACATTATTCTGGCAAAGCCGGGCAGCGATGTGGACACCTGGGAAGGTCTGAAGGATCGGCTGCTGAACGGCGACACCGTCTATTACACCACCAACAACGTAGGCGCTGTACCCCACATCGCCTTCCTGTCCATGCTGGATCAGCTGGGCACCACCAATGCGGAGCTGGTCTCCTTCGACGGCGCCGCCGCCTGCGCCACCGCCGTCATGGGCGGCCATGTGGACATCGCCATCCTGGACATCGGCCCCAGCGCCAACTATGTGAAGGAGGGCACCCTGGTCAACGTGCTGACCGTTGCCGAGGAACGCAGTCCCATCCTACCCGATTCCCCCAGCGCCGGCGAAGTTGGCTTTGAGGGGATGGATGCCTTTGCGGGCTTTATCTGGGTCACCGTCAGCAAGGATATGCCCGAGCCTATTGTGGAATTTTTGCGTGAGAAGATCACCGCCGCGCTGGAGTCCGACGAGTACAAGGAATTCCTCGCGACCCAAAACGAAACCGTAGAGCAATTCATGGGCGAGGAGGAAATCAACGCGCGCCTGGCGGAGGCCGCCGCCATGTACAATGACATCTTCACCAGAGTGGATATGTGAGCGTATGCCGCACTAAATTATCAAAAAGGGTTTGGGGAATTGCCGTGTTACAATTCCCCAAACCTTTTTGAAAAGGGGTTGTAATGATGGAACAGAGCAAATACCGAAAGGATATGTTGGCCGCGGCAGTGTTTATTGCGGGATGCCTTTTCATGATCCTGTATGCCATCCCCAACGAGATCCCGGTAAAAACCGTTTTGGGCACCAACAGCGCAGTCTCCAGCCGAACGCTGCCCTACTTTGCCTGCTGGGTCATCCTTGCCGCCTCCGCCCTGCAATTTTTGATCAGCGCAGTGGGCTACATCCGGTTGGTGAAGCGGGAGGGACATCAAAAGGGAGAAGGGGTCGCCCTTCAAAAGGAGCTGCGCGCCCTGACCGTGTTTGCCATCTGTGTCCTCTACATGATCCTGTTCGGACAGCTGGGCTTTATCCCGGCCACGCTGATCTGTCCGCCCCTGGTGCTTCTGGCCCTTCGGGATCTCAAATGGCAGCACTATGTGAGCGTGTACGGGGTGGCAGCCATCGCCTATCTGCTCTTCCGCTTTGTGCTGAAGATCAATTTGCCGTAAAGGAGGTAGGAAAATGGACTTCTTAGCAGAGATCCTTGCCCCCCTGAATCTGCTCATGATGAATGTTGGCCTTGCCTCCGGGATCATCATCGGCGCATTGCCTGGACTGTCGGTACTGCTGGCTATCACCGTGCTGCTCCCTTTCACCTTTGGCATGTCCTCGCTGCCGGGGATGTTCCTGCTCCTGGGCGCCTACTGCGGGGCCACTTATGGCGGCTCCATCACAGCGATCCTCATCAACACCCCCGGAACCCCCAACGCTGCGGCTACTGTGCTGGACGGCTATCCAATGGCCCAGAAGGGCCAGGCGGGCAACGCGCTGAAAGCGGCCCTGGTAGGCTCTACCTTCGGCGGCCTGGTCAGCTGCGTGGCCCTCATCTTCATTGCCCCCATTATCGCCCAATTTGCATTGAAATTCGGCCCACCGGAGTATTTCTCCCTGTGCGTGTTCGGCCTGAGCGTGGTCATTGCCGTGGGCGGCGACTCCGTGATAAAGGGCATCGTCATGGCTGGTGTCGGTCTGCTTCTCTCCACAGTGGGTATTGACCCCATCGACGGTGCCTCCCGGTTCCGCTTCGGCCGCAGTGAGCTCTTGGGCGGCATCACAGTGGCGGCACTCATGCTGGGTGTGTTCGCCATCGGTGAGATCCTGAACAAGAGTTATACTGGAGAAAAGGGGAACGGCAAAGCACTGGAATTTCAAAAAGCCACCGTCAAGATCAGGGAGCTGCTCCGGCATTGGTGGACTATGCTCCGCTCCTCCTTTCTGGGGGTATTCATCGGTGCAGTACCCGGAACAGGGGGCGCCATCGCCGCCTTTTTGAGCTACAATATCACAAAGAGCAGTTCCAAACACCCCGAGGAATTTGGAGAGGGCTGCATAGAGGGCGTATTGGCACCGGAGACAGCCAACAACGCAGTCACCGGGGCCACCCTGATCCCACTGCTGACTCTGGGTGTGCCCGGAGACACCGGCATGGCCGTCCTCTTTGGCGCTCTCACCATGCAGGGTATCACGCCGGGCCCCTCTCTGTTCACCGAGGACAAGTTCTGGGTCTATTGCATCATGGGCGGACTGGTGCTCATCAACCTGTTCATGTTCCTCCAGGGACAGGTCTTCCTGCGGCTGTTCGTCAATGTGACCCGAGTCCCTGTGGAAGTCCTCATCCCCTGCATTATGATCTTTTGCTCTCTGGGCGGCTTTGCGGTGCGCAGCTTAATGTTTGATGTAGCCATTGTCATGATCTTCGGCTTTATCGGATATTGGCTCAAACGCTTCAACTACCCCATCGCACCCTTGGCCATTGCCCTGGTGTTGGGCCCGCTGACCGAGACAAACCTGCGCCGTGCCATTATCCTCTCCAAGGGGAGCATCTCCATCTTCTTCACTCGCCCCATCTCTCTGGCCTTTTTGATCGTCGCTTTGGCCATGCTCATGCTCCCGCTGCTGCGCAGGCTGTGGAAAAAGCCCCAGGAGAGATAAACGGCAAAACACAGGAAAGAGGCCGCCGGATCATTCCGGCGGCCTTCTTTATCGTGGTTTACATAGCGGTCTCAATACATCCCCGTATTTCCCAGAACTCGGTCAATGTTGCACAGGATAGTGTGGTCAAAGCACTTGAGCACCATCTCTGCCCGCAGCTGCTGACTGTCCGGCTCGTCCCACAAGTTGTGGAACTCTTCAGGATCCACAGCGTGGTCGTACAGCTCGCCGATCTCGCCATTGTGATGGACGACCACCTTATAGCGGCCGTCATAGTACATAGTGGCGCAGACCTGATGGGGCCGCCCTGCGGAGTAGTAGTATTCCGTGTAGACGCAGTCCTTGTGGTAGGAGGGGTCTGCCGTCCCCTTCAGGATACCGGCCAAGCTCTTTCCCTGCATATAGGCGGGCACCGGCAGGCCGGACAGCTCCAACAACGTTGGACTCAGATCCACCAGTTCTACCAGTGCATCACTGCGCAGGCCCTGTTGAATGGTTCCCGGGCAGGAGAGGATCAGCGGAACGTGAACCAGCTGCTCATAAAACAAGCCGCCCTTCCAGTATTGGCCGTGGTCGCCCAGCATCTCCCCGTGGTCGCTCATAAAGATGATGACGGTATTTTCCCGCTGGCCCGTATGATCCAGGTAGTCCATAAGCCGGCCCAGCTGGTCGTCAATGAGCATGACCTCGGCATAGTAGTCCCGGATCACCTCCCGCTTTTCGTCGTCATTCATCTCACAGGCGGGCCGCACCAGGCCCCGCTGGGAGCCGTGGAGGTAACAATCAGTCTGAAACTCCGGCTTGCCTGCAAGCTCCCCCTCTTTCCAGGCAGGAAGGGGCAATTTCGCCGCATCGATCTTGGCCTTGTATTCCTCGGGCGGGTCGAAGGGCGGGTGTGGATCAAATGGGTTGATGCTGATACACCAAGGCCCATCTTTGCTCTGCTCTATAAACTCGATGGCCTTCTCCACGCACCAAGTGGTCTGGTGGTATTCCGCTGCGATCCCTCTGATCTTTTCCGGCAAGGGCTGGGGCGCAGGAAGGACTCCATCGTGGAAGGGGGCGCCATAGGCCTTGCGCCAGTCGACCCCCTTCTCCTTCAGCCAGGTCTGATAGTCGTTGAGTCCTTCCTCCCAGCTGTCAAAGGGGTGATGGCTCCACTGGAAGTAAGAGTAGCCATCATCAGTTCGTGCTTCCATCCGCTTGTACACCGAGGTCAGGTGCAGCTTGCCCACCAGACCGCAGGTGTAGCCCTCGTCGGCAAACAGCTTTGTCACCAGGGTCTCATCTCTGGAAAAGACCAGGTTGCCGTTGATGCTCCCCCGGGCACTGCGTGGATAACGGCCGGTGAGGAAGGAGGAGCGGCTTGGGGTACACATGGGGCTCTGGGTATACGCCCGGAGGAAGGCGGTGCCCTCCCGCACCAGCCGATCCAGGTTGGGGGTGGAAATGTTGGGATTACCCAAGGCGCCAATGGTGTCATAGCGCTGCTGGTCGGTACAGAACCAAACGTAATTCAGCTTTTTCACGGTTCCAGCCCCTCCTCATCACAAAATCGCATCCGCTGGAATTGCTCCCTGGGGGCGTCATACTCCTCCATGGCTCGCCGCATCATCTCCGCCAGACGCCTGACCTGGTCGGGCCTGCTCTGGATCAGATTAGTCTGCTGGGCATAGTCCTCCTCCAGGTCATAGAGCTGATCTTCCTGTTCCCAATCATAGAGATAAATGAACCGCAGCGTGCCGTCGTCATTGTCAAACACTGCGTCCGCCGGGATGGAGTAGACTGGGTATCGAGTCCAGGACAGGAACCGCCCGCAGGTGAGCTTCGTGGGATCCAGCCGCTCAGCGTCAAAATAGCGGCGGATGTCGGTGGGGATGGTGGTATATACGTTCAGAGGGCGATTTTCTTTGTTGGGGGAGCGGAAATAGGTATAGCGGCCATCGGTGAGATTGACCTGCTTGCCAAAGTAGCCATACAGCACACAGTCCCGAAGTTTCTCCGCCTCGCCCCGGAGCAGGGGCAGCCAGGACTTTCCGTGCATGGGATTGCGGCAGGCGCCGCTGTCCACGCCGTAAAGCTCCAGCAGGGTCGGCATCACGTCAATATTCTGTGTCAGGGCCTGGATCCGCTCTCCGGCGCCCACATCTCCGGGAAGATGGACTAACAGCGGGATGTGAAACACCTCATTATAGGCAGGCATATAATTCTTCGCCAGGTAATCATGCTCACCCAGCATATAGCCATGATCGGTGGTGTAGAGGAAGGCGGTGTCCTTCCACATATCGTATCGATCCATTACATCCAAAACCTTGCCCAGGTAGTGGTCGGTCATCAACAGAAGGGCCATATACCGCTTATTGATGTGGCGCAGTGCCTCATTGGTAAGCCCTGCCCGATCCGCCTGCTTGTACTCCGGCCATAGGAACAGCTTGTCGCTGTAGTCATCGCCCACCATATCCAAAAAGCGCTGGGGCACATCAAAAGGCTCGTGGGGATCAAAGGCCTCGATCCACAGCAGGAAGTTATCGCTGTCGTGATTTTCTTCCAGCCACTGTGCGGCCTCTGTAATGGTTTTGGCACTGGGGTACTGGGTCTCATCCTGGGCAAACTGGGTGCGGTTATACCAGTATTGCGGCACGATCTTTCCGTAATGCTCCGGGATGTCCAGGGGTCGGGTACGGGAGACGCAGGGATCCCACTCCTGGCCCCGATGGAGGATCCAGCTGTCAAACATCTGGCAGTAGTTCTCCCCACCGATCTCCATATAGTGATAGTGGTCGGTGACCATGTGGCTCCACACTCCCGCCGTCCGCAGCACCTGGGGCAGGGTGTGGTCAAAGGCCTCAATGGGCCCCCAGCTGCGCTCCAGGAAATTATAGCGGCCGGTCATCAGATCCCGCCGGGCGGGCATACAGGGGGCCGAGCCGGTCCAGTGGTTTTCAAAAACCGCCGAACGCAGGGCCAGCCGCTCAATATTGGGCAGGCACATCCCGCTCTCCTCATAGAGCCGCAAAAAGCGGCGGTTGACCGAATCGGAAAGGAACAGGACACTTCTCACGAAATCATCTCCTTTAGATTTTCCGCTGCCCGCCGGGTACAGGGCGGGTTCAACTCTTTGCGTCCAAAAGCTGTCTGATCTGCCGCTCCCCCGGCATGGAGGCAATGGAGCCGTAGCCGGTGGTACACAGCGCCCCTGCGGCGCTGGCAAAGCGTACTGTTTCCTCCAGCATCTCTGCTCCGGGACGAAGAAGTTCCTCCTCTGGCAGCGACAGCAGACAGTGAAGGGCGGCACCCATAAAGCTGTCTCCCGCCCCGGTGGTGTCCACCGTCTCCACCGAAAAGGCCGGGACATATCCGGAATGGCCGCCGGCGGCATACCAGCAGCCCCTGTTCCCCGCCGTAACGAAGGCATATTTGACCCCGCCCTGGGCCAGGCAGTTTGCGGCACGGGCACAGTCTCTCTCCCCTGTGAGCAGCTCAGCTTCCTCATCAGAGACTTTGACGATATCCGCCAGGGCCAAGCCCCGGCGCAGGATCTCTGCCGCCTGCTCCTCTTTTCCACACCAGATCGCAGGGCGGTAGTTGGGATCGTAGCTGATGAGCTTTCCGGCGGCCTTGGCCCGCTGCACCGCATAGAGGGTGGCATCCCGGGCAGGCTCATCCGACAGAGAGACGGAGCCAAAATGAAACACCCTGCACTTCTCCAATAGGGACATATCGATCTCCTCCCGGGTAAGGGCCACATCGGCACTGTGATCCCGGTAAAAGCTAAAGGAGCGCTCCCCCGTTTCGTCCAAATGGACAAAGGCAAGAGTCGTTGGCTCCTGGCCGAAAACCAGGCCCCGGCAGCCCACGCCGCAGCCTTCCAGCGTATATTTCAAAAATTCGCCAAAGCTGTCCCGGCCCACCTTGCCGATAAACTGTGTTCTGTGTCCCAGCAGGGCCAACATAGCCAACACATTGGCCGGCGCCCCACCGGCATTGCGGACATAGAGCCTTCCACCCCGCTCATCGGTACCGACAGCGGCAAGATCGATCAAGATCTCGCCTAAAGCCACTACATCGCACATTCCAAGCACCTCAGTCCCAGTCAACTTTTGAAATATCTTTTATAAATATCTTTCTTAAATGGAGTATACCACATCTGCCCGGCCCGTGCAAGGGTTTTCTACGATGTTTGACAACCGAAAAGTCCCATTATATAATCGGATGGGAACAGGAGCTGCCACCATGCTTTATCTCATCTATTTTCTATTCCTATTGGTTTCGCCGCAGCGGAACATCCTTTAGGATGAAATATCCTTTTTCAGGAGGTGCCTATGAAAACTGTCAGCGTCCTCATCAAGCCCGCCTCCAGCCTGTGCAATATGCGCTGCCGCTATTGTTTTTATGAGGATGAAGCCGCCAACCGCAGCCAGCCCAGCATGGGCATCATGACCCCGGAGACCGGCGAGCTGCTCATTCGGGAGGTCTTTTCTGCCGCAGAGCCAGGCGGAATGGTCAGCTTCGCCTTTCAGGGCGGTGAACCCACTGTAGCGGGACTGGATTTTTTTCGCCGTTTTGTGGAGACAGCGGAAGGCCTCAACGACAAAGACCTTCAACTGGCCTGGGCCATCCAGACCAACGGTCTGGCCATCGATCAGCAGTGGGCCGCCCTGTTCCGGGCTCACCATTTTCTGGTCGGTGTCTCCCTGGATGGAGACAAAGCCCTCCATGACAGCTTCCGGATGGACGGAGCCCAGAAAGGCACCTGGAACCGGGTGACCCGGGCGGTGGCGCTTCTGCTTCGGGAGGGCACCGATGTAAATCTGCTGTGTGTGGTCACAAAGCAATGCGCACGGCGGGCTGTGGCAGTTTACCACGCCCTCCAAAAGACCGGAGTGCGCCATCTGCAATTTATTCCCTGCCTGGATCCTCTGGAAACCCCTCGGGGCTCCATGCCCTGGAGCCTTACTCCAAAAGACTACGGTGCCTTCCTCTGTACTCTTTTCGACGCCTGGTACCTGGACTGGAAGAGAGGACAATACACCAGCATACGGCTCTTTGAGGACTACGTTCACCTGGCCATGGGCCTGCCTGCAGGCACCTGTGCCACCAGCGGCAGCTGCGGTGCCTACTTTGTGGTCGAGGCAGACGGCAGTGTCTACCCCTGTGATTTCTTTGTGCTGGATCCGTGGAAGCTGGGCCGTTTGGGAGAGGCTCCTCTGGCCCAACTGGGGCAAAACGAAGTGGCCCGCCGTTTCCTGGAAGAGGGTCTTTCTCACCCTCCGGCCTGTGCCGGGTGCCAGTGGCGTCAGCTTTGCTTCGGCGGCTGCAAACGGGACTGGGTCGCCGGCCCGGGCGGAACACGGGAGAATTATTACTGCCACGCCTTTCAACAATTTTTTACCTATGCCGCCCCCCGCATTCTGGAAATCGCCCGGGCTGAACAGATGGCCATGGGCCGGGGATAGCGCAGAAAACGCCGCCTGACGTAACGTCAGGCGGCGTTTTTATTCTTTTTCCGATTCAGGCGCGGGCCTTTTTGATCTCCTCAGTGAGGACGGGGAGCACCTCGAAGAGG
>CANEAY010000014.1 GCA_947425785.1 uncultured Pseudoflavonifractor sp. | reverse complement strand
GGCACCCCTCCCGTCAGATACCTACCCTGTGTAGTCCCTTGTAAACTGTACTTTTTTTCTGTTTACAAATAATTTCAGCGAGAGAGTTTGCCCATTATCCCGGCTGATAAAAGCATAACGGTACATACTTTTATCTCCCCAATAACTTTCCTGTTCCGTAAACGGCGGCAGTTTTTTGTTCATCGCTTCGGTAGTGAAGGGAATTTCTCCTTTTGTCGCGGCATCTTTTCTAAAAATGATCTCTCCTGCATTCGCCTTTTGTTCGCACCACGTTCTGATTATTTCCGCAGTCTGCGCCGCAGTGTCATTTCGATATTCAAAAATCAAGTCTAATGCATTTTTATGCTTTGCATAGATCTCTCTGCAGAGCTCCTCCAGTTTCATATCACCCATAATCTGTCTCCTCACAGCGTCCATATAATGATCAATTACCATTTTTACATCGGGAGCTAAAGTCCGTTTTTCCAGCACGGATGTAATTATTTCCATGACTTCTTGATAGTTCAGCGTCTGCCAGTTTTTCTGCATCTCCTCTTCCTCCGGCAAATCGCCATAAGGAGTTAAATAGACAAACACCTTCATATAGCCATGATATTCATTTTCAAGCAGAGAGTAATATCGGCTTAGCTGGTGGTCGTGTTCCTTGGAAAAAACCTTATTTTCAATGCAGAGCAAAAATTTTTCCTTTTTGGAAACAGCCAGAATATCAATGTGCTTATACTCTCTAAAAATCACAAAACTATCTAGATCAATTAATGGCGCTTTAAATGTATTTCCCCATTTCGTCCCAGGCCGTTCGGTTGTTTTTTGGAGCAAGCGCTGCAGCACACTGTTTCCCAACCCATGGTTTTCATTTGGAGTAAGAAGCCAGGCCAGTAGATTGCTGTGCCGGATCTCCATCGTCGAGATCTTCAACACATCAAACAAATTAAACTTTCTGTTCCATTCTGTCAAAGGAAATAAGCATTGAATGTCAAGCAGAAAATCCATTAAGGCTTTTTCCTCATTCATTATTGCTCTCCTCTCTTTTTTCTATCGCTGTCGCACGGACAAGGTTTTTGCTTTCCGGCCCAAAAAGAAGATAGTAGTGAATTTCGCCCTCCTGGATGCTCTCTTCTAAAAAGGGATAAAAGTCACTTCCTTCGCCCACCTCCGGCGCCAATGAATACCCAAGTTTTTCTTCTATTTGCTGTATATTTTCTCCGATCCGGATCCCATCTACAACACAAATTCCTTCGCCCCAAGTGGCAACTCCATAAATGCGGTCTCCAGGCTCTGGCTTTTCAGACTTTCCATCATAGTAAAAATTGTATGGACAAGCGTCATCATCTTCATAATAGAAATAGGTTCCGCCGTTTATTCCATCTGCCAAAAAGTCTTCTCCGTATTGGGCAGATATGTCTTCGACCGCCAGCCCTATCCACTGTGACAGCCCAAGTTCCTGCCTGGCGATCTCTGGTACCTGTGTAGATCGCAACGCCTTTGTCTCTCTGTATCGCAGAGGGTCTCGAGACGTAATTGTATTTAGCAAAGCTCCAAAGAAGACAAAAAGGACGAGCCACTTCCCAACTGCGCCAAAACAGCCTCCTCTGCTTGACTTCTGCCTTTTCTGCGGCTGATCTCTCTTGCTATGAGATACTGCGCCCACAGCGGCCCCAGCAGAAAAAGTTACAATACGAGAAAGCTCATCCCTTCTCTGTTTCTGCACCTGCTTTCTCTTTTCTTCCTCTCTGTGAAGGCTTTCTTCAAAGGCGGCGCTTTGGCGCAGACGCTCTAAATCGCGGGAAAGACGCTCCCGCTCCCGTTCATAGCCTTCATGCTCTCGAAGGATCTCGGATAATTTCTTCTCAAGTTCTGAAAGCTCTCTCTGGGTCTGTGCCGTGGGTTTGCCACTTCTGCGAAGCTGGTTGAGCCGGACATTCATCTCTGCTTCTTTTCCCACGCAGGCAGAAACCTTTTTATTTACAGCTTGAAGCTGCCGCTCTTTTGAGTTGATCTCCGATCTCGTAAACTCCTCCACAGAAAATCCCCCTTCAAAAATTACATTTTTACCATCATAACATCTGCTTTCCTCCGCAACAAGATGATCCTTTTTTCTCTCTTTCATTTTCTCACTGCTTCAGTCCCATAAAGCACTCTTTTATGGGCGTAAAAACAGGCTGACCCTGAAAGGGTCAGCCTGTTTTTTGCTGCAGCTAATTTTATGGCGGCCTTCTTCAGCTCAGCGCGGCGGTGATGATGGCCATGGAGTAGACCTCCAGGGCGTTGCAGCCCCGGGAGAGGTCGTTTACCGGAGCGTTGAGGCCCAGCAGGATGGGGCCGTAGGCGTCAAAGCCGCCCAGGCGCTGGGCGATCTTGTAGCCGATGTTGCCGGCGTTGATATCAGGGAAGATGAAGGTGTTGGCATAGCCCGCCACAGGGGAGCCGGGGAACTTCAACTGGCCCACGGTGGGGTTGACGGCGGCGTCGAACTGCATCTCGCCGTCCACGGGAATGCCCATCATGGCGGCCTTGGCCTTCTCGCAGGCGTTGTGCACCTTATCCACCGACTCGCCCTTGCCGGAGCCCTTGGTGGAATAGCTCAGGAAGGCCACCTTGGGCTCCACGCCGAAGTGGCGGGCGCACTCGGCGGTCTCCACGGCGATCTCCACCAGCTCGTCCTCGGAGGGGTCGATATTGATGGCGCAGTCACCCATGGCCAGCACCTCACGGTCGCCGGTGGCGTGGTCGCGCACCATAATGAAGCAGGAGGAGACGATCTTGTTGCCCGGCTTGGTCTTGATGAGCTGGAGGGCGGGGCGGACAGTGTCGGCAGTGGAGTAAGTCGCGCCGCCCAGCAGGCAGTCAGCCTCCTTCATCACCACCAGCATGGTGCCAAAGTAGTTGGCCTTCTGGAGCATCTCCCGGCACTCATCAGCGGTCATCTTGCCCTTGCGCAGCTCCACCATTTTCTCCACCATCTCGTCCATGCGCTCATAGGTCTTGGGGCTGATGATGCGGGCGCCCCGGATGTTGAAGCCGGCCTTCTCCGCGGCGGCCATGACCTCGTCCTCCTCGCCCACCAGGATGGGAGCGAGCCAGGTGCCCGCCAGCAGGCGGCCGGCGGCCTCCAGGATGCGGGGGTCGGTGCCCTCGGTAAAGACGATGGTCTTGGGGGCCTTCTTGAGCTTTTCGATCATAGTGCCAAATCCGAACATTGCTTTTTTCCTCCTGTATTCTTCCTTTTTGTCCCCATTTGGGGTGTTTGCCAATATTATACTCCCGGCATGGGGAAAACTCAATGTGAATTCTTCTTTTTTCAAAAAAATTTCCTTTACAAATGGTATTTTCGTGGTTATACTATAACTTGCTGTTTTTCAGCGCCTTAACAAAAAGCTTTTGCATCTTGATGACCGATTTGGAGTGTGTGATATGGAAGCCAACAACGATTTTTCCCGCTCTCTGTCCCTGCTGCGCAAGGAGAAGGGCGTGAGCCAGCGCGCCGCCGCCAAGGAGCTGGGCATCAGCCAAGCCCTGCTCAGCCACTATGAAAACGGCGTGCGGGAGCCGGGCCTGGCCTTTGTCCGCCGGGCCTGCGACTACTACCGGGTGTCCGCCGACTTCCTGCTGGGCCGGGCCCTGACGAGGGACGGCACCACCATCGGCGCCGAGGAGCTCTACGACGCCTCCGCCGAGAAGGACAACGTCATGCGGGGGAGCATCGCCGCCACTCTGAATAAGAAGCTGGTGGTGAACTCTGTGGGGGTGCTCTTCGACCTGCTGGGCAAGGCGGGGAACCGAAACGCCATCCAAGCTGCCTCCGACCACTTCTCCGCTGTCATTTATAAGCTCTTCCGGCACCTGTGCCGGGCCGGCGGGGCTACCGAGGACTTCTTCGCCGTAAAGCCCGGGGACTTCATTGCCGGCGGTGCCACCGCCGATATGCTCTACTCTGAGGCCGACTATGTGGGCGCCCTGGCGGAGCTGGCCAAGGAGAAGGGGAAGGAGGCCTTCCCCCCCATGAATAACGACGCCTTGAAGGATGCCTTCCCCCAGGCCCACCAGTCCTTCCTCCAGCTCATCCACAACACAGACGAGCGCATCAATTTCAACCTGGAAAAACGTTGGAAGGGGAAAAAATGAGCGTTTTAGATCGGCCCCGCCTCCCCCTGGGGGATTACTACCAGCTGCTGCTGAAAAACGGCCTCTTGGCCGGGAATAGACCCCTGTCCGCCGACCTCACCCGGCCGGTGGAGGCTGTGACCTGCGACTCCCGCTCCGCTGTGCCCGGGAGTCTTTTCATCTGCAAGGGAGCCGCCTTTAAGGAGGAGTACCTCTCCCAGGCCGTGGGCCGGGGGGCCTTTGCCTATGTGAGCGAGACCGCCTACGACAGCGTCCCCGCCCCCTGCATCCGGGTCACCGACGTGAGGGCCGCCATGGGCCTGCTGGCCGACGCCGCCTGGGGCCACCCCTCCGGGGCGGTGCAGGTCATCGGCATCACCGGCACCAAGGGGAAGACCACCACCGCTTATTTCATCAAGTCCATCCTGGACTGCTGGCGGGAGCGGGAGGGCCTTCACCCTGCGGGGCTTCTCTCCACCATCGTCACCGACGACGGCGTCCAGCGCCGTCCCGCCACCCTCACCACCCCGGAGCCTTTAGACCTCCAGCGCCACCTGTGGAACGCCGCCAACGCCGGCTGCGGCTATGTGGTGATGGAGTGCTCCAGCCAGGCGTTGAAATACGGCCGTATGACCGGGGTGGAGCTGGCGGTAGCCGCCTTCCTCAACATCGGGGAGGATCATATCAGCCCCAAGGAGCACCCCACCCCGGAGGACTATTTCCAGTCCAAACTGATGATCTTTGACCAGGCCAAAAGTGCCGTGGTGAACCTGGACAGTGACCGGGCCGAAGAGATCCTGGCCGCCGCCGGCCCCCACGGCCCGGTGAGCACCTACTCTCTGACCTCTGTCCGTGACCTGGCCCGGACAGGGGAGGGCATGACCTTCACCCTCTCCCTTGACGGAACCGACGAGACCTTTACCCTCCCTCTGACGGGGAACTTCAACGTCTCCAACGCCCTGTGCGCCATCTCGGTCTGCGCCATGGCGGGGGCGCCCCTCCGGGCCATCCGGGAGGGGCTCGCCCAGGCCCATGTGCCCGGCCGCATGGAGACCTACGCCAACCAAGGCAAGACCGTCATCGTAGACTACGCCCACAACGGCATGGCCCTGGAGGCCCTGCTCCGCTCTGTCCGGGCTGATTACCCCGGCGCCCCCATCACCCTCCTCTTCGGCTGTACCGGGGGCAAGGGCCTGGATCGCCGGGAGGGCATGGGCAAGGCGGCGGGGCAGTACGCCGACGCCATCCTCCTCACCGAGGACGACCCCGGCCCCGAAGAGGTGGAAGACATCTGTGCCGAGATCGGGACTTATATCGCCCCCTTCGGCAAGACCTGGACTGTCATTCCCGACCGGGAGAGGGCCATTCAGGCCGCCATTGAGACCGCCCCCAAGGGTGCTGTGGTGGTGCTGGCGGGCAAGGGCAGCGAGATGGAGCAGAAGCGGAAAAACGGCCCCGAGCCCTGCGTCCCTGACGGAATGCTGGCCCGGAAATATCTGGGCCTGCCCCTGGGGGGATAAGGCCGCCGCCAAGGGGCGGAAAACGCCTTGCATAACCGTTCAACTCCTTGCGGGGGAGAGCTTTCGCTCTCCCCTGTATTTTTTGTAAAAAGGGGCTTGACAAATTCAGTTAGCAGAGGTAAACTATGAATATTCAATGGGTTAGTTATAGCTAACCCTCGTTTTTGCCCCTCCTGTTAGCAACGGCTAACAGGAGTAGGAAGGAGGGAGGTCTTTTGATGCCCATATCCATGGCAAAGCCGGGAGAGACCGTGGTCATCCGAAAGATCACCGGCAGGGACGATGTCCGGCAGCACCTGGCGGAGCTTGGCTTCGTGGCGGACAGCACGGTGACGGTGGTCAGCGCGCTGTCCGGGGGCCTCATCCTGCAGGTGAAGGACAGCCGGGTGGCTCTGGATAAAACCATGGCAAACCGTATTTTGATCGCATGAGAGGAGAGAGCAGCATGAAAACTCTGAAAGACGCCAAAGTGGGCGAGACCGTCACCGCAGCCCGGCTCCACGGAGAGGGAGCGGTGAAGCGCCGCATCATGGACATGGGCATTACCAAGGGTGTGGAAATTTTCGTCCGCAAGGTGGCTCCCCTGGGGGATCCCATGGAGCTGAACGTCCGGGGCTACGAGCTTTCCATTCGGAAGGCGGACGCCGAAATGGTGGAAATAGAAACGTGACAGCCTTATGACAAATTTTTTAGCCAAGAGTTAGTGGATGCTAATTGAGAGGAGAGAACACCCATGGACATTAAAATCGCCCTGGCGGGCAATCCCAACTGCGGCAAAACCACATTGTTTAACGCCCTCACCGGCTCCAACCAGTACGTGGGCAACTGGCCCGGCGTGACGGTGGAGAAAAAGGAGGGACGGCTCAAGGGTCAGAAGGACGTGGTCATCCAGGACTTGCCCGGCATCTACTCCCTGTCCCCCTACACTTTGGAAGAGGTGGTGGCCCGGAGCTATCTGGTCAATGAAAAGCCCGACGCCATTCTGAACATCGTGGACGGCACCAACATCGAGCGCAACCTCTACCTCACCACCCAGCTCATTGAGCTGGGCCTTCCCGTGGTGGTGGCGGTAAACATGATGGATCTGGTGCGCAAGAACGGGGATCAGATCGACCTTGACAAGCTGGGTGCCGCCCTGGGCTGCCCGGTCATGCCCATTGCCGCCCTGAAGGGGGACGGCCTACAGGAACTGATCTCCACCGTCCTTTCTGCCGCTCAAGGCCCTGCTCCTCAAGGGTATCCCACCTTTTCCGTGGACGAGTCCGCTCTGGAGGAGGGGGATGACATGGAGAGCGCCCTGGCCGCCGCCCGCTATGACTTTATCTCCGGGGCGGTCTCCCGCTCGGTGAAGAAAAGGGCGGAAAAGCACGCCCTTTCCACCTCCGACAAAATTGACCGGGTGGTGACCAACCGGGTAGCCGCCCTGCCCATCTTCGTGGCGGTGATGTTCCTGGTCTACGCCATCGCCATGGGCGGCTGGGGGGTATCCATCGGCACTGCCGCCACCGACTGGGCTAACGACGGCCTCTTTGGCGACGGCTGGTTCCTCTCGGGGGGCGACGGCTATGAGGACGACTCCGCCGCCTTTGAGGAGGCCGGAGCCATCATCGAGGCCTACGAGGGCGGCGAGAGCGTGGTCTATTTCTACGATGACGACTCCGGCGAGACCACGCCCGTGGACGTGACGGCGGAAAATTACGCCCAGTCCCTGGCGGTGGCGGAGCAGTTCGGCGAGGAGGGCCCCGATCCCAACGACTACGGTCGCTGGCAGGACGGCATCCCTGTTATCGTGGGCGGTTGGCTGGAGAGCATTGAATGTGCCGACTGGCTCACCGGGCTCATCGTGGACGGCATCATCGCCGGTGTGGGCGCGGTGCTGGGCTTCGTGCCCCAGATGCTGGTGTTGTTCCTCCTGCTGTCCATCCTGGAGGACGTGGGCTACATGGCCCGCATCGCCTTTATCATGGACCGCATCTTCCGCAAGTTCGGCCTTTCCGGCAAGAGCTTCATCCCCATGCTGGTGGGCACCGGCTGCGGCGTCCCCGGCGTCATGGCCTCCCGCACCATTGAAAATGAGCGGGATCGGCGCATGACCATTATGACCACCTGTTTCATCCCCTGCGGGGCCAAGATGCCCATTATCGCCATGTTCGCCGGGGCCCTCTTCGGCGGCTCTACCTGGGTGGCCACCTCCGCCTACTTCATCGGCGTTGCCGCCATCATCATCTCCGGCATCATCCTGAAGAAGACCCGCGGCTTTGCTGGGGATCCCGCCCCCTTCGTCATGGAGCTGCCCCAGTACCACGTGCCCGCCCTGGGCAACGTCCTCCGGACCACCTGGGAGCGGGGCTGGAGCTTCATCAAGCGGGCAGGTACTGTCATCTTGGCCTCCTCCGTCATTCTCTGGTTCCTTCAGGGCTTCGGCTTTGAGAACGGGGCCTTCGGCCTGGTTTCGGACAACGATTCCTCTCTGCTGGCCGTCATCGGCTCCGCCGTGGCCTTTCTCTTCGCTCCTCTGGGCTTCGGTACCTGGCAGGCCACCGTGGGCACCGTCACCGGCCTCATCGCCAAGGAGAATGTGGTCTCCACCTTCCACGTCCTCTTCCCCGGCGGCGACTTTGCCGCCCAGATCGCCGGGGCCCTTACTCCCATTGCCGCCTATTCCTTTATGATCTTCAACCTGCTGTGCGCCCCCTGCTTCGCCGCCATGGGCGCCATCAAGCGGGAGATGAACAACGGCAAGTGGACGGCCGCCGCCATCGGCTATATGTGCGCCTTTGCCTATGCGTCCTCCCTCATGGTCTACCAGCTGGGAGGGCTCCTCACTGGTACCGTTTCCTTCGGTGTAGGCACCGTAGCCGCCCTTTTGTGCCTGACCGGGCTCATCTGCCTGCTGGTGCGGAAAAACAAGTACGAGGGCGACCGCCTGAACCTCAGCTCTGTGGCCGCCGCCGCGGCCAGATAAGGGGGTGCGCGCCATGCCTAACCTGTCAACAGTCCTTGTGGGCCTTGCGGTGTTTGGCCTCTTCGCGGCCATCGTCCTTCGGGGCATTTGCAGCCGAAAAAAGGGCAAGGGGGGCTGCTCCTGCGGGTGCGGCCAGTGCCCGGGACACTGCCTTTGCCATCCCGGGAAATAAATTTGCTTACTGCCTCCTCACTTCAGAGAACCCCCCGCCAAACGATGTTTGGCGGGGGGTTCGTTGTAAAATATCCCATTTATGTACGCAGGGCCCATTTCAGCATCATCAAAAGGCCGAAGCCGGGGACGCCGAAGGCCCCCAGCACCAGGGCATTGAAGAGGTTTACCCCCAGCCCCACCCCCAGGAGCTTTCCCAGGGGGGCAAAAAGGCTCAAAAAGGCCAGCCCCACCCCGGTGCGGGCGGTGAGGCGCAGCAGGCTCCCCAGGGGCCGGCGCAGCAGACACAGGGCCAGCAGGAGCAGAAGCCCTCCCAGCAGCAGCGGGGGGCTGGTCAGGGCGGCGGCCATCACATCACCGGCAGGGCGGAGGGCTGGGGGCCCTCCACCGGGGCGGCCTGGGGCTCCAGGGCCTTGCGCTGGCGCAAAAGATAGGAGTACCGGGCCTGAAGGGCCTGGATCTCATAGATGAAGGACTCCACCAGTTCCTGATCGGTGACCGCGTTGAACCCGGCGTAGGCCTGGGCCAGCTGGAGCCGGGTCTGCTCCAGGCTCCGCTCCAGCTCCTGCCGGATAGCCTTCTCTTCCCGGCCCTGAAAACGCCTCTTTTTCCCCTGGGCCATGTGCCACACCTTCCTTTCCTCACCATTGTATGGAAAGTGTGGACAAATATTCCCCCGGTTATACCACAGTTTTTCCAAAGAAAACCAGGAAGGCGCCCCCTTTATCTTGACATTTCTCCCCAAATCGTTTATTCTTATTAAAATAGTTGCTTTATATAAGAGGAATTGAGGGATCTCTATGTCTGATTACGCCAGCCGCCGCATTTCTGAGGCCGAGCTCTCCGTGATGGAGGTGCTGTGGGACACCGGCGCCGCTATGACCGCCAAGGAACTCCAGAGCGTCCTGAAGGACACCAGAGGGTGGGAGCGCACCACCGTCCGCTCCTTGCTGACCCGTCTGGCGGAGAAGGGCTCCATCGTGGTGGACAAGGACGCCGACGTGGCCACCTACGCCGCCGGCTTCACCAAGGCCGAATACGGCTGGGACTTGGCGGAGGTGCTCATCTCCCGGCTCTACGGCGGGGACGCCAAGGCCCTCACCATGGCCATGTGCCAGCACGGGTGCCTGAGCCGGAAGGACTTGAGCGATATGGAGTTCCACCTGTAAGATACCATATTATAAAAATACAAAACCGCGCCCCATGGACAATATCCACGGGGCGCGGTTTTGTATTTTTTGTTACTCCGCCACAAAGATCTGCAGGGTGGAGGTGATCTGCCGGCCAGGAGTAGAGAGGAACTGGCCGTCGTAGTATAGCCCCGTGGAGGCGCCGCCGTCCAGGTTGATGGCCTCGGTACAGCCCAGCTGGAGCATCAGCTCCCGCATCTGCTGGATGGTGGCGGAGGGGCAGTTCACCAGCAGAAGCGTCCCGTCGGCCTTGATCCCCGCCGCCGTCCGGGAGCTGCTGCCGTAGCCGAAGCGTCCGGCGTCGGCGGTGACCTCCGGCTCCTCATAGGTCTCTATGGCCCCGGAGCGTACCAGCCGGGGAGCGCCGCTGACCATGGTCACTACATTGTCCATGGAGAAGGGCTCACCGTTGTCAGTCTGGAGGTAGGGCTCTACTTTCACCGTCCGCCCCACCTCCGGGGCAAAGTGCCAGTCGGTGGAGGCGGTCTCCTGGCTGAAATAGACGGCGCAGCCGTTGGCGGGGATGGCGATGGTATCCCCCGCCGACACCGAAACGTAGTTTGCGATCTTATCTCCCCACACCGTCATCACATAGCCGGGATAGGTCACTGGGGCAGAGGCCCCTCTGGCCGGGGTATACAGAACCGCCTGATAGGCCATCTGGGCCAGCTGGTTCACCTCAAAGGCATCCCACCATAGGCCGCTGCCCGCGTCGCAGGTCTCGATGCGGTAAAAGAGTCCCGGGCGGCCGATGGCAGCCTTGTTATCCGTGGTGATGGCCAGGGAGGAGCGGCCGCTGCTGCCGTAGACCATCCTGCCGTCGATCATCAGGTGACCTACCGGGTCTTTTACCGCACTGCCCGAGTTAAAGAAGTTGGCGTTGATGACCACCTGGGCGCCGGAAGTCTGAGCCACTGTCTGGAAATCGCAGGTATTATTCAAAAGGCCGTCGGGCAGGGCAGCTTTCACTGTGACCCTGGGGTCTGCCATATCTACCGTCACCACGTTGGCGCTGATGGTGCCGCTGGAAAGGGTGTACTGCTGGGTGGTCAGACTTACCGGCTCCGCCCCGTTGGCGGGCCGGACGGCGGTGACCGCCCCCGCGGTCTCCACATAGACCCCTCTGGTCTCGCTCCAGTCCACTGTGAAGCCCAGGGCCGTGCCCAGGTCACGGAGGCGGTAGTAGGTAAAGCCGCCGTCCTCGGTGTCGGTGAGCAGGATGGCCCCGATATCCACCGCCTTGCCGTTGACCCTGGTCTCGGTGGCGCTGAAGGCGTAGGGCCAGTCCGCCCCGCCGAAGGGATCCTTCATCTCACTGCCGTTGGGGATGTAAGCCTGCCCGGTGACGATGTTGATGGCCCCATCCCAGGTCACGTTGAATTGGGCGGGGGTACCGTTGAGCAGCTGGGCGATGTCCCGGAGCTTCACATAGTTCATGTCAAAACCGTATTCATCCTTCAGGGCGTACATCTGAAAAGCCACAGGCGTCCCGTCCACGTCCACCATCTGGTCAGAGGCATAGGCCACATCCCCCTGGGGGGCGGCCAGAGCCGGTGTTGCCAGCAGCAATACCAGCAGAAGAGTCAAAAGCTTGTGCTTCATGTCGGTGTTCTCCTCTCGTCGTACTTTTTACCATTTTTTGCGTCAGAAGCAGTAAATATTATACGCTTCCATGCAGGAAAGCTCAAGAAAAAGATTGATTTCCCTATTTCCTTGGAGTATAATGAAAAACCGACTTGAGAAAAAGGATTTGAGGTGCGAAAACGTGCAGAACGAGAAGCTTAGAAACGTAGCCATCATCGCCCACGTAGACCACGGCAAGACCACCCTGGTGGACGAGATGCTCAAGCAGGGCGGTATCTACCGGGAGAACCAGGCCACCGTGGATCGGGTCATGGACTCCGGAGACTTGGAGCGGGAGCGGGGCATCACCATCCTGGCCAAGAATACCGCCGTCCATTATAAGGATACCAAGATCAACATTGTGGACACTCCGGGCCACGCCGACTTCGGCGGCGAGGTGGAGCGCATCCTGAAGATGGTCAACGGCGTCATCCTCCTGGTGGACGCCGCCGAGGGCCCCATGCCCCAGACCCGCTTCGTCCTGTCCAAGGCCCTGGAGCTGGGCCACCGGGTCATCGTGGTGGTCAACAAGATCGACCGGCCTGACCAGCGCATCCACGAGGTCTGCGACGAGGTGCTGGAACTGCTGATGGACTTGAACGCCACCCAGGAGCAGTTCGACTCCCCCACCCTTTTCTGCTCCGGGCGCAACGGCACCGCCAGCTATTCTCCCGACGAACCGGGGGTGGATCTCCAGCCCCTCTTCGACACCATTTTGGACTATATCCCCGGCCCCGAGGCCGACGAGACCGCCCCCTTCCAGATGCTGGTGAGCTCCATTGACTACAACGAGTTCGTGGGCCGCATCGCCATCGGCCGCATCGAGCGGGGCACCATCAAGCAGAACGAGGAAATTGCCGTGTGCAACTTCCACACCCCCGACGACGCCCCAAAAAAGGCCAAGGCCACTGCCATCTACGAGTATGACGGCCTGGCCAAGGTGCCCGTCACCCAGGCCACCGCCGGCAACATCATCGCCATGAGCGGCATCGGCGACATTACCATCGGCGACACCATCTGTGTCCCCTCTGCCGTGGAGCCCATGGAGTTCGTGAAAATTTCCGCCCCCACCCTGGAAATGACCTTCTCGGTGAACGACTCCCCCTTCGCCGGCAAGGAGGGTAAATTTGTCACCTCCCGCCAACTGCGGGAGCGGCTCCTGCGGGAGACATTGAAGGACGTGTCCCTCCGGGTCACCGAGACCGACAACACCGACTCCTTCAACGTGGCCGGCCGGGGCGAGATGAGCCTTTCCATCCTCATCGAGACCATGCGCCGGGAGGGCTATGAGTTCCAGGTCTCGCCCCCCCGCGTCCTCTTCCAGGAGATCGACGGCAAGAAGTGCGAGCCCATTGAGCGGCTGGTGGTGGACGTGCCCGCCGACTATGTGGGAAGCGTCATCGAGGCCATCGGCCGCCGGAAGGGCGATATGCTGGACATGACCCCTGTGGGCGACCGGATGAAGGTGCAGTTCCTGGTGCCCTCCCGGGGCCTCTTCGGCTACCGCAACGAGTTTTTGACCGCCACCAAGGGCGAGGGCATCATGGCCTCCGTCTTTGAGGAGTATGCCCCCATGAAGGGAGAGATCGCCCGGCGCAATACCGGCTCCCTGGTGGCCTTTGAGACCGGCGAGGCGGTGACCTACGGCCTCTTCAACGCCCAGGAGCGGGGTGTGCTGTTCATCGGTGCCGGCGTGCCCGTCTATGCAGGCATGATCGTGGGCGAGTGCCCCAAGCAGGAGGACATCTCCGTCAACATCTGCAAGAAGAAGCAGTTGACCAATATGCGGGCCTCTGGCTCTGACGAGGCCCTGCGTCTAGTGCCCCCCCGTCAGATGAGCCTGGAGCAGGACTTGGAGTTCCTGGCCGACGACGAGCTGCTGGAGGTCACCCCCGAGAACCTGCGCCTGCGCAAGCGGGTGCTGGATCACGGCGAACGGATGCGCCTGGCCAGCAAGAAGAAGTAAAAACGTTTTGAGGGGCGGCCGCTTTTCTATGGCCGCCCCTTTTTTGGAAAATGGCCCAATGCCGATGGGGATTGAGGAAGGAGAGGCAGACATGAGATACGAAGGGACGATCTACCGCCCCCCGGGAGAGTGGAAGAGCTATCTCCTCCAAGTCACCGTGGGCTGTTCCCACAACAAGTGCACCTTCTGCGATATGTATAAAGGCAAGGACTACCACGTCCGCCCCATGGAGGAAGTCCTGGAGGACATCCGGCTGGCCCGGGCCTATTATGGCGACATACGGCGGGTCTTTCTCTGCGACGGAGACGCCATCGCCCTGCCCACGTCGGATCTGCTGACCATCCTGTCGGCCCTCTACCGCACCTTCCCCAACCTGGAGAAGGTGACCGCCTACGCCGGGCCGGGGAGCACCCTGCGAAAGACCCCCCAGGAGTTGGAGGAGCTTTGCAGGGCGGGGCTGAAGCGGGTCTACCTGGGGGTGGAGACCGGGGACGACGCCCTGCTGAAGGCCATCTGTAAGGGAGTGGACGCCCAAAGGATGCTGGAGGCGGGGATCCGCCTGCGGGAGGCCGGAATGGAGCTTTGGGTCATGGTGATCCTGGGCCTGGCTGGCCGGGGGGACGCCTCCCGGCGGCACATTCTGGCCACGGCGGAGATGATGAACCAGATGAAGCCCCGGCATCTGTCCGCCTTGTCCCTGATGCTGAAGGAGGGGACTCCCCTCTACGAGGACTGGCGGGCCGGACGCTTCACCCCTGTGACCGCGGAGGAGTGTCTGGCCGAGGCCCGCCTGCTCATTGAAAAACTGGAGGTGGATCCCCTCCATTTCACCTGCGACCACGCCTCCAACTACCTGCCTCTGAAGGGGGGCCTGCCGGAGGATCGGGAGCAGTTCCTGGCGGCCATTGACGCGGCCCTTTCCCACGGGGAAGGGATGCGCCCCGACTGGTACCGGCTTCTCTGAAAACACCCCCGGGAAGGGCGGCCCCAAAGAGGATAAGGCCCTTTTTCAGGCAAAAAGTCCCGAGCCATCCGGCCCGGGACTTTTTATTTTCGTCTTTTACAGCGGCAGGCCCTCCAAATAGCGGCGAACCAGATCGAAGCCGTGGCTGGCCGCCACTGTCCGGATACGGCTGCGCCCCCCGGCGGCGTGAACGGTGCGCACATGCTCGCCCCCCTCCCAGGCCAGGGCCACATAGACCAGCCCCACCGGGTTGTCCCGGTCGTCCCTGTCCGGCCCCGCCACCCCTGTGGCAGAGAGGGCCAGGTCAGAACCTGTCAGCGCCCGTACCCCTTGGGCCATGGCCCTTGCCACCGGCTCCGACACCGCGCCGAACTCCTCCAAAAGCCCGGCGGGCACCTTCAGCACATTCTCCTTCACCTCATTCGTATAGCTCACCACGCCCCCCTTGAAAACGGCGGAGGCCCCCGGCAGGTCGGTGATGCGCTTGGCCATGAGCCCGCCGGTACAGCTCTCTGCGGCGGAGAGGGTAAGCCCCTTCTTCTTCTTCAAAAGCTCCAGGCACACCCACTCCAGGGAGGGTACGTCCACCCCGTAGACCTTGTCTCCGAACTGCTCCTTCAGCTCCGCCTCCGCCGGGGCGATGAGGGCCAGGGCGGCAGCCTCGCTGCCGGCCTTGGCGGTAAGCCGCAGCTCCACCTCCCCCTCCTTGGCGTAGGGAGCCAGAGTGGGGTTGGTCATGGCGTTCATCCTGTCCCGCAGAAGGCTTTCCACCGAGGACTCCCCCATGCCGAACAGCCGCAGGGAGCGGCTGGCGATGGCCCCATCGGTGAGCTGGGACAGGTAGGGGATGGCCCGGTGCCGGAGCATGGGTGAGCACTCCGAGGGAGGGCCGGGGAGCATGAGGACGTGGACGCCCTCCGCCTCAAAGGCGCAGCCGGGGGCGGTGCCCCAGTCGTTCTGGAAGGGGACGCAGCCCTCGGGCAGATAAGCCTGCTGATAGTTGTTCTCGGTCATCTTCCCCGTGTCCGGGTGGAGCTTGCGGAAGTAGGCCTCCATCCGCCGGGCCGCCTCTTCGTTATAGACCAGCTTCTTCCCGAAGCACTCCGCCAGTACGTTCTTGGTCAGGTCGTCGCAGGTGGGGCCCAGGCCCCCGGTGGTGATGATGATGTCTGCGCGGCCCTTGGCGATCTCCACCGCCCGGCGCAGGCGCTGGGGGTTATCCCCCACTACAGTGTGGAAGTATACATTGATGCCCAGGGCGGACAGGGCCTTGGAGATGGTCTGGGCGTCAGTGTTGGCGATGGAGCCTAAAAGCAGCTCTGTGCCCACGGCGATAAGCTCGGCAGTATGGGACATGGTCAGGACTTCCTTTCCCAGGCAGATATTATTATATAGTATACCATATCTCTCCCCATTTGGGGAGGGGAAGTAAAAAACGGCGTCCCGCCCCAGCTTTTCCCACCGAAAAATGAACGGCCCAGTATAAATTATCACATTTTTTATTATCTTTGCAAAAAACCGTGGGTTTTACACAAAAAAATGTTTACAGCCTGCAAAGTGACGGTTTACAAATGACAAAACAGGTGATAGAATAGAAACGATGCTTAATAAGCGATTCGATCACTGTGTAAATAACTGAAGGAGGAATCGTTCAACATGGCAAGACAGTTCAAATCCATGGACGGCAACACCGCGGCCGCGCACGTAAGCTACGCGTTCACCGAGGTGGCGGGTATCTACCCCATCACTCCGTCCAGCCCCATGGCCGACTACGTTGACCAGTGGGCCGCCGCTGGCCGCAAGAACATCTTCGGCAACCCCGTCCGGGTCATCGAGATGCAGTCCGAGGCCGGCGCCTCCGGCACTGTCCACGGCTCTCTGGCCGCGGGCGCTCTGACCACCACCTACACCGCTTCCCAGGGCCTGCTGCTGATGATCCCCAACATGTACAAGATCGCCGGCGAGCTGCTGCCCGGCGTGTTCCACGTGTCCGCCCGTACCGTGGCGGCCCACGCGCTGAACATCTTCGGCGATCACTCCGACGTTATGGCCTGCCGCCAGACCGGCTTCGCCATGCTGGCCGAGGGCAACGTCCAGGAGGTCATGGATCTGGGCGCTGTGGCCCACCTGGCCGCCATCAAGGGCCGGGTGCCCTTCGTCAACTTCTTTGACGGCTTCCGCACCTCCCACGAGATCCAGAAGATCCAGATCTGGGACTACGACGACCTGGCCGAGATGGTGGACATGGACGCCGTCAAGGAGTTCCGCGCCCGGGCTCTGAACCCCGAGCATCCCACCATGCGCGGCTCCCACGAGAACGGCGACGTGTTCTTCCAGCACCGCGAGGCCTGCAACAAGTTCTACGACGAGGTCCCCGGCATTGTGGAAGAGTACATGGCCAAGGTCAACGCCAAGCTGGGCACCAACTATCAGCTGTTCAACTACTACGGCGCCGCTGACGCCGACCGCGTCATCATCGCCATGGGCTCCATCTGCGACGTGGCCGAGGAGGTCATTGACTACCTCAACGCCCACGGCGAGAAGGTGGGCCTCATCAAGGTGCGCCTGTACCGCCCCTTCCGGGCCGACAAGCTCATCGCCGCCATCCCCGCCACCTGCAAGAAGATCGCCGTCCTCGACCGCACCAAGGAGCCCGGCTCCCTGGGCGAGCCTCTCTATCAGGATGTGATCTCCGCCCTCTTCGAGGCGGGCATCACCGACAAGACCGTCATCGGCGGCCGCTATGGCCTGGGCTCCAAGGACACTCCTCCCGCCAGCGTGTTCGCTGTCTATGAGGAGCTCAGCAAGGCTCAGCCCAAGCGCGAGTTCACCATCGGCATCGTGGACGACGTCACCGGCCTCTCCCTGCCGGAGCACGAGTGCCCCAACACCGCCACCCCCGGCACCATCGAGTGCAAGTTCTGGGGCCTGGGCGGCGACGGCACCGTGGGCGCCAACAAGAACTCCACCAAGATCATCGGCGACCACACCGACAAGTATATCCAGGCGTACTTCCAGTACGACTCCAAGAAGACCGGCGGCGTGACGGTGAGCCACCTGCGCTTCGGCGACAAGCCCATCCGCGCCCCCTACTATATCAACAAGGCCGACTTCGTGGCCTGCCACGTGCCCTCCTATATCGTCAAGGCCTTCCCCATGGTTCGGGACGTGAAGGACGGCGGTATCTTCCTCATCAACTGCCAGTGGAGCGATGAGGAGCTGGATAAGCATATGCCCGCCGTGGCCAAGCGCTACATTGCCGAGCATAACATCCAGGTCTACACCATCAACGCCATCGACCTGGCCATCGAGATCGGCATGGGCAAGCGCACCAACACCATCCTCCAGTCCGCCTTCTTCGCTCTGGCCAACATCATGCCCGCCGACAAGGCCATCGAGTATATGAAGGACGCCGCCACCCACTCCTACCTGAAGAAGGGCCAGGACGTGGTGGACATGAACCACAAGGCCATCGACCTGGGCGCCACCGCCTTCAAGAAGTTCAACGTGCCCGCCTCCTGGGCCGCCGCTCAGGACGCTCCCAAGGTGTCCAAGCACACCGGCCGTCCCGAGCTGGTGAAGATGGTGGAGAACCTGATGGAGCCCATCGGCCGCATGGACGGCGACAGCCTGCCCGTGTCCGCCTTTGCCGGCTTCTACGCCGACGGCACCTTCCAGCAGGGCGCTGCCGCTTATGAGAAGCGGGGCGTGGCCGTCACTGTTCCCGCCTGGGATCAGGATAAGTGCATCCAGTGCAACCAGTGCGCTTACGTCTGCCCCCACGCCACCATCCGTCCCTTCGCGCTGACCGAGGAGGAGGCCAAGGCCGCTCCCGCCGGCGCCAAGATCGTGGACGTGAAGGCCGGCAAGGGCAAGGGCGTCTACAAGTACACCATGGCCGTCAGTCCTCTGGACTGCATGGGCTGCGGCGTCTGTGTGGGCGTGTGTCCCACCAACGCCATCACCATGGCTCCCCAGGAGAGCCAGGCCGAGCAGCAGGCCACCTTCGACTACTGCGTGGCCAATGTCGCCGAGAAGGCCGACATGGTGGGCGTCACCAGCGTGAAGGACAGCCAGTTCAAGCAGCCCCTGCTTGAGTTCTCCGGCTCCTGCGCCGGCTGTGCCGAGACCGCTTATGCCCGTCTGGTCACCCAGGTCTGCGGCGACCGTATGTACGTCTCCAACGCCACCGGCTGTTCCTCCATCTGGGGCGGCCCCGCCGCCACCAGCCCCTACACCGTCAACAAGGAGGGCAAGGGTCCCGCCTGGGCCAACTCCCTCTTTGAGGACAATGCCGAGCACGGCCTGGGCTTCTTCTACGGCCAGAAGGCCATCCGTGACCGCCTGACCGAGAAGCTGGAGGCCCTGGCCGCCGGCGAGGCTCCCGCCGATGTGAAGGCCGCCATCCAGGCCTGGACGGATACCAAGGAAGACGGCGCGGCCAACGCCGAGCCCACCAAGGCCCTCATCGCCGCTCTGGAGAAGTGCGGCTGCGACAAGGCCAAGGAGATCCTGGAGCTCAAGGAGTTCCTGTCCAAGAAGTCCATCTGGATCTTCGGCGGCGACGGCTGGGCCTACGACATCGGCTTCGGCGGCCTGGACCACGTCCTGGCTTCCGGCGAGGACGTGAACGTCTTCGTCTTCGATACCGAGGTCTACTCCAACACCGGCGGCCAGGCCTCCAAGGCCACCAACTTCGGCGCTGTGGCTCAGTTTGCCGCCGCCGGTAAGGCCACTCCCAAGAAGAGCCTGGCGGAGATCGCCATGAGCTACGGCTACGTCTACGTGGCCCAGGTGGCCATGGGCGCCAACCCCAACCAGACCCTCACCGCCATCCGCGAGGCCGAGTCCTATCACGGCCCCTCCCTGGTCATCGGCTACTCCCCCTGCGAGATGCACTCCATCAAGGGCGGTATGCTCCACTGCCAGGACGAGATGAAGAAGGCCGTGGAGTGCGGCTACTGGAACCTGTTCCGCTTCAATCCCGCTCTGAAGGCCGAGGGCAAGAGCCCCTTCATTCTGGACTCCAAGGAGCCCAAGGACGGCTATCAGGAGTTCCTGATGAACGAGGCCCGCTACTCCGCTCTGACCCGCTCCTTCCCGGAGCGCGCCAAGGAGCTCTTCGCCAAGAACGAGGAGAGCGCCAAGGAGCGTTACCAGCACCTGCTCAAGCTGGTGGAGCTGTACAAGTAAGCTCCCTTTCAAACAAAAAAAGAGCCCCCCGGACGTGCGTCCGGGGGGCTCTTTTTTTGCTGTTTACAGCTTCTGTTCAGGGATATATTTCAAAATATCAGATAGATCACAAGTCAATATTTCACACAGGGCATCCAGTGTGTGAGTGGACACCGATTCGCCCGCTTTTAAACGCCGAATGGTGGAACTGCTGATCCCTCCCTTGGCCTGAAGCGTATAGGTCGTGGCCCCTCTTTGTTTCATTGTCGCCCATAGCGGCTCATAAGAAATCAGCTTGTCCACCTCCCTCTTGACATATCTCCATTATTGCCTATAATATAGAAGATGTGTTATAGGCAATATTGCCTATATAGTTGATGTAAAGAGGAGAGATAAAAAGTATGAAAACAATGGACAATTTAGGAAAAAACGAGACCTTTGTGACCCAAGCAAGCGTACATTGGGCCTGCCTGATCCCCCATGTTCTGCTGATGTTCTTTGCGATTGGATTTATCACTATTCTTTTTCCCTTGGTTCGGATGTTTACCACAGAGCTTGTTTTGACCTCCAAACGGCTCTATGGAAAGGTGGGTCTTATCAACACAAAATCGTTGGATACCCCACTGAACAAGATCAACACCGTGTCGGTGGAGAGCGGACTTTGGGGAAAAATTTTTGGTTATGGGACGATCCATATCACCTCTTCCTCCGGCAGCTATGACTACAAAGGGATCAAGGCGCCGGCGGCATTCCGCGATGCCATCATGCAGGAGATCGAGCACTTTGATGAGGAACGGATCAAAAAGCAGGCCGCTGAAATGGCCTCCGCCATTAAGAGCTGAAGGCACAAAAAGAGAGGCGAACCGTTACGCGGTTCGCCTCTCTTTTTGCACGTCTTTCAGCGCTCGGCGCTGATGTGTACCCGCTCGATGCCCTCCACGGCGGCCTGCACCAGGCCCTCCACGTCCAGCTTCTCCTCCGAGCGCAGGCACTCGGCCAGGGTGGGCTTCAGCCGGGGGTGCTTGGGGGTAAAGACGGTACAGCAGTCCTCATAGGGGAGGATGGAGGTCTCAAAGGCCCCGATCTTCCGGGAGATGCGCACGATCTCCTCCTTGTCCATGCCCACCACCGGCCGGAAGATGGGCAGGTCGGTGACCGCACCAGTACAGCGCATGGCCTCCATGGTCTGGCTGGCCACCTGGCCCAGGCTCTCGCCGGTGACCAGGGCCCCGGAGCCGGTGCGCTTGGCCACCTCGGCGGCGATGCGCATCATGAACCGGCGCATGAGGACGGTGAAAAGCTCCTCGGGACAGGAGCGGCGCAGCTCCTCCTGGATAGCGGTAAAAGGCACCACGTGCACCACCAGCCGCCCCGTCCAGGGGGTCAGGATCTTCGCCAGGTCAAGCACCTTCTGCTTGGCCTCGGGGGAGGTGTAGGGGTAGGAGAAGAAGTGCACCATCTCCAGGCACAGGCCCCGCTTGGCCATCATCCAGGAGGCCACCGGGGAGTCGATGCCGCCGGAGAGAAGGCTCACCGCCCGGCCTCCCATGCCCACAGGCAGGCCGCCGGCCCCCGGCTCCGTGTCCCCGTGGACGAAGGCGGCGGCGTCCCGCACCTCCACATAGACCGTCAGGTCGGGGTGGTGCATGTCGGCGGTGAGGTGGGGGTAGGCGTCGTCCAGCTCCCCGCCCAGGTACTGGGCCAGCTGGATGGAATTGAGGGGAAAAGTCTTGTCGGAGCGCTTGCACTCCACCTTGAAGGTCTTGGCCGCCATGAGCTGGGGGCCAAGAAACTCCTTGACAGCGGAGAGCATGGCCTCCTTGTCCTTCTCACAGGCCCGGCACCGGCACACCCCCGCCGCGCCGAAGACCTTCTTCATAGCCTCGAAGGCGGCGTCCATGTCGCAGTCGCCGCTTTTTGGCTCTACGTAGGTGATGGACTGCTTGGTGGTGACCTTGAAATCGCCGCAGGTGTGGAGCCGCCTTTTGGCGTTTGCCATGAGCTGTTCTTCAAAATTGTGGCGGTTCAGGCCCTTCAGCACCAGCTCGCCCAGCTTTAAGAGGATGATATCGTTCATGGTGTGGCTTCCTTTCCGTAAAAGGTCTTATCCCCGTTATTTTAGTATAATTTCCCCCCGGACGCAAGAGAAAAGACCGCGAAGTCATCAAAATGTATAAAACGCAAAAAGTATTTTCGCAATTTATTATTCAATATTGACAAATAAACTGTTTGAATATAAAATATATGCAGGGAGCTCCTTCGCACACCACACACCAACCAACGTAGAGTAGAGACAGGAGGTATTAAAATGAAAAAGCGTTTCATAAGTATCCTTTTGACTTTGGCTATGTGTATGGGATTGGCTGTTCCGGCGGTGGCGGTAGAGCCTCTTAAAGAAGAGGCTCTTGCAGTTGAAATTGAAAATGAGATCCAGACCCAAATTGACGAGATTTATAACATTGTATATAAACAGCTTGAGGCTCAGGATGCTTTGAATCTGATTGATTCTTTTATGGCGATCTATGAACCGGCGGTCAGATACTCCACCATGGAGGAATATGGCTTACTCGATATAGCATCTATACATGCCGAAGATGAACTTGTGGAATATTATTTTCCCCATGGTGGTATTTTTAGCTGCACACATACGCAACTTGGAAGTGAATCCACCTCATTATTCCTTAACCGAGCTGATACTGATAAATACATACTTAATTCAAACAGCGGAACGATTTACGATATCGCATTAGAAATACTGGGACATGTTCCAGTGTTTGGATTTCTTTTTGAAACGACCGCAAAGGTAAAAAGTATTTATGATGCCGCTGCAAAATTTAATATTTCGCAGGCGGATGGTTATTCATGGACATTGAACGTATATGACCCTGCTACTGACGAAAGTGGTTCGGTCATTCTTGGATGGAAAGATTATCCTATGCACACTGTTAATGCAGCTACCTCTGCCGATATCAGATATGAAGTCTTTCTTGCCCATATTTCGTAAAAAGGAACATAATGAATATGCTTGATCGTATTTCCGTCCATAAAAAAGTCCGTATGATCGCGCGGTTCAACACGGCTGTCCTGGTGCTGTTCCTGTGCGCCTGCATTCTTTTGCGGCACACCTATATGCTGGCACCCAACCGTTTTGTCCATCCGCCGACCCATGAGGAGATCGAGCTTTTTATAGCTCAGGAGCATTCCACTGCGCAAGTGGTATTTATCTACATATGGATATTTCTTATTGAGATCGTCGGCCTTGCCGCAGTTGTTGTCAATGTGGATGGGGTATACAATCTGTTCTTTTCCAAAAAGCGCATTTTCCACATTGACCGCAAAGAGAAGAGGAAACTTCTCCTTCTCGTTGTCTCTTTTCAAATTTTGGGGCTTTTGTTTACAAGGTATTGTGTTGACCGATATGTCCTATGGATGGAGCTGCTTCCCAGCGCCCTGTTTGCGGTTTCATTTTTCCTGTACATATACGTATGGGGCAGGGGAGAGAATTTGGCGGCGAGGGAAGGAAAGTAAAGATATAAAAGCCAGAGAGGGACGCTTGCGTATGCAAGCGTCCCTCTGATTTTGTTTGGAAGCCGGGGGTCACTCCAACTGGAACTGGCCGGTGTAGAGCTTGTGGCAGCGGCCTTCCTGCCCCAGCAGGACACGGGTCTTATGATCCGCCTCCCCATTGACACCCCTCCCGATCTTGAGATATACTAATAAGTTAAGAGATCATCTTTATCGGAGGGAACAAGAATTGGAGCAAAAGGATTTTCAGAAGCGGGGATTTTTGTCCATCTTCGCCTCTTACTATAGGCCCCACTGGAAGCTGTTCGCGCTGGATATGCTCTGCGCCGCCGTCATCTGTGGGGTGGACCTGGCCTTCCCCTACATTTCCCGGCTGTCCATGCAGTCTCTTCTGCCCCAGGGACTTTACCAGACCTTTTTCGCCGTCATGGCCATCCTGCTGCTGGCCTACCTGCTCAAGGGAGTCATGTACTTCATCGTCACCTACTGGGGCCACCTGATGGGGGTGAACATCGAAGCGGACATCCGCCGGGATCTCTTCGCCCATATGCAGAAGCTCTCCTTCTCCTTCTTCGACAAAAACCGCACCGGCCAGCTCATGAGCCGGGTCACCGGCGACCTCTTTGAGATTGGGGAGCTGGCCCACCACGGCCCGGAAGACCTCTTCATCTCCACCGTCACCCTGGCGGGGGCCTTCTGCGTCCTGCTCACCATCCGCTGGGAGCTGGCCCTGGCGGTATTTCTGGTGGTGCCCCTCTTTGTCCTCTTCACCATCCTCCAGCGGCGGCGGATGAGCCGGGCCAGCGTTGCGGTGAAGGGTAAGCTGGCGGTCATCAATGGGGAGGTGGAGTCCTCCCTGTCCGGCATCCGCACCGCCCAGGCCTTCGCCAATGAGCGGGAGGAGAACCGGAAGTTCAACACCTCCAACGACCAGTTCCGGGGGGCCAAACGGGGCTACTACAAGGCCATGGCAACCTACCAGTCGGGCATGGAGCTGTGCGTGGGGGTCATGTCGGTCATCGTCATCGCCCTGGGCGGCTACTTCATCATGGAGGGGAAGATGGACTACACCGACCTTATCACCTTCTCCCTCTACGTCACCACTTTCATCACCCCCATCCGCAAGCTGTCCGCCTTCGTGGAGCAGTTCATGCAGGGCATGGCGGGCTTTACCCGGTTCGTGGAGCTGATGCGCACCCAGCCGGAAATTCAGGACGCCCCCGGCGCCCAAGCGCTGGAGCAGGTGAAGGGCGACCTGGAGCTGGAGGGGGTCACCTTCTCCTATGGGGACGGCAAGCCGGAGGTGCTGGAGGGCATCGACCTCCACATCAGCGCCGGGGAGACTCTGGCGGTGGTGGGCCCCTCCGGGGGCGGCAAATCCACCCTGTGCCAGCTCATCCCCCGGTTCTACGACGTCACCGGCGGCGCCATCCGGCTGGACGGCAAGGACGTGCGGGAAGTGAAGCTCTCCTCCCTGCGCAGGAACATCGGCATCGTCCAGCAGGATGTGTTCCTCTTCGCCGGCACCATCTTTGACAACATCGCCTACGGCCGCCCCGGCTGTACCGCCGAGGAGGTCTACGCCGCCGCCCGCCGGGCGGAGCTCTACGACGACGTGATGGCCATGCCAAACGGCTTCCAGACCTACGTGGGGGAGCGGGGGGTCATGCTCTCCGGGGGCCAGAAGCAGCGGGTCTCCATCGCCCGGGTATTTTTGAAGGACCCCCCGGTGCTCATTTTGGACGAGGCCACCTCCGCTCTGGACACCGTCACCGAGCAGCGCATCCAGGGTGCCTTTGACGAGCTGGCCCGGGGCCGCACCACCCTCATCATCGCCCACCGGCTGTCCACCATCCGCTCCGCCCACCGCATCGCCGTCATTGACGACAACCGGGTGGCGGAGCTGGGCACCTGGCAGGAGCTCATGGACAAGGGCGGCGAATTTGCCCGGCTGTGCGAGTCTCAGGCCCTGGCCGGGAAGGAGTGAACCCATGTTGTATTATCTCATCGCCATATTCCTCATCGTTATCGACCAGTTGGTGAAATGGTGGGTGCGGGGGGCCATCCCTCTGGGGGAGTCCATCCCCTTCATCCCCCACCTGATGGATCTGACCTATGTCCAGAATACCGGGGCGGCCTTCTCCTCCTTTTCGGGGCTCACCTGGCTGCTGGCCCTGGTGAGCCTTATCGCCACGGTGGTCATCGCCCTGCTTTTGCGCCGGGACTTTTTCCCTAGTCCTCTGGGCCGCTTTACCCTGGCCCTTCTGCTCTCCGGGGCGGCAGGGAACCTCATCGACCGGGTCTTTTTAGGCTTCGTCACCGATATGTTCCAGACCACCTTTATCAACTTCGCCGTCTTCAACGTGGCGGACATCTGCGTGGTGGTGGGGGGCATTTTGATGGTGGCCTACGTGCTCCTCTTCTGGGAGAAGGACAAGGAGGCCGGAAATGACCCGGCTTGAGCTCACCGCCGACCTGCCCGGGGAGCGGTGCGACCAGTTCCTGGCCCGGACAGTCCCCGGCCTGACCCGTTCCGGGGCCCAGAAGCTCCTGGAGGCGGGGGCGGTGCTCTGCGGCGGCGAAGCGGTAAAGAAAAACCGCAAGACCGCCCCGGGGGAGGTCTACACCGTGGAGCTTCCCGACCCGGATCCCATCGAGGCCCTTCCCCAGGACATCCCTCTGGACGTTATCTATGAGGACGGCGACGTGATCGTGGTCAACAAGCCCGTGGGCATGGTGGTTCACCCGGCGGCGGGCCACCCAGACGGTACCCTGGTCAACGCTCTGTTATACCACTGCGGAAATAGCCTCTCCGGCATCAATGGTCAGCTCCGCCCCGGCATCGTCCACCGCATCGACCGGGACACCTCGGGGCTCATCATCGCCGCCAAGAACGACGCCGCCCACCTGTCCCTGGCCGCCCAGCTCCAGGATCACTCCCTCTACCGGGAGTACCACGCTGTGGCGGTGGGGGGCTTCCGGGAGGACAGCGGCACGGTGGACGAGCCCATCGGCCGCCACCCGGCGGAGCGGAAGAAAATGACCATTGACCGCAAAAATGGCCGCCAGGCCGTCACCCACTGGGAGGTGCTGGAGCGGTACAGCGGCTATACCTACCTGAAATGCCGCCTGGAGACGGGGCGCACCCACCAGATCCGGGTGCATCTGGCCTCCCTGGGCCACCCCCTGCTGGGGGATGTGGTCTACGGCAATAAAAAGAGCGTCCCCGGTCTGGCGGGCCAGTGCCTCCACGCCAAAAAGCTGAGCTTTGTCCACCCCAAGAGTGGGGAGCGGCTGACGGTGGAGTGCCCTCTGCCGGAGTGGTTCGAGGCCGTTATCAAAAAGCTGCGCCCCATGTAAGAGACCATTTTTACCATACGACACCGATCAGGAGGGCTTGCAATGAGGAAAAGAAGATGGCTGGCCGCACTTCTCGCCGTGAGCTTGTGTGTCCCCCAGTGGGGTGTCCCTGCCGCGGCGGAGGAAGAGGAAGCTCTCCCCAAGCAGTACATCATCAAGCTCTCCGACGACGCCCCGCAGCTCTTTTCCGCCGGGGACGAGCCCGAGGGATACCTGGGCTTTGGTATGTACCTGGTGGACGGGGAGACCGCCGCAGCGCTGGCCCAGCTGGGTCAGGTGGAGTTCGTGGAGGAGGAGCAGTATTGCCGGTTCTATGCCGAACCCCGGTACACCTATCCCACCACCGACCGCTTTGTGCGAAACAAGGTACAGTGGAACCTGGAGTTCATGCACATAGAGGAAGCCTGGGCCGCCGGGCTGGACGGAACAGGAACTACCGTAGCCATTATAGACTCCGGATTCCGAGTGACCCACGAGGACCGTCCCACAGCATTGCTCAGCGGAAAAAACCTGCTGGCGAATAACCCCGCCACCCCCGGCTATACCGATCCCTCCGATATTACGGACGAGATGGGACACGGCTCCTTTGTGGCCGGCGTGGTGGCCGCAGCCACCGATAACGGCCTGGGTGTGGCCGGTGTTGCTCCCGGGGCCGCCATCCTGCCCCTCAAGTGCGGCTACCGGGTAGGCCAAAAGGATTTTCTTCCCCTCTCCGCCGTGGTCCAGGCCATCAACGAAGCCATCAACGCCAAGGTGGACGTCATTAACATGAGCCTGGGCCTGCCCGATGACAGCGCCGCCATGCGGGTGGTCATCGACAGGGCAGTCCAGAACAATATCCTGCTCATCGCCGCCGTGGGAAACGATTACAGCAGCATCAAAAATTATCCGGCCACCTACAGCAATGTGGTCGGTGTGGGCGCTGTGGACCGCAGCGGACGCTGGGCCCCCTATTCCAACAATAACAGCAGCGTGTGGATCACCGCGCCGGGAAGCGCTATCTGCGGTCTGGGCTACAAGACCGACAATGAATACATCGGCACCTGGGACGGTACTTCCCTGGCCGCCCCCGCTGTGGCTGGACTGGCGGCCATGGCCAGACAGGCCGATCCAGGCATCACTGTGACGGAGTTTTTCCAGCTTTTGAAGCTCACTGCGGATCATTCCCCCAACGCCGATGAAAACGGCTACAGCTACAAATACGGCTACGGCTATGCCGACGCCGCGGCCCTGACAAAAGCCTTGACGCCCCGCGTCATCCATTACGCCAATATGGATGACGCACCGGCGGGGGCCGAGGATCTGATGCCTGCCGACAGAAGCTACAATATTTACGAAAAAAAGGCCATCACTCTGGCCTCCCCCTCCGGGGCCCCAGAGGGCTATGTTTTTGGCGGGTGGTACGAAGACCCCACCTGTCAGGGAACGGCAGTGACCTCCACAGCGCCTGACAGGGACGGCGTGGACACCGCAGACCGAACCTACTACGCCCGGTGGCTCAGCAGCAACACCGATCTGAAGTCGGTGTCGCTCACTGCAGACGGCGTGGAATACGCCGGAGAATACTCTCCCGACGCCGAGGCATACACCATCTTTATCCCCAAGGGCACCCAACTTTCCTCCGCCGCCCTCTCCGCCGAACCCGCCTTTCCCAATTCCACCTGCACGGCAGGGGAGCCCGGAGAGCAGTGGGAGGTAACGGTGACCGCAGAGGACGGCGTCACGGAGCAGACCCACACCGTTACCATCGACGCCTCGGCCTGCGCCCCTGTCCGCAAGGCCGATGCCTCCCTTTCCGTTGCGGTGGCCCCTGCCTCGCTGGATGGAAAGACCGAGGCCATATCCTACGAGGCCCCGCTTTCCGACTTTTTTGAGGATGGGGACACCGATCCCGGCGATCTCATTTATACCCTTGCCAACATCACCATTGACGGAGCCCCCCCAGAGGAGGGCGCCGCCATCGACCTCCCCGTTCTGGCAGACGGAAAGCTCTGTTATGAGCCCTCTGCCGCTGATGCGGGGGCCCAGCTGGCCTTCGACCTCACCGCTTCTGACGGCCGCTTTACCAGCCAGCCCCTTCACATCGAGCTGACGGTGGGGGAGGTGCCCTTCAGTATGCCCGTCCTCACCCCCGATTCCGGGATCTTTTCCACTCAACAGGATGCGGCGGAGCATAGAGATCTGGAGGTGGAGCTCACCCTATACGGCTCCGCTTTGACTGGGATCACCGGCCCCGGCGGGGAGCTGACCTCAGAGCGTGACTATGTCCTGTCCGACGAACAGCACAACATGCCGGACGGAGAGGGCCTTTGCCTGTCCGCCACCCCGAAACCGCAGACGGTAACGCTGAAAAAGGAGTATTTGTCCACCCTGCCCACCGGGGAGCAGACCATCACCTTCCACTTTGCCGGTACCCAGGACTCCACAGCAGATTACACTTTGACGGTAAAGGCCAAGGACAGCGGCGGCACCTGGTCGCCGCCACCGCCGTCGGAGGACGACGACGATGATCCCGACCCGCCCTCCAGTCCAACGCCCAAGCCGACCCCCACCCCGGAGCCATCTCCCACCCCAACGGTCACCCAGACCCCGGAGGGGGATTATGAGATGACCTTCTTTGGAGAGCCGGAGGCCATCTCCGTGGAGCAGCTCTTTTCCCAAGCCGGCGACGGGGAGGACTACGACCTCATCCTCCGTACCGATACCGTCGCCGTCCGTATCCCCGGCGGACTTCTGACCCCGGAAAGCGATCTGAAGCGCTTCCTCCCGGCGGCCGGAATCACCAAGGGGACGGTGGTGGCCTACACCGACAGCGCGGGGAAACGGAGCATCCTTCCCCTCTCCCTGGTGGAGGATGGAAAGATCGTCTATGTGGCCCAAGGGGAAGGACACTACGAAGTGATAGAAAACCCAGTGACCTACGATGACTACCTGCCCCGCTGGGTCAGCGGCGCGGCCTCCTTTGTCTCCAGCCGGGGGCTCTTCCAGGGGGTCAGCGCCTCCTCCAACCGCTTTTCTCCCCACGCCAACGCCAGTCGGGCCACCATTTTCACCATCCTGGCCCGCTTGGATGGGCAGGAGGACACATATGCCCACGGCAGGAGCTGGTATGAGCCGGGGCTTGCCTATTGCCGGGAGAAAGGGCTTACCGACGGTGCGGCCCCTGATGCCGACATCACCAGAGAGGAGCTGGTCACCCTGCTCTGGCGGTATGCGGACAGTCCCGAGGAGGGGGAGCCTTTGGCCGGATACCCAGACGCCGGCGACGTGGCTCCCTATGCCAGGCAGGCCTTTGCCTGGGCGGTGGAAAACGGGCTTGTCATTGGTACAAAAGACGGGCGGCTGGCCCCCGGCGACTGTGCCGCCCGGGGCGAGATCGCCGTGATCCTGGAGCGGTTTATCCGCCACCTTCTCCCCACTTAATAAAGGCCAAAAACAGGCGTGCTGTGGAAAAAACCACAGCACGCCTGTTTTTATTGCACTTCTTATTTTTTCTTTTTCTTGCAGTAGCGGTCTTCCTCGCTGAACACACAGCCGCAGTATTTCTGCATATAAAGCCCCAGCTCCCTGGCCTTGGCCTGCCCTTCCCGGAAATGGGGAGAGAAGTCATAGGGGGCGAACTTCACCCCATATTGGGTCGCCAGCTTCTCCCCGGTCTCGAAGATGAGGGGGGTATTTTGATAGGGACTCACTGTCAAAGTGGTGCAGAAGGCATCAAAGCCGTGGTCGGCGGCATACTGGGCCGTCTTCGCCAGGCGGACGGCGTAGCAGTAGCCGCAGCGGTCATCAATATTCGCCGCCACCGCCTTCACAAAGGGACGAAGGCCGTATTCGTCCTCCTCCACCAGGGCAAGGCCGATGGACTGGGCATACTCCCGCAGACAGTTGCGCCGGGCGCGGTATTCGGTGAAGGGGTGGATGTTGGGGTTATACCAGAAGCCGGTGGGCTCAATACCCTCCCCCCGGAGCTGCTCAACACAGGCCACCGAGCAGGGGGCACAGCAGATATGGAGCAAGAGTTTCATAGAAACACTTCCTTTTTTTACTGCCTTTATACTACCAAAAAAGTGGTCAAAATGCAAGGGAGGACTGACTTGCAGACACATCCCACAAAAACCGCCGGGGGCAGAAAATGAAATCCGTGCAAATTTTCCTTGCATTTTCTCTGCCGCTTTGCTATAATGAATTTCAAGTCGTGGACAGTTGTCCGTGTAACATGGACAGCCGCCACAAACGGCAAAAGGAGGATACTACTATGAAAAAGAAGCTTTCTCTGCTCCTGGCCGGCGCCATGGCCTTGAGCCTGGCCGCCTGCGGCGGCGGCACCCAGCCCAGCGGCAACAGCCAGGCCCCCGACAATAGCGGCGACAAGGTCGTCCGCATCGGCGTATTTGAGCCCTCCACCGGCGACTCCGGCCCCGGCGGCAAGCAGGAGATGCTGGGTATGCAGTACGCCAACCACGAGACCCCCACCGTGGAGGTGGGCGGCGAGACCTATAAGGTGGAACTTGTCTACGCCGACAACGGCTCCGACGCCGCCAAGGCCCCCACTGCCGCCGCCGAGCTGGTGAGCAAGGACGTGGCTCTGGTGCTGGGCACCTACGGCTCCAGCTGCGCCATCGCTGGCGGCCCCACCTTTGACGAGGCCGGCCTGGCCGCCATCGGCGTCACCTGTACCAACCCCAACGTCACCGCCGGCAACGACTACTACTTCCGCATCTGCTTCCTGGATCCCTTCCAGGGCACCGTGCTTGCAAACTTCGCCCAGGAGAAGTTCTCCGCCAAGAAGGCATACCTGCTGGGCGAGCTGGGCAACGACTACGACCAGGGCCTTCTCACCTTCTTCGAGCAGGCTTTTGACGGTGAAGTGGTAAAGGACTCCTTCCCCACCAACACCGCCGACTTCTCCACCTACCTGAACAAAGCCGTGGCCGAGGGCTGTGACGTCATCTTCTGCCCCGTGTCCATCGCCTACTCCACCCAGATCGTGAAGCTGGCCGCCTCCATGGGCCTGGAGACCCCCATCCTGGGCTCCGACACCCTGGACAGCAACATGGTGCTGGAGGCCGCCAAGGACTCCAAGGTGAAGCTGTACGTCTCCACCTTCTACCAGGAGGGCGGCGCCCCCGAGTTCGACTCCGGCATCAAGGCTTGGCTGGCCAGCGACTCCACCGCCATGACCAACAACGGCGGCAACGACACCATTGCCGCCGTCACCGCCATGGGCTACGACGCCTACTACACCGCTCTGGAGGCCCTGAAGGCCGCCGGCTCCATTGATAAGGCCGCCGTGAAGGAGGCCCTGCCCGGCGTGACCTATACCGGCATCTCCGGCGCCATCGCCTTTGACGACACCGGCGACGCCATCCGGGACACCGCCTATATCAAGACCGCCGACACGGCCAATAACGTGTGGGCCCTGGAGACCACCCAGACCGTAAAATAAAAACCTCCGTCCAACACGGAAAACGCCCGGCGGTCGGTCACCGTCCGCCGGGCGTTTTTTCCCTTGTTAGAAAGGGCCGTCTCGAAAGCCGCCTCCGGCGGTTTTCGAGACAGCCCTTGCCCAAAGTGTCCCACATTTTAGAGAAAGGGAGGTATCCCTATGCAATATGCCCTGTCTATCTTCCTGTCGGGCATTTCCCTGGGCGGCCAGTACGCCCTCATCGCCATTGGGTATACCCTGGTCTATGGCATCCTGCGGCTCATCAACTTCGCCCACGGCGACGTGTTCATGGTGGCGGGCCTTTTCATGGTCTATCTCAGCTCCTGGTTCCCCCTCTGGGTGGCCCTGCCCCTGATGCTGGTGCTCACCGTGCTATTGGGCTTCGCCATTGAGCGCGCCGCCTACAAACCCCTGCGCTCCGCCCCCCGTATGTCCGTGATGATCTCCGCCATCGGCGTGAGCTACCTTCTCCAGAACCTGGCCACCTACGTCACCGGCGGCCTTCCTAAGAGCTATCCCAACCTGCCCCTGCTCTCCGACAGTCTGGTCATCGGCGGGGTGTCCACCAAGTGGGTCACCGTCATCACCCCCTTCCTGGTGGTGGCCCTGGTCTTCGCCCTCACCCAGCTCATCAACCACACCAAGGTGGGCATGGCCATGCGGGCGGTGGCCAAGGACTTTGAGACCAGCCAGCTCATGGGCATCAAAATCAACTCCGTCATCTCCATGACCTTCATCATCGGCTCCGCCCTGGCGGGGATCGGCTCCATGCTCTATTTCACCAACTACCCCTCCATCGTGCCCCTGTCCGGCGCCCTGCCCGGCCTGCGGGCCTTCGTGGCGGCGGTCTTCGGCGGCATCGGCTCCATCCCCGGTGCCGTAGTGGGCGCCTTCATCATCGGCATGAGTGAGAGCGTCATCAAGGGTTCCCCCTTCAGCATTTTCTCCGACGCCTTCACCTTCGCCCTTCTCATCGTCATTCTGGTGGTAAAGCCCACCGGCCTGTTCGGCGAGAAGGTCACCGACAAGGTCTAAGGGGGTGGGCGCATGAACGAGAAAAAAAGCAAAAAGGGCGCCTTTATCGCCCTTGTGTGCGTGGCCGTCCTCCTGGCCCTCACCATCGTCCTGGAGAACACTCTGGATCCCACCAAGAACATCATGCTCTTCACCGTGCTGAAAAAGGGCGCGGTCTACGCCCTGGTGGCCTCCTCCATGAACCTTTTGAACGGCTTTACCGGCCTCTTCTCCCTGGGTCAGGCGGGCTTCATGCTCCTGGGCGCCTACACCTACGCCATCCTCACCATCCCCACCGACACCCGCTCGGCGGTTTACTACCTCTACGGCGGCTGTGCCATCAACTTCTCCCTGCCGGAGCTTTTCGGCGGCGGGGCGGCGGGCCTCATTCTGGGGGTGCTCATTGCCCTCATCCTGGCGGGCTGCGTGGCGGCAGCGGTGGCCTGGCTCATCGGCCTGCCCGTCCTGCGGCTCAAGTCCGACTACCTGGCCATCGCCACCCTGGGCTTTGCCGAGATCATCCGGGCGGTGTTCCAGTGGGACAAACTGGGCCCGGTGACCAACGGTGCCAACGCCCTCAAGGGCTTCCCCACCTTCTCCAGCTTTAATATCAAGGGGGGCCTGCGCCTTTCCACCTTCGTGGCCTTCCTTTTGGCCGCCGTCTGCATCGGCGTCATTTTGCTCCTCATCAACTCCTCCTACGGCCGGGCCTTCAAGGCCATCCGGGAGGACGAGGTAGCCGCCGAGGCCATGGGCATCAACCTATCCAGGCATAAGCGGCTCTCCTTCTGCATCTCCTCCTTCTTTGCCGGGGTGGGGGGCGGTATGTTCGCCATGTTCGCCACCCAGGCCCAGGCCAAGACCTTCACCACCGCCATGACCTATGAAATTTTGCTCATCGTGGTCATCGGCGGCATCGGCTCCATCTCCGGCTCCTGCATCGCCTCCTTCCTCTATCTGGCCTGCTCCGAGTGGTGGCTGCGGTTTTTGGACACCGAGGTGGTGCTCAAGAGCGGCTTCAAGGTGCCCCTGCTGCGCAACGGTTTCCGTATGGTGGTCTTCTCCATTATCATCATGGTGGTGGTGCTCTTCTTCCGCAAGGGCATCATGGGGGACAAGGAGCTTCCCGACCTTTTCCGGGCCAGGAAGAACGCAAAAGTGAAGGGGGGCGAGGGCAATGGCTGAAAACATCCTGCGGCTGGAGGACATCACTATGCAGTTCGGCGGCGTGGTGGCGGTAAATGACCTGTCCCTCCATGTGGACGAGGGGGAGATCGTCGCCCTCATCGGCCCCAACGGCGCCGGCAAGACCACCGCCTTCAACTGCGTCACCGGGGTCTACGAGCCCACCAACGGCCGGGTGAGCCTGCTGGGGGACGTGATCGTGGAAAACCACCCCCAGGGTAAAATGAAGGGGCAGTACCTGGGGGAGAACGCCGGGAAGTATACCCAGGTAGTCCGCCACACCCCCGACCAGATCACCCAGCGGGGAGTGGCCCGCACCTTCCAGAACATTCGCCTCTTCGGCGCCCTGACCGTCTTTGAAAACGTGCTCATCGCCAAGCACATGCGTGCCAAGCAGAACTTCCTCTCTGCCGCCTTCCGCTTGAACGCCAAAGAAGAGAAGCGGATGCGGGATGAGGCCATGGCCCTGCTGAAAGAACAGGACTTGGCCCAGTACAAGGACGAGGTGGCCGCCTCTCTGCCCTATGGCCTCCAGCGCCGGCTGGAGATCGCCCGGGCCCTGGCCACCAATCCCAAGCTCCTCCTCCTGGATGAGCCCGCCGCGGGCATGAACCCCCAGGAAACCCAGGAGCTGACCGACTTCATCCGCAAAATTCGCGGGGAGTACGGTCTGACCATCTTTATGATCGAGCACCACATGGATCTGGTCATGCAAATTTCCGACCGCATCTACGTGCTGGACTTCGGCAAGCTCATCGCCCAGGGGAGCCCTGCCCAGGTGCAGAACGACCAGCGGGTCATAGAAGCTTATTTGGGGGTGGCTGACGATGCTGAAAATTGACGGCCTTCGGGTCAACTACGGCGGCATCGAGGCGGTAAAGGGCCTCACCTTCGAGGTGCCCGAGCGCCAGATCGTCACTCTCATCGGCGCCAACGGCGCGGGCAAGTCCACCATCCTGCGCACCATCGCCGGACTGGTGAAGCCCGCCTCGGGCCGCATCCACCTCCAGTCGGAAGACATCACCGGCATCTCTCCCGACCGCATCGTCTCCAAGGGCATCACCCTGGTGCCCGAGGGGCGGCACGTGTTCCCCGACCTCACCGTGCTGGAGAACCTGAAGATCGGCGCCTACCTGCGCAAGGACAGCCTGGAGGAGGATCTGGACTGGGTCTACTCCCTCTTCCCCCGCTTGAAGGAGCGCTCCTGGCAGGCGGCGGGCACCCTCTCCGGCGGCGAGCAGCAGATGCTGGCGGTGGGCCGCGCCCTCATGTCCCGGCCTAAGCTGATGATGATGGATGAGCCTTCTCTGGGCCTGGCCCCTCTGGTGGTGAAGGACATCTTCTCCATTATCAAGAAGATCAACGAGCAGGGTGTGACCATCCTCCTCATCGAGCAGAACGCCAACATGGCTCTCCACATTGCCGACACCGCCTACGTGCTGGAGACCGGCCGCCTCACCCTCTCCGGCTCGGGGAAAGAACTGCTGAAAAACGAGGCCGTGAAGAAGGCATATCTGGGCTGACCTTTTTCGGTCAGAAAAAGCGCAAAAAAGGGGGCACATTTCCTCGGAAATGTGCCCCCTTTTTTATTCCCCTTTATACTTCCTCCGGGTGGCGATGCCCCCCCGGATGTGCCGCTGGGCCTTGTTCTCCTCCAGCACCGCCTTGGCCTGGAGATACAGCGCCCGGTTGAACTCGGGCAGCCGCTCGGAGAGATCCTTGTGTACGGTGGACTTGCTGATGCCGAACCGGGTGGCCGCCCCACGGACAGTGGCCCGGTTTTCTATGATGTACTGGGCAAGGGCCACAGCCCGCTCTTCCATGTTTCCTTTCACACGCAACACTCCCCAACGCGTTTCCTGTGAAAGGTATATGAGCCAGAGCGGGAAAATATGAAAGGCGGGCCCCATAGCGGCCCGCCTTTCTTCGTTTTCAGCTGCTTTATACGTTGAACCGAAAGAGGACGATGTCCCCATCTTTCATAACATACTCTTTTCCCTCGCTGCGGATGAGGCCCTTCTCCTTGGCCGCCGCCATGGAGCCGGTGGCCTTCAGATCCTCAAAGGCCACCACTTCCGCCCGGATGAAGCCCCGCTCGAAGTCGGTGTGGATCTTGCCCGCCGCCTGGGGGGCCTTGGTGCCCTTCTTGATGGTCCAGGCCCGGCACTCGTCCTCGCCGCCGGTGAGGTAGGAGATAAGCCCCAGCAGGGCATAGCTGGCCTTAATGAGCCGGTCCAGGCCGCTCTCGGCGATGCCCAGGTCGTCCAGGAACATCTTCTTCTCGTCCTCGGGCAGCTCGGCGATCTCTGCCTCCAGCTTGGCGCAGACGGGGATGACCTGGGCGCCCTCCTTCTGGGCCAGGTCGGCTACCTGTTTGTAGTAGGGGTTGCCGTCAGGAGCGGCCAGCCCCTCCTCGTCCAGGTTGGCGGCGTAGATGATGCTCTTGAGGGAGAGAAGCTCCGAGGTGGCGATGACCGCCGCCTCGTCCTCGTCGCACTCAAAGCTCCGGGCGGAGTTGCCCTCGTTGAGCCAGTCCTTCAGGCGGGTGAAAAGCTCCGCCTCCTTGAGGAACTTCTTGTCCCCCTTGGCGGCGGTCTCCGCCTTCTTGATGCGCCGCTCCACCATTTCAATGTCCGCCATAATAAGCTCCATGTCGATGGTGGAGATATCCCCCAGGGGGTCTACGGGCACGTTGGTGGAGGTGTCCGCCACCACGTGCATGATGTTCTCGTCGTCAAAGCAGCGCACCACATGGACGATGGCGTCGCACTCCCGGATGTTGGCCAGGAACTTGTTGCCCAGGCCCGCCCCCTGGCTGGCCCCCTTCACAAGGCCCGCGATGTCCACGAACTCGATGACGGCGGGGGTGGTCTTCTTGGGGTTATAGAACTCGGAAAGCCAGGTCAGCCGGCTGTCGGGAACGGCCACCACACCCACATTGGGGTCGATGGTGCAGAAGGGGTAGTTGGCGCTCTCCGCCCCGGCGTTGGTAATGGCGTTGAACAGGGTCGATTTGCCCACGTTGGGCAGGCCCACGATTCCTAATTTCATTTAGATAGCCCTCTTTCGGTGTACTTGTAAGCCATATTATAGCGGAAGCGGTGAGAAAAGGCAAGGGGCCGACTGCGATGGTTGCGCTTTTCTCCCGCTTATGCTATAAAAGAGGGAAAGAAAGGGGGATGACGATCATGGACAAGGCGGCGCTTTATTGCTTCCTCGCCCTCTCCGCCCTGAACTTCCTCCTCATGGGCTGGGATAAACACCAAGCCCGGCGGGACGGGCGGAGAACGCCGGAGCGGTGGTTCTTCCTCATCGCCCTGCTGGGCGGGGCAGCCGGGGGGATCCTGGGGATGTACGCCTTCCGCCACAAGACCCGGCACTGGTATTTCAAGTGGGGCCTGCCCGCCATCGCCCTGCTCCACCTGGGGCTTCTGTGGTTCGGCTGGGAATACGGCACAGAACTGTTATAAATGAAGGGGGCGGCTCCGCTGGAGCCGCCCCCTCGTCTTTATTTATCCACCATTACCACCGGAAGGCCCTTTTCCTCCAGGGCCGCCTTCATGTCGGAGGGCAGCGCCAGCTTGGCGGTGCGGTAGCCCTTGTAATAGACCTTTTTGGTCTTGCCGTTCTTCCGCACCACCCAGACCCAAAGGCTGTAGGACAGCCGGCTGTCCAGCTCCCGCTGGCTGTAGTGCAGCTCCACCCGCTCGATCTCGCCGTAGGGGATGGGATAGGGCACGCCGGTGTTGAGCACCAGGCAGTCATCCTCGAAGAAAAACGCCCCGGAGATGGAGCCGTTTTTGTACTTCAGCCGCTTATGAATAAAGAAATAGTAGATAACAAACAGAAAGACGAACCACAGCAGAATAGTCATTGCTTTCCCCCCAAAAGCGCCCAACCGGGCTATCTTTCCGTCAGTATAGCACGGAAACGGCGCTTCGGCAATGGGTCAATTTGCGGCGGACACGGGGAATATTTTGACCAGCTCTTCGGAGCTTTGCCCGTCCCCATCCTCCGCCGGGGCGGCGGACTCCACCGGCTGGGGCTTGAACAGCCCGTCCATGATGGCCTGGGCCCGCTGGGGGTCGGCCTTGGCCTTGTCCAGGGGCAGGGTGAACATGGCGGCCTCTCCCTTGGGCGTGATGGCTCCCGTCTCCTGGTCAAAGCCAAACAGCTCGCCGCTGGGGGGCAGGTGGGTGCCGGGATAGACCGCCAGATAGGCGGTGTGGTCGGCAAAGGGCTCCACATTGTCGCACTCAAAGAGGTAGTAGAGCACCCCATCCTGAACAAAGCTGTGGGTGCCGCCCCCCAAAGTCCAGGCGTTGAGCTCCCAGGGGGCATAGCCCTCCACCAGGGGGCTGATGGTCAGCTGGGGCACATTGTCATCGTCCGCAAGGGCCGTCCCGTCAGTGCGGGCATAGGCCAGCACGGCGTAAGTCTTGTCCTGGGTCACCCCGCCCGGGAGGCTCTCCACCCGGCTCAGCCCCTCGCCGCTGGTCAGGCCCATAAAGGTCACCCGATAGTCCCCCACGGTCTTGGTCTCGTCCACCATGGTGGCCTCCCCGCTCTCAAAAACCTCGGCCAAAGCCTGATTACCCGTCATCTGGGCCACGTCCTGGGGCCGCAGCATCACCACGGCGGCCCCTGCAGTGACGGTGAGGGCGGCGGCCACAGCGGCCGCGATGAGCCCTGTTTTCAAATTGAACTTTTTCATCGTCTTTTGCTCCTTTTCCCGGGCCGGAGCCATCAGGCGCGCCATAGTCCGCTCCTGGAAGTCAGGGGAAAAGGAGACGGCGTCCACCTGGGCGCGGTATTCTTCCCTGTTCATAGCATCTCTTCCTCCTTCAGTATCTCCCCCAGGCGTTTCCGCCCACGGGAGAGCCGTGTCCCCACCGTGGGGGCGGGCAGCGCCAGCAGTCCGGCGATCTCTTTGATGGAATAGCCCTCGTAATAATACAGGTGTATCACCGCGCTGTACGCCTCGGGCAGAGAGCGCACAGCGGAAAGGAGGGGGCCGTAGTCGGGCGCTTCCGCGGCGGCGTTGGCCGCCTCTTCCAGGGGGACGTCGTCACGCCGCCCCCGGCGGATATCGCTGGCCCGGTTCAGGGTGGCCCTTAAAAGCCACGCCTTCTCGTGCTCCCCGTCCCGGAAACGGGGGCGCTTGGCCAGCACCCGGAGGAACACGTCCTGGACGGCGTCCTCCGCATCGGCGGGGGTCTTTACCCTGGTGAGGGCAGCCCGGAGGAGCATTGGGCTGTAGGTTTCCACCATGCGGCGGAGGTCTCGCTCCAGTTCCTGTTCCATCCCTTTCTCATCTCCCTTCACCCATAACACGATGAACAGGGCCCGGATTTTTCACCCGGAGCCTATTTTTCCTTCCTCTTCCGCAAAAAAGTCCCGCAGCTCTGCTGCGGGACTTTTCTTTCTTTCCTTTTGCCGCTCAGGGCCGCAGGCCCATGCCGCCCTCCAGGGTGAGGGTCTCGCCGGTGAGGTACTTGAAGTCCGGGTTGGCAAGCTGCACGCACACCCGGCCGATCTCGGTCTCCGGGTCGCCGTAGTGGCCCATGGGAGGCATCTTCACATTGGCCTTGAAGGCGTCGGGATAGGCCTTCTGGAAGTTCTCCAGCTGGGCCGTCCAGGCGATGGGGCAGATGACGTTGACGTTGATGCCGTCAGGGCCCCACTCGGTGGCGGCCACCCGGGAAAGGCCCCGGATGCCCTCCTTGGCGGCGGCGTAGGCGCACTGGCCGTAGTTGCCGAAAAGCCCGGCGCCGGAGGCGAAGTTGATGACGGTGCCCCGGCTCTCTTTCAGGTGGGGATAGCAGGCCTGCATATAGTAGAAAGCGGCGTAGAGCCCGGAGTAGAGGGCCAGGTCGAACTGCTCGGTGGTGTGGTCGGCCAGGGTCACGCCGGAGGCGGATGCCTGGGCGTTGTTGATGAGCACGTCGATGCGGCCGAAGGTCTTCATGGTCTGGTCGATGACGTTCTGCACCACCGCCTTGTTGTCGGAACCGGCGGCCACGTCGGCCTGGACGGTGAGCACCTGGATGCCGTAGAGCCGCTCCAGCTCCTCCTTGGCGTCAGTGAGCTTCTGAACGTTGCGGCCGGTGATGACCAGGTTCACGCCCTCCTTGGCAAAGGCGGTGGCGATGCCGTAGCCGATGGAGCCGCAGCTCTTCCCGTCGCTGAGGACGGCCCGGCCGGCGCCGGTGATGATGGCGACCTTACCCTTCATGTCATAATTCATGGAAAATTTCCTCCTGATCTTCAATAGATGTGCCTTCCGGCATAAATCGTTAAGATAATAACACGCCTGGGGGAAAAAGGCAAGGGAAAGGAGGGTTTTCTTGCACCGTCCGTCCCGCCGTGTTATAATCGTTAGGCAACCATTCTATCACAGCGGAGGTGGCGGGATGTCAGAGCGGTCGGAACGGCTGGACAAGCTGGCCCGGGACGGGGAGGAGCGGCGGCTTCTGGGGCGCGTCGGGGACAAGCTGGAGTCCGCCCGCCGGGGAAGCCCCGCCTGTACCTTTTTTCTCTCCACCTCCCAGCAGGACGCCGCCCTGCGGCTCATCGCCGCCGAGGGCCACCCCCGCCACCTCTTTTCCGGCGGCTGGCCGGACGCGGAGCGGAAGGTCTGCGCCTTCCTCCCCGACTGGCAGGAGGAGGACGGCTGGGAGCCTCCCTTCACCGCCCTGCGCTGCCGCTGGCAGTCCGGGGAAAAGCTGACCCACCGGGACTTCCTGGGAGCCATCCTGGGCCAGGGCATCGACCGGGAGAAGGTGGGGGACATCCTGGTGGGGGAGGGCACCTGCGACCTGCTGGTGTTCCGGGAGCTGTGCCCCTATCTGCTGCAGAATTTTACCGAGGCGGGCCGGGCCAGGCTCCGGGTGGAGGAAATTCCCCTGGCCGATCTGACGGCCCCCAACCTCCAGGTCAAGACCATCCACGACACGGTGAACACCCCCCGGCTGGACGCGGTAATGTCCTCCGGCTTCTCCCTGGGCCGGAGCAAGGCCGCCGCTCTCATCGCCGCCGGGAAGGTGGAGCTGAACCACCGGCCCTGCCTCAAGTCCGACAAGCCGGTGGCCCAGGGGGATGTCATCACCTGCCGGGGCCTGGGGAAGTGCGTGGTGACCGAGGTGGGGGGCCTGTCCAAAAAGGGGCGGGTCATCCTCACCCTGGAACGGTATATTTGAGGAGGGATCGACTTGATCACAGACGAGAAGGTGGCGCGCATCAACGCCCTGGCCCGAAAGGCCCGGACGGAGGGCCTCACCGAGGAGGAGAAGGCGGAACAGGCCGAGCTGCGCCGGGAGTACGTGGACGCGGTGAAGCAGAGCCTCCAGGCCAATTTGGACAACACCATCATCCAGACCCCCGACGGCAAGCGCCGCCGGTTGGAGAAGAAGGGAGAAGAGGATTGATGCAGAACAAAAACGAGGCGTTCCTCCACCTGATGGACGCCCTGCCCGCCGATGTGGCCCGGCGAAAGGCCATGGGGGATATCCAGGGGGCCCTCCGGCTCATCGACAGCTATCTGGCCCAGGACTGCCAGCGGGAGCTATTCCCCCGGCTGGAGGTGGAAAAGATGCGCCTTGGGCGGCTGAAGGACAGCTACCCCTACGACCGGGCCAAGGCCCTGTCCATGATCCGTGAGGAGTGGCCCGGCTGCACCGACGCCCAGTTCGACGCCCTCATCGACGGAAAGCGGATGGACTGGCGCATGGTGGACGGCCAGATGCACTTCCATTCCGGCTTCCTGAGCTCCACCCGCCTCTATCCCGGGGAGGCTCCCGGCCTGAAGCCGGAGGCGGAGGATCACCAGAAGCGGGACGAGATGCTCCGGCGGATGAAGGAGAAAGGCTCCCTCTCCGCCCTTATCACCCTGAAGGCCACCATCCGGGCCGCTGCCCCCTCGGCGGGGAAGAAGGTACAGGCCTGGCTGCCCTTCCCGGCAGACTGCCCCCAGCAGAGGGATATTGAGCTGCTGGAGGCCACCGGAGGCTATCTCCTGGCCCCGGCGGACGCCCCCGCCCGCACCATCTACTGGGAGAGCACCCAGCGGGACAGCTTCGAGGTAGTCTACCGCTACCGGCATACCGCCCCTTGCATGGATCCCTACACCCTGCAATGCGACAGCGTCCAGCCCGCCTTCGATACGGAGGAGGCCCTGCCCCACATCGCCTTCACCCCCTACCTGAAGGCCCTGGCGGCCCGGCTGACGGAAGGGAAGGAGGGCCCCATCCAGAAGGCGGGGGCCATTTACGACTACATCACCAGCCACGTGGACTACCGCTACCAGCCCGCCTACATCCAGCTGGACGACATCGCCGACAGCTGCGCCAAGGAGCTGCGGGGTGACTGCGGGGTCATGGCCCTCCTCTTCATCACCCTGTGCCGCATCGCCGGGGTGCCCGCCCGGTGGCAGAGCGGCCTTCACGTCACCCCCGAAAAGGCGGGAGCCCACGACTGGGCCATGTTCTACGCCGCCCCCTACGGCTGGCTCTACGCCGACCCCTCCTTCGGCTCCGGCGGACGGCGTAACGGGGAGCCGGAGCGGACAAGACACTACTTCGGCAACCTGGATCCCTGCCGCATGGTGGCAAACTCTGTCTTCCAGGCCCCCCTCACCCCTCCCGACCCGGCCTGGCGCCACGACCCCTACGACAACCAGTTGGGGGAGATGGCCATTGACGGTGAGGGCATGGACGGCCACGGCATGGAGCGCACCATCGAGGTCGTGAGTTTCGACTTCGAATGACAAATATTAAAAACAGAGGGTATTTCTGATTTTCAGAAATACCCTCTGTTTTTATTTTCAGCCTTTGTTTTCCCCGTCCTTGGGTTTGGCTCCACCGCCGCTCCGCCGTCTTCTGCGGCGGCTGCGGCCCTGGCCCTGGGGCTTTTGCTGCTCCTTGGGCGCCCCCTCCTGCTTGGGCTCTTTGGGGGCCTCCTGCCGGGGCTTGGGCTCCTGCCTGGGCCGGGGGCTCTGCCGGGGGCGGCGCTCCCGGCGCTCTCCCTCCATGGAGGACAGGGCGTCGTTGATACTGCCCGTCAGATCCCGCTCCTGTTTGGCCTCCAGCCGGGGGGTCACCTTACGCAACTTCTCCAGCTCCTCCCTGGGGGGCGCCACATAGCCCTCCGGGCGGCGGCCCTTGCCGCTGCGGACGACCTTGATCTCCTCGCCGATATAGGTCTGGGGGGTCTCGGGGGCCTCCTCCAGGCGCACCTTCACCGTCTCCCGCAGGAAGTTCACCCCGCTCACCGTGCCCACCCCGTCGGGGGTCTCCACAAAGGAGTCGTTTTTGGGCAGGCGCTTCACCGCGTCCTCGTAAGCGTCCTGCTCATATTTGAGACAGCACATGAGCCGCCCGCAGGCCCCGGAGATCTTGGCCGGGTTCAGGGAGAGGCCCTGGGTCTTGGCCATCTTGATGCTGACGGGCTGGAACTGCTCCAGAAAGGCGTTGCAACAGAAGGGCCGTCCGCAAATGCCCAGGCCGCCCAGCAGCTTGGACTCGTCCCGTACGCCGATCTGCCGCAGCTCGATGCGGGAGTGGAAGGTGGCGGCCAAGTCCTTCACCAGGGCCCGGAAGTCCACCCGGCCCTCGCTGGTGAAGAAAAAGAGGAGCTTGTTGCCGTCAAAGGAGCATTCGCACCGGGTGAGCTTCATGTCCAGGCCGTGCTCGGCGATCTTTTCCTGGCAGACCTGGAGGGCGGTCTTCTCCCGCTCCCGGTTGTGCTCGATGGCCGCCAGATCCCGCTCGTTGGCCAGGCGGACAAGGGGCCGCAGGGGCTGTACCACCTGGTCGTCCTCCACCTGGGTGTTGGCCTTGGAGCAGACTCCAAATTCCAGCCCCTTGGCGGTCTCGATGATGACCGCGTCCCCCACGTGGACTTGTATGCCCTTGGGGTCAAAATAGTATTCTTTTCCGCCGGACTTAAAGCGGACGGAGATGATCTCTGTCATGGAAGTTGCCTCCAAACATGAAGATGGATGTATCAGGGGGTATACAGCCGGGCACACAGGGCCCCGGCCAGATGGGCGGAGCTGACGTTGAACTGGACGGCGGCGCAGAGCTGTTCCACCGTGTCGACGGCGGAGAGGAGCCGCTTGGCGGGGAGCTGGGCGGCCCTCAATACCGCGGCGGCGTCCTCGCCGCCGGAGATGGCCTTGCCCCCCCCCTGGGTCACCAGGGCGTCCCGGAGCAAGAGCTGGGCCCGGGCAAGGAGCCGCCCCATGCTCTCCCTGTCCCACTTTTCCAGGGTCACGCACCACTCCGCCATGGATAGCTCGTCCCCCTTGGCCAGCAAAGCCAGCAACGTGCGGCCCCCGGCCTGGACGGCGTCGTCCCCCTGGCCCTCCAGCTCCCTCACCGCCCGGCCCAGGATGCCGCCGCAGGCGGCGGCCTTCTGGTGTACCTCCTCCGGGGGCTTGTCCGAATAGCGGCGGAGCAGATAGTCCTCCGCCTCCTTGGGGGAGACAGGGGAGAGCTTCAAAGCCTCGCACCGGGAGCGGATGGTGGTGAGCACTGCCCCGGGGTTGTCGGTGAGCAAAAGGAAGGCGGCGTAGGCAGGCCCCTCCTCCAGCAGCTTCAAAAGGGCGTTTTGGGCCGCGGCGTTCATAGCCTGGGCGTTTTGGATGATATAGACCTTCCGCTCCCCCTCGTTGGGGCGGACATAGGCGTCGGTGCGAAGCTCCCGGGCCTGGTTCACGGTAAGGCCCTTGCCCTCCTCCCCGGCCCAGATCACGTCGGGGTGGATGCCCCCCATGGTCTTCCTGCAGCCGGGACAAGTCCCGCAGGGAGCCTGGGCGCCGGTGCAGACCATGGCGGCGGAGAGCAGCCGGGCCAGCGTCCGCTTGCCGGAGCCCTCCGGCCCGCTGATAAGGTAGGCGTGGCTCAGCCCCCGCCCCTTCATCCGGGCGGAGAGCTGCTCCTTCAGGGCGGCGTTGCCCGCCAGGGTGTCCAACAGCATATCAGACCCGCTCAAAGCGCTCGATGTCCACCACAAAGATGGTGGCGCCGCCCACAGTGACCTCCACAGGCATGGAGGGGCAGTAGCCGTAATTCATCTCCATGGTGGTGGGGATCATCTGCTTGCGGGAGTGGGAATGCTCCTTGATAATGTCAATGACCTCCTGCACCTTCTCGGCGTCCACGCCCACCAGAATGGTGGCGTTGCCCGCCATGAGGAAGCCGCCGGTGGTGGCCAGCTTGGTGGAGGAGAAGCCCCTCCGGGTCAGGTTTTGGGTCACGGCCCCGGCGTCGTCCCGGTTGATGATGGCAAGGATCAGCTTCATGGATATCCCTCCTGGGCCGGCGGACACACACTCCGCCGGAGTTCTCTCTGATAAAGGTATGACAAATACTATACCTCTGATGATATATTATACCCCAACGCCGGAAAAAGCGCAATAAAAAAGAGCGGCGCGCGGCGCCGCTCTTTTTTCATTCTCTTCAGGGCAGGTAGTTGTAGGGGTTCACCGTCTCGCCGTTGAGCTTGACCTGGAAGTGGCAGTGGTTGCCGGTGGCCCGGCCGGTGGCGCCCACCTTGCCGATGATCTGGCCCTTGTACACCCGCTCACCGGTGCGGACATTGAGGCTGGAGCAGTGGGCGTAGATGGTCTGAAGGCCGTTTTCGTGATCGATGACCACATAGTTACCGTAGCTCCAGTAGCTGCCCGAGCCCGTACCGGCGAAGGTGACCCGTCCGCCGTCAGCGGCGGCGATGGGCGCGCCGTAGGAGCCGGCGATGTCCAACCCGGTGTGGAAGGAGTAGGAGCCGAAGATATACCGGGAACCGTAGGAGGAGTTGATCCGTCCGTACAGAGGCCACTGGAACTGGCCGGTGGCCATGGTCTTGGGCCGGGGCTTGGTGCCCACAGCCACCACCTGGGTGGTGGGCTGAACGTGAACTTCCGTGCTGTTGATGACCCGGATCTGTTCCACGCCGTTGAGGCTGGTCACATCGGCGTTATAGGTGGCCCAGCCCTCCACGCCGGGGATGAGCACCTTGGAGTAGCCCTGGTAGATACTGTCGTCGGGCACTTCCTCCACCCCGTAGGCCACAGGGCCGTCGTAGGTCACATTGTCCACCGTCTTCACAGAGAGGAAGGGGACGGCCTGGCTGAGGGTGAGTGTCTGGCCCACCATCAGGTTGTTGATGTCGATGCCGGGGTTGAGCAGCTGGAGCTCATCCATGGTCATGCCGTGGCTCTTAGCGATGCCGGAGAAGGTCTCGCCGGGCTGAACGCTGTAATCCACCCGCTCCATGCTGTTGGCGGTGAGGGCCTCCCGCATGACGGCGATCTCCCGCAGGGCGGTGGTGGCGGTGTACTCCCGGGTCACCACCACCGGCTCCACAAACTCGGCGGAGACGGTATTGGCCGTGACATAGGGAGCCTTGATGGAATCCAGCATGGCGGTGAGGGCCTCGTGATCGTCGGCGGCGCCCAGCATCTTGCCGTTCACCGTCAGCACCGAAGTCTTCATCACCTCGCCGATCTGGTCGAAGAGGTAGGTCTCCACGCTGGAGACCGCCATCAGCTCGTCCTTCTGGGCCAGCTGGAACTCAAACTCCACGTTCTGCTCCAGAGTATATTCCCGGCCCAGGATGCTCCCCGCCCGGGCCTCTACCCGCTCCACAGCCCGCTCCACGCTCTTGTAGGAGCTGACCACGCCCAGGTCAACGCCGTCCACCGAGACCTGGTAGGCCGGGCAGTAGACATGGCTGGCGATACCGGCAGTGGCCACAGAGAGGGCCACGGTAAGGAACACGGCCACATCCAGAGGGGAGCGGCGTTGGGTAAACTCAGGAAATTTGATTTTAGGGAGAGACAGGCTGGGCAAATGCCAGCCGTGGGCTTCCCTGGTCTCTGCCGGGGCAGGTGCGGGCGCCGTATGGGGATACCGCAGGATCTCATCCACGGGAGAAAACCTTCTTTCCTTAGGAACTTTCTGGTGAATTTCTCTCCATGTTACAGGTATATTACCAGTCAGTTACGAGAGAGAAACAAATAGTTACAAATGGTTACAAAGGTAATCATACTCGCTTTTTGTCCATCCGTCAAGGCTTTTTCCCGGTTTTCAGTTATTTTTGACAAGCAAAAGTCCTTCTGATCCTATATATTGTGGTAGTGCCCCGGTGTCAAAAACGAAATAAGTCCCCCCATTTGGCAAAATTGTAATAAAACTGTAACAAAAGAACGTCAAAAAAGAGGCCCGGAGTCCCGGGCCTCTTTTTGCTCTGTTTTCCCTTTTAATACCGCCGCAAAACGGCCACCACCCGGCCCAGCAGGGCACAGCCCTCGCCGTCGATGGGCTCATATTCCGGGTTCTCCGGCAGGAGCCACAGATGCCCCCGCTCCATATGGTAGGTCTTCACTGTGGCCTCGTCCTCAAAGAGGGCCACCACGATATCTCCATTGCGGAAGCTCTCCTGCCGGTGGACCACCACCAGGTCGTCGGGGAGGATGCCCGCGTAGAGCATGGACTCGCCCCGCACCTTCAAGGCAAAGTGCTCCCCGGTGCGCCCGCCGGTGTCGAAGGTCAGGTACTCCTCCACGTTCTCCTCCGCCAGGATGGGGCTGCCGGCGGCCACGCTGCCCACCAGGGGCACCCGGTCCCGCTGCGGATCCATCTCCTCCGCCACCGCCTCCATGGGCAGGGAGATGGCCCGGGTCTTGCCGTCGGCCTTCTGGATATAGCCCTCCGCCTCCAGCTTTTTCATGTGGAAGTGGACGGTGGAGGGACTTTTCAGGTTCACCGCCGCGCCGATCTCCCGCACCGAGGGGGGATAGCCGTGCTCCCTGGTGTATTGGAGGATAAAGTCATAGATCTCCGCCTGCTTGGACGTCAAAGGCTCGGGCATAGGGATCCCTCCTTTATTGATAGTTGTATCATAACATACCCGCCCCATTTTGTCAAACGTTTGTTCTAAAATTGTTTACAATTTTCCCTTGACTTCTACATAGAAAAAGAGTATACTCCCAAATTGTCAATATGCGAACGATAAATATACGAACGTTTCCCAAGGAGATGATATTTATGTACCATAAGGACGAGCCCAGCGCCCTCTTCCACGGTCTTCACCACGCCCACAAGCGGCGGGTATCAGAGGAGCTGGCCGGCCGGGGCCTGGCCGACCTGAGCGCCCCCTGGCTGCTGGTGACCCTGCTCCATGCCGAGGCCGGCGGCCGCCCTTGGTCACAGCGGGACGTGGCCCGGCAGATGGAGCTTTCCCCCGCCACAGTGGCCGTCTCCCTGAAGGCGCTGGAGCGGGACGGCTACGTGGCGCGCGCCGCCGATGAGCGGGACGCCCGGCGCAACCGGGTCTCCCTCACCGAAAAGGGCAGAGAGGCGGTACAGCTGTGCACGGAGAGCTTCCGGGCGGTAGACGAGAGAATGCTCCTCGGCTTCACCCCGGAGGAGGCCCGGCAGCTGGGCGGCTTCCTGGCGCGCATGGCCAAAAATCTGGGCGGCACCCAGCCGCCCCCATTCTGTCCCGAAGGAAAGGAAGGTGAGCACTGATGGTAAAACGGCTGGCAGTCTACATCAGGCCCTATGAAAAGTGGGCCCTTCTGGCCCCCGTGCTGGTGGTTTTGGAGGTCATCTGTGAGATCATCATGCCCCGGCTCATGGCCTCCATCGTAGACGTGGGCATTGCCAACGGCGACATGGGCCACATCCTGCGCATGGGCGGCGCCATGCTGGCCCTGGCGGTGGCGGGCATGGCCTGCGGCGTGGTGTCGGCCAAAGCGGCCTCCATCGCCGGCCAGGGCTTCGGCGCCAACCTGCGGGGCGCCATGTTCCAGAAGATACAGGACTTCTCCTTTGCCGACATTGACCGCTTCTCCTCCGCCTCCCTCATCACCCGGATGACCAACGACGTCAACACCATCCAGATGACGGTGACCATGGGTATGCGCATCATCACCCGCGCCCCGGTGATGCTCATTGCCGCCCTCTTCATGGCCTTCTCCATCAATGCCTCCCTGGCCCTGGTGCTCCTGGTGGTCATCCCCCTGATGGTGCTGGGCGTGGGAGCCATCATGGTCATGTGCAACCGGCTCTTCGGCGTGCTCCAGCAGCGGATCGACAGCCTTAACAACGCTGTCCAGGAAAACCTGGTGGCGGTGCGGGTGGTCAAGGCCTTTGTCCGGGTGGGGTACGAGAAGACCAAGTTCAAAAAGGCCAACGACGACCTGACCCAGGCAGGGGTCAACGTGGCCCTGCGCATCGTGATGATCATGCCCATCATGACCCTGGCCCTCAACGGGGCCACCCTGGCGGTGCTCTATCTGGGCGGCAGCCAGGTCATGGCCGGCACCATGCTCTACGGTGACCTCTCCTCCTTCATCAACTACATCTTCCAAATCTTAATGAGCGTGATGATGGTGGCCATGTCCCTGCTGCAAATTTCCCGCTCCATCGCCTGCGGCCGCCGCATCACAGAGGTGCTGGACACCAACCCCGACATCCAGGACGCCCCCGAAAGCCACAGCCGGGAGCTGCCTCAGCCCAAGGGCAAGGTGGAGTTCCGGGACGTGTGCTTTAAATACCGGGCCGCCGGTGCGGGGGATGACGTCCTCTCCCACATCAGTTTTACCGCCCAGCCGGGTCAGGTTCTGGCGGTGGTGGGGGGCACCGGCGTGGGCAAGTCCTCCCTGGTGAACCTGATCCCCCGGTTCTACGACGTCACCGGCGGCGCGGTGCTTCTGGACGATATGGACGTGCGGGACTACCCCATTGAAGTCCTGCGTTCCCGCATCGGCATGGTGCTGCAAAACAACGTCCTCTTCTCCGGCACCATCCGGGAAAACCTCCTCTGGGGCGACCCGGAGGCCACCGAAGAGGCCATGATCCAGGCCGCCAAGGACGCCCAGGCCTATGACTTCATCATGTCCTTCCCCGACGGCTTCGACACCAGGCTGGAGCAGGGGGGCGTCAACGTCTCCGGCGGCCAGAAGCAGCGGCTGTGCATCGCCCGGGCCATGCTGCGCAAGCCCGCCGTCCTCATTCTGGACGACTCCACCTCCGCCGTGGACTCCGCCACCGAGGCCGCCATCCGCGCCTCCTTTGCCGAGAACCTGGCGGGCACCACCGTCATCATCATCGCCCAGCGGGTCTCCTCGGTGCGCTATGCCGACAAGATATTGGTGCTGGACGACGGGGCGGTGGTGGGTCTCGGCTCCCATGACGAGCTGATGGCCTCCAACGCCGTCTATCAGGAGATCTACCAGTCCCAGCAGGAAGGAGTGAGCGACTGATGCCGGGCCCCCATAAAAACAAGGGCTTCTCCAAGCCCAAGGACACCAAAGCCGCCGTCAAGCGGCTGCTTGGTTACCTGTCCCAGAGCAAGCTGCCCCTCCTGGCAGTCCTGCTGTGCCTTCTCCTCTCGGTGGGAGCCAATATCGGCGGCTCCTACTATATGCGTCCCCTCATCAACGACCTGGTGAGCGGGGTCTTCCATGGCCCCGGCGACCTTCTCAAGGCCCTGGTGCCCCTGCTGGGCATCTACCTGGTGGGCATCGCGGCCACCTATGCCCAGTCCGCCACCATGGCGGTGCTGGCCCAGAAGGGGGTCAACCGCCTGCGCCGTGACCTCTTCGACGCCCTCCAGGCCCTGCCCATCTCCTTCTACGACCAGCATCCCCACGGGGAGCTGATGAGCCGGTTTACCAACGACGCCGACAATGTCCAGACAGCCCTGGAGCAGTCGGTGGTCTCCCTCTTCTCCTCCGCCCTCATGTTTGTGGGCGTGGTGGCTATGATGATCTTCATCAGCCCCATCCTCTTCCTCATCACCCTGGTCGTCCTGGCCCTCACCATGGCCATCTTCAAGGCCCTGGGCGGCCGCTCCCGGAAGTACTACCGGGAACAGCAGAAGAATCTGGGCAAGGTCAACGGCAACATCCAGGAGATGATAGAGGGGCTGAAGGTGGTCAAGGCCTTCACCCACGAGGAGGAGGCCAAGGCCGTCTTCGCCCAGCTCAACGACGACTACCGCCAGGCCGCCTCCAAGGCCCACTTCTACTCCACCGCCGTCATGCCCGTGGCCATGAACCTCAATCACGTGGGCTACGCCGCTACCGCCGCGGTGGGCGGCCTGCTGGCCATCTTCGGCGGCTTCGACCTGGGCGGCTTCACCACCTACCTCAACTACTCCCGGCAGGTGTCCCAGCCCCTGAACCAAATTTCCCAGCAGCTCACCACCATCCTCTCCGCCCTGGCGGGCGCCGAGCGCATCTTTGAGGTCATGGACGCCCAGCCCGAGATGGACCAGGGCCAGGTGACCCTGGTGGCCGTCCACAAGGCCGACGACGGCACCCTCACCCCCGCCAAGGAAGGGGAGCGCACCGGCTGCTGGGCCTGGAAGGTGCCCCATAACGGCCGTATGCAGCTGGTCTCCTGCCAAAAGGACGAGACCGACGCCCTGGTGGAGTGCCCCGAAAGCACTCCCGGCCACCTCTGGGCCTGGAAATACCCGGAGGGCGACCCGGCCCAGGGCCTCCACCGTGTCCGGGGGGCCGTCACCCGGCTTCCCGACTGCGACCTCACCGAGCTCACCGGGGCCGTGCGCTTCCAGCACGTGGACTTCTCCTACGTCCCCGGCAAGCGGGTGCTCAGCGACGTGACGGTCTACGCCAACCCCGGCCAGAAGATCGCCTTCGTGGGCTCCACCGGCGCGGGCAAGACCACCATCACCAACCTCATCAACCGCTTCTATGAAATTGACAGCGGCGTCATCACCTACTGCGGCATCGACGTGAAGGAGATCAAAAAGGACGACCTGCGCCGCTCCCTGGGAGCCGTCCTTCAGGACACCCACCTCTTCACCGGCACGGTGATGGAGAACATCCGCTACGGCCGGCTGGAGGCCACCGACGAAGAGTGCATCGCCGCCGCCAAGACGGCGGGGGCCCACTCCTTCATCCGCCGCCTTCCCGAGGGCTACCAGACCCAGGTCACCGGGGACGGAGCCAACCTCAGCCAGGGCCAGCGCCAGCTCCTGGCCATCGCCCGGGCCGCCGTGGCCGACCCCCCGGTGATGATTTTGGACGAGGCCACCTCCT
>CANEAY010000013.1 GCA_947425785.1 uncultured Pseudoflavonifractor sp. | reverse complement strand
TGACCTCCTTCTCCACCTTGCAGCCCATCTCCTCGGCGATGATGGCGGCGGTGTCAAAGTCGATGACGTCGCTCATGGAGGCCATGACCCCGTTTTTCATCAGGGTCTTGACCACCTCGGCGCCCGTCTTCTTCATCCGGGAGGCCAGCTCATTGACGGCGATCTCGTCGGGGATGAGCACCTTCACAGGGGCCTTCTTGGCGATCTCCAGCTGGAGCTTGCGCATCTTCTCCTGCTCCTCTTGGCGGCGCTTGTTGCCGCCGAAGCTGCTGGCCCGGCGCTGGTTGGCGCCCCGGTTGCGGAACTTCTCCCGGCCGGCGTCCATCTGCTTGGTCTTGGAGGAGGCGATGCGCTCCAGCTTCTCGTCGTACTTGTCCAGGTTCACGCCGCCGCCCTTGCGGGTGTCCACCACCCGCTTCTCCGGCACCCGGCTGGCGGGCCGCTGGACGGCGGGCTGCTGGGGCTTGGCGGCGGGAGCGGCAGCGGAAGCGGCGGGCTTGGCGCCCTCGGCCTTGGGGGCGGCGGGAGCGGCAGCCTCTGCCTTGGGCGCCTCCTTGGGGGCCTCGGGGGCGGGGGCAGGAGCGGGCTCGTGGTAGACGTCGGCAAAGATGCTCTCGATGCTCTCCACCTGGTTGTTCTGGGTCAGGTACTCGAAGATCAGGGACAGCTCCTTGGTCTCCAGGGCCTGCATGGGGTTCTTGGGGGCTGTGGCGTACTTGGTGAGGATCTCGGTGATCTCCTTGGTGCTCCGATCCAGATCCTTGGCCACATCACGGACACGATACTTGATATTCAGCAAATGAAGCCACCTCCATTGTGGTGGGACTTGCACCAATGAGAAAAGGGGAGAGGGGTCTCCCCCTTTCTGATTGGAACAAGTCCGGTTAGTCGGGTTTGTCGGTCATTTCTTCTTGCCCTCTGCGCTGGGCGGTGCCCAGGGCTTACGGCTCTGGGCCTGGCGGGCCTTTTCCTTGGCCCGCTGTTCCCTGCGGCGGCGATCCTGCTTGGCCGCCTTCCGGCCCATGGTCTCGGCGATACCGCCGTAGCGATCCGGGTCGGCCTGGGAGAGCTTTTGGACTGCCGTGGCGGCCAGGCCCATATCGGTGAGGGCCAGCACCGCGCAGGAGCTGCGGCCCAGGGCCCTGCCCAGCTCCTCCTTGGTAAGGGGGAGCTCCAGCACCGGGGCGTTGCCCTGCTGGCCCAGGCGTTCCGCCTTCTGGCGGGTGTTGTCGGCGGCGTCCTTTGCCACCAGGAGGACACGGGCCTTGTGGCTGAGAGCGGCCGCGGCGGCGGGCTCCTCGCCCAGCTCCGCCTTGCCCGCCCGTTTGGCCAAGCCCAGAAGGCCGGTGAGGCCGTTATCCATCGTCCTCACCCGCTTTCATCTGTTCCTCCAGCTGCGCCCACACCTCGTCGGGGAGGGGGGCGGAGAAGGCCCGCTCCAGCGCCCGGGACTTCCGTGCCTTCTTCAGGCAGTCGGGGCTGGGGCAGACGTAGGCGCCCCGGCCCGGCTTTTTGCCCTTGAAGTCCAGAGAGACCTCCCCCTCCGGGGAGCGGACTACCCGGATGAGCTCCGGCTTGGGCTTATGCTCCCTGCATCCCACGCATTGGCGGAGGGGGATCTTTTTCGGCATGGGGGAAACCTCCCTTCTGAAAAACCTTTGCGGTCAGCTTCTTACTCCTCGTCGGAGATCAGCTCTTCCTCCTCCGGCTCTTCCTCGTCCAGGGCGGAGGCGGGCTTGATGTCAATTTTGTAGCGGGTGAGCTTGGCGGCCAGACGGGCGTTCTGGCCCTCCTTGCCGATGGCCAGGGAGAGCTGGTCGTCGGGCACTACCACCCGGCAGCTGCCCTTGCTCTCCTTGTCGGAGAGGGGCTCCTCCGCGGCCACGTCCAGAGTGGTGACGGAGATGACGTCGGCGGGGGCCAGAGCGGCGGCGATGAACTCCGCCGGATCCTCCGACCACTTGATGATGTCCACCTTTTCGCCCTTGAGCTCGGCCACGATATTGTTTACCCGCTGGCCCTTGGGGCCCACGCAGGCGCCGATGGGGTCTACGTTGGGGTCGGCGGACCAGACCGCCAGCTTGGTGCGGCTGCCCGCCTCCCGGGCGATGGACTTGACCTCCACGGTGCCGTCGTAGATCTCGGGCACCTCCAGCTCGAAAAGCCGCTTGACAAGGCCGGGGTGGGTGCGGGAGATGAGCACCTGGGGGCCGCGGGTGGAGCGGCGCACCTCGGCCACATAGACCTTCAGGCGCATGCCCTCGATATACTGCTCCCCCTTGATCTGCTCATTGGGGGCCAGGTAGGCCTCGGTGAACTCGCTGCCGGAGGTGATGCGCAGGGAGCAGCCGCCGGTGCGGGGGTCGATGCGGGTGATGAGACCGGTGAGGATCTCCTTCTCCTTGGAGGAGAACTCGTCGAAGATCATGCCCCGCTCCGCCTCCCGCATACCCTGGATGATGACCTGGCGGGCGGTCTGGGCGGCAATGCGGCCAAAGTCCCGGGTCTTGACCTCCATGGAGATCACGTCACCCAGCTGCACCTGGGGCAGCTTGAGCTGGGCCTCCTCCAGGCTGATCTCGGTGGCGGGGTCGTCCACCTTCTCCACCACGTCCTTCCTCAGGTACATCCGCACGGTGCCCTTTTCCTCGTCGGCGTCCACCACCAGGTTGTCCCCGGACTCGGGGTGATCCTTCTTGTAGGCGGAGACCAGGGCAAGGGTGATCTTCTCCAGCATATAGCCCTTGGGGATGCCCTTCTCCTTCTCAATGAGGTCGATGGCGGTGAAGAACTCGGCCGCGTCCAGCTCGTGGGGCTTCTGCACATTCTGATTTTTCTTCGGCATGATGAATACTCTCCTTTATCCGTCAAACGCGCACGTACAATCTGACCTGCGCCACGTCTTTTTTGAGGAATGTCACGCTCCCAGCGGGAGCGGTGATGGTCACGTCGCCGTCGGAATACCCCTCCAGCGCGCCCACCCAGTCCTTGCGGCCCTCCTGGGCCCGGTAGAGCTTGACCTCCACCTCACTGCCCACAAAGGCAGCAAAGTGTTCCGGCTTTTTGAGGGCCCGGTCGGCCCCGGCGGAGGAGACCTCAAAGGTATAGCTGCCCTCGATGGGGTCGTGTTCGTCCAAAATGTCGCTCACCGGACGGGACACCGCCTCGCAGTCGTCAATGGAGACGCCGCCCTCCTTGTCGATATAGAGCCGGAGATACCAGACCCCCGCTTCCTTTACATACTCTACGTCCCAAAGGGTACAGCCCTTTTCCTCCACAATGGGCCGGGCCAGGGACTCCACGATATCGGTCACCTTTGCCATCGGTCAGCCTCCCTTTTTTCAAGAAAAAGAGTGAGGAACAATCCTCACTCTCACCATACTACCTTTATTATTATGGCAAGTATACCACATCATGCCAGGGAAAGCAAGGGTTTTCCCAAAAAGTTCTATATTTCGTGGGGCAGGATGGGGAGAAAATACAGCGGGGGAAGCGAGGGGGGAGTGAGGGGGGAGTGGGATACAGGAGGGGTGAATTTCGTGGGGGAAAGTTGTATTTATGCCCTTGAAAGTCCCATAAATGGGTGCTATAATTGGTTCAAAACCAATGCTTTTTGGAGCAAAAATGATAAAAAACCCTCGTTTTTGAGAAAAGTGAGAGGCATGAAAAGAAGAAGTGGAGTGAAAGGTATGAAACGAGCAATTTCCTTGTTCCTGGCGCTGACTTTGGCGCTCTCCCTGGCGGTACCGGCGAGTGCCGCGGAGGAGGGCTACTCCGACGTGGGGAGCCACTACGCCAAGGGAGCGGTGGAGACCTGGAGCGGCTACGGGGTGCTCCAGGGCTACCCCGACGGCACCTTCCGGCCGGACGAGCCGGTGACGAGGGCGGAGATGGCCACGGTGCTGGACCGGGTCATGGGCTACCAGAACACGGTGGAGAACACCTACACCGACGTGCCCCAGCGGGCCTGGTATACCCAGAGCATCCTGCACCTGGCGGCCGAGGGCATCTTCCAGGGCCGCAAGGAGGGCCAGATGCTCCCCAAGGCCAACATCACCCGGCAGGAGGCCTTCGCCACCCTGGCCCGGGCCATGGGTATGGAGGCGGGCGGGGAGGCCCCCGGCTTTGCCGATGACGCCGACATCGCCAAGTGGGCGGTGGGCAGTCTGGCCGCCATGAAGGAGGCCGGGTACATCAAGGGGGACAAGAAGGGCAACATCCGCCCCGACGATCCCATCACCCGGGCCGAGGTGGTCACCGTTCTGAACAACATGGCCGCCGCCTTTGTGCACGAGGACGGGGAATATTCCGCCGACTGCGCCGGCAACCTCATCATCAACGCCCAGGACGTGCACCTGAAGGACATGACCATTGAGGGCGACCTCATCGTGGCCGACGGCGTGGGGGAGGGCGATGTGTACATTGAGAAGGTCACTGTGAAGGGTGACATCATCCTCCGGGGCTGCGGCGAGAACTCCTTCCACATTCTGCCCGGCTGTGACGTGAAGAACATCATCGTCACCAAGACCACCACCGGCCGTATCCGGCTGGTGAACGAGTCGGGGGAGACCATCCCCATGGTGTGGGTAAATGACGCCAAAGCCGGCGTCATCCTGGACGGCGGCTCTTTTGACGAGATCGTTGTAACCTGTGACGCATCGGTGACAGTGGCAGCGAAAAAGGTAACGACCCTTTCGGTGACGGGGGGCGCCACGCTCACCGTAGCCAAGGGCTCCACCGTCTCCAGCCTGGAGCTCACCGCCACCGCCAAGGACGCCGAGGTGACGGTGGAGGGCAAGGTGACCGAGCTCATCAACGACGCGGGCATCAAGATCTACAACAAGGGCACCGTGGCCTCTAAACCCGGCAACGCGGGGGGCGGAAGCGTTCCTGAGTACTATCCCAGCAACAGCGGCAAGAAGGAGACGCTGAGCGAGGTGAAGCTCCAGCTTCTGGCGCCACGCTTCGGAGAGATCCCCGATACCGCCGATGTGCTGGGCGTGGGGTACAGCGCAAAGACTGAGTGGTTTAACGCCGACGGCTCCGCCCCCTCCTACCGTTGGAAGGAGGACAGCGAGGAGGAGGATACCTTCACCGCCGACCAGGCCTACCAGGCGGTGGTGACCCTGACTCCCGCCAGCGGCTATGTCTTTGGGGATGATATGAAGGTCAGTGTCACCGACGGCAACGGCAATGATTTTACCCCTGCAAAGTCGGAGAAGAGCGGTAACAATTGGATCGTGACCCTGCTGTATGAGAAAACGGAAGAGAAGGACTATATTGAATACCTGTCTATGAGCGGTGTGCAGGTAATAGATCTGAATAAAACCGGTATACTTCAGGCGGTTTGCGTGAATAACCATTTGGTGGATCCGAGCGCCTTTGTCTATCAATGGTACGAATGCAGCGACGCCAAGGGGGCAGGTAAAACGCCGATTCCCGGAGCAAACGGTGAAACGTATACGGTTCCGACAACAAAGACCAGCGTGGAGGGGTCCCTCTACTATACGGTGTCGGTGACGTTCGGGGGCAAAACGTACGACTCGATCGTGACTATGACGGTCAAGGTAGAGAAGATGCTGGATGAAAGCACGATCCCTGTTCCGGTGATTGGAGACATCACACAGGTGACAGGATTGACTTTGCCGAAGTGGGATAAGAGCAGTACAAGCAGCGGAGATGGGCTGATCATTCGCTTTGCGCTGGATCAGGATAGCCTGCTGGAGGATCCTCGCCTGGGATACCAGGTAGACATAAGGGCTGTTGTAGAGTGTACGGAAACGGGAAAGGAAACGGTCATTTACCAAGAGGCCAAGGTAGATGATAGGACGGATGTATATGTGGGCAAGGAGGGTGTGAGAGATATTGTGTGTAAGATCAAATATTTTACCCTATATGATATCCTGTTTGGAAAGACGGACGATACTTTTGCCTATAGAATTCACGGACTGAATCAAAAAAATGAGGCTGCAGATGAGAAAAATACAGTCGATTTTGTGATAAAAGAGCTGAAGATGACAGTGACACCCAATGTTTCCGGCACTAATCATCATCTCGTGAAGGATAAGGCGGGGGAAAAGATATTCGATTTGAGCGCTTCCCCGATTCGGCTCCATATGGTTGGACAGTTGGCACAGGCGGAAGGCGACGCTGCGGCGGGAAAGCCGCAGGAGGGACTCAAAGCTACAATGACCGAGAGGGAGAAGTATCCCAGTGACCCCGTCCAGTATTTGGATGTATTTTTGACCGATGCTGACGGCAAGGGAGTTATTTCGAATCTTTCAGACGTGCAAGAGGGCTTCTATTATGATATCGAAGGTAAAAATAAATATATGGAAGAAGTCTTTGGCAAAATGTATGAGAAGGTCGATTGGGGTCCCTACAGCTGGTCTATTTGGAAAGGCGTCACTTCATGGAGCGACTTAGAAAAAGAAGGTACTGCCCTTGGGTCGCCGGAGATGGTGTCGTATGAGCTCTATTTTGCCTATTGGCCCTCTAATCGGGAGAACAAGAGTGAGATCGAGGCAGGTGGCCTTGATATCTATCTCTACTCGAGACCGCAAGAAGTTACATTTGCAGACAACCCCAATGGTTGAGCGGTAGATGAACACAAAGTACCCCCGCCGGAGCATTCCGGCGGGGGTACTGTTTTGCTGTCTCTTATTGGGCTTTCTGTGCCTTACTCCTCGGCGGCCAGGGCCTTGGCGGCCTCTACGGCCTTCTCCTGGACGGCGGGGGGCGCGTCCTCGTAGCGGACGAAGTGGAAGGTGAAGGAGCCTCTGGACTGGGTCATGCTCCGCAGGTCGATGGCGTAGCTCATCATCTCGGCCATGGGCACCTCGGCGGAGATGACCTGGTCGCCGTCGCCCACGGGATCCATGCCCATGATGCGGCCCCGGCGCTTGTTGAGGTCGCCCATGATATCGCCCATGTAGCTCTCGGGGACGGTGACCTTCAGCTCGCCGATGGGCTCCAGCAGGACGGGGCTGCCCTCGGGCATGGCGGCCTTATAGGAGAGCTGGGCGGCGGTCTTGAAGGCGATCTCGGAGGAGTCCACCGGGTGGTAGCTTCCGTCGTAGAGGGTGGCCTTCAGGTTGACCATGGGGTAGCCCGCCAGGGGGCCGTGAAGGACGGCCTCCCGCAGGCCCTTTTCCACGGCGGGGAAGAAGTTCTTGGGCACGCTGCCGCCGAAGACCTCCTCGGCAAAGACCAGCTCCTCCTCGTCGGGGTTGGGCTCGAAGCGGATCCACACGTCGCCGAACTGGCCGGAGCCGCCGGTCTGCTTCTTGTGGCGGCCCTGCTTTTCCACAGGTTTGCGAATTTTCTCCCGGTAGGGGACACGGGGGGGCTCCAGCTCGGTTTCCACGTTGAAGCGGCTCTTGAGCTTGCTCACCAGCACGTCCACCTGGATGTCGCCGGCGGCGTAAATGACCATCTGGTGGGTCTCGGCGTTATTGACCACGTAGAAGGAGGGATCCTCCTCGTTCATGCGGGCCAGGCCCTGGGCCACCTTGTCCTCCTGGCCCCGGGCCTTGGGGGTGATGGCCACGGAGTAGCAGGGCTCCAGGAAGGGGATGGGCTCGATCTTGACCACCTTACGGGGCTCACAGAGGGTGTCGCCGGTCTTGAGCTTCTCCATCTTGGTGATGGCGCCGATGTCGCCGCACTGGAGCTCCTTGACCTCCTCGGCCTTCTTGCCCTTCATGATGTAGAGCCGGCCCAGCTTCTCGGTGAGGCCGGTGCGGGAGTTGACCATGGCCATGTCCGGCTTGATGGAGCCGGAGAGGACTTTGACGTAGCTGTATTTGCCGTACTGGTCGGAGACGGTCTTGAATACCACGGCGGCGGGGAGGGCGCCGGGAGCCACCACGAACTCGTCGGACTCGCCCTTTTCGTTCTCGCCCAGCAGGGGCTGGCCCTCCAGGGGGCTGGGCAGCAGCTCCACGATGGTGTCCAGCAGCATACGGGTGCCCAGGCCGGAGATGGCGGAGCCGCAGACCACGGGGAAGAGGGAGAGCTCTTTCACGCCCTGGCGCAGGCCCTTGACCATCTCGGCGTAGGTGAAGTCCTCGCCGGAGAAGTACTTGTCCATGAACTCCTCGCTGGTCTCGGCCACGGACTCCTTCAGGGCCTCGTAAAGCTCGTCCAGGACGGGGAGCTTATCCTCGGGCACGTCGATCTCCACCCGCTCACCCTTGTCGCCCACCTCGAAGGCCCGCTTCTGGAGCACGTCGATGATGCCGATGACCTTCTTGTCGGCATCCCAGATGGGGGCCACCAGGGGGGCGATGTTCTTGCCGAACCGCTCCCGCAAGGTGGCGAAGGCGGCGTTGTAGTCGGAGTTATCCTCGTCGGTCTTGGAGATGTAGAACAGGCGGGGAAGATTGCGGCGCTCGCAGTACTTCCAGGCCTTTTCAGCGCCCACGCTCATGCCCGACTTGGCGGAGCAGACGATGAGGGCGGCGTCGGAGGCCTGGAGGGCCTCCAGGGCCTCGCCGGCGAAGTCGAAGCCGCCGGGAGTGTCCAGAATGTTGATCTTACAGCCGTTATATTCCACCGGGGCCACAGCCAGAGAGATAGAGATCTGGCGCTTGATCTCCTCGGGATCGTAGTCGCACACGGTGTTCCCGTCGGGAACGCTGCCCAGGCGAAGGGCTCCGCCGGTGAGGTAGAGCAGGCTCTCCGCCAGGCTGGTCTTGCCGCTTGCGGCATGGCCCAACAGACAGATGTTGCGGATGTTTTGCGCGGAATAGCTCATGTGGATCCTCTCCTTATTGTGGGTTTACAGTGGGGTGTGGCTGAAATTTTCACTGTTCTTGTCCATTATAGCGCAAAAATGCGCTCGCGGCAATATAAATTTTGGGGAAAAGGACAAAAAGGTCGCCTGCGGGGCCGGGAAGCACAGGGGGAGAGGATATTTGCCGCCTAAATAAAAACGGCGGCCCCTACTGGGGCCGCCGCCGGTCTGCTATTCTGATCCAAGCTCCGGGAACTCCGGGTCGCTCTCGTCCAGGATGTCGCCGCCGTTCAGCGGGACGGCATAGCGGTTCAAATGGGTGACCTGCCCGGTGGGGCAGGAGTTGAACTCTACAATGTCCCAGGCCAGGTGGTCAAACTGATAGAGATGGTAGTCTTCCGCTTCAGACAGGCCCAGGTAGTTGATATAGGAGATGCCCTCGGTGCCGTTCATCCAGAGCAGGGCGGGGGTGCGGCTGAACTCGGGCCGGGTGCTGACATTCTCCCCGTCCTCGATCCACTCATAGCCGGTAAAGCCCAGCTCCTCAATGAGCTGTTCCAGCCCCTGCCGGGGGGTGAGGGGTTCCGCCGGGGCGTCCTGGCTCTCCACCGGGGCGGTGGTGAGGACGAAGGCGTTGGGGACAGGCTCCGGGGTGGGCTGGGGCTCCAGGCTGTTGTCCGGCTCCATGCCCACGCCGCTGTCGGCGGGGGGGAGGGCGCAGAAAAGTTGGGGGGATGCGGTGGGGACGGTCTCCCCGGCTTCCTCCGGGCCGGCCCCGGCGGGTGGGGCGGCCCTCCGGGACTGGACGGCCATCTGGGGCACCGCGTCGTTCTGGGGGTCGGGCTCTGCGGCCTGGGGAGCAGGTTCGGCAGCTTGGGGAACGGGCTGGGCGGCCTGGGGAGACTCGGGGGCCTTTGCCCGGCCCTGGGCGGGCACTTGGGCGGCTCCGTCCATGGCGCTTTCCGAAACATCAGCGCTCTCCGGGGCGGGAAGGCTGGCCGGGGTGGGAGCGCCGTCCAAAGCGGGGGCGGCGGTTACCACAGGAGCCGGGGTGGAAATGCTGCCGGAGGCGGCGGAGTCTGCGGCCTTGGCGGAGACAGGGGTCTCCTGGGGGGCGGCGGCCTCCAGATTCCCGGCGAGAGGCAGGGGGGAGGGGGAACCGGGGCGGCTGACGCTCCAGCCCCAGGCCCCGGCCATGACTAAGGCCAGGGCGGCGGCGGAGGCCATCCATTTTTTATAGTAGAAATTTTTTTTCGTGGGCAGTGGAGTCACCTTGCTGTCGTGGACGGTGGCCAGGATGTCCTCCTTCAGATTCTTGGGGACTTCCACCGGGGGCAGGGCCCCCAGCTGGGTGTGGAGGGCGGCCAGGTCGCCCATCAGAGCCTGGCAGGCCGGGCAGTGGGCCAGGTGCTCCTCCAAACGGGCCGTCTCCTGAGGGGAGAGTTCCCCGTCGATGGCGGCGCTGATGTGTTCGATATAGTCCTCACAACGGGGCATTTTCTCCCCTCCTTTCGTTGGCTGTTATCCTTTTGACGGCGGCGCGTCAAAAAAGTTCCCTGATCTCACAAGAATTTCCCGCAGGGAGAGCCGGGCCCGGGCGATTCGGGACTTGACGGTGCCCTCCTCCAGCCCCAGGCACCGGGCGATCTCCTGGTAGGAGAGGCCCTCCAGCTCCCGCAGGAGCAGGACCTGCCGGTGCTCCGGGGAGAGGGCGGCCAGGCCCTCCTGGAGAGCCCGCCGGGCCTCCTGCCGTTCCAGCTCCCGCTGGGGGGAGTACCGCTCGTCGGGGATCTGGGCCTGGCGGTCGTCCTCCTCGTCCTCCACGGTCATGGACACGGTCTCCCGCCGCCGGGAGCGGCGGAGGAAGTCGATGCAGGCGTTGGTGGTGAGCCGGTAGAGCCAGGTGGCAAAGGAGGACTGGCCCTGGAACCGGGCAAGGCCCTTCCAGGCGTTGAGGAAAGCCTCCTGGGTGAGGTCGGCGGCATCGTCGGGGTTGTTCGTCATGCGGTAGGCCAGGTTATAGACCTGGCTCTGGTTGGCCTCCACCAGCTGGGCAAAGGCGTTCTGGTCGCCCGACTGGGCGGCCTTTATAAGCTGCGCTTCTGTCACCGATCCTCACCTCCTCGCCGCAAACTCTGCTTTGCTTTTAATCCTCTGGGTCTTTTAAGTCCCGCTTAATACCTTTTGTTATCTCGTAGACCTGCTCTAAGGTCTCCACACGGCAAATTTGCTCCTTATAATACCCGGCGTGGGGAACGCCCTTTAAGTACCAGGCATAGTGCTTCCGGGCCTCCAGGCAGGCGATGTGCTCCCCCTTGTGCTCCGCCGCCAGCTCGATCTGGCGCACCGCCGTGTCGCACCGCTGGGCCAGGGGGGGACGCGCCGGGACAGGCTCCCCCCGGAGGGCGGCGGCGCACTGCTGGAAGAGCCAGGGGTTGCCGAAGGCCCCCCGGCCGATCATCAGCATCTCACAGCCGGTGCGGCGGAGGATGTCCACCGCGTCCTTGGGGGAAAATACGTCCCCGTTGGCGATGACCGGGATGGACACCGCCTCCCGCACCGCCCGGATGCCGTTCCAATCGGCGGCGCCGGAGTACATCTGCACCTTGGTGCGGCCGTGGACGGTGATGGCGGCCACCCCGGCCCCCTCCAGGCGCTTGGCCAGCTCCACGCAGTTGATATGGCCCTTGTCCCAGCCCAGGCGTATCTTTACGGTGACGGGCTTGTCCCCCGCCCCCCGCACCACGGCGGCCGCCACCTGCTCCGCTTTTTCCGGGTCGCGGGCCAGGCCGGAGCCGTCGCCGTTATTGCAAATTTTGGGTACGGGACAGCCCATATTGATGTCGATGATGTTTGCCCCGGAGTATTCCCCCGCCAGGGCGGCGGCCTTCTCCATGCAGCCGGCGTCGCTGCCGAAGATCTGCACGGCGGCGGGCTGTTCCCCCTCCCCCAGCTTCAGCAGGGGGAGGGTCTTTTTGTCCTGATAGCACAGGGCCTTGGCCGAGACCATCTCGCTGACGGTATACCCCGCCCCCAAGTCCCTGCACACGGTGCGGAAGGCCAGGTCGGTGACCCCGGCCATGGGGGCCAGAGCCAGGGGGGAGGAAAGTTCAACATTGCCGATAAACAAGGGCGGTTCTCCTGTTCTCTATACTTTTTTACAAGCGGAACTATTGTACCATGGAATAAAGTATTTGGCAATCGGAAAAGCCCCGGGGGGCCCCTTGAAAAATAAAATGCCGAAAGGAGGACAAGCCCCAGCTTTCAACATATTATTTCCAAAATTTGGATTATACTGTCTCCCAACCAAGAACTTTACATAGGAGGAGACCGTCATGGCGACGAAGTGGAGGAGCAAGGCAGGGGAGGCGGGGGTCGAGCTGGCCCGGGAGACTGTGGGGGTGCAAGGGTTCCCCGCGCTGACCCAGGCGGCGGAGCACGCCATCCGCTTTCTGCTGGGGGCGGTGCTCTCCGCGGGGGGCATCTTTGGGGGCTGCGCCCCCTTTGGGGTGGGCTTTGTGGCCTGCTCCGGGCCGGGGGCGGAGGGACTTTGCGCCCTGTTGGGGGCCTGCTGGGGGTACCTGTTTTTCCAGGGGTTCTCCGCCGGGCTGCGCTGCGCCGCCGCCTGCGTCCTGGTCTTTTCCGTGGGGTTTGCCTTCTACGATGTGGGCTTTTGCAGGAAGAGCTGGTTCATGCCCCTGATGGCCGCCGCTATGGACGCCGTCACCGGCTTTGTCTACCTGAGCGACGCCGCCTGGGAGGCGGAGCGGGTGGTGTTTTTCCTCTCCGAGGTGATCCTGGCGGGGGGCTCGGCCTACTTTTACCGCACCGCCTTCTCCCCCTGGAAGGGTCAGGAGGAGGGGGCCCTCACCGCCAGACAGCGGGTGAGCGTTTTCTTCCTGCTGGGCACCCTGCTGGTGTCCCTGGCGGGGGTGACCTTCTTTGACGGCCTCTCCCTGGGCCGGGTAACGGCGGTACTGCTGGTGATGGCGGTGGCCCGGGTGGGGGGGCCCCAGATGGGGGCCGCCGCCGGGGTGACGGCGGGCCTGGGCATGGATCTGGCCGCCGGGGGGATGCCCTTTTACGCCATGGCCTACGGCTTTGCCGGTCTGCTCATGGGGGCGGGACGGCGGCAGGGGCGGCTTTTCGCCGTTTTGAGCTACGTCGTGGCCAATGCCGCGGCGGTGCTGTGGAGCTGGGAGCTGCAGCCCCGGCTGTCTGGGCTCTACGAGGTCTTTATGGCGGCGGTGCTCTTCCTGCTCCTGCCCGAGGGGTGGCTGAAAAGGCTGTCGGTCTTTCTGGTGCGCCAGGGGGAGGAGGAGAGCCGCCGCTCCGCCGCCGCCCATGTCCGGGCGCGGCTGGACGCCACCGCCGCCGCCTTCCGCCAGCTCCGGGACAGCCTGCGCGCCGCCTTTCCCAAGGACGGCCCCAACGACGGGGATCCCTCCTCCGTCTTTGACCGGGCCGCCGAGCGGGTGTGCCGCCGGTGCGCCCTGCGGGAGAACTGCTGGGAGAAGGACTACATCAGCACCTTTAACGCCCTCAACGACGCCCTTCCCACCATGCTGGAGCGGGGGAAGGGGGAGGCGGGGGACTTTCCCGGCTGGTTCGCCAGCCGGTGCGTCCACTTTTCCGAGTTTTTGCGCGCCGCCAACGAGGAGGTGGTGGCCCTGCGGTACCGCAGGCAGTACCAGGCCCGGCTCCGGGAGAGCCGGGGGGCGGTGTGCCGCCAGTATGAGACCCTGGCGGACATCCTCACCGCCTCCGCCCTGGAGCTCTCCGCCGAGCTGACCCCCGATCTGGACCGGGAGAAGCGGCTGCGGCGGCACATGGCGGAGCTGGGGCTGGAGGGAGAGGCGGCGGCCTACTACGACCAGGCGGGCCATTTGCGGCTGGAGGCCTCCGGCGAGGGGGCCCAGGCACTGGGGGAGGAGCGGGAGGTGCGCAGGCTCTCTCAGGTGATGGGGGTGCCCCTCCGGGTGGAGGAGACCGGCCGGAACCGGGCGGAGCTGGTGCAGGCGGAGCCGCTGATGGCCATGGCGGCCCTGGCCGCCCGCCGCCGGGAGGGCCAGGGGGAGAGCGGCGACACCGGCACCTGGTTCAAGCGGGGGGACGGCAGCCTCTTTGTCCTGCTCTGTGACGGTATGGGCAGCGGACAGGCGGCCCACCGGGAGAGTGGGCTGGCGGTGCGGCTTTTGGAGGAGTTCCTCCGCTCCGGCATGGACAGCGCCGCCGCCATGGGGACGGTGAACTCCGCCCTGGCGCTGAAAAATGAGGAGAGCGGGGCCTTCACCACGGTGGATCTGCTGCGCATCGACCTCTACACCGGAAGAGGGGAGCTGTGCAAGCTGGGGGCGGCTCCCACCTATCTGCGCCGGGGGGAGACGGTGAGCCGTCTGAGCGGCGCCGCCCTGCCGGCGGGCCTGGCCGACGGGGACGCCGACGTGACAGCGCTGGATCTGGGGCCGGGGGACTGGGTGCTCCTGGTCAGCGACGGGGTCTGCGACAGCGAGGAGGACGGCTGGGTGCGGGAGCTGCTGGAGGGCTTCAATGGGGTCAGTCCCAAGGAGCTGGCCCGGCAGGTGATGGAGGAGAGCGAGCGGCGGGTGGGCCCCGCCGACGACCGCACCGTGGTGGTCATTGGAGTGCGCAAGCGCGGCGGACAGTGAAACGCATGGGGCCTACCGCTCCCATTTGCCGAAGGAAAGAAAAAGCCTCGCCGATGGCGAGGCTTTTTTTGTATGTCACGCGCCTGTGATGCTGTCGATGAACTGCCGGGCGGTGCGGGGGGAGCGGCCGGGGTGGCGGGCGTCCCAGCGCACCGCTTGGGCCAGCAGCTCCTCCCGGGGGAGGGTGAGTCCCGCGCGTTTGGCCAGGTACTCCACCAGCTCCAGATACTCCCCCTTGGGCAGGCCCAGGTAGGGGATGCGCAGTCCGAAGCGGTCGGCCAGGGCGGTCTTTTCCTGGATGGTCTCGTCCCGGTCCACCTCGTCCCCTGCCCGGTCGGAGAAGGTCTGCCGCACCAGGTTCCGGCGGTTGGAGGTGGCGTAGACCGCCACGTTTTCGCTCCGGGGCTCCAGCCCGCCCTCCAGGATGGTCTTGAGCACGCCGTAGGTCTTGTCGTCCTGGTCAAAGGCCAGGTCGTCGATGAAGAGGATGAATTTCTGCCGCCGGTGGGCCAGGGAGCGGATGAGCCGGGGGAGGGTGGCGAGGCCCTCCTTGGACACCTCCACCAGCCGCAGCTCCTGGGTGCCGGGCAGGGAGAGGAGGGATTTCACTGTGGCGGACTTGCCGGTGCCGCTGTCCCCGAAGAGGAGCACATTGTTCACACGGCGGCCCGCCAGAAGGGCCCGGGTGTTCTCCTCCACCTGGGCGCGCTGGAGCTTATAGCCCAGGAGCTCCTCCTGACTGGGGGCGTCGGGGTGCTCCACCGGCAGGAGGTCTTCCCCATCCCAGAGGAAGGCCCGGCAGTGGGCGAAGGGGCCCGCACCATGGGAACGGTACCATTCCGCGAGGGCTTCAAAGGAGAGGAGGGTGTGGGGCGTCCACAGGGGCAGATCGGCGGCCGCGGCCCTGTCCCCCTCCGGCAGGGAGAGGGCCAGGGCGTCCCGCAGGGCGGCGGCATCCAGGGCGGAAAGAGACGCCAGGGCCTCCATATCACGGCGGGCAAAGGCGTCCTGGGCGGGGGTGGAGCGGCCCTGGGCCACGGCGTTGGGCCAGGGGCCGTCGCTGTGGAGCAGCCAGTGCTCCAACCAGGGGCCCAGGCCGTCGAAGCCGTTCTCTCCCAAGGAGTAGAAGAGTTCACCCCAGGCGGAGAGGGCCGACTCTCCCGTGCCGGCGTCCACAGCGCTCAGCAGGCGGAGCACCGCGGACATGGGGGGCTGGGCCAGGATGTCCCGGAAGAGGGAGAGGCTTTTCAGGCGGAGCTTCAATTCAGATCGTTCCATAGAGGGATCCCTCCGGTATAAGCGCGACTTGGATACTATATTTATAATAAAAGGTCTTCTTTTTCCTGTCAACCCAAAAACCGGCGGCAGGGGCAAAGGGGGGAGCCTTTGGCGTCGAAATGGGGTCATGACTGTGAAAATATACAAAAATGAAAATGGGATTCCAGTAAAAAGCAACAAAATGTTTGGAAAAGGGCAAAAATGAATTGACAAACCGGTTTCATAGAATTAGGATATAGGCAGAAATCAACAGGGAAGGGGAGGTCGGTACCCATGTCAGGAGGCCGCCCTGGACGGGAAAACCGGGTGACCATCGATCAGGTGGCGGCACAGGCCGGCGTCTCAAAGACCACCATTTCCCGCTATCTCAACGGAAAATATGAGGCCCTTTCCCCGGAGACCCGGGAGCGGGTGAGAGAGGTCATCGAGCGGCTCAACTACCGGCCCAACCGCATGGCCCAGGGCCTGAAAGCCAGGAATACCAGGATGTTGGGCTGTCTGGTCAGTGATATCTCCAGCCAGTTTTCCGCCCTCATCATCAAGGGCATCAACAGCGTGTGCACCTCTACCGGCTACCAGCTCCTGCTGGTGGACAGCGGCGACGACCCGGAGCGGGAGCGCTCCGCCATCCGGGATCTGCTGGAGAACCAGGTGGATGGCCTTATCGTCAATACCACGGGACAGAACGACGAGTATCTCATCTCCCTGCATGAAAACGGTGTACCTCTTGTGCTGGCCGACCGGTGCCTCTCGGCCCCCGGCGTGCTGGACACGGTGGCCACCGAGAACTACCACATGACCTACCAGTGTATCGCCTACTTACGGACTCTGGGCTATGAGCAGATCGCCTTCTTTACCCAGGGCAATGAATATGTCACTCCCCGTATCCTTCGCTATCAGGGCTACTGCGACGCGTTGAAGGACAGCTTTGGGAGCCGGGGCCATGAGTGGCTGTGCCAGTTCCAGCCCGAGGACAAGGGCGCCTGCGTGCGGATGCTGGACGCCTTCCGGGCCAGGTTCCCGGGGCAGCGGCTGGCGGCCTTTGCCGTCAACGGCCAGGCCATGCTGGGCCTTCTCCAGGGCATTCAGGCCGCGGGCATCCAGATCGGCTCCCGGTTTGGCGTATGCGGCTTCGACGACTGGGGCTGGGCCTCTCTGATCCCGCCGGGCATCACCACCATCACCCAGGACTCCTGGATGGTGGGCCGCCGCTCTGCGGAGCTGCTGATGGAGCGGATCGCCGGGGGAGGCCCCGACTATCCCGTTTATGAGGAGCTGCCCAACCGGATGGAAGTCCGGGGCTCCACCGTCCGGGGAGATTGAGCTTCCCGTAAATTCAGCAGAAAAAGGCGTACGCCTTTTTCTTGTTTCCCATCTGGGAAACAAAGATGCCTGGAGCCGATGGCTCCCTTGTTACGGTTGCCTCCGGCATGAGCCGGTCAAGCAATAAAGATTTTTAAGGAGGAACAAGAACATGAACAAGAAATCTGCCCTTGCGATGCTCCTCGCCGGCGCGATGAGCCTGTCCCTGGCCGCCTGCGGCGGCGGCACCACCAGCACTCCCGCCCCGGCCGAGAGCAAGGCCGCCGATCCCGCTCCCGCCCAGAGCCAGGCCGCTTCCGACGGCGCCAAGGTGGGCCAGACCGTCTTTAAGTGCGCCTTCAACCAGACCATGGAGAACCCCGAGGCCAAGACCATGGTGGAGCTGAGCGACAAGCTCTACGACGCCACCGAGGGCCGTTACTCCATCGAGGTCTATCCCTCCGAGCAGCTGGGCTCCCAGGCCGAGTCCCTGGAGCTGGTCCAGAACGGCTCCATCGAGATGGCCATCGTGGCCAACTCCATCGTGGAGGGCGTCAGCTCCGACTTCGCCATGATCGGCACTCCCTATGTCTACGACAGCATCGATCACCAGAAGAAGCTCTTCCAGAGCGGCAAGCTGGACGACCTGTTCGCCACCACTGAGGGCAGCGGCTTCACCGTGCTGGCTGCCTACAGCCTTGGCCCCCGCTGCCTGTACACCAAGGAGCTTATCACCACTCCCGAGCAGCTCTCCGGCAAGAAGATCCGCGTCATGCAGTCCGACACCATGATCCAGATGATGAACAAGATGGGCGGCGTGGGCACTGCCATGGGCCAGGGCGACGTGTACTCCGCCATCCAGTCCGGCACCCTTGACGGCGCTGAGAACAACATCATCACCTACACCGACCTGCTGCAGTACGAGGTCGCTCCCTACTACACCCTGACCAACCACCTGATGATCCCCGATGAGCTGGTCATCAACGTGGACGTGCTCAAGGGCATGTCCGAGGCCGACCAGAAGGCTCTGAAGGAGCTGGCCACCGAGTCCGTGGACACCATGTTCAGCCTGGCCGAGGAGCTGCGCAGCGAGTACTTTGACAAGGTGCAGAAGGAGTTCGGCGTCACCGTGACCGAGATCGACATCAAGCCCTTCCAGGATCGCTGCCAGGATCTCATCAACGACGTGGCCAACCGTTCCGACATGACCAAGGCCGTTTACCAGGCCATCCAGGACGTGCGGTAATCTTACTTACCCTGCGTACTGAAACAGAACAACCTCTGTGACAGTAAGAGGCCCGCAGGCTCTGCGGGCCTCTTCTGATAAAAGGAAAAGTTGAGAAAAGGAGGCTTCCCCATGCAAGCGCTCACCTCGATCAAGCGGGTCGTGGACAAGATCATGGAGTGGATGTGCATCATCATCCTGGGCATCATGACCGTTCTGGTGGTATACCAGGTCATCACCCGTAAGATCTTCAACAGCCCCAGCGCCTATTCCGAGGCCATTTCCCAGTATCTGTTCGTGTGGATGATCATGTATGGCTCCGCCTACGTGTTCGGCCTGAAGGAGCACCTGGATATCACTGTCTTCAAGGACAAGATGAAGGGCGTGACCCTGCTGGTGGTGGAGATCCTCACCAACATCTGCCTGGTGCTCTTTGCCGCCGTCGTCCTGGGCTATGGCGGCTACCTCATCGCCGGCCAGCAGATGGCCACCACCGACGCCGCTCTGGGCATCCCCATGGGCATCATTTATTCCGCTATCCCCATCTCCGGCATCTTCACCCTGTTCTATGCCATCTATAACTGCTTCCTGGCTGTTGACGATTACAAAAAGGGCAACACCGGCAGCCAGGACGCCAAGAGCGTTGTGTAAGGGAGGTAACTGACTTATGGATCAAGCAATGCTTGCCGCCCTGATCATGGTGGTCGTTATCGTTATCACCCTGATGCTGGGCTTCCCCATCGGCCTTTCCATCGGCCTGGGCGCTTCCGCCGCTATCATGGTCATCCTGCCCTTCGGCAACGCCATGACCACCGCCGCCAAGCGGTGCTTTACCGGCGCGAACTCCTTCTCCCTGCTGGCCATCCCCTTCTTTGTGCTGGCAGGAAACCTGATGAACACAGGCGGTATCGCAAAACGCCTCATCGGCTGTGCCAAGATCGTGGCCCACAAGCTCCCCGGCGCCCTGGCCCAGACCAATATCGTGGCCAATATGCTCTTCGGCGCCATCTCCGGCTCCGGCGTGGCCGCCGCCTCCGCTATGGGCGGTATCCTGGGTCCCATGGAGGACGAGGAGGGCTATGCCCATGAGTTCTCCGCCGCCGTCAACATTGCCTCCGGCCCCACCGGCATGATGATCCCCCCCAGCAACATCATGATCGTCTACGCCACCGTGGCCAACGGCGTGTCCATCGCCGCCCTCTTTATGGCGGGCTATGTGCCCGGCATCCTGTGGGGCATCGGCTGTATGATCGTGGCCGGCTTTATGGCCCGCAAGCGGGGCTATGTCTCCACCGAGAAGTACGATCTGAAGAAGACCCTGAAGGCTCTGTGGGAGGGCATCCCCAGCCTGCTGATGATCGTCATCGTCATCGGCGGTATCCTGGCCGGCTGGTTCACCGCCACCGAGGGCTCCGCCATCGCCGTGGCCTACTCCCTCATCCTGGGCTTTATCTACCGCAACATCAAGGTCAAGGATCTGCCCGGCATCCTGCTGTCCACCGTGAAGACCACCGCCGTCATTGAGTTTTTGGTGTGCGTGTCCTCCATCATGAGCTGGGTCATGTCCTTCGCCAAGATCCCCCAGCTCATCTCCAGCGCCATGCTGGGCATCAGCTCCAGCCCCATCGTGCTGCTCATCATTATGAACATCGTGCTGCTCATCGTGGGCACCTTCATGGATCCCACCCCCGCCGTGCTCATCTTCACCCCCATCTTCCTGCCCATCGTCCAGTCCTTCGGGATGCATCCCGTTCACTTCGGCCTGATGATGGTCATGAACCTGTGCGTGGGCACCCTGACCCCGCCGGTGGGCGCCATCCTCTTCGCCGGCTGCCGCATCGCCAATGTGAAGATCGAGCAGGTCATCAAAATGCTGCTGCCCTATTTCGGCGTGGTGCTGGTGAGCCTGCTGCTGGTCACCTACATCCCCTTCCTGTCCATGGCCATCCCCAACGCCCTGGGCCTGGTGAGCCTGCCCGCCGGCTTCAATATGTTCTTTGTGGGCTGAGCAGCAGCCCCTCCTCCTAAAATCATATTTGCCTGATGAAAGGACTTATTCCGATGGAAAATCCGAAGATCATCATCTGCGACTGCGACCATAAGGACGTGGACACCGAAAAGGCCGTCTTTGACGCAGCCGGCATGGATTTCAAGTGGCTCCACTGCACCACCCAGGAGGCCGTCATCGAGCAGTGCCAGGGCGCGGTGTGCTTCCTCAACCAGTACACCCGCATGGACAGGAAGATCTTTGAGGCTATCCCCACCCTGAAATTTGTGGTACGCTATGGCGTGGGCGTGGACAACGTGAACCTGGCCGACGCCACCGAGTACGGCGTGCAGATCTGCAACGTGCCCGACTACGGCACCAACGAGGTGGCTGATCAGGCCCTGGGCCTGATGCTGGCCCTGACCCGCAAGGTACACATGATCGGCAACATGACCAAGGCCGGAGTGTGGAACTACATCGAGGCCGTGCCCGTCCACCGCCTGTCTACCCGGACGGTGGGCCTCATCGGCGCCGGCCGCATCGGCCAGGCCTTTGCCCACCGGGTCAACGCCCTGGGCTGTAAGGTCATCGCCTATGACGCCGCCTGCGGTAAGCCCGGCTTCCACGCCCCCGACTATATCGAGTTCAAGGGGAGCATGGACGAGGTGCTCGCCCAGGCCGACATCCTCTCCCTCCACTGCGGCCTCAGCGCCGAGACCAAGGGCATGATGAACGACGCCGCCTTCTCCAAGATGAAGGACGGGGCCTACTTCATCAACGTGGCCCGGGGCGGCCTGGTGGACGAGGAGGCCCTGGAGCGGGCCCTCTCCTCCGGGAAGCTGGCCGGCGCGGGCATCGACGTGGTGTGCGCCGAGCCTTTGAGCAAGGACAGCCCCCTCTTCCGCCACGAGAACGTGGTGGTCACCCCCCATATGGGCTGGTACTCCGAGGAGTCCGCCGTGGAGCTCAACCGCAAGTGCGCCGAGGAGACGGTGCGGTTTTTGAAAGGGGAGCCGGTGCATTATCCGGTGAACACCCCGAAGAAGTGATAAAATAATTTGGAGGCGTTTTGCCATGCAGGCTATTGTCTATGAAGGCCCCAACAAGCTGGCGGTAAAGGATATCCCCAAGCCGGAGCTGAAAGAGGGCTATGCCATGGTGAAGGTGTCCCACGCGGGCATCTGCGGCACCGATCTGCATATCTACGAGGGCTCCCACCCCCGGGCCAAGGCCCCCCTGGTCATGGGCCATGAGTTCTCCGGCGTTCTGGAGTCCGACAATGTTCCCGGCGTGCCCAAGGGCAGCCGGGTCACCGCCTATCCCCTCCTGTCCTGCGGCCACTGCACCCCCTGCAGGGAGGGCAACGGCCACGTGTGCAACACCCTGGGACTGCTGGGCATCGACTGCGACGGCGGCTTCGCCGAGTACGTCCCTGTGCCCGTGGACAGCATCATCCCTCTGCCCGACAACATCTCCTTCAAGCTGGGCGCCTTCGTGGAGCCCGCCGCCGTGGCCGTCCACGCCCTGCGGGAGCAGGGCTACACCCCCGGCGACAACGCCGTCGTTTTCGGCTGCGGCACCATCGGCATGGTGGTGGCCCTGACCCTGCGGGTCTTTGGCTGCCAGGATCTGGTGATGATGGAGACCGATCCCGCCCGGGCCCAGATGGCCCGGGATATGGGCTTTGAAGTGCAGGATCCCACCAAGGTGGGCCCCATGGGAGACTACTGCAAGTCCCGCACCGGCGGCGACGGCTACGACTGGGTCTTCGACTGCGCCGGTGTGCAGCCTGTGGCCGACGTTCTGCTGGACGCTGTGAAGGTGAAGGGCCATGTGTTCGTGGTGGCCTCCTACGCCAAGCCCGCCTCCATGCCCTTCTTCTACGGCATGGCCAAGGAGTGCGACATCCTCTTCACCCGGGTCTACCGGAAGAAGGACTTCGCCCTGGCCGCCAAGATCGTGGGGGCCGACCCCAACTACGAGAAGATCATCACCCATGTCCTCCCCGCCGCCGAGGCCCAGAAGGGCTTCGACCTGCTCACCACCAAGGGCACCGGCGCGGTGAAGGTCATGTTCCGGTTTGACTGAAGGAGGACGCGGAAATGACGAATCTTTTTGATCTGACCGGCAAGCGGGCCCTGGTCACCGGCGGAGGCCGGGGCCTGGGCCTGGGCATGGCCGAGGGCCTGGCGGAGGCCGGGGCCAAGGTGGTCATCCTGGGCTCCAGCGACGCGGTGCTCAAGGCTGCCGAGGCCCTTCGGGCCAAGGGCCTGGACGTGACCGGGCTCCAGGGCGACCTGTCCGACCGCGCCGGTATTCCCGCTGTCTTTGACAAGGCCGTTGAGCTGCTGGGCGGCGGCATCGACATCCTGCTCAACAATGCCGGTGTCCAGCGCCGCAGCCACTGCGAGGACTTCACCCTGGAGGACTGGGACACCGTCATCAACGTGAACCTGAACGCTGTATTCGTCCTGTGCCAGCTGGCGGGCCGGAAGATGCTGGAGCAGGGGGGCGGCAAGATCATCAACCTGGCCTCCATGCTCTCCTTCTTCGGCGGCTTCACCGTTCCCGCCTATGCCGCCAGCAAGGGCGGCGTGGCCCAGCTCACCAAGGCCCTCTCCAACGAGTGGGCGGGCCGCAACATCCAGGTCAACGCCATCGCCCCCGGCTACATGGCCACCGAGATGAACACCGCCCTCATCAACGACGAGGGCCGCAACAAGGAGATCCTGGGCCGCATCCCCGCCCACCGCTGGGGCGCCCCGGAGGATATGAAGGGCCTGGCCATTTTCCTGGCCAGCGCCGCTTCCGACTATGTGACCGGCGCCGTCATCCCCGTGGACGGCGGCTATCTGGCCAAATAAAGGGCCATTACTCAGAAGGGAGTTTTACCAATGGACGTAAAGGAACTGGGCTTTGAGCTGGCCCATATCGGCATCAACGAGCCCGGCTCTGCCGAGGGCAAGGCCACGGCGGAGCTGCTGAGCTCCCTGTTCGGCTTTGCCTGCCGGGAGACCGAGGGCAGCTACTTTGTGGGCAAGGATGAGTTTGAGATCATGAAGAAGCCCTTCTATGGCGAGAAGGGCCACATCGCCATCCGCACCAACGACACCGAGAAGGCCATGGAGTATCTGGCCTCCAAGGGCATCGAGTTCGAGATGGACAGCGCCGGGAAGGGCCCCGACGGCAAGATCCGGGTCATCTACTTTGCCAAGGACATCGCCGGCTTCCGCATCCACCTGACCCAGAAGGCGTAAGGGGGAGAGAGGCATGGACATTCGCTATTCCACCGGCCCCAAGGATATGCAGCGCTACACCACCGAGGAGCTGCGGGATGAGTTCCTCATCCAGGGGCTTTACCAGCCTGACGCCGTCCAGGCGGTCTACTCCCATGTGGACCGTATGGTGGTGTTGGGCATCATGCCTGTGACCAAGGCGGTGCCCATCGACCAGGGCATCGACGTGTGGGCCAACTTCGGCACCCACTATTTCCTGGAGCGCCGGGAGGCCGGGGTGTTCAACCTGGGCGGCCCCGGCGTCATCGAGGCCGACGGGGTCACCTATGACCTGGACTTTGAGGACTGCCTCTACATCTCCATGGGCACCAAGGCGGTGACCTTCAAGAGCAAGGACGGGAATGACCCCGCCCGGTTCTACCTGGTCTCCGCCCCCGCCCACAAACCCTGCAAGACCACCTTCATCTCCATGAAGGACGCCGCCAAGCGGCCCTGCGGCAGTGAGGAGACCAGCAACAAGCGGGTCATCAACCAGTTCATCCACCCCGATGTGCTGGAGACCTGCCAGCTGTGCATGGGCCTGACCCAGCTCTCTCCCGGCAGCGTGTGGAACTCCATGCCCTGCCACACCCACGAGCGGCGCATGGAGATCTACACCTACTTCAACCTGCCCAAGGACAATGTGGTCATGCACTTCATGGGCCAGCCCCAGCAGACCCGCCACCTGGTGATGCAGAACTTTGACGCGGTGATCTCCCCCTCCTGGTCCATCCACTGCGGATGCGGCACCAGCAGCTATGCCTTCATCTGGGCCATGGGCGGCGAGAACAAGGAGTTCGACGACATGGACAACATTGCCGTGCCCGACCTGCGGTGAGAGAGGAGTATTGAACATGATTTCTGAAAAGAGTTTCCGCCTGGACGGAAAGGTGGCCCTCATCACCGGCGCCAGCTACGGCATCGGCTTCGCCATCGCCTCCGCCTACGCCAACGTGGGCGCCACCATCGTCTTCAATGACATCAACCAGGAGCTGGTGGACAAGGGTATGGCCGCCTACAAGGAGGCGGGCATCGACGCCCACGGCTATGTCTGCGACGTGACTGATGAACACGCTGTGACCGAGCTGGTGGCCAAGATCGAGAAGGAGGTAGGCACCGTCGACATCCTGGTGAACAATGCCGGCATCATCCGCCGCATCCCCATGCTGGAGATGTCCGCCGACGAGTTCCGCAAGGTCATCGACGTGGATCTCAACGCTCCCTTCATCGTCTCCAAGGCCGTCATCCCCGGTATGCTGAAGAAGGGGAAGGGCAAGATCATCAACATCTGCTCCATGATGAGCGAGCTGGGCCGGGAGACCGTCTCCGCCTACGCCGCCGCCAAGGGGGGCCTGAAGATGCTCACCCGGAACATCTGCTCCGAGTACGGCGAGGCCAACATCCAGTGCAACGGCATTGGCCCCGGCTACATCGCCACCCCCCAGACCGCCCCCCTCCGGGAGCGGCAGGCCGACGGCAGCCGCCACCCCTTTGACCAGTTCATCATCGCCAAGACCCCCGCCGCCCGCTGGGGCACCACCGAGGATCTGATGGGTCCCGCCGTGTTCCTGGCCAGCGAGGCCTCCGATTTCGTCAACGGCCACATCCTCTACGTGGACGGCGGCATCCTGGCCTACATCGGCAAGCAGCCGTAAGGAGGCGCTGAAAATGACCGGAAAACGCGTATTGACGGTGGGCGAGCCCATGGGCCTGTTCATCGCCCAGGAGGAGGCCAAGCTGGAGAAGGTCAAGCACTTCTCCACCTCTGTGGCCGGCGCCGAGTTCAATGTGGCCGTGGGCCTGACCCGGCTGGGCCACACGGTGGGCTACCTCACCAAGGTGGGGGAGGATCCCTTCGGCCGCCAGATCATCAACTGTATGAACGAAAACGGCATCGACACCTCCCTGACCCAGATCGACCCCGCCCACCGCACCGGCTTCATGCTCAAGAGCAAGACCAGCCAGGGCGACCCGGACATCTACTACTTCCGGGCGGGCTCCGCCGCCTCCACCATCTCGGTGGAGGACGTGAAGGACGTGGATCTCACCCAGTGGGACGCCATCCATTTGAGCGGCATCCTACCCGCCACCTCCGAGACCGCCCTGGCCACCACCTATTACCTGATGGACGGGGCCCGGAAGGCGGGCATCCCCATCTTCTTTGACCCCAACCTGCGGCCCCAGCTGTGGAGCAGCAAGGAGAAGATGGTGGAGGAGATCAACAAGATGTGCGCCAAGGCGGACTACGTCCTCCCCGGCGAGAACGAGGGCCTTATCCTCTGCGGCAGCAAGGATCCCAAGGTCATCGGCAAGTTCTACCTGGATCTGGGGGCCAAGACCGTGGTGGTGAAGACCGGCGCCGACGGGGCCGAGACCTTCACCAGGGACGGCTCCTTCCACACCCCCGCCTATCCCCCCAAGGAGATCGTGGACACCGTGGGCGCGGGGGACGGCTTCGCCGCCGGACTGGAAAGCGCCCTCATGGAGGGCCTTTCCCTGGAGCAGGCCGTCCAGCGGGCGGGCGCCATCGGCACCATCCAGATCATGCACGTCAGCGATAACGAGGGCCTTCCCACCCGACAGGAGCTGGAGAAGTTTATGGCCCAGACCAGGCAGAAGGCCTGAAAAGGAGAAAAAAGCCATGGATATGGAACAAATTCTCTATAAAGTCGGCATCGTGCCCGTCATCAAGATGGACAAGGTGGAGCACGCGGTGCCCCTGGCCCGCGCCCTGATGAACGGCGGCCTGCCCGCCGCCGAGATCACCTTCCGCTCCCAGGCTGCCGCCGGCTCCATCGAGGCCATCGCCAGGGAGGTGCCCGGTATGTTCGTCTGCGCCGGTACCGTCCTCACCCCCGAGACCGCCCAGGAGGCTGTCCGGGCCGGCTCCAAGGCCATTATCAGCCCCGGCCTCAATCTGGAGACCGTCCGCTGGTGCAATAAGCACACCATCCCCGTCATCCCCGGCACCGCCACCCCCTCCGAGGTGGAGGCGGCCATGCGGGAGGGGCTGAAGATGGTCAAGCTCTTCCCCGCCGAGGTGGTGGGGGGCGTGGGGATGCTCAAGGCTCTCTCCGGCCCCTACGCCGACATGAAGTTCATGCCCACCGGCGGCGTGAAGCCGGGCAACGCCAAGGACTACCTGACCCTGAAAAACGTGGTCTGCTGCGGCGGCACCTGGATCGTGCCCATGGACTTGCTGGAGGCGGAGAAGTTCGACGAGATCGAGAAGCTGGCCCGTGAGGCCGCCGATCTCCGGGACAGCGTCCGCTGAAGCGAATACAAAAGGGAATAAAAGAAGCGGTGATCCCAATTTGGGATCACCGCTTCTTTTATTTGAGGCCCTTTACCGTCAGCATGGAGCTGTCCCGGAAGATGTGGAGCAGGGGCCGCAGGTCTTTCTCCTTGAGCTTGATGCAGTTTTCCGACAGGATGCACACGTCCATCCAGAAGAGGTAGAGGGCCGCCTGGAAGGAGTCCCCCAGAAAGGCGGGGGTGAACTCCGCCTGGATGAGGTAGATGGGCAGCTTGTTCTTCTTCCACCCGGTGAAGCAGTGCCCCACCCGCTGGCCGCCGTAGACCACCCGCAGGGGCGGGGGCAGGCCGGGGAGGGAGGCGGCGAAGATCTCCTTCCCCTCCGGGGAGACGGTGGGCTCCGGCGCCTCGGCGTCCCAGGTGAGCTGGGAGTCCTTGATGCCCACCTCACCGTCCAGGTTGGTCTTCAGCTCCCGGGGGAGAAAGACCCGCCGCTCCTTCAGCTTGCCGTCCCGCAGGAACCAGTCCCACAGCTTGTCCCGGTCGAACTGGAAGAGGATTTCCGTCCCCTGAAAGTCGTGGGGGAGGGGATAGACCGCCTCCTGCCGCTGGACGGGGTAGACCTCCGGGTTCCGGGCGGCGGCGCGCAGGACCCGCTTCCACTCGCTGCGCCACTCGTTGGCGAAGGAGAAGCCCTTGAGACAGGGGGCTTCAAAGTGGGGAGCCTGGGCGATGTAGAGAGCTTCGTAGTCCATATGCTTCGCTCCTTTTGAACCTGGTTGGAACAAGGCTTGCGGCTTTGCCTCCCAGGCATTATAATAGGGGAAAGGGATTCAACTCTCCCCCATGAAGGGCTTGAAGATACGCTCCAGCAGAAAGCTGGCGGCCAGGGCCGTCAGGCAGGGCAGGCAGAAGATGGCGATAAGGGGAAAACTGTAAAAGATGACGAAGGCTGCCGCCAGCAGAAGGCCCAGGACAACGGTGGAGGGCAGGTGGCCCATGGCCAGCCTCCAGCAGTTGCCCAGCAGCTTGCTCCAGCTCAATTCAAACCGGGACAGGGTGGGGAGAAGATAGGCCAGCATACCGATGGCCACCAGGGCCACCACCCAAAAGAAGAAATAGGCCCCGTACCAGAGCCCCCGGCCCACGGCCTTGAGGTAGAGGAAGTGGTGGAGCTGATAGATGCCCCAGGCGGAAAGGGCCACCAGGAGCCCCGCCGGGACGCCCACCTTCAAATTTCCCTTAAAGGTGCGGAAAAACCGGGCGTAGGGCCCGTTTTGCCCGCCCCGAAGGCACCGGGCCACCGAGTCGTAGAGGGCGGCGGTGGCGGGACCCAGGGTGACGATGGGCAGGGAGCACACCACCCACAGAAGGCTGAGGCAGACCACGTCCACAAATTTTCCAAAGGGGACGAAAAAGGGATTTTCGGCGTTGAAAACACTTCGAAACACCGGGAAACGCCTCCTCTTTTCTCTTACATTTTTTATCCATCATATCACACTTCCGCCCCGCTGTCCATGGTCGGGGCCCATCAAACGCGAGGTGAAATACCATGAAAAGCCGCCTGTTTTCCCTGGCCGTGTTCCTGTGCCTGCTGTGTGCCTGCGCCCCGGCCCCGGCGCCCTCCTATACCCTGGCGGAGCTGCCCGCCTACGCCGGGGAGCCCTATGTGGTGCTGGAGGAAAACCAGCCCAGCTTCCCCGACGGGGACAAGACCTCCACCCCCTTTGAGCGGTACAGCCAGCTGGACTACTTCGGCCGGTGCGGCCCGGCATACGCCAACGTGGGGCCCGAGACCATGCCCACCGAGGAGCGGGGCTCCATCGGCCAGGTGAAGCCCAGCGGCTGGCACACGGTGAAATACGACTGCGTGGACGGCAAGTACCTCTACAACCGCTGCCACCTCATCGGCTACCAGCTCACCGCAGAGAACGCCAACGAGCTGAACCTGGTCACCGGGACACGGTACATGAATGTGGAGGGGATGCTCCCCTTTGAAAATGAGGTGGCGGACTATGTGAAGGCCACCGGCAACCATGTGCTCTACCGGGTGACCCCCATCTACGACGGCGCCGCCCTGGTGTGCTCCGGGGTGGAGATGGAGGCCCTCTCGGTGGAGGACGGGGGGGAGGGGGTCTGCTTCCACGTCTATGTCTACAACGTCCAGCCCGGGGTGGTCATCGACTACCAGACGGGGGAGAGCGCTCTGGAGGAGGAGCCCCCGGCGGAGACAGTGGGGGAGGAGGACACGGGGGACTATGTCCTCAACGTGAAAAGCCGCAAGTTCCATTTGCCGGACTGCTCCGGGGTGGCCACCATGAGCGGGGACAACCGCCAGGACTATACCGGCTCCCGGGGCGATCTGCTGGACATGGGCTATGAGCCCTGCGGACAGTGTAAGCCGTGACAGAAAAAGCCGCTTTTGCGGCTTTTTCCTTTTTTGACGCAACATTTTGGCCTGCTGAAACGTCATATAGGCAAAGGGAGGTGAGACCATGGCCCACACATCCAACCGGCCGGTGGAATGGGCGAAGCTGATCGGAGAGAACGAAAACCGCCTGTACCGGGCCGCTCTGGCCATTCTGGGTGACCCCCACGAGGCGGAGGACGCGGTGCAGGACGCCTTTGTAACATATCTGGAAAAAGCGCCCGGAGACCTGGAAAATCCCGCCGCCTGGCTCATGCGGGTACTGGTCAACGGCTGTAAAAGCCGCCTGCGTCTCGCCTGGCGGCAGGTGGCCCCGCTGCCCGACACCCTCCCCGCTCCCTCCCCGGAGGAACGGGAGGAGCTGGAGGAGCTGTGGCAGCTCCCCGCCGAAGAGCGGGCCGCCATCCACCTTTTTTACTATGAAGGTTATTCTACCCGGGAGATCGCCGCCATCACCGGCGCGGCGGAGGGGACGGTGCGCTCCCGACTGTCCCGGGCCAGGGAGCGGCTGCGTAGTCTGCTGGGCAGCACGGAAACGGAAAGGAAGTGAGCGATTTGCGCGGATATACCGGTTATATGGACAGACAGGGCGTTTCCCGGGAGCTCCACGCCCGGCTCATGGCCCTGGAAGCGGAAGGGCCAAAACAGAAGAAAATGGGAGGTTTTTCTATGAGATTTGGCGCATTGGCGGCCTGTGCCGCCTTGCTTATCAGCTTAAATAGCGGGCTTTGGAAGCCCGCTGCCCCGGTGGAACCCACCGCCCCGGCGGAGACTGCCGCCCTGCCGGAGGCCTCCCAGGGCCCCGCCCTGGATGTGGAGGGGGAGCGGCTCTCCTTTGTGGCCCAGGGCCCCGGTGAGGAGGCCAAGCTGGCCTTTCCCGCCATCCTGGGCGTGGACTTTGCGGATGTGACCGGGGAGCCCCAGCTGGCCGCCTCCATTGCCTTCCCGGACGGCTCCTTCTCCGTGGACTTAAATAAGGAGGCCATCCTGAAGCTCTTCTGGGGCCCCGGCGGCAAGCCGGCAGTGGAAAACCCCAAGACAGACACCGGGGACTTCCCCCTGTTCCTCATGGACTGGCAGGGCTACACCATCACCGGCACGGCCTGCTACGACAGCAGTGGCGACCTTTACCGGCTGGCCATCTACGGCGAGAAGGGGGAGGACTCCTTCACCTTCACCCTCTGCCCCGGCATGATCCCCCCCGACTGCTGCGTAGACCCCGACCTGGTCACCACCACCGTGGGGGAGCTGGAGGTCACCGGCTGGTACCGGGTCTATGACCGGGACGGGGACGACAGGGACGAGTATGTGGTGGGCTCCTCCTTCATGGCGGGGGACTACGGCATCACCTACGAAAATGTGGGCTCGGGGGGCAACAGGGCCAGCGAGACCGACGGAGGCGAGGCCACTGAGGGCGGTGGGGCCAAGCGGTTCAACGCCATGCTGGTCAACCACTTCTGCCGCTCCGACGGCAAGCCCTATCTGGATCACCTGCTCCGCAACGAGAATATCCCCGCCTGGGTGGAGGAGGGCTACGACACTCTCGGCCAGGCCCTGGCCGGGGCGGAACAGTTCACCCAGAGCCACCCCGGGGACGATTTCCTCCCCTACCTGCCCACCCAGGGGCCCCGGGGCTATGGGGAATTCTACGGCCACCTGAGCTATCAGGAGGGCCACATCAAGGAGCTGTGGGTTCGTTGGAGTGTGATCGGAGGCTACGACAATGTGGAGGTGGAAGTCCGCCTGCCCGAGGGGGACAGCACCGACTACTACCGGGAGCAGCTGGTGGACGTGAATGTGCCCGAAAGCTACGACTGGCGGCTCTACGACGGCTCCATCTCCGACAGCGTGCCGGAGGAGTATCAAATGGCCTTCTATAAGCCCGCCTTCCGGGCCGGGGATATGTCTCTGGAAGTGGTGAAGGCCCGGATGCGCGACCACGACACCGGCGGAGAGATCTGCCACTTCTATGTCCTCCATGATAACGGCGTGGTGGTGGGCTACGACTGCTCCGGGGTGAGCGCCGAGTACGTGTGGAGCCTGGTGGAGGCCACGCTGGGATAAAAGGACAGAGAAAAGCCGCGAGCGGGTAGACCGCTCGCGGCTTTTTTATGATTTCTCTTACTTCTCCACCAGCTGGGGCACCAGCTGGGCCAGTTTGGCGGCCAGGGTGGCGTGGCCCTTTTTCGTCAGGTGCATGAAGTCGATGTGGTTGAATTCGCACCCGGTCTCACCGGCGTCCAGGAAGGCGCAGCCCGTCTCCCCGGCCACCCGGCGGTACTCCCCGGCCAGCTTGCGGGACTTCTCCACGCAGGAGGGGCCTGTGGTGCCCATCTCTTCGGCCACGGGGGAGGCGGCGATCCCCTCGCCGATGGGAGGCGGAGAGATGATGAGGATGTTGGGCTTTCCCCCGGCCCAGCACTCGATAGTCTGGGCCTTCTGCACCAGCCGCTTCATCCCCAGGCCGACGGCGTAGGCGTTCATGCCGAAGCGCTCCTTGATGTCATTGGTGCCCAGCATGATGATGAGAAGGCTCACCGGCTCGTGGCTTTTCAGGCAGGGCCAGATATAGTCCAGGGCGGACAGGTGCTCGTAGAGGGGGTCGTCAAAGACGGTGGTACGGCCGGACAGGCCCTCCTCCAGCACCAGGTAGTCCTCCCCCAGGGCCTTCTGGAGGAGCTTTGTCCAACGCTCCTCCTCGTTGAAGCGCAGGAGGGCGGAGTCGGCGCAGTCGGCGGGGTCGGCGCAGTAGCCGTGGGTGTTGGAGTCCCCCAGGCAGATGATGTGCTTTTTCACTTACTTGACCTCCGGCAGGGAGGCGGCGGCCACGGACTGGCCCACCCGGCGGGACTTCTCGTCGGGAAGGGCCACGTTGATCTTGCCGGCGATCTCGGAGTACTCGTCGGCCAGGACACGCTTAGCCTCGGCCAGGAGGATGTCGCCGCCCCGGCCGGACATGACCCGGCCCAGCAGCAGTACGTGCTTAAAGCCGTACCAAGTGTGGTAGAGGGCCAGGGAGTGGCCCAGGTAGACGCCCATGGAGCGGTAGATGGCCTCGGCGGGGGAGCCCTCGGTCTCCATCAGCTTCTGCACCGCCTTCAGCTTTTCGGCGGGGGAGAGGCTCTCGTCCAGGGTGATGCCGGCGGCGGGAGAGAGCTTGATGACGGCGTCCTGGGAGAAATACTTCACGCCGCAGCCGATGTCGCCGGACCACTCGTCCCGCATGGCGGCGGGGGAGGCGTCCACAGGGACGAAGGCCAGCTCGTTGAGCCAGCCGGTGATGCGCCCTTCGCTGTCCACGTAGCCCACGGCCTCGCTGGTGCCCATGGCGATGCCAAGCACGTTGTTCTCTCCCAGGTTCATGGCCCCCGCCAGGGCGGAGACGTCGCCGTCGTTGCACACGGCGTAGGGGACGTTGCCGAAGGTGTCGGTGATGGCCCGGATGTAGATGTCCTTCACCTTGGCGTCGAAGTCAGCCTTGGGTACCTGGAGGAAGAGGGAGGCGTTCATGGTGCGGTTATTGATGTACACGCCGGCGGAGGAGACGCCCACCGCGTCCACCCGGGGCATATGCTCGGCGGCGGACTTGAGGGCGGCGACGATGCCGTCGTAGTGGTAGTCGGGGTCGGAATTGGTCTTGGGGAACCAGACCACCTCCTCGGAGAACACCGGCTCGCCGTCGATGACGGCGGAGACCTTTCGGTCAGACCCGCCGGCGTCGAAGCCGATGCGGCAGCCGTCCAGGTGGCGGCCGATGGCCTTGGGGTCGCCCTTCTCCTGGGGCACCTTGTCACAGCAGACCACCTCAAAGGGGTGCTCAAAGACGCTGGCCATGTAGTCGAAGTCGAAGAACTGGGCGCCGCCCACATTATAAATGCTCTGGAGCTTTTCAGTCAGGGTCTTGTCGGTGAGATAGACCTTGAAGCCGCCGTAGAGCCACAGCATGGTCTTTACGATCCGCTCCACATAGTAGAGATCGGCGTCAGCCATGTCGGGGGTACCGTGGATCTTGGTGTGGTGCACCGCCACCTGGCCGCCGGAGCGCTCCACGGCGATGTCCAGAGGCTGTTTTGCCCCGGCCAGGAAGGCCCGGTCAAATTGGAGCAGGGGAATAAAACCTTTGTCCAGCTCGGGGACGTTTTTGACGTTGACCTGGATGCCAAGATGCTGCATAGTGAGATTCCTCCTTCTGTTTTATGGAACAGGGCAAAACATCGTTCTAAGCATAGCCTACCAGCTTTTTTTTATCTGTCAAGCAAATTTTCACTATTTTGAAAATTATTTTCTTGACGGAGACCTTTTCTGCGGGTATGATAGGGGCATAAGAGTGGCAAACATCACCAAAAAGTGAATGAGGAAAGGTGGAACTTTTATGGACAAGGCACGACTGCAGGGGCATCAGAAGTGGATCAAAGAGGAGCTGGATCGCTGTGTAGGCTTCTGGCTGGAGCACGGCATGGACGGGGAAAACGGCGGCGTGTACACCTGCCTGGACCGGAAGGGAGAAATTTACTCCACCGACAAGAGCGTCTGGATGCAGGGCCGGTGCGGCTGGATATTCTCCTGGCTGTGCCACCTGTATGGGGCCAAGGAGGAATGGCTGAAGGCCTCCAAGAGCTGCCTGGACTTCATGGAGGCGCACTGCATCAACGAGAAGGCCGGGGGACGGATGTACTTCACCGTCACCGCCGAGGGGGCGCCCCTGCGCCAGCGCCGGTATTATTTTTCCGAGGCGTTCTACGCCCTGGCCAATGCCGAGTATTATGGAGTGACCGGGGATAAGGTGTGCCTGGAGCGGGCCAGAAGGGCCTACGACCTCTACTGGGACTTGGCCCATGGAATGCCCGACCCCACCGGCCTTGGACCCAAGACCATCCCCGAGACCCGCACCGGCCGGGCCTTCGGCACCCCCATGATCATCCTCAACGTCACCTCCACCCTCCTGCGGGTGGATCCCGAGCGGGCCGCCCTCTATGAGGAGCGGGCCCAGACCTGTGTGGATGAAATTTTCAAGTACCACGTGAAGCCGGAGCTGAAGTGCCTGCTGGAGAACGTGGACGTGGACGGCACCCCCCGGCTTTACTACACCGAGGGCCGCACGGTGAATCCGGGCCACGATATCGAGGGGGTCTGGTTCCTGCTGGAGCACGCCAAGCGCACCGGCAGCACCGAACTGGTGGGCAAGGCGGCCCAGATCTTTGACTGGGCCATCGCCGCAGGCTGGGACGATGAGTACGGCGGACTGCTCTACTTCACCGACTGCCTGGGCAAGCCCCCGGAGGCCTACGAGCACGACATGAAGCTCTGGTGGCCCCACAACGAGATCCTCATCGCCTCCCTCATGCTCTACCGGGACACCGGGGAGGAGAAGTACCTGCAGTGGTTCGAAAAGACCCTGGACTACTGCAGGGAGCACTTTGCCGATCCCCAGTACGGCGAGTGGTACGGCTACCTCCGCCGGGACGGCAAGCCCACAATGCCCTCCACCAAGGGCTCCACCTTCAAGGGCCCCTTCCATCTGCCCCGGGCGCTCACCATGTGCGACAAGATGCTGGATGAGCTTCTGGCCGACGCGTGAGGGGAGGTCTTTGATGCCCACCGGCAGCGTATTTGACAAGATCACCCACGAGTATTACCAGCTCACCGCCTCGGAAAAGAAGATCGCCGACCATGTGACCGCCTTCCGCTGGGAGAGCCAGTTCATGTCCATCTCCGAGCTGGCCCAGGCCACCGGCGTGGCGGAGGCCACCGTGTCCCGGTTCTGCCGCAGGCTGGGCTATAAGAACTACAATGCCTTCAAGCTGGCGGTGGCCAACTCCGCCGCCCCCCTGTCCGCCAACGCCAACCCCCTCTCGGGGGAGGTGCTTCCCGAGGACAGCGTGGTGGATATGTGCCGGAAGATCTGTGCCGCCGACATTGAGGCGGTGAATCAGACCCTGGAGGCCATCCGCCCGGAGAACATCGTCAAGGCCGCAGACCTGCTGGTGTCGGCCCGGCGGGTGCTGTGCATGGGCCAGGGCGGTTCGGTGCTCATGGCACAGGAGGCGGCCCATCTCTTCTCCACCGCCATGCCCAACTTCTATGCCATCGTGGACTCCCATACCCAGGCCATCCGCACCGCCCTGCTGGACGAGAAGGATCTGCTTTTTTACTTCTCCTATTCCGGCGCCACCAAGGATCTGCTGGATATCCTGAAGATCGCCAAGGAGCGGGGGGTGAAGTGCATCCTGGTCACCCGCTATCCCAGATCCCCCGGCGCCGCCCTGGCCGACGTGGTACTGGAGTGCGGCTCCAACGAGGGGCCCCTCCAGCTGGGTTCCGTGGCGGCCCGGATGGCCCAGCTCTATCTGGTAGATGTGCTTTTCAGCGAAGTCAGCCGCCGGGATATGGAGAACATCCGCGCCCGGCGCAAGCAGGTAGCGGACGCTTTGGGGAATAAGCACCTATAAGGGAGATATTCCCAAAAACGAAAAGAAATTTCAGAAAAAAGATATATGTAAAAATAATTTTCAAATCCTATTGACAAAACCGGGGAAGAATTGTACAATTTCTACAACGACCGAAGACAACGCTGGTCAAAAAATCATCAAAAATGAGGAGGACAACACCATGAAAAGAAGCAAACTCGTCTCTTTGCTGCTGGCCGGTTCCATGCTCCTGGGCCTGGCCGCCTGCGGCGGCGGCAGCACCACCACCCCCGCTCCCGCTGAGTCCAAGGCTGCTGAGCCTGCCCAGTCCCAGGCCGCTGAGCCCGCCGCTGACACCGAGATCACCCTTTGGACTTACCCCATCGGAAACTGGGGCGTTGAGGCCGAGGTCAACAAGCTGATGGATCAGTTCAAGGCTGATACCGGCATCACCGTGAAGGTGGAGTACCTGGCCTACGCCGACGGCGACGACAAGGTCAACGCCGCCCTGTCCGCCAAGAGCGCTCCCGACCTCATCATGGAAGGCCCCGAGCGTCTGGTGGCCAACTGGGGTGCCGCAGGCCACATGGTGGATCTGAGCGATATGATCGACGACACCGACAAGAAGGAGATCAACGCCGCCTGCCTCACCGCCTGCACCACTGCCGACGGCAAGGTCTATGAGTACCCCGTGGTTATGACCGCCCACTGCATGGCCATCAACAAGCAGGCCTTTGAGGCGGCTGACGCCCTGCAGTACGTAGACCTGGAGAACCACACCTGGACCACCGAGAACTTCATCAAGGCCGTTGAGGCCCTGAGCGTCAAGTTCGACGATGTGGGCGCCGTCTACTGCAAGGGTCAGGGCGGCGACCAGGGCACCCGCGCCCTCGTCAACAACCTCTACGGCGGCACCTTCACCAATGCCGAGCACACCGCCTACACCTGGGACGATCCCCTCAACATCAAGGCTCTGGAGCAGCTCAAGAGCATGAAGGGCATCAACTTTGACGCCTCCCTGGCCGGCGGCGACGAGATCGCCAAGTTCTATCAGGGCGCTCTGCAGATGGCCTTCTGCTGGAACATTGCCCAGCAGCTCAATCCCAATGCCGCCAACACCGGCGCTGAGAAGACCGTCACCGGCGACGATATCGTCTTTATGTCCTTCCCCTCTGAGAACGGCGAGAGCAAGCTGCAGGGCGGTATCTGGGGCTTCGGCATCTTCGACAACGGCGACCAGGCCAAGATCGACGCTGCCAAGACCTTCATCAAGTACTTCGCCGACTCCGAGCACACTGTTGACGCTGTGAAGACCGCCAACTACTTCGCCGCCCGCTCCGCCGCCGAGGGCACCGATCTCTCCGGCATCTGGGCCGACAACGAGATCATGAACGAGTACAACAAGCTCATGCCTTACCTGGGCGACTACTATCAGGTCACCAAGGGCTGGGCCCAGGCTCGTACCGAGTGGTGGACCATGCTCCAGGAAGTGGGCAAGGGCGCCGATGTGGGCACTGTGGTGGCCCAGTACGCCGGCAATGCCAACGCTGCTGCGAAATAACGCCTGACCCTGGTAGAGACGTCTTACTGAAGGGTTCGCGCCCCTTCCCTGCTGCGCGCGGGGAAGGGGCGCTTCCTTTCTCCCCGGATGGGGATATGCGCAGGTGGCCGGGCGGCGGTATCCGGCCTCCGGCGCGCGTCCCCGTCCGGGGGTAAGCTTTGAATTGAGAGGGGTGCTTCATTGTGGCAAAACAGCCAAAGCAGACCATGAGCCGGGCCCTGCAGCGTCGTGAGGACATTGCGGGATATTTGTTTATGCTGCCCAGCCTCATCTTTTTCCTGGGCTTTGTTATCATTCCCATGTTTATGTGCATCGGTATGAGCTTTACTGACGCGAACCTCAATGCCAAAACGGCCACCACCTTCGTGGGGCTCACCAACTTTATCAACCTGTGGCAGGACGCTGTCTTTCTGGACGCGCTGAAGAACACCTTCCTGCTGGTGGTCGTCACCGTCCCCGCCGTGACCCTGTTTTCCCTGTGGGTCTCTTCCGCCATCTACAAGATGAAGATGCCGGTGCTCTCCACCTTCCGGTGCATCTTCTATCTTCCCGTGGTCACCGGCTCTGTGGCGGTCACCGTGGTGTGGAAGTGGATCTTTGACAACTATACCGGCATCCTCAACACCGCCCTCAAGGGCATGGGCCTCATCGAGAAGAACATCAACTGGCTGGGCACCGACGGTATCGCCATCTGGTGCATCATCCTCATCATGTTCACCACTTATGTGGGCCAGCCCATCGTCCTCTACGTGTCCGCCCTGGGCAACGTGGATCAGGGCCTGGTGGAGGCCGCCCAGGTGGACGGCGCCACCGACCTGCAGGTGTTCTGGAAGATCAAGTGGCCCCAGATCATGCCCACCACCCTGTACATCGTGGTCATCACCACCATCAACACCTTCCAGTGCTTCGCCCTGATCCAGCTGCTGACCGAGGGCGGCTCCGGCACCAACACCGTCATGTTCTACATCTACAGGATGGCCTTCAAGCTCACCGAGCAGGGAGGACACTTCGGCTACGCCAACGCCATGGGCGTGGTGCTTGCCATCTTCATCGCCATCCTGTCTGCCATCCAGTTCAAACTGGGTGAAGAGAAATAAGGGGGGGAATGAAATATGAAGACCCTGTCCGGCCGTTCAAAGGCCTATAAGATATTCTCCGTTATCCTCCTGGTGCTTCTGGCCCTGTTCTTCCTCTTTCCCCTGTACTGGATCGTCACCGGCGCCTTCAAGCCCGCCGCCGACATCTACGCCAAGGAGCCGGTGTGGTGGCCCAGCGAGTGGGTGACGACCAACTTCGACAACCTGTTCAATAAGCGTACCGCCCCCCTGTGGGAGCTGGCGGTGCCCTTCAGCTCCTACTTCGCCGGCAAGCCGGTGTACTTCTCCGTGGGCCCCACCGTCCCCGCCGCCTTCCGTTGGCTGGTGAACACGGTATTCATGGCCGTCACCGCCATGATCTTCACCTGCATCACCGCCGCCATGGCGGGCTACGCCCTGGCCAAGAAGCGCTTCCGCGGCCGCGGCATCCTGTTCGCCCTCATCGTGTGCGCCATGGCCCTGCCCAAGCAGGTCATCCTCATCCCCCTGCTCAAGGAGATGGGCGCGCTGAAGCTCATGAACAACCTGTGGGCGGTGATCTTCCCCACCATCGGCTGGCCCTTCGGCGTGTTCCTGATGAAGCAGTTCTCCGAGAGCATACCGGGCGAGATCTTAGAGGCCGCCCGGGTGGACGGCTCCAGTGAGCTTCGCACCTTCACCACCATCGTGGTGCCCATGGTGAAGCCGGGCATCGGCGCTCTGGCCATCTTCACCTTCATCAACTCCTGGAACGACTACTTCATGCAGCTCATTATGCTCACCGGCGGCTCCCAATTCACCATCGCTCTGGGTATCGCCACCCTCCAGGCGGAGACCAGTATAGACATGGGCCTGCTCATGGCGGGCGCCGCCCTAGCCTCCATCCCCATCATCATCATCTTCCTCATTTTCCAGAAATACTTCACCCAGGGTATCACCATGGGCGCGGTAAAGGGCTAAACAGTTTAAGATCGCATCCTTTTTTAAGAATAGGAGCATAAAAAATGGACATCAAAAAATATCAGGGCGTTTTTCCCGCCTTCTATGCCTGCTATGACGACGCCGGCGCCATCTCCCCGGAGCGGGTGCGCGCGTTGACCCGCTATCTCATCGGCAAGGGCGTGCAGGGCCTCTATGTGGGCGGTTCCTCCGGCGAGTGCATCTACCAGGGCGTGGAAGAGCGCAAGGTGGTGCTGGAGAACGTGATGGCGGAGGCCAAGGGCAAGCTGGTCATCATCGCCCACGTGGCCTGCAACAACACCGCCGACTCCCAGGAGCTGGCCCGTCACGCCGAAAGCCTTGGGGTGGACGCCATTGCGGCCATCCCGCCCATCTATTTCCACCTGCCCCCCTACGGCATCGCGGAGTATTGGAACGACATCTCCGCCGCCGCCCCCAACACCGACTTCATCATCTACAACATCCCCCAGCTGGCGGGCGTGGCCCTCACCCCCGCCCTGCTGGCAGAAATGCGGAAGAACCCCCGGGTCATCGGCGTGAAGAACTCCTCCATGCCCACCCAGGACATCCAGATGTGGAAGGATCAGGGCGGCGAAAACTTCGTGGTGATGAACGGCCCCGACGAGCAGTTCGTCTCCGGCCTGGCCATGGGCGCCACCGGCGGTATCGGCGGCACCTATGCCGTCATGCCCGAGCTCTTCCTGAAGATCCGGGAACTGCTTTACGGCGGCAAGATCGCCGAGGCCGCCGCGGTGCAGAACGACGTGTGCCGTATCATCTATAAGATGTGCGAGGCCCACGGCAACCTCTACGCGGTGATGAAGGCCATCCTCAAGAAGAACGGCATGGACTGCGGCGGCGTTCGCAAGCCCCTGCCCAGTCTGGCGGAGGGCGACATGGCCATCGTGGACGCCGCCGACGGGATGATCCGCTCCGCCATCGCCAAATACTGCTGAAAAATCGACTGAGGTGACGCAAAATGCGGGTATATCAGACCAGTGATTATCAGGCCATGAGCCGTCAGGCGGCCAACATCATCTCCGCCCAGATCATCACCAAGCCCAACTGCGTGCTGGGCCTGGCCACCGGCTCCACCCCCATCGGGACTTACCGCCAGCTCATTGAGTGGTATAAGAAGGGGGACTTGAGCTTTGCAGAGGTGCACACGGTGAATCTGGACGAGTATGTGGGTCTTCCCGGCACCCATGACCAGAGCTACCGTTACTTCATGCAGACCAATCTCTTCGACCATGTGGACGTGAAGCCAGAGTGGACCAACGTCCCCGACGGCATGGCCGCCGACGCCCAGGCTGAGGGCGGGCGCTACGACCAGGTCATCAGCGGCCTGGGAGGCATCGACCTCCAGCTGCTGGGCATGGGCCACAACGGCCACATCGGCTTCAACGAGCCGGCGGAGGACTTCCCCCTGGGCACCCACCGGGTGGACTTGACCGAGAGCACCATCCAGGCCAACAAGCGGTTCTTCGCCTCCGAGGCCGACGTGCCCCGTCAGGCCATCACCATGGGCATCAAGACCATCATGCAGGCCCGCCGTATCCTGGTGGTGGTCAGCGGTGAGGACAAGGCGGACATCGTCCTCAAGGCCTTCCGGGGCCCTGTGACCCCGAAGGTGCCCGCCTCCATCCTCCAGCTCCATCCCGATGTGACCCTGGTGGGCGATAAGGCGGCCCTTTCCAAGCTGGCAGCGGCGGGGGAAAGCGTATGCGGATAACCGGCGGACAGGTCTTTGACCTGAAGGAGGGCTTTGTCCGGCGGGAACTGTGCCTGGACGGCGGCTCCATCGCCGGCGCCAGCGCCGACGGCAAGACCTATGACGCCAAGGGCTGTTATGTAATCCCCGGCTTGACCGACGTCCACTTCCACGGCTGCCAGGGGGCGGACTTCTCCGACGGCGACCCCCAGGGGCTCCAGACCATGGCGGACTACGAGCTGCGCCGGGGCGTGACCCAGATCTGTCCCGCGGGCATGACCCTGCTGGAAGACCAGCTGACGAAAATTTGCCGGATGGCCGCCCAGCACAAAAAGAACAGCACCTCCGGCGCGGAGCTGGTGGGCGTGCACCTGGAGGGGCCATTCCTCTCCTACGCCAAGAAGGGTGCCCAGAACGGCGACTGGCTCCACAAGCCCGACGCCGATATGCTCAAACGGCTCATCGACGCCTCCGACGGCCTTGTGAAGCTGGTGACGGTGGCGGCGGAGGAGCCGGGAGCCATGGAGTTCATTGAGAGGGCCAGGGAGTGGGTCACCGTCTCCCTGGGCCACACCACCGCCGATTACGACACCGCCATGAAGGCCTATGAGCTGGGGGCTTCCCATGCCACCCACCTCTTCAACGCCATGCCCCCCTTCACCCACCGCGCCCCCGGCGTGGTGGGCGCGGCGGCGGACAGCGGCCATGTGCGGGTGGAGCTCATCTGCGACGGCGTCCACATCCACCCCGCGGTGGTGAGGGCGGTGTTCAAGCTCTTCGGCGCCGGGCGGGTGGTGCTCATCTCCGACTCCCTGCGCTGTACCGGTATGCCCGACGGCCAGTATCCCTTCGGCGGGCAGGAGATCGTCCTCAAGGGCAACCGGGCCACCCTGGCCCACGAGCCGGACACCCTGGCCGGCTCCGTCACCGACCTGATGGGCTGCGTCAAGACGGCGGCCCAGTTTGGCATCCCCCTTCACGACGCTGTAAGGGCGGCGGCGGTGAATCCCGCCAAGGCCATCGGTATCTTCGGCCGCTACGGCTCCCTGGAGCCGGGGAAGGCCGCCAACGTGGCGGTGCTGGACGAGAACCTGGAGCTGAAGGACGTGATCTTCCGGGGAAAGGTGCTGTAAGGAAGAAAAGTCCTGGCCAATTTCGTGAAAAGGTGATACACTGGAAAAGGTATATCACAGAGGTCATTTCAGGCCGAAGGCCTGTTGTGATAACGCGCATCCCCCAAAACAGGGCCTGCGTCCCTACTCCATTCACATAGGGGCGGAGAGTCAAAAAAAGGAGGAAATGACCGCCGGGCCGGCGGTGCGGCAGTGTGGAGACCTGTCGCAAAGCCCTTGAGGACGCACCCCAGGGGCGAGGGACGGGCGCGGAGGCGCCCCGACTACGGCTCAGAGTATGGCAACTGTACAGCTCAAGAACATCAAGAAGATCTACGACAACAAGGTCACCGCCGTCCACAGCTTCAACCTGGACATCGAGGACAAGGAGTTCATCGTCCTGGTGGGCCCCTCCGGCTGCGGCAAGTCCACCACCCTGCGGATGGTGGCCGGCCTGGAGGAGATCAGCGAGGGCGAACTGCTCATCGACGGCAAGGTGATGAACGACGTGGAGCCCAAAGACCGGGACATCGCCATGGTGTTCCAGTCCTACGCCCTCTATCCCCATATGACCGTCTATGAGAACATGGCCTTCTCCCTGAAGCTGAAGAAGGTGCCCCAGGACGAGATCGACAAGAAGGTGCGGGAGGCCGCGGCCATCCTGGATATCACCCAGTACCTGGAGCGCAAGCCCAAGGCCCTGTCCGGCGGCCAGCGCCAGCGGGTGGCCATCGGCCGCGCCATCGTCCGCAACCCCAAGGTCTTCCTCATGGATGAGCCTCTGTCCAACCTGGACGCCAAGCTGCGTAACCAGATGCGGGCGGAGATCATCAAGCTGCGCCAGCGCATCGACACCACCTTCATCTACGTCACCCACGACCAGACCGAGGCCATGACCCTGGGCGACCGTATCGTTATCATGAAGGACGGCTACATCATGCAGATCGGCACGCCCCAGGAGGTCTTTGAGCATCCCGCCAACATCTTTGTGGCCGGCTTTATCGGTATGCCCCAGATGAACTTCTTTGACGACGCCGAGCTGGTCCAGGACGGCGGCGTGACCAAGATCAAGATCCAGGACGCCATCATGGACTTGCCCGAGGAGAAGCAGAAGGCCCTTGCCGGCCGCACCGGCAAGGTGGTGGCGGGCATCCGTCCCGCCCATATCCATCTGGCCGACCAGGCCGGCACCCACACCGTCTCCGGCATCGTGGACGTCAGCGAGATGATGGGCAGCGAGATCCACCTTCACGTCAACGCCAAGGGCAAGGATATCGTCCTGGTGCTGGCCACCACCGACCTGCCCGCCGACTGGCGGGGCGGCATCCCCTACGGCACCGAGATCCATTTCACCTTCCCCGGGGATCTCATCCATATCTTTGACCCCGAGACTGAGAAGAACCTGCTGTAAGGGCGAAAAGCGGGAAAAAAGAGGGCGGCGGACGAAAGTCCGCCGCTCTTTTTTTGCCAAAACAGCCATTTCCAAATCATACCGCCCATCTTGGGAGAATAGCCAAAACAAACCTGCGGATACTAAGGGCGTCAACCGATTTTACCGCAGGAGGAAGAGAGAAATGAAAGCCACTGGAATCGTAAGGCGGATCGACGATCTGGGACGGGTCGTCATCCCCAAGGAGATCCGCCGCACCATGCGTATCCGCGAGGGCGACCCGCTGGAGATATACACCGACAAGGACGGCGAGGTCATCTTCAAAAAGTATTCCCTCATGGGCGGGCTCACCGACTTTGCCGCCCAGATGTGCGAGACCCTGAACAAGACCACCCTCCACGTTGCCGTCATCACTGACCGGGACGCCTGCATCGCCGTGGCGGGAGCCCCCCGCCGGGATCTGATGGACAAGCGGCTCAGCGAGCGGCTGGAGGCCATCCTGGAGGGCCGCAAGATCTACCAGTACCAGCCGGGGGAGCCCCTCATCCCCGTCAGCGACGAGAGCGGGAAGTTCTACGTGAGCTGTGCCGCCCCCATCCTGGCAGAGGGGGACGTGTTGGGCTGTGTCCTCTTCGCCGCCGAAGAGGGGAACATGGTGGCCGACGACACCGACTACAAGCTCCTTCAGACCACCTCCGGCTTCCTGGGCCGGCACATGGAGGGGTGAGAGAAAAGAGCCGCTGCATATCACGCAGCGGCTTTTTTCTGTCAGAGGACGGCCTGAAAGAGGAGGATAAGGAGGATATTCACTCCAAAAACCACTCCCAGCTCCGTCCAGGGCCTTCTCTCCATGCCATTCCCTCCACACAAAAGAGTGTACGCCGGGGATGGTGCGGGTATGCCGGGTATATTTTTCCGCCAATGGCGCATACTGGGGGAAGAAACTGCGAAGGAGGCGGCGTCCATGCTGAAGGGTACCAACCGGCGGGTCATCGTGGTCAGATCCCCTGACCGCCGTTTTTTCGAGGAGGCCATTTTCATTGTCCGGGAGGGCGTGCTGGGCCAGGGCGGGGTCACGGCGGAGCAGGTGGTGGAGGAGGCGAGAAGAGTGGCCGACGGCTACCTGCGCAAGGAGGTACGCCCCGGCTGGCGGGCCAGGATCCCCGCCTCCGGCTACATGGCCCTGGGGGCCCTGCTGGCCACCGCCCTCTGGTGTGTGGGAATGCTGGTGTAAAAAAGAGGAGCCTTTTCGAAAGAAAAGGCTCCTCTTTTTATGTGATTCATCCGGTACCCACACCGGAGCAGTACCAGTAGCCGTCCTTCAAATACATACTGCCCCGGCGGCTGAAGGTGTAGGCCCCCTGGGGAGCCTCGGGGTCGGGGCCCTCATATTCCCCGGTGTTGCCCGCCATGAACCAGTTGTCGCCCTCCCGGCTCTCGGGAAGGAAAATGGTGTCATAGGTGAAGGCAAAGTGGGGATAGCCGGTGATATCCGCCGGGAACCAGGTCTCCGGCATATCCTCCAGGGTGCCCACCCCCGCCAGCTTCATAAAGGAACAGCGCAGGGGACTGCCCGGCGTGAGGTGGAGGTATGCCCCCTCGTACTGCTCCGCCCAGGCCCTGGCGGTCTCCAGGGGCCCCTGCCCCTCGTCGGGGACGGCGATGCCGCTGCGCAGGGCGTTCAGCTCTGTCTCGTCGAACCACCGGCGCATAAAGGGGAAGATATGGCTCTGGCCGTAGAATACATCGTCCCTGGGGGTAGTGGTCTCCGCCCTGTACCAGGTGCCCCGGTCGTTTGTGGTCTTGAACATCACCAGGTCGCTGCCCTCCCAGAGCTGGAGCTGGGAGTACCAGTCGGCGTCGGCGATGATGAGGGTGGTTCCCGTGGGGGCCTGGGCGGGGGTGTCCACCTTCGTCCAGGTGTAGGAGCCGGGGTCGGAAAAGTAGTTGCGGTAGTAGCCCTCGTTCCCCTCCCCGGCGGGCACCTGATAGGTGCCCCCCTTGCCGTCGGGGGTGGAGAGCACCAGCTGCACCAGGTCGGTGTGATCCAGAATGTGGGCCAGGGCCTGCTCCGCCCGGAGGTTTGCCACGGTGGTGCCCTCCAGCTCCACGTCTAATTTCTCCAGATTCTGGATGATGTCGTTTCGGAACCCCCAGGAGCCGGGGGAGGACTGGTTCATCTCCGTCCAGAGAAATTCCCGCTTTTCGTTCATGGTGCCGCTGAGCTTGAAGAAGAGCCAGTCACACCCCGGATAGCCGGGGGAGACCCAGCCGTCCTCGGTGATGTACCGCCCCCCGGCCAGGACTACCTTTTCCGGGGTGGTGGTGTGGAGCTCGTAGTTGAAGGCCCAGCCCTCGATGACGGTGTTCCCGAACTCCTCCGAGCAGAAGCCGGAGAAGGACTCTACCCGCCAGTCGTCATAGATAGGGGCGTCCGGCCCCGGGTCGCTCCTTTTGTAGGCCACCTGGGCGTGATCCTTGGCGGCCTGCACCACCTCGTCGGGCACGCCGTATTTCTCCACGGCCCCGTCCACCACATGGTCGGTGGTGGTCTTTTCCGGGGCGTAGGCCAGGAGCCTCTCCCCGTCAAAGTAGAGATGCCGCTCCCACATGGCGTGATCCGTGAGGCCGGTGACCGCCATGCACCGGGCGTACTTGTCCCAGCTGCCGAAGTCCCAGTAGGAAAGCTCCGGCCAGGCGGCCAGCAGCTCCTTCCGCAGGTCGGCCCGATAGAGCTTCCCCTCCCGCTGGAAGAAGAGCTCATACTCGGTGGCCAGCTCGTTTTGACCGTCTCCGTCCAGATCCACGACCATGGGCTGTTCAAAGCCGTTGTTGGTGCGGCACAGCAGGGCGGGGATGCCGTCGGAGCTGATGGTGTAGTAGTCCACCAGGGTGCCGTAGGCGTTCCCGGCGGTCTGGCCGTAGTAGCTGATGGTGAAGCCCTCCTGGCCGAAGAGGTCGAGGAAGAAGAACATATCCCGATAATTGCTCTCCTCCACGGTGAAGAACACGTTCATGGTGCCGTCGCTCCAGCGTATGGCGGCGCGGACGGTGTCCGCCTGGGTGGAGGAGCGGTAGACCACCACATTGTGGCCGCCGATGTCCCAGTTTGCCAGGCGGTAGTCGGGACTGTCGATGAAGTCCCCGACGTTGAGCTCCATCAGCACCGTGGGGGCCGCGTAGGGCTCCAGCCCGGTCAGATCCATGGTGATCGCAGGCTCCCCCTGGGGCAGGGCGATGGGGAAGGCGGGGGGCTCCTCACAGGCCTGGTTGGAGACAAAGAGGTAATCGTCCCCGCCGTTGGCGGTGAGGGTCACGCAGTACCAGCCGCTGCCGGCGAAGGCACTGTTGTGGTAAAGCTTGACGGTGTCCCCCTCCCGGGTGCCGTTGGTAAAGTCCAGCCAGCCGCAGTAGTTGGTGTCCCCATGCATCCAGAAGTAGGCGTCAAATTCGGAGGAGTGGGTGAAATCATCCAGCCCCACCTTGTTGGTCTCCTCCAGGGTAAGGCCGGTGTACTCCTTCAGCCGCTCGTCCATCCACTGGTCGGTGATTTTATAGGCGGGGCAGGGCATGTCGTCCCAGTTGTCATATTCAAAGACAGTCTTGATCTCGTAGTCGGTGATATCGGAACCCGGCTCACAGTAGAACAGCTCATAGAGGTCGATGTCCTCCGGCCTGTCATAGAGGATGGTGGGATTGGCAAACTGGTTGCGGATGTTGTAACTGAAGTTGTCCGAATTTTGGTTGTTGAAGAACTGGGTGTTGAACCACTGCAGCTCCTGGCCGGTGAGGGCGCGAAGGCCGCCTTCGGGGGCGGGGGAAGAGGTCACCTTGGCCCCGGTGAAGGTGCAGGCGGACACAACCCCCGCCAGCACCGCCACCGCCAGGGCGGCGGCCAGAAGCTGCCGGGAACCTCTGGCGATGCGGGTGATGCGGTCGGTGAGCTGTTTCTTCCCGGCGGCCATGGTGGTGGCGGTGAGCAGGGGGTTGCCCACCCGCTTCACCGGGATGAGGGAGAGGAGGGTCTGGCCGTAGGGGATGCGCTCCTCTTCTCCCAGCGCGCGCAGGACGCTCTCGTCACAGGCCAGCTCGCAGTCGGTCCTGGAGCAGGCGGCGGCCACCCACACCAGGGGGTCGAACCAGTAGATGGTCAGGCACACACACCGCAGAAGGGCCCACAGGGGATCCAGGTGTTTTGCGTGGGTGGCCTCGTGGGTGAGCACATGGCGGAGCTTCTCGCTGTCAAGCGCTAAACTGGAGGTGATGTAGATGCTCCTGCCAAACAGGCAGGGGGAGGGGATGACCCCCTCTTCCACCACATAGACCTTTCGAACGCCGTGGTAGGGCGCGGCTTCCCAGACGCGCCGCCGGCTGCGTAATTTCAGCCAAAAGGCCAGGTTGCTCACCAGGAAGAATCCGCCCACCACGGCCATGCCCGCCGCCCACACAAAAGTCAGCACCTGCTGGGCGGTCAGCTTTCGGTACTGCACGGCGGTCTCATCGGTGTCCGCCACCCAGACGTGGCTCTCGTCGGGGGAAATGGCCAGCTCCGGGGCGGTATCGGGGGCGGTGGGGTGCTGGCTCAGGGGCTGCTGGGCCACCGGCACGAACACCGGCTCCGGCGGGGGCAGCCGGTGGGCCACCGCCTGCTGGACGGGGGCGGTGGCGGTGAGGACGGAGAAGTCCGCCGCCGGAAGGCTCACCGGCACCAGCAGCCGTACCAGCACCAAAGCCCACAGGGCATACTGCACCCGGCGGGAGAGCACCCCCCGGAAGAGCTGCCGGATGACCAGCAGGGCCAGGATCAGGGCGGAGGAAGTAATGAGGATCTCCTTCATCATGTCAGTTCCCCTCCTTTGCGCTTCGCAAAATGGCGGTGAGCTCGTCAATGTCCTCTTGGGTCAGGGCCTTACTGTCCACCATGGCGCTCATCATCAGGCCCAGGTGGCCGCCGTAGACCCGGCTCAAAAAGCTCTCGGTCTCCTGCCGCTCCGCGTCCTGCCGGGCCAGCAGGGGCGACCAGCCCTTGGGAGTGTTGCCGTCGTGGCCCACCGCCCCCTTGGCCTCCAGCCGGGAGAGCATGGTGATGACGGTGTGCTTGCCCCAGCCCGTCTCCTCCTGGAGCTGGGCGGTGAGCTGGGTGATGGTCAGGGGGCTTTCCTGCCACAGCCTGTTCATCAGCTTCCACTCGCCCTCGGACAGATTCACTTTCATCGCTGTTCCCTCCTTTTGGGTAAACAACTGTCTACCTTCTACTGTGATACTACCATATGAGGTAGACAAATGTCAACCTAAATAAGGTGACAAAAGGATTACAAAATTGCGGGTCATGGGAACAAAAATGGCAAGGCAGTGAGTGACTGCCTTGCCATTCTATTTTTATAAGAGGGCCTGGTCGTTGATCCTGTTGAGCTTTCCCATGGTGGAGAAGAAGGCGTCCAGCTCCTGTTGGGAGAGATCCTGAGTATATTGGAGCATGGTCTGGGAGAAGCGGATGTTGTACTGCTTGTGGCGTTCCACCAGGGCCGCACCCTCCGGGGTTGGGTAGAGGTGGACTTCTTTGGCATTGCCGTCCAGACGTTTGCGCAGGACAAGCTCCTTTTTGGTCAGGCGGGTGAGCACCTGACAGATGGCGCCGGTGGTACAGCGCCATTCCCGAGCCAACTCGGTGACCGTCATGCCGGGATGATCCACGATGAGAGCCAGGATATGGACGTCGCTGACGGTGATGCCGGTGCCGGCCAGATAGTCTCTGGGGGTGCGGATATATTTGGTGAAGTTGAGGACAAAGCGGTACATTTCACTGAAGCCGGCGTTGAATTCCTCATAGCTTTTTTCGGGCGCAGGGGAGCGTTTCAAAAAATCACATCCTTTTTTCAAATTATAACAGGATTTTTCCCGTTTTCAAGGAAGAAAGGATGTACATGTAAAAATGCCCTGTTTTTGGGGTTGACGGGCAGGATAACTTGTGCTATTATTACTTCGTAACTAAGCAATAATACCGTGTCGATCTGCTTCCAAACTTGACAAGGGAGGAAAACCCTATGGAAAAGAACTTAGGGGAGCTGGGCAGATACATTGACGCACACCGGGAGGAAATGCTCGATCTTTGGGAACGGCTGGTGAACACGGAGAGCGGCCCGGCCCAAAGGGAGGGCGTTTCCAACGTGATTGCGCTGCTGCGGGAGGAGATGGAACAGGCCGGCATTGCCAGCCGGGTGATCCAGGTGGAAGGAGAGGTGGGGGATATCCTGGTGGGAGAGTGGAACGGCGAAGCGCCCAAAGCCCCCATCCTCTTCATCGGCCATACCGATACGGTGTTCCCGCCGGGGGAGGCGGAGCGGAACCCTTTCCGCATCAGCGGTGAGGGCCTGGCCTACGGCCCCGGTGTGCTGGACATGAAGGGCGGGCTGGTCATTGCCCTGTACGCTGTGAAGGCCCTGGCCTATGCCGGGTTCCGGGATCGGCCCATCAAGTTTGTGCTGGTAGGGGACGAGGAGACCATGCACAAGTCCTCCAACGCCAAGGCCCTGATGGTGGAGGAGATGAAGGGGGCCGCCGCGGCCTTCAATTTTGAGACCGGGTACATAGACGACCGGCTGGTGGTGGGCCGCAAGGGCGGCGGTATCGTTCAGATCAAGGTGGAGGGCGTGGCCGCCCACTCCGGTCTGGAGCCGGAGAAGGGGAGAAGCGCCATTTTGGAGGCCGCCCGCATCGTCATGGAGCTGGAGGGGGAAAATGATATCCCCCGGGGCAAGCTCATCAACTGCGGCCTGATCTCCGGCGGTATTGGGGAGAACACCATTCCCGATGAGTGCAGCCTTAGTATCGGTTACCGCTTCTCCTCCCATGAAATTGAAGGGGAGATACAGGCGGCCATTGACCGGGCTGTGGGTATATCCTGCGTGGCCGGGACGAAGATCACCAAAGAACAGAAGATGCACATTGCCTGTATGGAGACCACCGCCGGTGTACTGTCGCTGTTTGAGCATGTGAAGCGGGCGGCGAAGCTCTGCGGCGGCGGAGTTGTGAGCAGCGCGGTGGTCAGCGGGGGCTCCGACTCCTCCATTGCCGTGGCACTGGGGATCCCCACCGTGTGTGGGATGGGCGTGTGCGGACAGTTCAACCATACAGAAAAGGAGTACGCCCAGGTGGATTCTCTGTTCCGGCGCTGCCGTCTGGCCGCCTGGGCCGTGGCCACGCTGGACTGGTAAGGCCCTCTTTATGAGGGCGTTGGATTCGTATACTGACCGCTCATCTCGCAAGAGATAACCGGGGTAAATATATTATTTTGGAGGTATTGCCATGTCTGCCATCAAGTACATCCCCGAGCCTTTCCGCATCAAGGCTGTTGAGCCGCTGAAGATGCTGACCCGGGCCGAGCGGGAAGAGAAGATCAAGGAGGCCCATTACAACCTGTTCAACCTTCGGGCCGAGGACGTTTACATCGACCTGCTCACCGACTCCGGCACCGCCGCCATGAGCCAGGCCCAGTGGGCCGGCGTTATGACCGGTGATGAGTCCTACGCCGGCGCCAAGAGCTACTTCCGTCTGATGGACGCCTGTAAGGACATCTTTGGCTTTGGCTATGTCCAGCCCACCCACCAGGGCCGGGCGGCGGAGAAGGTGCTGATGCCCCTGGTGCTGAAGAAGGGCCAGCTGGCCATTTCCAATATGTTTTTTGACACCACCCGCGCCCACGTGGAGATGGCCGGCGCCCGCACCATCGACTGTGTGGTGGAGGAGGCCAAGGATCCTGCCAAGCGGGCGCCCTTCAAGGGCAATATGGACGTGGAACTGATGGAGAAGACCATCAAGGAGCACGGGGCGGAGAAATTCGGCCTGGTGGTCATGACCATCACCAACAACGCCGCCGGCGGCCAGCCCGTGTCCATGAAGAACCTGCGCGAGGTCTCCCAGCTCTGCAGGAAGTACGGCATCCCCATGTGCATTGACGCCGCCCGTTACGCGGAGAACGCCTACTTCATCAAGCGGGATGAGGAGGGCTACCAGAACACATCCATCAAGGACATTGTCCGGGAGATGTTCAGTTATGCCGACCTCTTTACTATGTCCTCCAAGAAGGACGCTGTCGTCAACATGGGCGGCCTGGTTGGCGTGAAGGACGCCGGCTCCCCCCTGGTGCTGGGGCTGAAGGCCAACGGCATCAGCTATGAGGGCTTCGTTACCTACGGCGGCCTGGCTGGCCGTGACATGGAGGCCCTTGCCATCGGCCTTTACGAGGGCATTGACGAAAACTACCTGCGCTACCGCATCGGCCAGGCAGAGTATCTGGCGGCCAAGCTGGACGAGGCCGGCATCGCCTACCAGTCCCCCGTGGGCGGCCACGGTGTGTTTGTGGACGCCGCTGCCCTCTTCCCCAAGATTCCCTACACCGAGTTCCCTGCCCAGGTGCTGTCTGTGGAGCTTTACAAGGAGGCTGGCATCCGTACCTGCGAGATCGGCTCCTACATGCTGGGCAACGACCCCGACACCGGCAAGCAGCTGAAGTCCGACTTTGAGTTCACCCGGCTGGCCCTGCCCCGCCGGGTGTACACCCAGGCCCACCTGGATATCATTGCGGATGCGCTGGTGTCCATCAAGGAGCGGGCGGGCCAGATGGAGCATGGCTACCGGGTCACATGGGAGCCCCCCATCCTGCGCCACTTCCAGGCCCACCTGGAACCCATCAAATAAATACATTTTGAACGCAAAAAGCTCCGTAGTCGATGACTACGGAGCTTTTTTAGAGTCCCATTATTGGGGCTTTGCGATGATGACCCGGATACAACCGCCGTGGTCGACGGCCTTGTCGTAGTAGCCGGTGAGGGTGTGGCCGGTGCGCACCCGCTCCAGGCTGGAGAGGCTGTAAGTGCTGTGCTCCAACACATACACCGCCGCCGCGTGGGAGACGGGATAGGAGGTGTTGTCCTGGCTCACGGCGGTGAGGGCGTCCACGCTGCTCAGCCGCACCGCGTCCAGCTTAACGATCTTGTCCGGCGCCATAAGGCTGCCCTGGATCTTCACCGGCCCCACCTGCTGGTTCAGGATGCCGGAGGAGGTCTGGTAGACGTAGCTCTGGCCGCCCACGTCGTACTGGTAGACCCCCATGAGGGCGTCCAGCCCGGCGGGGTTGGGGATGACGGTCTCCTGAACGGAAGTGAGCACGCCGTAGGAGTAGATGTCCCCGGTGGCGTCGTTCAGAATGAGGATATCGATCTCCCCGGCGGCGTTTTTCCGCACGTACTTCACGTCGTCGCTGTCCAGGTTCATACCCGCCAGGCGGTTGGGGTAGATCTTGGCGGAGAGGCCGTCGCCGTTCACGTCCAGGATCTCCACGTTCCCGGCCAGGGGGGTGTTGCCCAGCTTGTCACCGGCGGCGTTCACCTTGCCGGAGATGGAGCTCTGGTTCAGTCGGGTGATCTTGGCGTCGCCGCCGGACGTGAGGATCACCTGCACCAGGTTCCCCGCCTTGATGGTGGACTTGGCCTCCAGGGGATAGGAGTAGCTCTGGCCGTCGGTGGCGAAGATGTGGGCGGTCTTGGCGGTGTAGCTGTTGCCATTGCTGTCGGTGTAGGTGCCGTCGGCCACCGCCTGCACCACGCCGTAGAGGGAGCCGCCGGTGGTGGTGGCGGACACCGCCGCCGCCACCTGGCCGTCCCGGCCCAGGAGGAGGGTCACCGTGTCCCCGGTCTTGAACTGGCCCAGGTTGGACAGGGCGTAGGCCGCCTCAGCGGTCTCGATGGAATAAGTCTTGCCAGCTACAGTCACCGCCTGGGGGCTGGCGGCGCTGGGAGACACCGCCTGATAGAGGCCGGTGACCTTATTGGAATAGGCCCACAGGGTGCGCATGGAGGCGGAGTAGTAGATGACGTCATTGCTCTGGAGGGCGGTCAGGGAGGAGAGGGAGCCGCCCCGGTACACTGTGGCGGTGTTCACGTCAAAGTTCACCTTGCTCTGCCAGTCCCCGGTCATTACCACCGGGCCGTTCATGGCGGCATTAATAAGGCCCACCCGGTCGATCTCGCCGGTGGCGGTGAGGGGGTAGCCCAAGGTGGTCAGATAGGGGGCGCCGGTCTTGGAGGCGGCGGTGAGCAGGTTATAGAAGAGGTGCATGGCGTCCTGCCTCGTCATGGGGCTGGTCTGGCCGAGAGAGATGCCCTCGTCCAAGTCCTCCTTGTAGTAGAGGGCCATCTGGCCGGAGGGCCAGGCCCCGGAGAAGTCGCTGTCGCTGTAGCCCAGCAGGCGCACCGCCATGGTCACCCCCTCCTGGAGGGTGATGGAGCGGTCAGGCTCAAAGTAGCCGTAGACATTGCCGTTCACATACCCGGCGGCCACGGCGGCCTCCACATAGGGGGCACACCAATGGGTGTAGGGCACGTCGGGGTAGGGGGAGACGGTGGTGGTGGCTCCCACGTTTTTGCCCCTGGGGGAGGCGGCAATGACCAGCTTGGTGAATTCCGCCCTCGTCACCTGCCGGGAGAGCATCAGGTCGCCCTCCTCGTTGCCCGTCATGATATCCAGGGCGGCAAGGACTTGGGCCATGTCCTCCGTGCTGACCTGGGAAGCATGGGCGGCGGGGAGAAGGCACAGGGTCAGGCTGAAAGCCAAAAGGGAGGAAAGAACTCGTTTCTTCATATGTAGTCCGCTCCTTTCAATCATAGCGCAGCGCGTCGATGGGGTTGAGCTTGGCCGCCTTGTTGGCGGGGAGATAGCCGAAGAGGATACCGATGGCCACCGATACGCCGAAGGCCACGCCGATGCCCTGGAGGGTGGGCATGGCCACGAAGCCGTCGTTGCCGGTGCCCAGCACCAGGGCGATCACATTGGTGATGACATTGGCCATGATGATGCCCAATATGATGCCGATGCTGCCGCCGATGGCGGAGGTGGTGCCCGCCTCGATGATGAACTGGCTGCGGATATCCCGGCCCTTGGCGCCCAGGGACTTGCGGATGCCGATCTCCCGCGTCCGCTCGGTGACCGACACCAGCATGATGTTCATGATGCCGATGCCGCCCACCAGCAGGGAGATGGCGGCGATGAGGGTGAGGATGGCCATCAGGAGGTTCACCATGGAGTCCATGGCGTCCATCATCTCCGCCGAGGTCATGACCAGATAGTAGTCGCTGTCGTGGTACGCCTTCAGGAGCCGGTTCTCCACGATGCCCTTGGCTGCGGCGGCGGTGGAGCGGTCGATGGAGGTGAACATATAGAGGGCGTAGTAGCTGCCCTGGCTCAAACGGTCGGCCTGGGTGTAGGGGATATAGATGCAGTCGTCGCTGCTGCCCTCGGAGTTGTCGCCGTTCTGGGCGAGTACTCCCACCACGGTGAAGGGGGCGCCGGAGACGGTGAGGGTCTTGCCCAGGGCGTCCCCGCCGAAGGCCTCCTTTTCTATATAGGCGCCGATGACGCACACCGGCTGGGCCCGCTCCACATCCACATAGGAGAGGAAGCGGCCCTGGCCCATGGAGGAGCCGGTCATGATGGTGTTCTTGTCAATGTTGTAGAAGGTCTCGCCCACGCCGTAGACGCTGGTGCGCTTGAACTCATCGTTGCCCTGGCGGACAGTGCCCTGGACGGTCTTATAGGGGGTGACCCCGGAGAGGTACTGGGGATATTTCTCCACCAGGGCGTACATATCCTCCGCCTGGATGTCCAGGGAGGTGCCGGTGGTCCAAACCTGGGCCTGGATCAGGTTGGAGCCCATCTCCTCAAACTGGTCGTTCATGTAGTTCTGCATACCGTTGCCCAGGGAGGTGATGATAATGACGGCGGCCACGCCGATGATGATGCCCAGCATGGTCAGCAGGGAGCGCATTTTGCTGGTCATCAGGGATTTTACTGCAAGGCGGAAGGATTGTCCGAAGTTCATCCCTCCACCCCCTCTCCGATGAGGGCGGCAAAGCCGTCGTCCTCAGAGCTCTCTTCCTCATGGGGCTGGACCACCGCCTGGGGATCCTGGGAGTCCCCGTCGTAGATGATCTTGCCGTCCTGAAGGCGGATGATGCGCTTGGCCTTCACGGCGATGGAGTTATCGTGGGTGATGAGCACCACGGTGTCCCCTTCGGCGTTCAGCTTCTGGAGGAAGGTCAAGACCTCCCGGCCGGTGCGGGAGTCCAGGGCGCCGGTGGGCTCGTCGGCCAGGATGACCGAGGGGTTCCCCGCCAAAGCCCGGGCGATGGACACCCGCTGCTGCTGGCCGCCGGAGAGCTGGGAAGGTAGGTTCTTCCGCTTGTCGGCAAGACCCACCCGCTCCAGAGAGCGGACGGCCCGCTCGTGCCGCTCCTCGGCGGAGACGCCGGCGTAGAGGAGGGGCAGCTCCACGTTCTCCTGGACGTTCAGCTTGGGGATGAGGTTATACTGCTGGAAGATGAAGCCCAGCATCTTGTTGCGGATCTCCGCCTGCTGGTCATCCTCCATGGTGCTGACGTCGATGCCCCCCAGGTGGTAGGTGCCGCTGGTGGGCACGTCCAGGCAGCCGATGATGTTCATGGCGGTACTCTTGCCGGAGCCGGACTGACCCACGATGGCCACGAACTCCCCCGGGTCGATGGTCATGCTCACCCCGTCCAGGGCGTGGACTTCCTCCTCGCCCATCTGGTATATCTTGTAGATATCCCGAAATTCAATGAGGTGTTCCATCACTTACATCCCCATCATGGCGTTCATAAAGCTGGAGGCATTGTTCTGGATGAAGACAGTGTCGCCTTCCTCCAGGCCGGAGAGGACTTCGATGAACTCATCGTTGTTGCGGCCCAGCTCCACCTCGCGGCTTTCCAGCTTGGTGAAGTCGGTGAGAGCGCCGTTTTCATCCAGGGCGCCGGGGCCGGCCACCAGGACGGTATTGCCCCGCTGGACAGCGTCCACCGGGATGGACAGCACACTGCCCACCTCCTCCACGATGATGGAGGCGGAGACTCCCATGCCGGGGAGCAGGCCCTGGTCGGCCAGGGCGGAGCCGTCTCCATCCACTGCCACGGTGACGGGGTAGGAGGTGTTGCCGTTCTGGGTGGTGCCGTTGATGTTCACCTTTTCCACGGTGCCGGTAAACTCCTGGCCGTCCAGGGCATCGGCGGTGAAGGTGACCTTCTGGCCCACCTCCACCTTCACCACGTCCATTTCGGAAACATTGATGTCAAAGGTGAGTCGGGACATATCGTAAATGACCGCCAGGAAGGCGTTGGAGCCGGTGGAGGAGGCGGTGGAGGGGTCATAGTTGTCCCCGTCCTTGTAGTTTTTCTCAATGACGGTGCCGGTGATGGGGGAGGTGATGGTGTAGTCCTCCAGGCTGTCCTCGGTGCGCTGGAGGCTGTCCTGGGCGTTGCGCAGGGCCAGCCGGGCATTGTCCAGTTGGATGGCGGCGGCATCGATCTGATCCTGTATCTTGGTCTCCTTGAACTCGCCCACGACCTGATCCTTATAGACCCGGTCGCCCTCGTTGAGGTTCAGGGTCTCCAGTTCGCCGGAATACTTGGCGATGAGCTGCTTGCGCTCCCCGTACTGGAAGGTGCCGGAGGCGGCGCAGGTCACGTCCCCCACGGCGGCGGAGCCCATGGAGGTGTCGGACAGGGCGCCGGGATTCTGGACGGCGATGGTCACATTGCGCACCAGAGTGCCGCCCAGACCCACAGAGTCGGTGGCGGCGATCTCGGTGATGGAGCCGTAGAGGACTTCGGCGGTGCCGGAGACGGTGACGGAGGCGGGCTGTCCCACGTAGAAATTGGCGGCGCTCACCGAGTGGAAGGGCACCTCCAGCTTCATGTTGTCCCGGTCCAGGATATCGGCGATGGGAGTGCCGGCGGCCACGGTGTCGCCGGGATCCACATAGACCTTGGTGACCGCGCCGCTGGCGTTGGCCTTCACCTGCCGGTCCTTGGCGTTGTCGCTGCGGGTGCGGACAAGGCTGTCGTAGTTGAGCTGGGCGGACTGGACAGAGAGCTGGGCCTGCTCCACGCCGGTGCGGGCCTGCTTGATGGCGTTCTCCACGTCGGAGGCGTCGATGGTGAAGAGCACGTCGTCCTTATTTACCGTGTCGCCCTCCTCAAAGGGGGCGGTGAGGATCTCGCCCTTGATGAGGGTGGTGGCCCGGTAGGAGTCGTTGGGCTTCACGGTGCCCGGGCCGGTGACGGTCACGGTCATCTCCCGGACTTGGGCGGTTTCGGGCAGGTAGGAGCCGGAGGCGCTCTGTATCCCGCCGGACATACAGCGGGACAGGACAAAGAGGATGACGGCCACAGCCGCCACAAGGATGACGAGCCGCTTGATCCATTTCTTCTTTTTCTTGGGGGGCTGGAGCTTGGGGGCTTCCTTGGCGGGGGCTTGAACAGCAGTTTGATCGGCCATATGTAAGTTCTCCTTCCGGTTTTGCGCCTGAATCAAGTTTGCAGTATAGCACGTGGAAACGAAAAAATTGTAAACGCCAGGTTAAAATTCAATTAAGATGGAAAAGTATTTTTAATAATAAGGGAATCTGAAGTTGATTACCGCTTATTATACAGCGGCGGGGCGGGAAAAGCAAATCCATGAATTGTCACCGGCAAAAATTTGCCCGGGGCGGGTATAAATGGCAGGGGAGAGGGCACAATATGCCCCGGAGGTGTTAAAAACCAATGAAACGAACCATGCGAGAGCGCGCGGGCGACTTCATGGCGGGGAAGGGCTTCTACATAGTCCTTCTCCTGTGCGTCGCAGCGCTGGGAGCTTCGGGCTATTATCTCTTTGACAGTATGACCAACGAACCTGGGCAGGCGGTGAGCGGTACGGCCACCGTGGTGGTCACCCCCACGCCCCGGCCCACCCCTGTCCCCACCCCGGCGGTGGCGATCGAGCCGCCCGCCACCGCATCCCCCCGGCCGGTGCAGACCGCGCCCCCTGTGCCGGAGGTCACCCCCGCCCCGGCGGAAACGGCTCCGGCCACCGCCACCGCCAGCGTCTTTACCTGGCCGGTAAAGGGGACGGTGCTGCGGGAGTATAATGTGGAGAAGCTGGTCTATGACGAGACCATGGGGGACTGGCGCACTCACATCGGCCTGGACATCGCCGCCCCGGTGGGCACCCAGGTCATGGCTCCCGCCGGGGGCACGGTCAGCGATATCTACACCGACGACATGATGGGCACTGTGGTGGAGATCCTCCACGCCGACAACGTCATCAGCGTCTGCGCCAACCTGGGGGAGATCCCCGCGGTGGAGATCGGCGACACGGTGCGCACCGGCGACATCATCGGCGCGGTGGGTACCTCCGCCATCGCCGAGAGCAGTGAGGAGGCCCATCTGCACCTGTCTATGACCAAGAGCGGCATCAGCGTCGATCCGCTGAACTACCTGCCCTGAAACTGAAGGGTTCCGCAATAGCCACACATCCTTTGGAAAAATGAAATAAGCGCGCCGGCAGAACAGCCGCGTTCACAGCAGAGAGGGGCCTTGCGGCCCCTCTCTGCTTGCGCTTCACCAGCACGGCCCATCTAAAATAACACATAAGTGTTCAAATGTCAACAAATGTGTTCATCCGGAGAAGACTTACCATTTACACTATATAAGTGAGGTGATCCTATGAGCACAGAGCAGTTAGATCCCGCCGCCGTAGGCCGGGCCCTCGCCAGGGTGCGGCTGTCCAAAGGCATTACCCAAGAGGTGCTCAGCGGCCTGGCCGTTATCGGGCGCAGCCATCTGAGCGCCATCGAGCGGGGGGAGCGAAAGCCAACGCTTGAGACCATTTACCGCATATCCAATGCCTTGGATATCCCCATGTCCAAGCTTGTGGAGGCCATTGAGGAGGAGCTGGCGGAGAGATAAGCCCTCCATACCCCCTTTTCTTTATTGACACCTTGTGCTATAATACCTCCGACTGGTTCCCCACCCAGTCCAACCGGTACAGAGAAAGCCGTCCGGAGGTCATGCGCCTTGCCTCCGGGGAAAGGTACCTGTACCGCTGTGCGCGGCGCGCGTACTCTAAACAAAAAATGGAGGTATTTTATCATGCGCAAATTTTCCACCCGCGATCTGACCCTGGCGGCCATGGTGGCCGCCCTCTACGCCGTGATGGGCTATTTCGGCAACATCTTCGGCCTCACCTTCGGCCCGATCCAGTTCCGCTTTGCCGAGGCACTCACCGTTCTTCCGTTCCTGTTTCCCGGCACGGTGCCGGGCCTCTTTGTGGGCTGTGTCATCGTCAACCTGCTCTCCCCCTATGGCCCGCTGGACATCGTGGTAGGCTCGGCGGCCACCCTCATGGCCGCGGTCTGGACGAGCAGGCTGAAAAGCAAGTGGTTGGCCCCTCTGCCCCCTGTGATCTGCAACACGGTGCTGGTGGGCTTCACCATCGGCTGGGCGGAGGCAGGCGGCTTTACCGCAAAGCTTCCCGTGGCCTGGCTGGTCAACGGCCTGAGCGTAGGGGCGGGGGAGCTGGGCGTTTGCTATGTGCTGGGCCTGCTCCTGCTGGAGGTCATGCCCAGGATCGGCTATTTCCGCACGATGATCCCGGAGAAGCGGCTGTCTGTGCTGTAAAACCTGTTTTACAAAGGAGGATGCCCCATGAAAGTCCGCAAAGCAGTCATTCCCGCCGCCGGCCTCGGCACCCGGATGCTGCCCGCCACCAAGACCGTCCCCAAGGAGATGCTTCCCATGGTGGACAAGCCGGTGCTGCAGTACATCATTGAGGAGGCGGTCTCCGCCGGCATTGAGGACATCCTCATCGTCACCAACCGGGCCAAGTCCGCCATGGACGACTACTTCGACTACTACCCCGAGCTGGAGCACCGGCTGGAGGCGGCGGGGAAGGAGAAGGAGCTGGAGGCGGTGAAGCAGGCCGCGGATCTGGCCAACATCTTCTACGTCCGGCAGAAGGAGACCAAGGGCCTGGGCCACGCCATCTGGCGCTCCAAGCGTTTCGTGGGGGAGGAGCCCTTTGCCGTGCTGCTGGGGGATGACATCATGCGCGCGAAAAAGCCGGTCATCGGCCAGCTCATCGCCGCAGCCGAGCAGTATGACGCCAGCGTCATCGGCGTGCAGCAGGTGTCCGACGAGGTGGTGTCCAAATACGGCGTGATCAAGGCGGAGCCTTTGGCTGAGCGGGTCTTTACCGTTCGGGACATGCAGGAAAAGCCCACCCTGGCCGAGAAGTTTTCCAATTACGCCGTCCTGGGCCGCTATGTGCTCGGCCCCGACATCTTCGACATCCTGGAGAATCAGACCCCCGGCTACGGTGGGGAGATCCAGCTCACTGACGGCCTGAAAAAGCTCTGCCCGCAAAACAGGCTCCTGGCGGTGGACTTTGAGGGGCGGCGCTACGATACCGGCAATCTGAAGGGCTTTTTGGAGGCCACCATCGATTTTGCTCTGGATCATCCGGAGACCGGGGCGTGGCTCAGGGAGTTCCTCAAGGAGAAGGCCGCAATATTATAAGGAAGCTGAAGAGAGGCGCTTCGTGGGGAGGCGCCTCTCTTTTTTGATCCTATCCGCATTTCTTCGGATTTTCCTTGACATTTTCCCAAATTCCGTTATAATAATGAAGCCTGTCTAAAGCGATATGCTTATTCAGAGCTCCTTGCTCCCGGCGGAGACCGGGGGCCACAAGACCATAAGGAGGTGCAAGAAAAATGGCAAAACTGA
>CANEAY010000012.1 GCA_947425785.1 uncultured Pseudoflavonifractor sp. | reverse complement strand
GCCATCAGGAGCCCCTGGAGATGCCCAACCTCCTGGAGATCCAGAAGAACTCCTACCGCTGGTTCCTGGAAAAGGGACTGCGGGAGGTATTTCGCGATGTGGCGGCCATCACCGACTACGCCGGGAATCTGGAGCTGTCCTTCATCGACTACACCATGGATGAGGCTCCCAAGTACGACGTAGACGAGTGTAAGGCCCGTGACGCCACCTACGCCGCCCCCATCAAGGTGCGGGTGCGTCTGCGCAACAAGGAGACCGAGGAGATCAAGGAGCAGGAGATCTTCATGGGGGATTTCCCCCTGATGACCAAGGCTGGTACCTTTGTTATCAATGGCGCCGAGCGTGTCATCGTTTCCCAGATCGTCCGCTCTCCGGGTATCTACTATGCCAAGAACGCGGACAAGGCGGACAACCTGACTTACGCCACTACCGTCATCCCTGGCCGTGGCGCCTGGCTGGAGTATGAGACCGACCTGTCCGACGTGTTCTGGGTGCGCATCGATAAGAACCGTAAGATCCCCATCACCTGCCTGATCCGGGCGGTGGGCCCCCGTACCGACGGGGAGATCCTGGAGATGTTCGGGGAAGATCCCCGCATCGTGGCCACTTTGGAGAAGGACACCTGCAAGACCTATGAGGAGGCCATGCTGGAGATCTACCGCAAGCTCCGTCCCGGCGAGCCCCCCACGGTGGACTCCGCCGAAAGTTTGATCAACGGTCTCTTCTTCGACGCCCGCCGGTACGACCTGTCTGCTGTGGGCCGTTATAAGTTCAACAAGAAGCTGGCTCTGGCCGCCCGTATCACCGGCCATACCCTGGCCCAGCCCGTGCCCGATCCCGCCACCGGCGAGATTTTGGCCGAGGCGGGGGAGACCCTCACCGCCGACCGTGCCCAGGAGCTCCAGGCCAAGGGCGTCAATGAAGTGGTGCTGGACGTGGAGGGGACGACCGTGAAGGTCTTCTCCAACCACATGATCGACATGGCTCCCCTGGTCTCCTTTGACCCGGAGGAGTGCGGCGTCACCGAGCTGGTGCGCTACAGCGTGCTGATGGAGCTCATCCAGCAGGCCGGCGGCGACCAGGAGGCCCTCAAGGAGCTGGTGACCGACCATGTGGACGACCTGGTGCCCAAGCACATCATCGTGGACGACATGATGGCCTCCATCAATTATCTCAACTGCCTGGCCCACGGCGTGGGCAACCCCGATGACATCGACCATCTGGGCAACCGCCGTCTGCGCTGTGTGGGTGAGCTGCTCCAGAACCAGTTCCGCATCGGCTTCAGCCGTATGGAGCGGGTCATCCGGGAGCGGATGACCATTCAGGATCTGGACATCGTCACCCCCCAGTCCCTTATCAATATCCGGCCCGTCACCGCCGCCATCAAGGAGTTCTTCGGTTCTTCGCCGCTGAGCCAGTTTATGGATCAGACCAACCCCCTGGCCGAGCTGACCCACAAGCGCCGTGTGTCCGCTCTGGGCCCCGGCGGCCTCTCCCGTGACCGGGCTTCCTTCGATGTGCGTGATATCCACTACTCCCACTACGGCCGTCTGTGCCCCATCGAGACTCCCGAAGGCCCCAACATCGGCCTGATCTCCTATCTGGCCTCCTATGCCAAGGTGAACCGCTATGGCTTCATCGAGACCCCCTACCGGAGGATCGACAAGGCCACCGGCAAGGTCACCGAGGAGATCGTCTATATGACCGCCGACGTGGAGGATCCCTATAATGTGGCCCAGGCCACCGAGCCGGTGGACGAGAACGGCTGCCTGGTCAATGAGCGTGTCACCTGCCGTCACCGCAACGAGATCATCAGCGTTGACCGCAGCCAGGTGGACTATATCGACGTCAGCCCCAAGATGATGGTGTCCATCGCCACCGCCATGATCCCCTTCCTGGAGAATGACGACGCCAACCGCGCCCTCATGGGCGCTAACATGCAGCGCCAGGCAGTGCCCCTGCTCACCACCGAGGCCCCCATCGTGGCCACCGGCCAGGAGTACAAGAACTGTATCGACTCCGAGGTGGTCATCCTGGCGGAGGACGACGGCGAGGTCACCCGGGTGTCCGCCGACTACATCACCATCCGTTATGATGACGGCCGGGTGGTGGATCACAAGCTGACCAAGTTCATGCGCTCCAACCACACCACCTGTATCAACCAGCGTCCCATCGTCAATGTGGGCCAGCGGGTGGTGAAGGGGGAGGTCATCGTGGACGGCCCCTCCACCTCCAACGGTGAGATCGCCCTGGGCAAGAACATCCTCATGGGTTTCATGACCTGGGAGGGCTACAACTACGAGGACGCTATCCTCCTCAACGAGCGGATGGTAAAGGATGACGTGTTCACCTCTATCCATATTGAGGAGTACGAGACCGAGGCCCGGGACACCAAGCTGGGCCCCGAGGAGATCACCCGTGACATCCCCAACGTGGGCGAGGATGCCCTGAAGGACTTGGACGAGCGCGGTATCATCCGCGTGGGCGCCGAAGTCCGTCCCGGCGACATCCTGGTGGGCAAGGTCACCCCCAAGGGCGAGACCGACCTCACCGCCGAGGAGCGGCTGCTCCGGGCCATCTTTGGTGAGAAGGCCCGTGAAGTCCGTGACACCTCTCTGAAGGTGCCCCACGGTGAGAGCGGCATCATCGTCAATGTGGACGTGTTCACCCGGGAGAACGGCGACGAGCTGAACCCCGGCGTCAATCAGGTGGTGCGCATCTATATCGCCCAGAAGCGGAAGATCTCCGTGGGTGATAAGATGGCCGGCCGACACGGCAATAAGGGCGTTGTGTCCCGCATCCTGCCCCAGGAGGATATGCCCTTCCTGCCTGACGGTACCCCTCTGGACATTGTGCTGAACCCCCTGGGCGTGCCTTCCCGTATGAACATCGGCCAGGTGCTGGAAGTCCACCTTGGCTACGCTGCCAAGACTCTGGGCTGGAAGGTGGCCACCCCCATCTTCAACGGCGCCAACGAAAGCGACATTCAGGAGCTTTTGAAGGAGGCCGGCCTGGCCGAGGACGGCAAGAGCGATATGTACGACGGCCGTACCGGCGAGAAGTTCGACAACCGGGTCACCACCGGCTATGTCTACTTCCTCAAGCTCCACCATCTGGTGGACGATAAGATCCATGCCCGTTCCACCGGTCCCTACTCTCTGGTCACCCAGCAGCCCTTGGGCGGCAAGGCCCAGTTCGGCGGCCAGCGGTTCGGCGAGATGGAAATGTGGGCCCTGGAGGCTTACGGCGCGGCCTACACCCTCCGGGAGATGCTCACCGTCAAGTCCGATGACGTTACCGGCCGTGTGAAGACCTACGAGGCCATCGTGAAGGGCCACAACGTGCCCTCTCCCGGCGTACCCGAGGCCTTCAAGGTGCTGGTGAAAGAGCTCCAGGCCCTGTGCCTGGATGTGCAGGTGCTCGACCGCACCGGCGAGGTCATCGAACTCAAGGAGGACGATGAGGACACCTATCCGCCCGACCGTGTCCGGGAGGACGACGACTTCTACCAGTACCGGGACGAGAATGAGTTTGCCGCCGCCGGCTATACCCTCAAGGAGAACAGCGACGAGGACGACCTGGTGGTCTCTGACGAGGCTGAGGACGACGATGAAGACTTTGGCGACCTGGGCGACGAGCTCGGGGACGACGAATAAGAAAGGGAGGACAAAAATATGAGCTACGCTGAATTTGACGCGATCCGTATTGGTATGGCCTCCCCCGAGCAGATCCTGGAGTGGTCCCACGGCGAGGTCAAGAAGCCGGAGACCATCAACTACCGCACCCTGAAGCCGGAGCGGGATGGCCTGTTCTGCGAACGCATCTTTGGCCCGACGAAGGACTGGGAATGCCACTGCGGCAAGTATAAGAAGATACGTTATAAGGGCAAGGTCTGTGACCGCTGCGGCGTTGAGGTCACCCGTGCCAAGGTGCGCCGGGAGCGGATGGGGCATATCACCCTGGCCGCCCCTGTGAGCCATATCTGGTATTTCAAGGGCATCCCCTCCCGGATGGGCCTGCTGCTGGACATCAGCCCCCGTATCCTGGAGAAGGTGCTGTACTTCGCCGCCTATATCGTCACCGACCCCGGCTACACTCCCCTGGCCCAGAACCAGATCCTGTCCGAGAAGGAATACCAGGATATGCGGGAGAAGTACGAGGATGATTTCGAGGCCGGTATGGGCGCTGAGGCCGTAAAGAAGCTCCTGCAGCAGGTGGATCTGGAGGCCCTCAGTGTCTCCCTCCGGGCCGAGCTGAAGGAGGCCAGCGGCCAGAAGAAGGCCCGCATCGTCAAGCGGCTTGAGGTGGTGGATGCCTTCCGTATCTCCGGCAACAAGCCGGAGTGGATGGTCATTGATGTGCTGCCTGTCATCCCGCCCGAAATTCGTCCCATGGTGCAGCTGGACGGCGGCCGGTTCGCCACCAGTGACCTGAACGACCTTTACCGCCGTGTGATCAACCGTAATAACCGTCTCAAGCGGCTCATCCAGCTCAATGCGCCGGACATCATCGTCCGCAACGAGAAGCGGATGCTCCAGGAAGCGGTGGACGCACTTATCGACAACGGCCGCCGCGGCCGGGCCGTGGTGGGCGCCAACAACCGGGCGCTGAAGTCCTTGAGCGATATGCTCAAGGGCAAGCAGGGCCGGTTCCGTCAGAACCTGCTGGGCAAGCGTGTGGACTACTCCGGACGTTCCGTCATCGTGGTGGGCCCCGAGCTGAAGATCTACCAGTGCGGCCTGCCCAAGGAGATGGCGGTGGAGCTGTTCCGGCCCTTCGTCATGAAGAAGCTGGTGGAGGACGGCACCGCCAACAACATCAAGTCCGCCAAGAAGAAGGTGGATAAGGGCGATCCCAAGGTTTGGGACGCTTTGGAATTCGTTATCAAGGATCACCCGGTCATGCTCAACCGTGCGCCGACTCTCCACCGCCTGGGTATCCAGGCCTTCGAGCCGGTGCTGGTAGAGGGCCGGGCCATCAAGCTCCATCCCCTGGTGTGTACTGCCTTCAACGCCGACTTCGACGGCGACCAGATGGCTGTCCACGTCCCCCTGTCTGCCGAGGCCCAGACCGAGGCGCGGCTGCTGATGCTGTCGGCCAACAATCTGCTGCGGCCCCAGGACGGCGGCCCCGTCACCGTGCCCACCCAGGACATGGTGCTGGGTTCCTACTATCTGACTTATATCAAGTATCCCGAGCACGCCGCCGAGGACACCTATGAGGATGTGGCGGCGGTGAAGGCCGCTCTCAAGGCCAAGAAGCTCACCGAGGACAGCTATATCTGGGTGAAGAAGCCCGGCGACCCGGACGACATCCCCACTTATGCCGGCATCTGCGCTGACACCCCCAATGGTGAGCTGCCCCGGGAGGTGCTCCACGCCTTCTCCAGTGAGGCAGAAGCCCGGCTGGCCTATGATGAAGGGGCCCTTGACCTTCATGAGCCTATCCTGGTGCGCCGCTACGCCACCGTGGACGGGGAGGAGCGGCATAAGCTGGTGCGCACCACTGTGGGCCGTCTCATCTTCAACGAGGGTATCCCCCAGGATCTGGGCTTTGTTGACCGCAATGATCCCGAGCAGGTCTTTGAGCCGGAGATCAACTTCATGGTGGGTAAGAAGCAGCTGGGCAAGATCATTGACTACTGCATCAATAAGCACGGCTTTACCGAGTCCGCCGGGGTGCTGGACACCATCAAGTCCAGAGGCTATCATTATTCCACCCTGGGGTCTCTCACCGTCTCCATCTACGACATGACAGTGCCTCCGGCCAAGAAGCAGATGATCATCGATACCGAGCAGGAGATCGTAAAGATCGAGCGCCAGTACCGCCGTGGTTTCATCACCAATGACGAGCGTTACCGCCTGGTAGTGCAGGCATGGGAGAAGACCACCAAGGACGTGGCCGACGCCCTGATGGACAACCTGGATCGCTATAACCCCATCTGGATGATGGCGGATTCCGGCGCCCGTGGTTCTATCGCCCAGATCCGTCAGCTGGCCGGTATGCGTGGCCTGATGGCCGATACGGCAGGCCGTACCATCGAGATCCCCGTTAAGGCCAACTTCCGTGAGGGCCTTTCCGTGCTGGAGTACTTCATCTCCGCCAGAGGCGCTCGTAAGGGTCTGGCCGATACCGCTCTGCGTACCGCCGACTCCGGCTACCTGACCCGCCGTCTGGTAGACGTCTCCCAGGAGGTCATTATCCGGGAGCACGACTGCGGTACCCATGACGGTATCGTGGTCAGCGAGATCAGCGAGAACGGCCAGGTCATCGAGACCTTTGGCGAACGCCTTAACGGCCGCTATCCCGTGGAGGACGTGGTGGATCCCAAGACCGGCGAGGTGCTGGTGAGCCACGATACCATGATGACCGCCGCCACTGCCGACCTGCTGGAGGCCCACGATATCCACGAGGTGAAGATCCGTTCGGTGCTGACCTGCGAGTCCCGCACCGGCGTGTGTACCAAGTGCTACGGCGTGAACCTGGCCGCAGGCGAGCCTGTGGGCGAGGGCGAGACCGTTGGCATCATTGCCGCCCAGTCCATCGGTGAGCCGGGCACCCAGCTGACCATGCGTACCTTCCACACCGGCGGCGTGGCCGGCGGCGATATCACCCAGGGCCTTCCCCGTGTCGAGGAGCTCTTCGAGTCCCGTCGGCCCAAGAAGATGGCCCAGCTGGCCGAGATCTCCGGCAAGGTCACCGTGGAGGAGGCCAAAAAGGGCGGCAGCATGTACGACGTCACCATTGTGGCCGACGACGGCGAGACTGTCACCTACGCCCTGCCTCACTCTGCCGGCGTCCGGGTGAAGACCGGCGATGTGGTGGAGAAAGGTATGGCTCTCACCGATGGTGCCCTCTATCCCCAGGACGTGCTCCACATCCGGGGCATCCATGCCGTGTACGACTACCTGATCCAGGAAGTCCAGAAGCCCTACCGTCAGCAGGGCGTGGATATCAACGACAAGCACATCGAGGTCATTGCCCGTCAGATGATGCGCAAGGTGCGCGTGGAGGATGCGGGCGACTCCGAACTGCTCTCCGGCTCCACCATTGAGTTGGTGGAGTTCCTGGATGCCAGAGCGGCAGTCCAAGCCCGCATCGATGCGGGGGAGAAGGGGGAGAACGGCCTCGACCTGGTCTTGCCCGAGGCGTCCCGTCTGTTGCTGGGTATCACCAAGGCCTCTTTGGCCACCGATTCCTTCCTGTCCGCCGCTTCTTTCCAGGAGACCACCAAGGTGCTCACCGAAGCGGCCATCAAGGGCAAGGTGGATCACCTGCTGGGCCTGAAGGAGAACGTGATCATCGGCAAGCTGATCCCCGCCGGTTCCGGCCTGTCCCAGTACCGCCAGTACGACAAGGTGGAGGATCCTTTGGTCGCCAGCGAGGAGGCCAGCGCGCCGGAGTACGCTCCGGTGGAGGTCTCCATCGCAATGGATACCGACGCGGAATAAAGAAACACAAACCCGGGGGCTATTCCATTGGAATAGCCCCCGGGTTTTCATGTAAAAAGAGACCTTTCGCCGAAGCGAAAGGTCTCTTTTTGGTACGCCCGGAGTCGGAGCGTTAAGACGACGTGCCGGTGGCACGTCGTTAGCTCCGAGTCCCTCCCCGAGGGAGCTTTGCTTCCTCGGCATCAGCGGCAATAAGAAGAAATAAGAATAGACTTTCCGCTGACGCAGAAAGTCTATTCTTGGTACGCCCGGAGGGACTCGAACCCCCAACATTCAGAACCGGAATCTGACGCTCTATCCAATTGAACTACGGGCGCTTATGAAAGGCGCTTGATTATTATAGCAAATCATACCTGAATTGTAAAGGGCTCCATCTCAAATTTTTCAAAAAAGTCTGCAAATGAAAAGGGACGGCGTGAGCCGTCCCGGATAACGCGCCATGTGACGCGGAGATTTTGGTCTGTTCCCCCATGGGCAGCGGTTGCCACCCATGGGGGACAGTGTTTTGAGAGAGAAAGGAAAAGAGAGGAGGTTCTGGTGCTTTGTCCTGACGAGTATAGAATACCACGCTCCCAGGAAAAGTGATGGACAGTTTGGGAACTTCCCGTGAATAATTTGTGAACGCTTCAGTTCAGCCCTTGGCGGATCTGGTAGAGGGAGGAGAGAACCAGCCAGTTTTGGGGGAAATCACGCATCAGGTTCCAGTAACCTGCCCCGGCAAGGCCATATTCGGGGATGAGAGCCAGCTTGGCCCGGATGCTCCGGGCATCCTCAAACCAGACCTCGTGCTCAATGTCCCTTTCATCCATGTAGTGGAACCAGGGGGACTGGGCGCGCTGGTCATATTGTATGTCCACGCCGTACCGCCGGGCCAAAGCTACAGCCTGCTGGCTGGAAATAGAGGTGGCCTTGCTCTCGCCCTGGACAAAGGGGAGGGGCCAGTCATAGCCATAGTTGGGTACCCCCAGCCAGATCTTATTGGCGGGGATCTCGGTGAGCGCGTATTCCACTACCTGGCGCACATTGGGCAGAGGAGCCACCGCCATGGGCGGGCCGTAGGTATAGCCCCACTCGTAGGTCATCAAGAGGACTTTGTTGACCGCGGCGCCGATAGCGGCGAAATCGTGACCCTCATAGAGGGCCCCTTTCTGACCAGCGGAGGTCTTGGGTGCCAGGGCGGCGACCACCGGGTAGCCCAAGGGATTCAAACGCCGGGTCAGCGAGGCCAGGAATTCGGCGTAGCGGGGCGCGTCCTGGGGAAAGACGTATTCGAAATCCACATCCAGACCGCTGTACTTCTTGTTTCGAAGGGTGGTGACGATGTTGGCGGTCACCGTGTCCTGAAGCTCCGGGTCGTTAAGGAGCAGATGGGCCAGTTCGTTGGAAAAGCCCCCCTCCTCGGTGAGGGTGGACAGGTGCATGAGGGGCGCCGCCCGGAAGCGCCGGGCGGCGGCAATAAGGCGCTCGTCCTCCGGCTCTACCAGAGTCCCCTCGGGGGTAAAGCCGTAAGTGAAGGGGGTCAGACAAGTCAGGTAGGGAAGGGCGGCGTAGAGGAGCTGGTCGCTGATATAGGGGTAGGCGTAGGCATTCACAGTGATAAGAGGCCCAGGCTCCTGGCGGTAAGAGATGACCAAAGTCTCCCCGGGCCAGATCTCACTGCGGCCGGTGAGGATAGGGTTGTTCTGAAAAAGCTGCCGCAGGCTCACCCCATATTGCCGTGCCACAGCGGTGAGGGTCTCGCCGGGGCGGACGGTGTGGGTGACCAGCGGGAAGCGGATGACAAGGGCCTGGCCCGTCACCAACTGCTCCGGCCGCTCCAGGCCGTTGTCTATGATGATTTGAGACATGGGGACGCCATACTCCAGAGCGATGGAATATAGGCTGTCCCCCGGTGCGACCACATGGATGACCATGGCCTTATACCAGGGTGACGAAGTCGCCGTAGGCCCAACCTACAATACCCTTATAGCGCACCACGTACCAGTCCCTATATTGGTTGATAACGGTGAGCCGGGCACCATTGGGGATCTGGGTCACCACATAGGAGGATACGCTGGGTTTATCCCGGAGGTTCAGATTGCCCCAGTTCACGTCCACCACGCCCTCCCGGTAGGCTCTGGGGGTGAGGAAGGGGGTGCCGAAAAATTCGGTGAGGGAGAGGACGATGTTCCTGGCGGCAGTCTCAATGTTGTTTTTGATCCACACTGCGTCATCCAGATTGTCGTGGTAGCCAAGCTCAATGAAAACAGAGGGGGCCTTGGGCTTGGTTACTTCTCCGATGGTTGTGGAGGGCTCGGCCCGGACATCATTGGGCAAGGGATAAATGTCCTTGAGCCCGTCCGCCACCAATGTAGCTGCCCGCTGGCCTGCCGCACTGCCGGGATAGTAGAAGACGATGATGCCCCGCTTCTGACCGTAGAGCCCCTCTGGAGCGGCGTTGGAGTGGAGGGCCAGGTGAAGGTCGTAGCTGCCGGCGTTGGAGGCCTTGATGGAGGATGCGGCCGTCATCTGGGGCGTGTTGCGGGTGTAGCGGATGCCGGAGGCGGTGAGGTAGGGGACGATGGCGTCGGCCAGCTTGTTCATCCATTCCTCCTCGGTGCCGCCGTTGACATAGAAGTTTTTCTCTTGGGTGGAGGGGGAGAGGTAGATGATGGGCATAGGGATTCCTCCTTTTTTGTTTATCCTATGCCATGGAAAATGGGAGAGTGAAAAACCGGGTGGAGACAACTTCTCCACCCGGTCATTCTTTATCTTCCTGATATTCCGCAATCTCTTCCAACCTGCAACCGAGGATTTTGCACAGTTGACTAAGTGTATAGGTGCTGACATTCCCGTTTTTCCGCAGCCGGTCAAGCTGACCGAAGCTGACGTGATACTCATGGACGAGTTTATATTGCGAAATGCCCTTCTCCTTCATAGTTGCCCACAGCTTGTCATATACGATCATAAAAAGCCCCCTCGTTCTTTTTATCATCGTATTATCTTACCCGATTATTGACAATAGCCCGTAAACGGGCTATAATATGATGAGAGCGGGATGAAACAAGTACATAAGAAAAGAGAGGAGAATAACAATGCAAAAGGAAAAAAGATGGAATTTCATAGGGATGCTGCTAGGGGTATTTGTCATTTTCATAGGCATATATTTTATATTTGATCCTCCAACCTTTTGGAGCACTTCAAGTGCAAGAAGTTATACGTTTGGAGCGGATTACTATACGGAGCAATATGAGGTTACACGGGTAGCTGCAGTAAATACAGCTGTGACTGCTAATAATATCAGAGATTTAGGAATCGCAATTTCAAAATATGTTGGCACAGCCTTTGTAATTACGGGTGCAACCATGATAATACATTATAAAAAGAAAACATTATGCCTGGAAGAAATTGTTTTACCCCAAAATGATGTTGTAACACAGGAGTGCACTTCGCCTGAAAACAACTCTGAATCTTTGTCGAGTGCCTCAGATGAGTAAGCGATGATGGCTGTATCAACATGAAAAAGCATAGCCACCCTATGGGTGGCTATGCTTTTTCATAGGACATTCCCATCCCCGCATATCCTCTCCCAAAGGGGGAATTTTGCATGGACACTCGGGTGGGCGACCTGCGCTGTAAGGAGGTCATCAATGTCACCGACGGCAGCCGCTACGGCTATGTGGGAGATGCGGAGGTAGACCTTGAAACTGGCCAAATCCGCTCCCTCATCGTTCCCGGCCGCCTGCGGCTTCTGGGCCTGCTGGGCCGGGAAGAGGAGCGGGTCTTTCCCTGGTCGGCGGTGCGCCGGTTTGGGGAGGACATCATTTTGGTGGAGGCGGCGCCGCCTCATCTGCCGCCCCGGCGGGGAAGACGCTGACTGTGCGGAAAAAATCTTGCGCATCGGGAGAAGCGCGGGTATAATATGGAAAGCACAGAAATCAGCATTCAGGAGGAAACTGCCCATGTGCGGTATCGTTGGCTTTATTGGCAAAGAGGAGGCGGGCCCCATCCTTTTGGATGGGCTGTCCCGTTTGGAATACCGGGGTTATGACTCGGCGGGTCTGGCCATCTACGGCCGGGAGCAGGGGCTCCAGGTGGCAAAGGCCAAGGGCCGGCTGAAGGCCCTGTCTGATATGACCCAGGGCGGGGCCGCTATCCACGGTACCGTGGGCCTGGGCCACACCCGCTGGGCCACCCACGGGGAGCCTTCGGACATCAACTCCCACCCCCAGGTCTCCGGGGATGGGCGGTTTGCCGTGGTACATAACGGCATCATTGAAAATTACATGGAGATCAAGGAGTTTCTGGAGCGGCAGGGGGCCAAATTTGTCTCCCAGACCGACACCGAGGTGGTGGCCCAGCTCCTGGAGCACTACTATGAGGGCGACCTGCTGGACGCGGTGACCAAGGTGCTCCACCGCATCGACGGGGCCTACGCCTTCGGTATCATCTGTGCCGACTGCCCGGACAAGCTGGTGGCGGTGCGCAAGGACAGCCCCCTCATCCTGGGCCGGGGGGAGGGCTTCAATCTTCTGGCCAGCGACGTCACCGCCGTCATCAAGTACACCCGCGAGGTGAGCTATCTGGATGACGGGGAGGTGGCAGTGCTCACCACCGGCGGCATCCAGGTCTACGACGCCTATCTCCAGCCGGTGGAGAAGGAAGTGTGCCATGTGGATTGGGAGATATCCGCCGCCGAGAAGGGCGGATATGAGCACTTCATGGCCAAGGAGATCATGGAACAGCCGGAGGCATTCCGCAAGACGGTCTTTCCCCGGCTCAAGGACGGCCGGGTGGTGCTGGACGACCTCCATTTCGACGCTGAATATCTGCGCCGGATGGATAAGATATACGTCATCGCCTGCGGCTCCTCCTACCATGTGGGCATGGCCGCCAAGTACAATTTGGAAAAACTGCTGCGCAAGCCGGTGGAGGTGACCCTGGCCTCCGAGTTCCGCTACTGTGAGCCTATCGTCACCCAGGATACCCTGGCCCTGGTCATCAGCCAGTCCGGCGAGACCATCGACACCCTTGCCGCCATGCGGGAGGCCCGCCGGCTGGGGGCAAGGGTGCTGTCCATCGTCAATGTGGTGGGCTCCACCATCGCCCGGGAGTCCGATGACGTGATCTACACCTGGGCCGGGCCGGAGATCGCGGTGGCCACCACCAAGGCATATTCCACCCAACTGGCGGTGACCTACCTCATCGGCCTCTATTTTGCCGACCTGCTGGGTACCATTAATAAGGAGGAGTATAACACATTGGCGGCAGAACTCCTCCTGCTGCCCACCAAGCTGGAAGCGGTGCTGGAGCAGCGGGAGCATATCCAGTATCTGGCCTCTCTCTACTTCAACCATCCCTCCATTTTCTTCATCGGCCGGAACCTGGATTATGCCGTGGGCATGGAGGGCTCTTTGAAGCTGAAGGAAATTTCCTATATCCACTCGGAAGCCTATGCTGCCGGTGAGCTCAAGCACGGCACCATCTCCCTCATCGAGCCGGGCACTCTGGTGGTGGCCCTGGCCAGCTACAGCCCGCTCTTTGAAAAACTGATGAGCAACGCAGTGGAGGTGAAGAGCCGGGGCGCCGATATCCTGGGCCTGACGGTGGAGAGCAGGGGGGAGGCCATGGCCAAAACGGTGGATCACACTATTTTGGTGCCCGATACCCACCCCATGCTCCTGCCCAGCCTGGACGTTCTGCCCCTTCAGCTTTTTGCCTACTATGTAGCCCTCCAGCGGGGCTGTGACATCGATAAGCCCCGGAACCTGGCCAAGTCGGTCACCGTGGAGTGAGTGGAAAAAATTTTTTGAAAAAACAAAATTCTGCTCTTGACAGCGTTGGGTAGATATGATATCTTTAGAGCATAAACAGGAATGATTACTGTTTAATTGAAATGAATACACAAAATTTTTTAGGAGGTACGTCAATATGAAATGGGTTTGTTCTGTTTGCGGTTATGTTCATGAGGGCCCCGAGGCTCCCGAGTCCTGCCCCCTGTGCAAGGCTCCCAAGGAGAAGTTTGTGAAGCAGGCCGGGGAGAAGACCTGGGCCGCTGAGCACGTGGTGGGTGTTGCCAAGGGCGCTCCCGAGGATATCATCGCCGGCCTGCGGGAGAACTTCCAGGGTGAGTGCAGTGAGGTGGGTATGTACCTGGCCATGGCCCGTGTGGCCCACCGCGAGGGCTATCCCGAGATCGGCCTGTACTGGGAGAAGGCCGCCTATGAGGAGGCCGAGCACGCCGCCAAGTTTGCCGAGCTGCTGGGCGAGGTGGTCACCGATTCCACCAAGAAGAACCTGGAGATGCGCGTGGACGCCGAGTGCGGCGCTACCGCTGGCAAGATGGAGATCGCCAAGAAGGCCAAGGAGCTGGGCCTGGACGCCATCCACGACACCGTCCACGAGATGGCCCGTGACGAGGCCCGTCACGGCAAGGCCTTTGAGGGCCTGCTGAAGCGGTACTTCGGCTAATAGCATATGAAAAAGGAGAGGAGACAGGCCATGCCTGTCTCCTCTTTCTTTTATTTTCCGCAAAAAGGAAAAATGGACTTGAAAAGGGCGGCGGCTTTTGATAAAGTGTGTAGGCGGTCATCCGACAAAAGAAATGAGGGACTGACATGAAACCATCTACCAAAGCCACGCTGATGGCTCTGACAGGATACAGCATTTGGGGCTTCAGCTTTTTGTTCTCCAAGCTGGCCATAGGGGCGGCGACTCCCTTTGTGATGTTGGCAGTTCGGTTCATTGTGGCCTTCCTGACCCTGAACCTGCTGGTACTCACAGGGAAGATGGACTTCGACCTGAAGGGGAAGGCCATCGGGCCTCTTCTGCTGCTGGGCCTTGTCCAGCCGGGGCTGTATTTTATCTTTGAGACCTATGGCATCGCACTGACGTCCTCCTCCTTTGCCGGGGTGATGATCGGCCTGGTGCCGGTGGTGGGGCTGGCCTTTGGCGCTCTGGTGCTGAAGGAGCCCTGCACCCTGCGGCAGGTCATCTGCGCGGTGGCCTCCATCGTCGGCGTGATGATGACTACGGTGGGCGGGCTGGGGAACATCTCTCTGCCCGGCACCCTGCTGTTGGCGGGAGCGGTGATGTGTGCGGTGCTCTTCAACAGCATCAGCAGAGGCGCCTCCAAGCAGTTCACCGCCTTTGAACGAACCTATGTGATGTTTGCTCTGGGCAGTGTGATCTACCTGGTCATCGCCATGATCGAAAACCGGGGCGATCTGACGGTGTTTACCACAGCCCTTTCCTCGCCGGGCTTCCTCATTGCGGTATTTTACCTGGCGGTGCCCTCGTCGGTGTGTGCCTTCCTGCTCATCAATTCCGCTGTGAATGAATTGAGCGTGGGCAAGATATCGGTGTTCAACAACTTTGCCACGGTGATCTCCGTGCCTGCAGGCATCCTCATTATGAAGGACTCCTTCACGGTTTTGCAGTTGGTGGGTATTGTCGTCATCCTGCTGAGCGTATTCGGCGTGTCCTATCAAAAAAGTGAGCCGGTCTCAGCGGAAAAAGAGTAAAAAAAGAGGTGCGTTTCAATAGAAACGCACCTCTTTTTTTCGGTTACTGAATGTGCTCGTGGTCGTTGATGTGCTCCATGCAGTAGCAATAATATCCATTGCACTTGGAACAGTAGCGGAACTCCATGTCGGGGAACTCTGTGTCGGTCTTGCCGCAGACGGCGCACTTGTGGATGTAGCCCTTCTGCTGGTACGCGGTCTTGGCAGCCTTTTTAAAGTCCACCGTCTGCTTGGAGTGCTGGTGCTTGTAGCGCTGCCTCCGATAACCCAGGGCCTCTGTAAATTCCGACCAGAAGAAGATGAAGAAATTAAGGATAGCCACCAGGGGAAGGAGGGCCCACAGCCAGAGACCCGCCCGCAGATTGCTGAAGATGTCCCAGATAAAGAGCGCGGCGTCGATCCAGGCCAGCCATTTTACCTTTAGCGGCAGGATAAACATAAAGAGGACTTGCATATCGGGAAAGAGGACGGCAAAGGCAAAGAACATGGAGAGATATACGTAGTGCATGGAGGTAAAGCCGAAGGCCAGACCGAAGACGATGTTGAGGGCCACCCCGGTGAAGAAGAAACAGTTGAACCGGGCGGTGCCCCACTCCCGCTCCAGCAGAGAGCCCACCCAGTAGTAAAAATAGGCGGACAGGACAGTGGTGAACAGGGAGGTGCCGGGGATGGTGAAACGCAGGATGCCAAAGTCGCCGGTGATGGGGACAACGATGAAGGTGAGCAGCCGCCAGATCTGGCCCTGGAATATGGCGTCCCGGTAGAAGAACAACATGGCGGAGAGGGAGGAGCTGGAGAAGTTGTCCAGAAGGCCGATGCCCACATTGAGCACAGCGATATAAAGCATCAGGTTGGGTATGCCGAAATTGGGGTGCTTTCGGCAGAACCGGTCAAACCAATTCTCAATGGCGCGCATGGCGGCGACCTCCTAAAAAGATATCTAAAAGAGATTGTACCCGTTTTCCCAGAAAAAGTAAAGAAAGAAAGTATGAACTTTTCTGCCGCCGCCGCTTGACAAGAGGGGACAGGACATCTATAATATTGACACAATTCAATAGCGCCTTATCAAGAGTGGTGGAGGGAACGGCCCGATGAAGCCCGGCAACCTGCAATACGCAAGGTGCCAAGTCCGACGAGTAATCGAAAGATGAGGACGGGAATACCCTGTGCTCTGTCGATTATGACAGGGCGCTTTTGTTTGTCAAAACAAAAGAAGGAGAGAAAACACAATGGCACACAGACTTTTTACATCTGAATCGGTGACCGAGGGGCATCCTGACAAGATCTGCGACCAGATCTCCGACGCGGTGCTGGACGCCATCCTTGAAAAAGACCCCGCCGCCCGGGTGGCCTGCGAGACCACGGTGACCACCGGCCTCATCCATGTGATGGGGGAGATCACCACCTCCTGCTATGTGGACATCCCCAGCATCGCCCGGGGAGTGGTGCGGGATATCGGCTATGACCGGGCCAAGTTCGGCTTTGACTGCGACACCTGTGCCGTCATCACCTCCATTGACGAGCAGTCGCCCGACATTGCCATGGGGGTGGACAAGTGCCTGGAGGTCAAGGAAGGGGAGGCGAATGACGGCCTGGACAACGGCGCGGGGGATCAGGGCATGATGTTTGGCTACGCCTGTGACGAGACCCCGGAGCTGATGCCCCTGGCCCTGGCCCTCTCCCACAAGCTGTGCCGCCGGCTGACCCAGATCCGCAAGGAGGGTGTCGTGGACTACCTGCGGCCCGACGGCAAGAGCCAGGTCACCGTGGAGTATGACGAGCAGGGCAGGCCGGTGCGGGTGGACACAGTCGTCCTCTCCACCCAGCACAGCCCCGATGTGGAGCTGGAGCAGCTTCGCAAGGATATGCTGGAGCTGGTCATCAAGCCCACTATCCCCGGCGAACTGCTGGACGATAAGGTGAAGGTGTTCGTCAATCCCACCGGCCGCTTTGTGGTGGGCGGCCCTCAGGGGGATTCCGGCCTTACCGGACGGAAGATCATTGTGGATACATACGGCGGCAGCGCCCCCCACGGCGGCGGCTGCTTCTCCGGCAAGGATCCCACCAAGGTGGATCGCTCCGCCGCCTACATGGCCCGCTATGTGGCCAAAAATATCGTGGCCGCCGGCCTGGCGAAAAAGTGTCAGATCGAACTGGCCTACGCCATCGGGGTGGCCCGGCCGGTGAGCGTGCTTATCGACACCTTCGGTACCGGCACCGTCTCCGATGAGGCTATTTCCGCGGCCGTGAGCAAGGTCTTTGACCTGCGGCCTGCCGCCATTATCCAGACTCTGGATCTGCGCCGGCCCATTTACAGGCAGACCGCCGCCTACGGTCACTTTGGCCGTACCGACATTGACCTGCCCTGGGAGCGCACCGACAAGGTAGAGGCCCTGAAGGCCGCACTGTAAAAAGGAAAGGCCCTGCCGAACGGCAGGGCCTTTTGGCGCAAAATGGTTGATTTTCCATTCTGTTTCCTGTACAATAAACCTGTTATGAATATTTTGAGAGGGAGGCCCTCTTTATGAACGTACTCTATCTTTTGAACTACGCCGGAAAGGCAGGCACCGAGCGGTATGTAGAGACTTTGGTGAAGTACCTCTCCGCCGACGGCCGGGTGAACCCCTTCTTCGCTTACAATGAGGGCGGGCTTCTGGTGGAGCGGTTGGAGGCCATGGGAGTGCCCACCCGCCAGCTGACCATGTCCAGCCGCTTTGACCGAAAGGCGGCCAAGGTTCTGGCCAAGCTGTGCGAGGAGTGGGATATCGACCTCATCCACTGCCACTACCTGCGCGAGAATTATATCGCCATGCTGGCGAAAAGCTATAATAAGAAGATCCGGGTTGTCTACACCAACCACTTCATCCTGCCCAACGACGCCGTGACCCGGCTTTCCAACCGGCTGCTGGACAAGCGGCAGGATCAGATGATCGCCGTGTGCAACCCCGGCAAGGAACAGCTCATCGCCAACGGCTGGAGCGGAGAGCACATTCAGGTCATCTTCAATGCCGTCGATCCCGAGGCCTGGGCGGGAACACGCAGTGAGTCCACCATGCGTGCCGAGCTGGGGATCCCCGAGGATCGGTTCGTCATGCTCTGTGCCTCCCGCTTTGCCGATGATAAGGGCCATGAGTATCTTATCAACGCCGTCAAGCGCCTCACCGAGCTCACCGCCGCCCCCTTCACCCTGGTGCTGGCGGGGGATGGCCCCCTGCTGGAAGAGCGGAAGGCCCAGGCGGCGGAGTTGGGCCTCACCGAGGAGCAGGTGCGCTTCATCGGCTTCCGCAAGGACATCAAGAACCTTTACAAGGGCAGCGACCTCTATATCAACTCTTCCCGACATGAGGCCCTCAGCTTCCTCATTATCGAGGCCATGGCCGCCGGCCTGCCGGTGATCGCCACCAACATTGCCGGCAACCCCGACATCGTCAATGACGAGGCGGGCTGCGGTCTTCTGGTGGAGTACAATAACCCCGACTCCATGGCCAGCGGCATGAAGGTGATGATCGAAGAGCCCGATTTCCTGGCCCAGTGCCGGGAGGGGGCCAAGCGGACGGTGGAGGAGAAGTTCGAGATCCACAAGATGGCGGCGGCCACCTTCCGTGTCTATGAAAAGGCCGTCAACGGCTAGTTTGGAGATAAAAACCTATGACCATAGTAGAAAGCAGTTTTATATGCCGGTTTTTCCTATCTTTGTGGGCGGCCCTGGTGGGTGCCTGGGAGGATAGCCGGGTAGGGAAGGCCCTGGGAGCCCTCGGCAAGAGCTTTGCCCGGCAGGTAAAAGGAAGCGCTGTATGCCGCTTTCTCTGGCGGGAGGGGACGCTCCCCAAAAGCTGGGGGACAAGCCTTACCTGCAGGGCGCTGACCTTCATTCTGAACATCCCCTGTGCCATCTGCCGGTGGATCTACGGCCTGTGCAAGGGCGTGTGGGACGGCAGTCTGGCCTTCCGGGCAATTACCGGCTTGGGTGGGATGCCCTACCTCTGTCTGGGCGGCTTTGTGGCTCTGATGCTCATGGTGCCCCACGGAAATTGGGATAACCGCTGGGCTCTGATGGCGGCCATAGCCCTTGTTGCCCTCTTTGCTTTGGGGAGCGCCGTCAAGCCCCAGAACCGTCTGGAAATGGTGGAGCTGGGGCCCTGGTTCACCCTCTTCATGGCCTTTGTGTGCTATGCCTTCCTGGCATCCTTGTCCTGGAGCATGTCCATCCGCTTTATGGGCTTCTATCTGGCGGCCTTCCTGCTGTGTCTGCTGGCGGTGAGCGCGGTGAAGCGCTACGAGCAGGTAGAATTGATGGTGGCACTGGTAGTGGCGGGCCTTACTGTGGCCGCCCTATACGGCTGTTACCAGGGCGTCATCGGTGTGGAAGTGGTGGCCAACCAGCAGGATATGTCGGTGAACGCCGGTATGCCCGGCCGGGTCTACGCCTTCTTCGATAATCCTAATAACTTCGCCGAGCTGTTGGTGATGCTCACCCCGCTGAACTATGCCCTCTTCCTCAACGCCAAGACCTGGCGTGGGAAGGTGGGGGCCCTCTTTTCCTTCGGCGTGTGTGCCATTGCCCTGGGCTTTACCTATTCCCGCTCCGGCTGGCTGGGCATCGCCCTGGCTACAGTGGTCTTTATCGCCTTCTGCAACTGGAAGCTCATCCCCTTGCTGCTGGTGCTGGGGGCCTGCTGTATCCCCCTTCTGCCGGAGACCATCTACAACCGTATCCTTACCATTGGCAACACCAAGGACTCCTCCACCAGTTATCGCTTCGCCATCTACGGAGCCAGCGGCGTACTGATGAAGGACTACTGGTACCGGGGTGTTGGCCTGGGCAGCGACATCCTAACAAAGACCTTTAGGGGCTATCCGCCAATGTTTGACGGCAATTTTCCGATCCATACGCACAATAATTATTTGCAGGTGTGGGCGGAGATGGGACCGGGGGGCATTATCACCTTTATCTGTATGCTTTTGAGCCAGGTGAAGGCGGGCATCAAGGGCTATGTCTCCTGCACCGACCGCCGGGTCAAAAACCTGTTAGCCGCTGGGGTGGCAGGCTTTTGCGGCATCCTGCTCATCTCTGTGGCGGAGTATACCTGGTTCTACGCCAGGAACATGTTCATCTATTTCTTCCTCTTCGGGCTCATCGCCGCCTGTGTGAAGCTGGCCAGAAACAGTACAACTTAAGGGGAGAATAGCGTACAACTTCCGTGAAAAAACGGAGCAAAACAAGGCCAAAATCGCACAAAACGGGTCAAAAACGATAAAAAAGCGGAGGCTGTCTCAAACAGCCTCCGCTTTTTGTTTAGCTCATGTGCCGCATTAGATTTGCACTTGCGTAGTTCCATTATGCACTTGCGTATACGTAATTGCAATTCGCAGTTGTGTAACTCCATTTTGCACTTGAATAAATTAAAGCTATGCACTTGAATAAGTTATGCACTTGAATAATTCGAGTTATGCACTTGAATAATTCTTACTTTGCGATCGGGGGTCAGGTGTCGGTGCGGTAACGCTTCTGGGGGACGTAGGTGCAGTGGAGGAGCTCGTGGGCCTTATGGCTGCCGGGCTCGCCCAGGTACTCGGCGTAGACCTTCTTGACGATGGGGTTCTCGTGGCTCTTGCGGTAGGTCTGGCCCTGATCCTGGCCGTAGAGGGCCTGGGCCCGGAGGCCGGGCAGGTCGGTGAAGGAGCGCACATCGGCGGGGTGGAGGGGCTGTCCGCCGCCGTTGATACAGCCGCCGGGACAGGCCATGAACTCCACAAAATCGTACTGGAGGGAGCCGTCGGCCAGGCCGTCCAGCACCTTCTTCACGTTGGTAAGGCCGGAGGCGGCACAGACCCGGACGGTGCGGCCGGCCACGTCATAGCTGGCCTCCTTGATGCCCTCCATGCCGCGGACATCGGTGAAGTCCAGCTTCTCCAGCTCCTTGCCGGTGAGCTTCTCCACCACGGTGCGCAGGGCGGCCTCCATGACGCCGCCGGAGGCGCCGAAGATGGTGGCGGCGCCGGTGGCGATGCCCAGCATGGGGTCGAACTCCCCCTCGGGCAGGTGGTCGAACATCATGCCCGCCTGGGTGATCATCCGGGCCAGCTCCCGGGTGGTGAGGGACACGTCCACCGGCAGACAGCCGTTTGCCATCCGCTGTTCCTCCCGCTGGACTTCGTACTTCTTGGCGGTGCAGGGCATGATGGACACCACGAAGATGTCCTTGGGGTCGATGCCCGCCTGCTCGGCGTAGTAGCTCTTCACCAGGGCGCCGAACATCTGCTGGGGGGACTTGCAGGAGGAGAGGTTGGGCAGGAACTGGGGGGTGTGCTGCTCACAGTACCGGATCCAGCCGGGGGAGCAGGAGGTGATGAGGGGCAGGGGGCCGCCGCCCTGGAGGCGCTTGATGAACTCGGTGCCCTCCTCCATGATGGTGAAGTCGGCGGCGGTGTCTACGTCAAAGACCTTGTCAAAGCCCAGCCGGTGGAGGGCGGTGGCCATCTTGCCCTCCACATTGGTGCCCACAGGCATCCCGAAGCACTCGCCCAGGGTGACCCGGACAGAGGGGGCGGGGCCCACCACCACGTGCTTGGTGGGGTCATGGAGGGCGGCAAGCACCTGGGCGGTGTTGTCCTGCTCGGAGAGGGCGCCGGTGGGGCAGGCCACGATGCACTGGCCGCAGGAGACGCAGTCCACCTCGGCCAGGTCACGGTCGAAGGCGCAGCCGATGTGGGTGGCGAAGCCCCGCTCGTTGGGGCCGATGACCCCCGCCTTCTGCACGTTTTTACACATGGCGGTGCAGCGGCGGCAGAGGATGCACTTGGAGTTGTCCCGCACCAGGTGGAGGGCGGTGGTCTCCAGCTGGGGGAGGAGCTGATCGTTGGCATAGCGCACCGCGTCGATGCCCAGGTCGGAGGCCAGCTGCCGCAGCTCACAGTGGGCGTTGCGGGCGCAGGTCAGGCAGTCCATGCGGTGGTTGGAGAGGATCAGCTCCAGGGTGAGCTGGCGGGAGTGGCGCACCTTGGGGGTGTTGGTAAAGACCTCCATGCCCTCGCTGACAGGGTAGACGCAGGAGGCCATGAGGCTCCGGGCCCCCTTCACCTCCACCACGCAGATGCGGCAGGCACCGATCTCGTTGATGTCCTTCAGGAAGCAGAGGGTGGGGATCTTGATGCCCGCATTCCGGGCGGCCTCCAGGACGGTGGTGCCCTCCGGGACGGTGACGGGGATATTGTCGATGGTGAGATTGACCATTTTCTGTTCCATTTTTCCGTCCCTCCTTATACTTTCACGATGGCGCCAAAGCGGCAGTTGCCCAGGCAGACGCCGCACTTGATGCATTTGGCAGAGTCGATGGTGTGAGCCGCCCGGATGGCGCCGGAGATGGCGTCGGCGGGGCAGTTCTTGGCGCAGAGGGTACAGCCCTTGCACTTGTCGGGGACGATGTGGTAGGAGACCAGGTTCTTACACACCCCGGCGGGGCAGCGCTTTTCCACCACGTGGGCGATGTACTCGTCCCGGAAGTACTGCAGGGTGGACAGCACCGGGTTGGGGGCGGACTGGCCCAGGGCGCAGAGGGAGGACTCCTTCAGGTGGTAGCACAGCTCCTCAATGGTGTCCAGATCCTCCAGGGTACCGTTGCCGTCGGTGATCTTGCACAAAAGGTCGTAGAGCCGCTTGGTGCCGATGCGGCAGGGGGTACATTTGCCGCAGGACTCGTCCACGATGAAGGAGAGGAAGAACTTGGCGATGTCCACCATACAGTTGTCCTCATCCATGACGATGAGGCCGCCGGAGCCCATCATGGAGCCGATGGCGGTGAGGGACTCGTAGTCGATGGGAGTGTCGATGAGGTCGGCGGGGATACAGCCGCCGGAGGGGCCGCCGGTCTGGGCGGCCTTGAACTTCTTGCCGTGGGGCACGCCGCCGCCGATGTCCTCCACCACGGTGCGCAGGGTGGTGCCCATGGGGATCTCCACCAGGCCCGTGTTGGTGATCTTGCCGCCCAGGGCGAAGACCTTGGTGCCCTTGCTCTTCTCGGTGCCGATGGCGGCGTACTTTTCGGCGCCGTTATTGAGGATCCAGGTGATGTTGGCGTAGGTCTCCACGTTGTTGAGAAGGGTGGGGCGCTGCCACAGGCCCTTCACCGCGGGGAAGGGGGGACGGGGACGGGGCTCGCCTCGGTGGCCCTCGATGGAGGTCATGAGGGCGGTCTCCTCGCCGCAGACGAAGGCGCCGGCGCCCAGGCGCAGCTCAATGTCGAAGGAGAAGTCGGTGCCCAGGATGTTTTTGCCCAGCAGGCCGTATTCCCGGGCCTGCTGGATGGCGGTCTCCAGCCGGGCGATGGCGATGGGGTACTCCGCACGGACGTAGATGTAGCCCTGGGTGCCGCCTACGGCGTAGGCGGCGATGGTCATGGCCTCCAGGATGGAGAAGGGGTCGCCCTCCAGCACCGAGCGGTCCATGAAGGCACCGGGGTCGCCCTCGTCGGCGTTGCAGCAGACGTACTTTACCCCGTCGGGGCTGACGGCGTCCTTGGTGAACTGCCACTTCATGCCGGTGGAGAAGCCTGCGCCGCCCCGGCCCCGGAGGCCGCTTTCCTTGATGGCGTCAATGATGGACTGGGGATCGGTCTTGTTCTCCAGGATGTTCCCCAGGGCCAGGTAGCCGTCGGCGCCGATGTACTCGTCGATGGATTCCGGGTCGATGATGCCGCAGCTGCGCAGGGCGATGCGGGTCTGGTGCTTATAGAACTGGGTGTCGTTGAGGGAGGTGGCGGTGGTGCCCTCGTCCCCTTCCATGTGGAGGAGCCGGTCCACGATGCGGCCCTTCACCAGGTGCTCCCGGACGATCTCGGGCACGTCGTCCACGGTGACCCGGCTGTAGCAGGCGCCGTCGGGGAGGATCATCACGATGGGGCCGGCGGCGCACAGGCCGAAACAGCCGGTGCGGACGATCTTGACCTCGTCCTGAAGCTCGGCCCGGGCCAGCTCCTTTTCAAAGGCATCGGCGATCTTGGGGCTTTCCGAAGAGGTACAGCCGGTGCCGCAGCAGACCATAACGTGGTTGCGAATCAGTTTCATGCCTTCTCCTCCTGCTCCGCCGCGCCGATGGTGAACCGGGTGACCACCTGGCGGTTGACCAGATGGTCGGCCACGATGGTGGGTACCATCTCGGGCGTTACTTTTACGTAGGTGACCTTCTCCTGGCCGGGGACGTAGACCTCCACCACAGGCTCCAGCCGGCACACGCCGATACAGCCGGTCTGGGTCACCGAGATGCCCCGCAGGTCACGGCGGTCGATCTCCTGAAGGAAGGCGGCCAGCACGGGCTTGGCGCCGGCGGCGATGCCGCAGGTGGCCATGCCCACCGCCACACGGATATTGCTGTCGGACTGGTCGCGGATGTCCAGCTGTTTCTTCATCTGTTCCCGGATGGCCTTCAGCTCTTCTAAACTTTTCATGGTGTTCCGCTCCTTTACGATCCCGCGGGAAGGCGGGAGTGATGTAGTCAAGTGTGGATGGCGCTCTCCTGCTCCTGCAGGTACCCGGTGACCCAGGAGAAGACCTCCGGCGCGTCCAGAGGCACTTCCGGGCCAAGCAGCTCCCGCATTTCACGGGTGTCCAGGCAGTAACTGCCCAGGGCCGTGGAATGGGAAAAGCGGAAGTCGGCGCCGGGGCTGCCCTGGATGAGGGTGGCCATGGCCCCCGGCAGGTCGCCCAGGGGGGGACAGTCCAGGTGCTCCAGGTGGAATACCGCCGTGACGGTGGTGCCCACCCCCTCGGTGCTCTCCAGCTTGAGGGCTCCGCCGGTCTGCTCCGCCGCCATGCGGTAGAGGGGGATGCCCAGCCCTACCTTACGGGTGGTGCGGGTGGTGGTGAAGGGGTCGGCCACGGCGGCGAGCATCTCGGGGGACATGCCCCTTCCGTTATCGGCGACGGTGATGGTCAGGGTGTGGTCTGCCGTCTCGGTGAGGGAGATGTCCACCAGGGTGGCCCCTGCCGCCGTGGAGTTCTTCACGATGTCCAGCAGGTGGAGGGAGAGCTCTTTCATTCGTAGCGGTCCAGGATGCCGGCCACCTGGTCGGGGGTGAGGCGGCCGTAGACGTCGTCGTTGATCATCATTACCGGGGCCAGGCCGCAGGCGCCGATGCAGCGGCAGGCGTCCAGGGAGAATTTTCCGTCGGGAGTGATGCCGCCGGGGGCGATGCCCAGCTTTTTCTGGACGGCGTCCAGGATGGCGCCCGCGCCCTTGACGTAACAGGCGGTGCCCAGGCAGATGGAGATCTGATAGCGGCCCTTGGGGTTCAGGCTGAACTGGGTGTAGAAGGACACCACGCCGTAGACCTCGGAAAGGGGGATATCCAGACCCTCCGCAATGATGATCTGGACTTCCTCGGGCAGGTAGCCGAAGATCTCCTGGGCGGCCTGGAGCACCGGCATGGTGGCGCCGGGCTGGCCCTTGTGCCGGGCGATGACCTCGCGGAGCTTTGCCTCCTGCTCCGGCGTGCCGCGGTAGGGGATGGCTGTCTTGACGTTTGGCATAGGGAACCTCACTCCTCTTTCATAGAATGTCGCGCGTCGTTTATGTCATTGCCCGCCCCGGCGCAGCCAGTCCAGCACTGCCTGGGGAGTGAGCTCGGGCAAGTCCATATATTGGTGGGCGTCCGGCACCTGGTGAAGGTAATGGGCGTCGCAGTCCGCAATGTGGGGGACGCCGGCCAGGTCGGGACGTTGGAACAGCTCCGGGGGACAGTTGGGGGTGACCTCCGCCAGGGGGAAGCCCATGGAGGGATCCCAGAGGCCCAGGTTTCCCAGCAGGGAGAAGGAGGGCCTGTCGATGTGGGCGGGGAAGGCCACGCCGCCGAAGGACGTTATCAGGGCATGGACGTCGTAGATGCCGATATCGGTGGATCCGGCCAGGAAGGCGGTCTCCTCGCCCAGGATGCCGTCCTCCGCGTCCATCAGCAGCTGGCGGCCCCAGAAGGCGGGGTCGTTGGGAATGGCGGGGAGCCGGGCGCGGACGTATTCGCCGAACTTTGCGGCGGAGGGAAGGTCGGGGAAGAGGCAGACCACGTGGACGTCCTCCTGGGTGGTCAGCTCCATACCGGGGAGGGCCAGCAGGCCGTGGGCCGCCGCCGCGGCACAGAAGGCGGGGCAGTTGCCGGTGGTGTTGTGGTCGGTGAGGGCCACCACCTGAAGGCCCGCCAGGGCGCACATGGCGGCCAGGTCGGCGGGGGTGTTATCCTCGCTCCCGCAGGGGGAGAGGCAGGAGTGCATATGCAGGTCGAAGGCCAGCCTCATGTCCCGGCCCTCAGAGCCTCCCCCAGAGCCAGGGCGGCCTCATAAGTCCCCAAGCCGGTGCCCAGCAGATTGACACCGTGGGCCTGGGTCTTGGAGAGCAGGTCGGGGTCGGGCTGGACGCCGTCGGTGAGGATGACGCAGGCGCAGTCGGTGAGGGAGGCCACCGCCGCCACGTTGCCGTTGGACATGATGGTGAGCCAGGCGCAGTCCGCCCCGGCCCGGCCCATGACCCAGCTGAGCAGGTCGCCGCAATAGCCGCCGGCGACCGGCCGCTCCGGCTGATCCAGGTGGAACACGGAGAGGGAGAGCGCGTCGATAAGACTTTGCAGGGTCATAGGCTCGCCTCCTGTCAAAACTATAACAGAATAAGTATACCATTTTGCACAGGGGATTGGAAGAGGAAAAAACAAAAAATGAGCTTTTTCACCGGGGGAAATGCTGGAACAGGCTCTTGACGAAAAAAATTGATTCCTGTATAATGGGCACAATGTGAATGTCCGAAAGGGCCGCAACAGAGGTTGCGGCCTTTTTCTGTGGTGTCAAGGAGGTCATTATGTCCGAACAGATCAGAGAAAACAAGATGGGCGTTATGCCGGTGGGAAGACTGCTGCTGACCATGTCTCTGCCTATGATGATATCTATGCTGGTACAGGCACTTTATAATGTGGTGGACAGCTATTTTGTGGCACAGCTCAGCCAGGACGCCCTCAACGCGGTGGGGATGTCCTTTCCCATCCAAAATCTGATGATCGGCGTGGCGGTAGGCACCGGCGTAGGCGTCAATGCCCTTTTGTCCCGCAGTCTGGGAGAGAAGAACTTTGAGGCCGCCAACGAGGCCGCCGGAAACGGCCTGTTCCTGGCCTTTGTCAGCGCCCTGGCCGCCATTGTGGTGGGGCTGCTGGTGCCCCGGTACTTCTTCCTGGCCCAGACGGATATTGAGGCCATCGTGGAGCAGGGGACGGCCTACCTCACCATCTGCTGTACCTGGTCTATGGGCCTTTTTATCGCCATCATGTGCGAACGGCTGCTCCAGTCCACGGGAAAAACCGTCTATACCATGATAGCCCAGGGTGTGGGCGCCCTTACCAACATCATCATGGATCCCATCCTCATCTTCGGGCTGGGGCCCTTCCCGGCCATGGGGGTGGTGGGAGCCGCCGTGGCCACCGTGGCGGGCCAGATCGTGGGCGCCATCCTGGGCATCATCTTCAACCTGGCGGTGAACCGGGAGCTGACCTTCCATTTCAGGTATCTGCTGCCCAAGGCCCGGGTGATCGGGCGCATTTATTCGGTAGGCGTGCCCACCATCGTGATGAACTCCATCGGTTCGGTGATGGTCTTTGGCATCAATAAGATCCTCATGGGCTTTACCGACACGGCCACGGCTGTGTTTGGCATCTACTTCAAGCTCCAGTCCTTCATCTTTATGCCGGTGTTCGGCCTCAACAACGGCATGGTGCCCATCATCGCCTACAACTACGGCGCCCGGAACCGGGAGCGCATCCTCCAGACCCGGCGGCTGGCCATCATTACGGCGGTGTGCGTCATGCTGGCGGGGATGATGGTGGCGGAGCTGCTCCCGGCCCAGCTGCTGGGCATCTTCGAGGCCTCCGACGAGATGCTGGCCATCGGCGTGCCCGCCCTGCGCACCATCTGCACCTGCTTTGTGTTTGCCGGATTCGGCATCGTTTCCAGCTCCACCTTCCAGGCCCTGGGCCACGGGGTGCTCAGTTTGCTCATTTCTATCGTCCGCCAGCTGGTGGTACTGCTCCCGGTGGCTTTCCTGCTGTCCCTCACCGGGCGGCTGGAGCTGGTGTGGCTGGCCTTTCCCATTGCGGAGATCGCGGCGACGATCATGTGTATCTGTCTCAACCACAAAATTCGCCGGGAGGTCATCGACCCGCTGGATGAACCTCTGCCGGGCCAGGCTTGAATCAAAGACAAGGGCTTCCCTGTGGGAAGTCCTTGCCTATTTTTTTGATTTCGGTTATACTGGGAATGCTTGACTTCACGGGAAGGAATGACCTGAAATGACAGACTATTTTCACCTTGCCGCCTCCAGGGAGGCCATCGGCCAGATCAGCAGTTTGGGTCTGGCCCACCTGGGGGACGCGGTCTATGAGCTGATGGTGCGTTCCTGGCTGTGCCTTCACGGCAAGGCCACGGCCAAAGGACTGCACAAGGCGGCTGTCCACTATGTGGCTGCCCCGGCCCAGGCCCAGATGGTGGAGAAGATAAAGCCCCTCCTCACCGAGGAGGAGCAGGACGTGTTCCGCCGGGGGCGCAACGCCTCCCCCCACTCCATCCCCCAGAACGCCAGCAGGGGGGAGTACCAGGCTGCCACGGCGCTGGAGGCCCTCTTCGGCTGGCTGTGGCTCCGGGGGGAGAAGGAGCGGCTCAACCAGCTGTTTGAATTGATGATGGAGGAGGCTTGAAATGGCTCTTGACGCTCTGTGCCTTGCCGCGGCGCTGACGGAGCTGCGCGCCGCCGTTCTGGGGGGAAGGATCGACAAGCTCCACCAGCCCGGCGCCCAGGATGTGATCCTGGCCGTCCGGGGCCCGGCGGGGAATGTGAAGGTGCTCCTCTCCGCCAATCCCAGCCATCCCCGCATCCACCTGACCACCCTGGAGCGGGAGAACCCGGAGAAGCCCCCCATGTTCTGTATGCTCCTGCGCAAGCATCTCACGGGGGCCCGCATCCTGGACATAGAACAGCCCTACATGGAGCGGACGGTGAAGCTGCGCCTGGAGGCCCTGGATGAGCTGGGAGACCGGGTGGAGCGCTCCCTGGTGCTGGAGGCCATGGGCCGCCACGCCAACCTTCTGCTGCTGGACGGAGAGGGGCGCATCATCGACTGCGTCCGGCGCTTGGAGGGGGACATCACCACCGGGGCAAGGCAGCTGCTGCCCGGGCTTTTCTACCAGAGCCCGGAGCCCCGCTTTGGGGTGCCCCCCCTTATTGAGCGGGAGCTTCGCTTCCGGGGGGAGGAGGGGCCTTTGGAGGAGCCGGTGGCCCGGCTCTGGGAGACTGTAAAGGCATATCCCTCCACACCGACTATGCTCCTGCGGGAGGGGCGGCCAGTGGATTTTTCCTTTCTGCCCATCCTCCAATATGGCCCCGGCACCGAGCTGAAGGAGTATCCCACCTTCGGCCGGATGCTGGACGAGTTCTACGAGACCAGGGAGAAGCAGGAGCGTGCCAAACAGCGGGGGGAGGACTTGCTCCGCTCGGTGCGCTCCGCCCGGGAGCGTACCGCCCGGAAGCTCGGTAACCAGAAGCTGGAGCTGGAGCGGACAAAGGATCGGGAGCGGCTCCGCCAGCTGGGGGACATCCTCACCAGCAGTCTCCATTTGATGGAGAAGGGGGCGGCTGCTGTGACGCTCCAGGACTACTACGACCCGAAGGGGGGAGAGGTGGAGATCGCTCTGGATCCCCTGCTTACCCCCCAGCAGAATGCCGCCAAGTATTATAAGGACTACAACAAGGCCAAGAATGCGGAAAGTGCTTTGACTTTACAGATAGAGAAGGGGGAAAATGACCTCTCTTATCTGGACAGCGTGCTGGAGAGCATCGTTCTGGCCGAAGGGGAGCGGGACTTGCAGGAAATTCGCCAGGAGCTTACCGACACAGGCTACCTGCGCCGGAAGAAGCAGGAGAAGAAGGGCGCAAAACGGCTCTCCGGCAAGCCCATGGAGTTCCGCACCGACGCCGGCCTGCGCATCAGCGTGGGCAAGAACAACACCCAGAATGACCAGCTCACCACCAAGAAAGCGGGGAAGTGGGACTGGTGGTTCCACACCCAGAAGCTCCACGGCGCCCACGTCATCCTCTGGACGGAGGGGGAGGAGCCGGACGGGGAGAGCATCGCCCAGGCGGCGGCTCTGGCGGCCTGGTTCTCCCAGGGCCGGGAGGCGGGGAAGGTGGCGGTGGACTACACCCAGGCGCGCTATGTGAAGAAGCCCGCCGGGGCCCGGCCCGGTATGGTGGTCTACACCACCTATCAGACCATCATGGCCCAGCCCGACCGGGAGCTGGCCCAGCGGCTGCGGGTAAAGTGAGGAAAACTTAGGAAAACTTAAGGAACTTTCAGGGATAATTGCGGTATAATGGGGAAAACGCCCGAAAGGAAGGCAATGGCCATGGATACCTTTCACATTTTAGTGGTGGAGGACGACCCGGACATCAACAACCTGCTGTGCAAGATCGTTACCGGGGCGGGCTATGACTGCCGGCCCGCCTTTTCCGGCAGTGAGGCCGCTCTGCTGGCAGAGCAGTACAGCTACGACCTGATCCTGCTGGACTTGATGCTCCCCGGTCTTACCGGGGAGGAGTTCATCGCCCGGCTGCGCAAGGGCAAGACCATGCCCATCATCGTCCTCTCCGCCAAGGCGGGGCTGGAGGACAGGGTGAACGTCCTCAAGCTGGGGGCGGACGATTTTATCCCCAAGCCCTTCGACAACGCCGAGGTGCTGGCCCGCATCGAGGCCCAGCTGCGCCGGTATAAGAAGTTCTCCGCCGCCCAGGCGGGGGGTACCCTCACCTGCGGCGGCCTGGTGCTGGACAGGGAGGGGGTCACGGTGACGGCGGAGGGGAAGGCGGTGTCCCTCACCGCCCGGGAGTTTGAGATTTTGGCCCTGCTGATGGAGTACCCCAAGAAGGTCTTTACCCGGGAGCAGATATACGTGCGGGTCTGGGGGGAGGAGTACATGGGGGACGACAATACGGTGAACGTCCACATCTCCAATCTGCGCTCCAAGCTCGCCAAGGCCAGCGATAAGGAGTACATCAAGACGGTGTGGGGGATCGGGTTCAAAATGGCGGAAGCGTGAGCATAGGCACCCCGGTTCGGATGGAACCTTTAATCTTTCTTCACCTTCCCTTCAAGCTCTCTTGTTGACTTTGCGGTAGAATGAGGTCACTTTCAGGAAAGCGAGGTCAGACATGATGACAGAAAATGTACTGGTGACCCGCGACCTCACCAAGCGCTACGGCACAGCCCTGGCGGTGGATCGCGCCAACATTACCATTCCCAGGGGGGCTATTTACGGCCTGGTGGGCCGCAACGGGGCGGGGAAGACCACCATCATCCGCATGGTGGCCGCCCAGACCGTTCCCACCAGCGGCGAGGTGGAGCTTTTCGGCGCCACCGGGGAGAAGGCCCTGCAGGCCGCCCGGGCCCGCACCGGCGCCATGGTGGAGATCCCCAGCTTTTATCCCTACCTCACCGCCCGGGAGAATTTGGAATACTACCGCCGCCAGCGGGGCGTGGCGGGGAAGCGGGCGGTGGAGGACGCTTTGGAGCAGGTGGATCTGGCGAACACCGGCAAGAAGAAGTTCAAGACCTTCTCCCTGGGGATGAAGCAGCGGCTGGGCCTGGCCCTGGCGCTGATGAACCGGCCGGAGCTGCTGCTGTTGGACGAGCCTATCAACGGCCTTGACCCGGAGGGCATCGTGGAGTTCCGTAACCTGCTGCTGGAGCTCAACCGCCAGTACCAGACCACCATCCTCATCTCCAGCCATATCCTCTCCGAGCTGCAGAACCTGGCCACCTGCTACGGCGTTATCGACAGCGGCAAGGTGCTGGAGCAGGTCTCTGCCGCGCAGCTGGCGGAGCGGTGCCGGGACTGCCTGGAGCTGAAGGTGGACGACGCGGCCCGGGCCGCCGCTCTGGTGGAGCGGGAGCTGGGCTACCGGGACTTCGAGGTACTGCCCGGCGGCGTTATCCGGCTCTATGAGGGGCTGGAGGCCCCCCAGAGGGTCACGAGCCTCCTCATCACCCAGGGAATTTCCCTCTACGGCATGGAGCACCGGGGGGCCAATCTGGAGGACTACTTCCTGAACCTGATCGGAGGTGTCCGCCATGGTTAAGTATTTGAACGCGGAGATCTACAAGGCGACCCACCGAAAGTACACCTATGCCTTCCTGGCCGTTATCCTGGGTCTGGCGGCTTTTATGATGTTTTTGCTGCGGGTGGAGGGCTTCGGCTCCTCCAACGACGGGGAGGCCATCATCATCCAGCGGGTGACCGTGGCCGATATGCTGAGCGTCCTGTCCATGATGCTGTCTGTGGGACTCTATCTGCTGATGCTGGCGGCAGACATCGTTTTTTCCGAGCAGTACAAGTATAACACCCTGAAAAACGAGGTCTCCTTCGGCCTGCCCCGGGTGCGCATCTATCTGGGAAAGCTGTTGGCCTCGGCCCTGACGGCGGCGGTGCTGTGCGCGCTGCTGGTGGCGGGCTATCTCCTGCTGGCCTTCCTCATGTTTCCGGCGGGGGAGGAGCTGGGGGAGAGCCTGCGCACCTTCGGATCCTGCCTGCTCATGTCCATCCCCCTGTGGCTGGGGGGCCTGGGCTTCTTCACCATGCTGCAATTCCTGCTCAAGGGCTCCACGGCGGCCTCTATGGTCTACGTCCTGCTCATCGCCATTTTCGGCAGCGGCTTTTTGGAGCTGATGGAGGTGTTCATCCCCGCTTTGGAGCCGGTATCCAGGCTGGTGCAGTTTATCTCTCTCAATACACCCTTCAGCTTTTTGAACAAGTATGGCCCCGAGGCGATGATGGGCTATGCCTGGGCGCTGGGGATGGCCTGGCTGGGACTCTCCACCGTTGTGGGCCTTCTGGGCTTCCGAAAAAAGGAGATCAACTGAATGCTCAACTATCTCTCCGCCGAATGGTATAAGCTCCGCCGAACCAAGGGCATTTTCATTGCCTTTGGGATCCTGCTGGCGCTTATCGCCACGGTATTTCTCCCCACCTTCTGGTCACTGACTCCCGCCGTTGAGGTCTACGCCGTGGCCTATCTGGCTTTTCTGCCCCTGGGCTTTTTCCTGGCTCCCGTTTTTGCGATCAGAGCCTTTGACGACCAGTACGGCCGGGGCACCCTGAAAAATGAGATCGTCTTCGGTATCCCCCGGAGCCGCTGTTACCTGGGCAAGCTGGCGGTCGGCGGACTGGTGGGGACGGCGGCGGCCCTTGTGGTGCTGGGGTTCTATCTGCTCATGTGCGTCTTGAGCGGCAGTCTGCGGGAGGAGGGGGCGGACATCTACTGGCAGCTGTGCGTCCAGGGGACGTTTACCGTCCTGCCCCTGTGGCTGGCCAGTCTGTCGGTGAGCTTTTTCCTCCAGGCTGTGGTGAAGAGCAGCGCGGGGGCGGTGGCCCTGAACTACATCCTGCTGTTTTTCTCTCTGCCCATGAGTTTTCTCGCTCCCGAGGTGCCCGCCGGCTCCCTTGTGTGGAGCTTCTTTCGCTACTTCTTCTTTGCGGCCCCCTACCGGGGCATCTATGATACCCCTTTGGATTCCCAGGTCATGAATATGGGCTGGGCCTGGCTGTTGGGCCTTTGCTGGATGGCGGTGACCACCCTGGTGGGCATAGCCATATTTGAACGTAAGGAGATCAAATAAGAAAGGGGGCGTAGACATGGGATATTTGGCGGTCATCATATGCCTGCTCCTGCTGGTGCGGCTCTACGCCCTGGAGCGGAACCTGAAGGAGGGAGCGGCACAGCTCAAGGCGCGGCGTTCTGAAAAGAGCGCCGCGCCCCTGCGCCTTGCGGCCCCCCACGGCCCCACCGAGGATCTTCTTTCGGAGGTCAATACCCTTCTCCGGGAGGGGGAGGAGGAGCGGGCCTGCTCCCGCCGCAGGGAGCAGGCCCTTCGAAGCCAGATCGCCAACGTCTCCCACGACCTGCGCACCCCGCTGACCTCCATCCTGGGCTACCTGCAGCTGCTGGAGGATCCCAAGGTCACCGAGGAGCAGCGGCGGGAGTATATGGACATCATCAAGGGCCGCTCCCAGGTGCTCCAGGGCCTTATCACCAGCTTTTACGATCTGAGCCGGCTGGAGGCGGGGGAGTACCCCACCCTCCGGGAGCGGGTGGACTTGCGGGAGGTCATCGGGGAGCTGCTGGCCGCCTTCTATGACGAGCTGGAGCAGCGGTTCCAGGTGACGGTAGACCTGCCCGAGGAACTTCCCGCCGTCTGGGGAGACCGGGCGGCCCTCACGAGGGTCTACACCAATCTTATCCGCAACGCCCTGGAGCACGGGGAGGGGACATTGACCATCTCTGCCCGGCAGGCGGAGGGCACGGTGGAGACCGTCTTTACCAACGGCGCGCCGGAGCTGCGGCAGGAGGATGTGCCCCACGTCTTTGACCGCTTCTATACCTCCGACCAGACCCGCTCCGGCCGGAATACCGGCCTGGGGCTGGCCATCGTCAAGGCCCTGTCGGAGCAGATGGGAGGCCAGGTGGGGGCGGAGCTGGCGGGGGGCCGGTTCTCCGTGCGGCTTACCTGGAAGCGGTGAGGGAAAAGGGCATGGCTGGTGATACTAAACCGGGCGGTATAAATTTTGACACCAAAAAGTGGCGGATCCCACCTGAAAAGGTTGGAATTCGCCTTTTTTGCTTGACAATAGCTTTGAAAACTGCTAAAGTTTTAACGATATTTTGATCGATATGACGAACGAGAAAGGTCGTTTTCAAATGGTAAAGATCGTAAGGAAAAAGGTGCTCAACCCCACGGTCACCCTGCTGGAGGTGGAGGCGCCTCTGATCGCGAAAAAGGCCAAGCCCGGCCAGTTCATCATCTTCCGGGTGGATGAGATGGGGGAGCGGGTGCCCCTCACCATCGCCGACCACGACCCGGTCAGGGGCACGGTCACCATCATCTTCCAGAAGGTGGGCCTGTCCACCCAGCTGTTGGGCGACCTCAATGAGGGGGACACCATCCTGGACTTTGTGGGCCCCTTGGGGGAGCCTACCCAGCTGCCCGCCGGGGCCAGGAGCATCTGCGTCATCGGCGGCGGCGTGGGCTGTGCCATCGCTTTCCCCCAGGCCAAGGAGAACTTTGGCGCCGGGATGCAGGTGGATGTGATCGCCGGTTTCCGCTCCAGGGACATTGTGATCCTGGAGGAGGAGTTCAAGGCCGCCTGCCATAACTTCTACCTGATGACCGACGACGGAAGTTACGGGGAGAAGGGACTTGTGACCCAGAAGCTCCAGGAGCTTATCGACGGCGGAAAGAAATATGACGCCGTCATTGCCATTGGCCCCATCCCCATGATGAAGTTCGTGTGCAAGACCACCGAGCCTTACGGTATCCCCACCATCGTCAGCCTGAACCCCCTGATGATCGACGGCACCGGCATGTGCGGCTGCTGCCGCTGTACGGTGGGGGGGAAGGTGCGCTTCGCCTGTGTGGACGGCCCCGACTTCGACGGCCACCAGGTGGACTTTGACGAGCTGATGAACCGCAACGCGGTGTACCGGGAAGAGGAGGCCGCCCAGCGGGAGGAGGCCCACCACGCCTGCCGGCTGGAGCAGCTGGGCAAGACGCTGATCCCTTAAAGGAGGAACCCACCATGCCGAATATGAGCCTGAACAAGACGCCTGCGGAGGAGCAGGCGCCCCTTGTCCGCAATAAGAACTTTTTGGAGGTCTCCCTGGGCTACACCCCGGAGCAGGCCATCGAGGAGGCACGCCGCTGTCTGAACTGCAAGAACAAGCCCTGTGTGGCGGGCTGCCCCGTGAATATTCACATCCCCGAGTTCATCGCCAAGGTGGCGGAGGGGGATTTCAAGGCCGCCTATGAGGTCATCTCCGACACCAACGCCCTGCCCTGTGTCTCCGGCCGGGTGTGCCCCCAGGAGAACCAGTGTGAGGAGCGCTGTGTCCGGGGCATCAAGGGGGAGGCGGTGGCCATCGGCCGTTTGGAGCGGTTCGTGGCCGACTGGTACATGAAAAACGTCAGTGCCATGCCGGAGAAGCCCCAGTCCAACGGCATCAAGGTGGCGGTGGTGGGCTCCGGCCCCGCCGGGCTCACCTGTGCCAGCGACCTGGCCAAGCGGGGGTATCAGGTCACCATCTTTGAGGCCTTCCACACCGCCGGCGGTGTGCTGGTCTACGGCATCCCCGAGTTCCGCCTGCCCAAGGCCATCGTCCAGAGCGAGGTGGACAAGCTGAAGGCTTTGGGGGTCGATCTGCAGCTGGACGTGGTGGTGGGCCGCACCATCACCATCGACGAGCTGATGGAGGAGGGCTACAAGGCTGTCTTTGTAGGCTCCGGCGCGGGGCTTCCCATGTTTATGGGCATCCCCGGCGAGAGCCTGGCGGGGGTGTACTCCGCCAATGAGTACCTGACCCGGGTGAACCTGATGAAGGCATATCTCCCCGACCACGACACCCCCCTGAAGCGGAGCAAGTCGGTGGCGGTGGTGGGCGGCGGCAACGTGGCCATGGACGCCGCCCGGTGCGCCAAGCGCATGGGGGCGGAGAAGGTCTATCTGCTCTACCGCCGGGACGAGGAGGAGATGCCCGCCCGCCGGGAGGAGGTCAACCACGCCAAGGAGGAGGAGATCGACTTCCGCCTTCTGTGCAACCCGGTGCGCATTTTGGGCGACGAGAAGGGCAAGGTGTGCCAGATCGAGTGCGTTCGGATGCGGCTCCAGGCCCCTGACGAGAGCGGCCGCCGCTCTCCCAAGGAGGTGGTGGGCTCCAACTTCTTCCTGCCTGTGGATGCGGTCATTATGGCGTTGGGCACCAGCCCCAACCCCCTTATCCGTTCCACCACCCCCGGGCTGGAGACCAACCGGAAGGGGTGCCTGGTGGTCAACGAGGACACCATGAGAACCACCCGGGAGGGCATCTACGCCGGCGGCGACGCGGTCACCGGCGCGGCCACCGTCATTTTGGCCATGGGCGCGGGCAAGAAGGCCGCCCAGGCTATGGATGAATACTTGAGCGGGAAATGACATCAAAAAGCCGCGGAGGTCAATCCTCCGCGGCTTTTTTTCTGTCTGGGCAGGCGCAGTCCCAACCGGGGGCGATGAGGAGGGCCAAGTTGTCCCCCAAGACCTCAAAGAAGGCGGAAAGCAGTTCGATCTGGTCATTGTCCAGCCCCTGGGCGATGCGGAGGGCGGCCAGGGAGGCCAGGAGCAAAAGGCCCTGGTTATTGCTGTTTTTGGGACATTTTTTCATGGCCGCCCACCCCCATGAGCCAGTTTACGCAGTTTTGCGGGAATGGGTGTTTGGGCGCTTATTTTCCGGCCAAAGGGGCAAGATATCCTCGACCAGGGGGAGAAAACTGTTCAAAGCGGCGGAAAAGCCACTAAAATTTTCCATAAAATAGTCGTTTTGGTACTTCCATTTCCTGAAAATTCTGGTACAATAAATTTAGTATAAACGGCAAAATGCCGTAAATGAAGGAGTCCTATGATTATGGCTAAAACCGAGAAGAAGACGGAGACTTCCGTCAAGACCCCTGTGGCCGCGAAGGCCCCTGTGGCGGCCGAGGCCGTCAAGCCCCCCGCAGTTGAGACCAAGCCCGCCGTGAAGGAGGCCAAGGCACCCGCGAAGAAGGCCCCTGCCAAGAAGGCTGCCAAGCCCGCCGCCAAGAAGACCGCTAAGACTGCCAAGGCCCCCAAGGCTGCCTCCACCGTGAAGGTGTTTGTGGAGTACCAGGGCCGCCAGGTGGATCTGGACACCATCCTGGAGGCTGTGAAGACCGCCTCCGGCAAGAAGAGCGTCAAGTCCCTGGAGGTCTATGTGAAGCCCGAGGACGGCGCCGCCTACTACGTGGTCAACGGCAAGGACACCGGCAAGGCCACCATCTGAACCCTATGCAAAAAAAGCCCCAAGGCTTTCGCCTTGGGGCTTTTTTTACAGTTTTTTCACATAGCGTAAGTCTACGCAGACGGTGTCGGGTGGGAGAGAGATCTCGGCGCGGGTGCCGTCCCAGGAAAAGCCGTGGGCGGCATAGAACTTTCTGGCCCGCTCATTCTCCCGGAGGACGAAGAGAAAGACGCTGGAGTGCCCCGCCGCCTTCAACCGGGCCAGGGCCTCCTCCAGCAGGATACTGCCGTAGCCCTTGCCCTGCTCCGCGGGGTGGACATAGAGGGAGACGATCTCGCCCCAGTCCTCGTAGCCGGTGTTGTCGAAGGCGCAGATGCTCCCGTCATCGGTATCGCTTTTCCGGGCGGGGCAGTAGTTGATGCAGGCCACCGGGGCGTCGCCGCTGTAAAGGAGGAGACCGTGACAGGCGCCGGTTTTGTGGTTCTGTCGGAACACTTTCACCCAGCGGTGGTCGGTGATTTCCCGGGCCATATAGTCGCCGGGTACCTGGCCCTTATAGGTGTCCCGCCAGCCCAGGGCATGGATGAGGGACATGGCGGCGAAGTGTTCTTCCAGGGTGGCCTCCACCAGGCGGAGAGGATCAGGAGAGGGGGAGGGCATCGGGATCGCCTTCTTCCTCGTGGCTGTGCTGTTCCCTGGCCAGAGCCCGGGCGTTGGCCAGCATGAGCTTGATGCGGTTTTCCTGGTTGATGCGGGTGGCGCCGGGGTCGTAGTCGATGGCCACCACGTTGGACCAGGGGTAGTCGTCCTTGATCTTGCGGATCATGCCCTTGCCCACGATGTGGTTGGGAAGGCACCCGAAGGGCTGGGTGCAGACGATATTGGGCACCCCGGTGTGGATGAGTTCCAGCATTTCGGCGGTGAGGAGCCAGCCCTCGCCCATCTTGTTGCCGTCCCCCAGGTAGCCTTTGATGTAGCTGTGGAGCTCGTTGAAGTCGCCGGGGGCACGGAAGCCAGCCCGTTTCAGGGCGCCAATGAGGGCGTGCTGGTATTTCATCAGGTAGTTTTGCAGCCAGCGGCAGAACTTTTCCTTGATCCACTTGCCGCCGTAGAGGCCCACGTCCACCTCCCGGTTGTTCACCTTGAAGATGATGAAATCCATAAGGCCGGGGATGACGGGCTCCGCCCCCTCGGAGAGGAGGAAGTTGGCCAGGTCGTTGTTGCCCAGGGGGGCGTATTTTACGTAAATTTCCCCCACGATGCCCACCCGGACTTTTTCCTCCCCGGTGACGGGGATGGCCTTGAATTCGGCGGTGATGCGGTCGAAATTGGCCTCCATGGACTTGAAGGTCATGCCCTTGCCGTTGTCCATGTCGTGGAGGAGAAAGTCCATACACCGCTGTACGGCGGCGTCGGTGTCGCCCCGGGTGACCTCATAGGGCCGCACCTGGTTGGCCACGTTCATAATGAGGTCGCCGTAGATAATGGCGTAGACCACCTTCCGCAGAAGGCCCAGGCCCAGCTTGAAGCCGGGGTTGCTCTCCAGGCCGGAGAGGTTCACCGAGATGACGGGCACGAAGGAGAGGCCCGCCTTCTCCAGGGCTTTGCGGAGGAGGTGGATGTAGTTGCTGGCCCGGCAGCCGCCGCCGGTCTGGGTGATGACCAGGGCCACCTTGTGGGGGTCATACTTGCCCGACTGCACGGCGTTGATGAGCTGGCCAATGACCAGGATGGCGGGGTAGCAGGCGTCGTTGTGGACATACTTCTGTCCCGCGTCGATGACAGGGCGGCCGGTATTTTCCAGCATCTCCACCTTGTAGCCCTCGCCCCGGATGATGCTCACCAGCATGGCGAAGTGGTCGGGGAGCATCTGGGGGATGAGGAGGGTGTACTCCTCCTTCATCTCTTTGGTGAAGAGGAGCCTGCCTGTCTTGTCGTAAACCAATTCTGCCATCGTTCAGACTCCTTTCCGGGCGTCCATGGCGGCCATGAGGGAGCGGATACGGATCTTCACCGCCCCCAGGTTGTTGATGTCGTCGATCTTCAGCTGGGTGTAGAGCTTGCCGCCCTCCTCCAGGATGGAGCGCACCTCGTCGGCGGTGATGGCGTCGGTGCCGCAGCCGAAGGAGACCAGCTGAACCAGCTGCATATCCGGCTGGGAGCAGACATACCGGGCGGCGTTGTACATCCGGGACTGGAAGGTCCACTGGTTGAGCACCTTACGGGCCTCGTAGCCCTCCAGGTGGCTCACCGCGTCCTCGGTGATGAGGACGAAGCCCTGGCCGGTGATGAGGTCGTTGATGCCGTGGTTGATCTCCGGGTCGATGTGGTAGGGGCGGCCCGCCTGCACCAGGATGGGCAGATCGTGCTCCCGGGCGTAGGCGATGTACTCCTGGCCCTTGGCCCACAGGTCTTTCTTATAGGCGTCATAGGCGTCAAAGGCGGCCCGGGCGGCGGCAACGGTCTCCTTTTTGGGGATGGAGAACTCCTCTTCCATGATGGCGGAGATGCGCTTTTCAAAGTCCCTGTGCCGCCAGAGGCCCACATAGGGGAAGAGGAAGCGGGTCTCCTTCAGGAGGGGGACGTTGGCCGCCAACAGCTCCGGGTAATAGGCCACCACAGGGCAGTTGTAGTGGTTGTCGCCGATGCCCTCGTCGTAGTTATAGGACATACAGGGATACCAGATGGCGTCCACACCCTGCTCTACCAGGGCCTCCACATGGCCGTGGAGGAGCTTGGCGGGGTAGCAGACCGTGTCCGAGGGGATGGTGTGCTGGCCCTTCAGGTAGAGCTTCCGGGAGGATTCGGGGGAGAGCACCACCTCAAAGTTCAGCCGGGTGAAGAACTCATACCAGAAGGGGAGGTTCTCGTACATATTGAGACCGAAGGGGATGCCCAGTCTGCCCCGGACGCCGGTGCCGGAGCCTTTGCCCTCCATGGCCCGGAGCTTTTGGTACTTATAAGAGCCCAGGTCGGGCAGCTGCTGCTTTTCCTTGCCCAGGGGACGAGAACAGCGGTTGCCGGAGATGAAGCGGCGGCCGCCGTCGAACTGGTTCACCGTCAGGGAGCAGTGGTTGGTGCACAGGTTGCAGGTGGCGGGCTTGGCGCTGTGAGAGAAGGACTGTAAAGCCTCTTCGCTTAGCAGATCGGAACGCTCCAAATGGAGGTCGCGGGCCGCCAGGGCGGCGCCGAAGGCCCCCATGAGCCCGGCGATGGTGGGCCGCACCACGTTCCGGCCCAGCTCCTGCTCAAAGGCCCGAAGGACGGCGTCGTTGAGGAAGGTGCCGCCCTGCACCACGATGTTTTGGCCCAGGTCGTCGGCATTGGCTGCCCGGATGACCTTATAGACGGCGTTTTTCACGATGGAGATGGAGAGGCCCGCGCTGATGTCCTCCACGCTGGCACCGTCCTTCTGGGCCTGCTTGACGGAGGAGTTCATAAAGACGGTACAGCGGGAGCCCAGGTTCACGGGGCGGGGGGAGTAGAGGCCCAGCTTGGAGAAGGCGGCGATGTCGTAGCCCAGGGCCTTGGCGAAGGTCTCGATAAAGGAGCCGCAGCCGGAGGAGCAGGCCTCGTTGAGCATGATGGAATCCACGGCGCCGTTACGGATCTTGAAGCACTTCATGTCCTGGCCGCCGATGTCGATGATGAAGTCCACGTTGGGGTTGAAGTGGGCGGCGGCCTTGTAGTGGGCCATGGTCTCCACCAGGCCCAGGTCGCAGTTGAAGGCGTTTTTGATGAGCTCCTCGCCGTAGCCGGTGACGGCGGCGCCCTTGATGGCCACCCGGCCGCCGCACTGCCCATAGATGGCCCGGAGCTGTTCCAGCACAATGGCTACGGGGTTGCCCTGGTTGGAGTGGTAGTAGCTGTAAAGGAGGCCGCCCTGGGGGTCGATGAGGGCCATTTTGGTGGTGGTGGAGCCGGCGTCGATGCCCAGCCAGGCGTCCCCGGTATAGGTGGCCAGGTCGGCCTGGGGGGGACGGTTGGCATTGTGCCGGGCCAGGAAGGCGTTGTAGTCCCCCTCGTCGGTGAAGAGGGGGGGCATCACGTCCAGAGCTCCGGTGGCGTCCACGCTCTCCTCCAGCAGCTTCAGGTACTCCTCGAAGGGTCGGGGGGCATAGTCGGTGGAGCAGAGGGCGGCGCCCATGGCGGCGAAGCAGTCGCCGTCGGCGGGGAAGATGGCGTGCTCCTCGTCCAGGCGGAGGGTCTCCACGAACCGCTCCCGCAGGCCCACCAGGAAGTGGAGGGGGCCGCCCAGGAAGACGATCTTGCCCTTCAGCTCCCGGCCCTGGGTGAGGCCGGCCACGGTCTGATCCACCACGGCCTGGAAGATGGAGGCGGCGATGTCCTCCTTCCGGCCGCCCTGGTTCAGGATGGGCTGGATATCGCTCTTGGCGAAAACGCCGCACCGGGAGGCGATGGGGTAGATCTTCTCATGGCGGAGGGACAGCTCGTTGAGCTCCCCCACGGTCACGTCCAGAAGGGAGGCCATTTGGTCGATGAAGGCCCCGGTGCCGCCGGCGCAGGAGCCGTTCATCCGCTCCTCCAGGGCGCCGCCGAAGAAGATGATCTTGGCGTCCTCGCCCCCCAGCTCGATGACCGCGTCGGTGCCGGGGACGAAGGTGTTGACGGCGGCGGCGGTGGCGTAGACCTCCTGAACGAAGTCGATGCCGCTGGCCTTGCTGACGCCCAGGCCCGCCGAGCCGGTGATGACCATATGTACGTCCTTGCCCGAGAGCATATCCCGGATGGAGCGCAGGGTCTCGGCCGCCCGCTCCCGGGTCTTAGAGAAATGCCGCTCGTAGGAGCGGAAGAGGAGGGTGTCATTCTCGTCCAGCACCACCACTTTGACGGTGGTGGAGCCGATATCAATGCCGACCCGAAGGTTCATAAAGCATACACCTCGAAAAACTCATTCTATACTTGGTTAGCCTATATTTTAACGCAAAATATGCCGGTTGACAACTGTTTATTTCATACGGAATTGGAAGGAAAAGTCCGGCTTTGGGAGAGGGGATGAGAAAAAAGTGCTTGACAAGCAATATTATACGGAATATAATATCGCCAGAAAACAAGAAAGGGGGGCGTATGGGTGGTATTTCAACTGAATGCTCCGCTGCTGGACGGGTGCGTACTGGCAGTTCTGGAGCAGAGCGACGCCTACGGCTATAGCCTGACCCAACGGCTCAAGCAGGAGGTCGACATCTCGGAATCGACCCTCTATCCTGTGCTGCGGCGACTGCAGCGGGACGGATGCCTGACGGTTTATGACCAGCAATTCCAGGGCCGGAACCGGCGCTACTATGCCATCACACCGTCGGGCCGGGCCCTTTTGGCCGAGTGCAGGCAGGACTGGGCGGACTACACCCGCCGGGTGGCGAAAATTTTGTCAGGGGGCGATGAACAATGACGGTGGAACAGTATTTATTCCTGCTGCGCTCGGAGCTGACCGGCTCCATGCCCCAGGAGGAGCTGGAGGATATCCTGCGGTACTATACCGAATATTTTGAAGAGGCGGGCCCGGAGCGGGAGCGGGACGTGATGGTGGAGCTGGGCTCTCCCCAGCGGCTGGCGGAGAAGATCCTGGGCCGGCCGGCGGAGGAGGATGTGATCCCGTCCTCCCAGCCCTATGCCTATGGGGACGGAGAGAGCGCCTATATCCCGCCCAGTGAAGGGGGGATGCCCCACTGGCTTTTTGTCCTCATTTTGGCGGCGGTGGCCATTTTCGCGGGGCCGCTGCTGCTGGGGCTGGTCTTTGGCCTGGGGATGAGCGGCCTGGTGTGCGGGGCTGTGGGCATCGGCCTGGTGGCCGGCGGCATTGGAAAGCTCTCCTTTTCGGGACTGCTCTACTTAGGCGGCGGCGGGCTTATTGTCACAGCCCTGGGTCTTTTCCTCCTGATAGGCGCGGCGGCGGCTGTCTGGGGCGTGGTGAAGCTGATCCGCTGGCTCTATGCCAGCGTTGTGAAAGGAGGGTTCCGGCATGAAGAGGGCTGCTAAATTCTCTCTGTCCCTGGCTGGGATGCTCCTGGCCGTGGGCATCATCTGCATGGTGTCGGGGGCCGTTATGGGCGGCAGGGGAGAGACAGACCGCTATTTTGAATCCCATATGAAGGATCCGGCCTGGAGCGGGCTCTGGCACGACGGCATCCACATCGGCGGCGAGGACGGCATCCATCTGGACAGCACCGGCGTGGACATCGGCGGTGAGCACGGCATCCACTGGAAGCACCGGGGAGGGGAGCCTGTCCCTGGGACGAACAGCACCTCCCAGAACGGCGCACTGAAGAATATCACTGCCATTGATGTGGACGTGGACTGCGCCGATGTGATAATTAGGGAGGGGGAGGACTGCTCGGTCGCCCTGGACTGGAACCTGAACAATTACTCCATGTCCTGGACGGTGGAGGACAATGAGCTCAAGGTCACCAGCGAGAGCTGGCCCGGCGCCTTTCCCAACAACTTCGATATGGATTGTAAGGTGACGATCATTCTGCCTGCCGGGACGAGCCTGGAGGAGCTGGATCTGTCCACCAATCTGGGCGACATCGACGTGGACGCCAGCTTTACCGCAAGAACGGCGGAGCTGTCCACCGACCTGGGGGATGTAACATGCCGGGGGCTCCAGGCCGGAGAGCTGGATGCGGAGAGCGACCTGGGAGATGTGGAGCTCCATATGCCGAACGGCAGGGAGGACTACAGCTGGGAGCTGGAGACCAGCATGGGTGAGCTCTACCTGGACGGAGAGAAGCGCAGCGGCGGCCTGGGAGATATCGCCGAGCACGGCGGTTCCGGCCGGAACCTTTTGGAGGCCAGCTCCTCCCTGGGAAATGTACAGGTCTATTTTGGAGCATGAAGCATAAGCAAAGGCGGAGGGGATACCCCCTCCGCCTTTTTCTTGGACATACCTATTTGCGGCCCGGCATAGACTGCCCAGAGGGGGTGTTGTGCTGTGGAGTGGAGCTTTGACGGCCCCAATGGAGCGGTGACGGTGTGCCAGGAGGGAGAGCGGGCCATTTGCCGGGCCATCTGTCCGGACGACCGGGGGGGGCTTTGGAAGGCGTGGCTCCTGGGTGAGGGGGGAAAGGCCCTGCTGGGCACCCTCGTCCCCGAGGGAGGCGCTATGCGTCTGCGCCGGAGCATAGACGTCGCCCAGCTGGAGCGGCAGGGGGCATGGCCCCCCACCGGGGCGGAGCTGGTGCTGATGGGGGCGGCTGCAAGAGGGGGGATCCCCTCCGGCTGGCAGTGGACGGACTGTCCCGGCCGGCTGGTGGGGGATGCTGGCGTGCGGAAGGCCCTTCACCCTGTAGAACGTGCCCTGATCCAACGGGATGGGGAGGGGTTCCGCCTGGCCCTGCCCTTTGTGCCGGGAGGAGCCTTTCCCATCCCGGCTCTTTTCTGCTTGAGCCGGGTAGAAGTTTTGAATGGGAAGCGGTATGTCCTTTTTCAATTTTCCCGCCGGGGCTGCCCCCGGTTTATGGGCGATCCCTGACCAGTTCGGAAGGGACAGGTTGAAAACTGCTCCGGAGAATGGTATACTAAAAAACAAAGAAGGGAGGGGCCGTTATGGAGAGTATGTACAGTGTGAAGCTGACCCAGCTGGTGGAGGATTTTCAGCTGGAAGTCCTGCGGAAGGGGAAGGGGTATGAGAAGTACCAGGTGCGCACCCAGGACGTGAACCGGCCCGGCCTGCAGCTCATTGGTTTCTTTGACTATTTTGACCCCCTGCGGCTCCAAGTGCTGGGCAAGGTGGAGCACACCTTCCTGGAAGGAGTGAGCTCCGAGGAGCGGCGGAAGGTCTTTGAGCAGTTTATGAGCTATGACATCCCCGCTCTTATTATCACCCGGGAGATGGAGCCTTTCCCCGAGTGCATGGAGATGGCGGAGAAGTATGACCGGACGATCCTCCGCTCCGCCGAGACCACCTCCGCCTTCCTGGGCTCCCTCATCACCGGCCTGCGCAACTACCTGTGCCCCCGCATCACCCGCCACGGCGTGCTGGTGGAGATCTACGGCGAGGGCGTGCTCATCTTTGGGGAGTCCGGCGTGGGCAAGAGTGAGACCGCCATTGAGCTCATCAAGCGGGGACACCGCCTCATTGCCGACGACGCGGTGGAGATCAAGCAGATGGGCGCCCAGCGGCTCGTGGGCAGCGCCCCGGAGTTGATCCGCCACTACATGGAACTGCGGGGCATCGGCGTGGTGGATGTGCGCCGGCTGTTCGGCGTTTCCGCCGTGAAGAACGAGGCCAACATCGACCTGGTGGTGAATCTGGAGCCCTGGCGGGACGACGCGGTCTATGACCGGCTGGGCCTGGAGGAGCTGACCGCATCCATTCTGGATGTGGAGGTGCCCTCGGTGACCATCCCGGTGAAGCCGGGCCGGAACCTGGCGGTCATCATTGAGGTGGCGGCCATGAACAACCGCCATAAGCGCATGGGCTACAACGCGGCCCAGGCCTTTACCGACCAGATCAGCCGCCACATGGACGAGGCCATAGCCGAGCAAGCGGGAGAGGAATAAAAGGCATGGAAAACGAGACGGCAAAAAGCCGTCTCGTTTTTTTCAAAAATTTCCGTGGGATCTTCCGGGAAATGTTGTATGATAGAGTAGAGAGACAAACGGGGAGGTGAGACGGTGGACGAGGACATCCTGAAGCGGATCGAAGAGGGGGATCAGGAGGGACTGAAGCTCCTTCAGGCCCGGTACGGCAACCTGGTGCGGTATGTGGCCCGAGGCGTTCTGGGGGACAGCAGGGATGTGGAGGAGTGCGTCAGCGACGTATTCCTGCGCGCCTGGGAGAAAATCGGCCAATATGATCCGGAAAAGGGCAGGCTGTCCACCTGGCTCACCGCCGTGGCCCGAAACGCCGCCCTCAACAAAAAGAAGGGGATAGGGGCGGTCTCAGAGCCTTTGGAGGAGAGCTGTGCCGCCGTGCCCTCTCCGGAGGAGGCGCTTCTGCGCCAAGAGCGCGTAGAGCGGCTTCGTTCGGTCATTCAGGCTCTGCCCCGGCAGGAACAGATCCTGTGCTACCGAAAATATTATTATATGCAGTCCACCGCCCAGATCGCCGCCGAGCTCGGCCTTACGGAGCGGGCAGTGGAGGGACGGCTGTACCGTCTGAGGCAAAAGCTGCGACAGCGGTTGGGAGGTGAGGCGCTGTGAGCACAAGAGACGATAGACGTTTTGAGGATTTGCTCGCCCAGGAGCTGACCGAGCTTCCCCCTGACGACGAGGTGGTGAAACAGACCAATCCCTGGGAAGAGCCGGTGACCCGCATCGCCATGGGGTTGGCGCTCACTACCATCAAGCTGAATTTCCTTTGGCTGAACTATCTTCTGCCTGGGATCGGATACCTTATGCTTCTGCTGGGCTTCCGGGCGCTGCGCCGGGAAAACCGCTGGTTTGCTGCCGGCTGGGGGCTCTCCCTTCTGCGTCTGGCAGGCTGGATGTGCACGCTTGTTGAAGCCTCCACCGGCTGGCGCGGCCCGGAGATCGAGAACTCTCTCCCGCTGATCCTGTTGACGGTGGCCATCCAGGCGGGATACTTCCTTATTCTGCGTAAGGCGCTGGCGGAGGTATTTCAAAAGGCGGAGGTGCCCTGGGAGCGGGATCCGCTGCTTCTGCTGGCGGGGCTCACCGTGGCCATGGCAGTCCTTGCCCTTTCTCCGCTAAGCAACAGTTGGCTGGCCGCTATTCCCACCCTGGGGTTCTATATTTACGCGCTCAACGCCCTCTACCACCTGCCGGAGAAGCTCTCCGACGCAGGCTACGCCCTTGCTGCCGCTCCGGTGGCGGTCAGTGAGAAAACTGTGAAGTGGGTCTACTGGCTTCTCTGTCTTGCCATCGTGACAGCCGGCAGTCTCTATGCCGCCCATATTCCCCTGGAGGCGGTGCCGGATACCGGGGCCCGGAGTGCCCCGGTACGCCAGGAGCTGTTGGCGTTGGGCTTTCCGGAGGAGCAGCTTCAAGACCTGCCGGACAGTGCGCTGGAGGGCCTGTCAGGCGCTCTTTATCTGGACGTGTCCCGGGAGCTTTTGATGTTTGATCCCCACAGCGAGCCGGAATATAACAGCTATGGCCTGGTCTACCAGTATGTGGATGCGCCGGGAAAGGCCAATCTGGACGTGACCGCTGTGACGGCGGAGCTGCCCGGGCACCAATTCCGCACCTTCCTGTTCTTCCAATGGAAGAGCATGTCCTACGGCGCCGACCACGGCCCCTTCTGGACGGACAGCTTCCTGTTCCGGCCGGAGGAGTCCGCCGGGGAGACGCGCTATACCGGAGCCCTTCTCTATGAGAAGGGGGGAGAGAGCTGGATCGCCCCCATCCCGGAGTTGACGATGAAAGGGCATACCGCTACGGGCTTTTTCGGAACGTCAAACTTCCAGGCTATCACCGGCCGGGTCAATTACCCTATGGGGGCGGAAAACCGCCGGGGCTGGCTGCAGGTGGATTTCACCATGCCGGAGGACTACTGGTTGGGGAGCATGATCTTCAACTGGTACCGAAGCGGCGCGCCCACGTTCCCCCATACCGATTCGATGGAGCGCGTCGGTTCGATCCACGAAAACCGGAGGCAGTTCTACACCACCTTCCAGACCCTGTCCCGCTATCTCTGGGAGCAGGCGGGGGAACCGGAGGAGTGGCCGCCCCAGTGACGGAAGAGCGCAAAAGAGAGGCTGTCAGCGTTTGCTGACAGCCTCCTTTTTGTGGTTTCATACATCCGCGGTTTCCCGGTATTCCTTCTGAGATTGGATATCAATGTGTCCAAATTTGTTGCGCAGATATCCGTAGAGGAAGATGCCGGCGGTGATGACCAGTGTGACGACCTTGTAGCCGTTGGAGATAAAGCTGTAGGACACCAGGATGACGGAAGCGAGGATGGCAAGGATATTGGGCGCTTTCCTTTCCTTTATAAAAAGAAGCTCTGAAGCACTTTCGGCTCCAGAGCTTCTTTAGGGGTTCTTATTTTACTTCTGCAGCTGCTTGGCGATCTCCTCGGCGAAGTTCTCCTGCCGCTTCTCGATGCCCTCGCCCTTCTCAAAACGCACGGCGCTCTTGAAGGTGAGGCTGCCGCCGGCGGCCTTGGCGGCGGAGGCGATATAGGCCTCCACGCTCATGGAGCCGTCCTTCACAAAGGCCTGCTGGAGCAGGCAGTTCTCCTCGTAGAACTTGCGCAGCTTGCCAGTAACGATGCCCTCCTTGACCTTGTCGGGCTTGGCGGCCATCTTGGGATCGTTGGCCATCTGCACCAACATGATCTTCTTCTCTTCCTCCAGGGTGGCGTCGTCCACCTGGCTCTTGTCCCAGAAACGGGGGTTCATGGCGGCGATCTGCATGGCCACGTCCTTGCCGATGGGCTCCACCTTGTCAGCGGAGAGGTCAGTCTCAAAGTTCACCAGCACGCCGATCTTGCCGCCGGCGTGGACATAGGGAACGCTGACGCCCTCAGTGAAAAGGAAGAAGCGGCGGACTTTGATGTTCTCGCCGATGACCAGAACCATCTCCTGCTGCTCCTCCTGGACGGTGCGGCCGTTGCCGTAGGGGGCGGCCATGAGGGCGTCCAGGTCGGCGGGCTTGTTGGCCACAACGGCGGCGGCCACGCCGTGGACGAAGTCCACGAACTTCTCGTTCTTGCCAACGAAGTCGGTCTCGGCGTTGACCTCGACCACTACGCCCACACCGTCGATGACGGCGGCGTAAGCGGCGCCCTCGGCGGCGATACGGTCGCCCTTCTTGATGGAGGCGGCCAGGCCCTTCTCGCGCAGGTACTCAACGGCCTTGTCCATGTCGCCGTTGCTCTCCACCAGAGCCTTCTTGCACTCCATCATGCCCACGCCGGTCTTCTCCCGGAGGGCCTGTACGTCTTTTGCTGTAACTGCCATATCAATGACCTCCTAATAATAATGATTCAAAATAAAAGGAGCGCCCGCCCGCGCGGGACGGGCGCTTCCAAAGGTTTTTTACTCAGCGGCAACCTCGGCGGGAGCCTCAGCAGGGGCGGCGTCCACGCCCTGGCGGCCCTCCTGGATGGCGTTGGCCATGACGCTGGAGATGAGCTTGATGGCACGGATGGCGTCATCGTTGCCGGGGATCACGTAGTCGATCTCGTCGGGATCGCAGTTGGTGTCCACAATGGCCACGATGGGGATGTGGAGCTTGCGGGCCTCGTTGATGGCGTTGCGCTCCTTGCGGGGATCCACCACGAAGAGGGCGGAGGGGAGCTTGCGCATCTCGGTCACGCCGCCCAGGTACTTCTCCAGCTTGGCGATCTCGCCCAGGTGGTGCATGACCTCCTTCTTGGGGAGCATGTCGAAGGTACCGTCCTCCTGCATCTTCTTGAGCTGGTTGAGACGATCCACACGGCCACGCATGGTCTTGAAGTTGGTGAGCATACCGCCCAGCCAGCGGGCGTTGACGAAGTACATGCCGCAGCGGCCGGCCTCTTCCTTGATGGCCTCCTGGGCCTGCTTCTTGGTGCCTACGAAGAGCAGGGTGCCGCCCTCGGCGGACATGTCACGGACGAAGGAGTAAGCCTCCTCCAGCTTCTTCACGGTCTTCTGCAGGTCGATAATGTAGATGCCGTTGCGCTCGGTGTAGATATACGCGGACATCTTGGGGTTCCAGCGGCGGGTCTGGTGTCCGAAGTGGACGCCCGCCTCGAGAAGCTGCTTCATGGATACGACTGCCATAGTTTGTTTCCTCCTTTATTTGTTGATTCCTCCACCCGTTTCATCCAGAGCAGGCCGACCGGGAGATCCGGCACCCGGCCCTCTGTCCGCAGGTGTGCGTAATCACATGCCATGGTAGTTTATCACAGTTTACCCGGAAAGGCAAGTGCTTTTTCCTGAAAAGGAAGGATTTTTCCGCAATATTTTTGTTATTTGCCCAGGGAGCCGTTCTTCTTCCAGGCGGCCAGCACCGCGTCTATGGCCGCGGCCCGGAGGCCGTGGCGCTCCAGCTGGGCCACGCCTTCAATGGTGGAGCCGCCGGGGGAGCAGACCGCGTCCTTCAGCGCGCCGGGGTGTTCGCCGGTCTCCAGCACCATGGCCGCCGCCCCCAGGGTCATCTGGGCGGCGTAGGTCATGGCCTGCTTCCGGGGGAGGCCCGCCGCCACACCGCCGTCGGCCAGGGCCTCGATGTAGGGATAGATGAAGGCGGGGCCGCAGCCCGCCACGGCGCTGAAGGCGTCCATCTGGCCCTCCTCGATGCGCTCCACCAGGCCGGAGGCGGCCAGGATGGCTTCAATATCTGTAAAGTGCTCTTCCTTTGCGGATGCTCCGCCGCAAAGGGCGGTCATGCCCTTGCCGATGGCACAGGGGGTGTTGGGCATGATGCGCAGGACGGGGACGTCCGGCCCGGCCCAGGTCTGGAGGTCGTCCAGGGTGATGCCAGCCGCCACAGAGACCACAACCTTGCCGGGCAGGGCGGGGGAGAGCTCCGCGAGCAGAGCCTTGATCTGTTTCGGCTTGACGCAGAGAAAGAGGTACTGGGCGGCGGTGGCCGCCTCCAGGTTGGTCTGGCAGGCGGTACAGCCTGTCTCGGCCGCCAGGGCCTGGGCCTTGGAAAAGGTGCGGTTGGAGCAGACCACTTCGCCAGGCCCCAGGGCTTTGCAGGCTGCCCGGAGGAGGGCACCGCCCATGTTGCCCACACCGATGAACGCTACTTTTTTCATAAACTCACCTCAAAATAAAATAAGAGGGCCGAACGAAACCGTTCGGCCCTCTTGTGTATCCGCTTAAATCTCCAAGCCGTCTCCAAAGAGGGCGTTGGTCTCGGGATCCTCGGCGATGCGCATGGCACCCTGGATACGGGCGCCCTGGTTCATGGAGATGGTGGCGGCAGTCACATTGCCCGCCAGCACAGAGCCGGGGAAGAAGACGGCGGCCCGGGCGATCTGGAGGTTGCCCTTGATCTTGCCGTCGCAGTCGATGTCGGTGGCCAGCACGTCGCCCACCACCATGGCACTGGCATCCAGGGACACAGTGGAGGTGGAGGTGATGTTGCCCTGGACGGCACAGCCGGAGAGCACCACGGCGGCACCCTTTACGTCGCCCAGCACCTTGCCGGTGATACGCACGTTGCCGGTGGCCTCCAGGTTGCCCTTCAGCTTGCCCAGCACCTCCACGTCGCCCTCGGCCCGGATGTCGCCGAAGAAGGTGGCACCGGCGGCGATGACGGTGGCGTTGGGACGGATGAAGGGAGCCTTGACGGTCTCGGTATCCTCCTCCTGCCAATCAAAGGCGGGCTCCGGCTTGGGAGCGGGCGCCGCCACAGGGGCGGGGGAGGGGGGAGGCGTCACAGAACGGCCAATGCCAAAGAAACCGCTCCGAACGGGCTGGGGCTCCGGCCGGGGCTCTGCTTCCACCTTGGGGGCAGGCTTGGGCTCCGCTTTCGGGGGCTCCACACGGGCCGCTGTCCGGGTCTCCACTTTGGGCTCAGGCTGAGGCTCCACACGGGTGGCCACTCTGGGCTCCTTCCGGGGCTCCACCTTGGGCTCCACGGTGATCTCCACAGGAGACTCCTGGAACAGGGTCTTTTCAACGGTCTGAGCGACCTCCTGCCGGGTGGCGTCCAGGTCGGTTTCGAAGGTGGCTTCGCCCTTATCCTCCTCCTTAGACATACCAACCAGACCCAGCAGTTCCTTCATTGCCTGTCTCATGTTTTCTTTATTGCTGGCCATATACCGCACCTTCCCATCTGTGCATACTCTCTCGCGCCAACTCAGGGCGCGCTTTTATAACTGAATACCACCGGCAGCACTGCCGTTGTCAAAGGCTGGAACTTGTATCCTTCACTGCGCAGGCCCTCAATGATGCCGCCCAGGGCCTTGGCGACATTCTCCTTGCCGAAAGAGTCCTGAAGCATCACGATGCCCCGGCTTTTATCCGCCATCCCATCCAGTACGTTGGCCTGGATCTGATCGGCGGTCTGGCCGCTCTGGGTGCTCTCGCCGGAGACGCTCCAATCGAAGAAGACGAAACTGCGGCGGAGCATTTCCGCAATGAGCTCCTGATAGATATTGCTGTTATAGGAATTGATACTTCCGCCGGGGAAGCGGAAGATCTGTACCTTTTGGCCCGTGGTCTCATAGACCAGGTCGTAGATCTTCTGGAAATCCGCCAGGTAGTCCTCCACGGAGTTGTAGACCTCCCGATAGGAGAGGCTGTAACTGCGAAGGCCGATGGCGTGGCCCCGGCTTGCGATCTCCTTCAGGATGGTGAGGGAGTCTTCGTCGGTCTGGCCGGAGACGAAGAAGGTAGCTTTTACACCGTGATCGTCCAGCGTATCCAGAATGTCCAAGGTGTTGGGGCTGGGACTGCCGTCAAAGGTGAGGTAGACCGTCTGGTCTGCCGGTTCACGATTGGCGGGGATGGCAGTTTCGCCGTACAGGTCGGGAAAAAGCTCCTGATAGGCCAGACCCTCGGCCTGGTCGGGGCCCAGCAGGGCAGAATAGTCCGGCGCGCCGGGGGCGGCAGACTCCAAGCCAGCGATCTGCTTTTCCAGGGAAGAACACCGCAGGCCAAAAACGACGGCCAAGACGGTGGGGATCAGGATGAGCAGCGCCAGAACGATAAGGATCAGCCGCTTGAAAAACGACACGCTGAAGGTCTTCATCGTCCAGCCTCCCATCTACAGATACGGGCGCATGGACAGAACGCCGCGTAGTTTAACAGTATGATTATAAAGCAGTTACATCGAAAAGGCAAGGAAAATTTGCAAAGAGAAGGCATTTCCTCGAAAAAATGCCAAACTCTTCCAATCTTCCCCGGAGGATAGTAAAAGCCACTATAGAAAGTATGACACAAATTCCCGGTCTTTGTCAACTTTTTTAACGACTTTTTTCCGTGGTTTTTTCAGAAAATGAGGGCTTGACAAACCATTTTCTGGCCGCTATAATAGCATGGTGCCCCAGATGGGGCGCAAATGCGGATGTGCTGGAATTGGTAGACTGGCCAGCTTGAGGTGCTGGTGCTCAATTGGGCGTGCGGGTTCAAGTCCCGCCATCCGCACCAGAGAGATCCCTGTGACCATAATGGTTACAGGGATCTCTCTTTTTCCTTTTTTCGGGGTTCCCTTATTTTTTCCCTTATTCTTTATTCCGTAAATTATGGAAGCAGAAGGATAAAGAAAGCCCGGAGGGATCTATCCCTCCGGGCTTTTGAAAGTGTAGGTTCAATTTACGGCCAATAAGAAATTGGCTCCGTTGTTGTGTTCAACACAATCTTGATTTTGTCCCCGTTCCCATCAGGAACTAAGCTGATGGATTTACATTCCTCTTCCGAGAAGGAAACGCCTCCGTTGCAGTGCCCGTCGGGAGCGAATGACGCATCAAAATAAAGGGCTAAGCTGGCGACATGAGGATTTGAAGGGTAATCCCGTTTCAATTCTGCTATGTCTGATTCAGAAAAGGTCAGGTAGAGGTCAAATGCTCCTCCTTCTTCGGGAAGAACCTCTCCTATGGTTTCCTTTTCCGCCAGAGTACGATTGTAAGAATATAAGCCGAGACGCACAGGCCCCCTATCAACAAAAGGGGAGCGCATATGCGATTCTCCAAACCAATGAAGGGTATTCCCGTCAATCACTTCCAAGGTGAAGAAGGTAGCGCCATCATCGTAATAGAAATAATCAGTTGGCGTGTCAAACACATTCCTGCTCTTGGGGCTATTGGCCCACACTTCTTCATACTTTTCCTTCGCAACTTGCTTTGACGCATCAATTCGATTCTGAATCGCTACTCTGTCATGGATTGGTATAATACCGCCACCCGCACAATTTAGAAGCCGTAGGGCGGTGATATAGGCTTGCTCCCGGCTATAGGTGGACAAAGGAGAAAACTGCCCCTTACCTGTGCCACCCATAACCTTATTGTTCGTAGTGGGGTCTGTAAGGGCGGAAATAAAGCTGATTCCGTCTTTTGCCCAAGTTCCTAAGCCATCGGTATCGGTAAAGGTCTCCCCAGTCTTGGTAGAAGAAAGCCCTAATGCCTTTGCTGTGCGAGAGAGCATGGCCGCCGCCTCCTGACGGGTGATGGAGCCGTTAGGATTAAAGGTCGTATCAGTTACGCCGTTTACGATTCCCAAGGCACGAGCGGCGAGAACAGCGGCGTTGTCCGTATCGGTAAAGGAATTGGTGGCAGACAGCTTTTTCTCCGCAAGGTAGGTATCGATTCCCTTTCCGGTGGTCTGCTCCACGAGTGTCACCATAAGGCGACAGAATTCCAGACGGGTGATATTGGCAGTATAGTTCTTCTGGAGGTCAACGGGCACCAGATGGGCTGCCAATGTCTCCTTGACCTCTTGCTTGGCCCAGCCGGAAATGCTGCTGTCCTCCACGCCGGAAGGGGCGGCGTAGCTGTGAACACCGGAAGCGTCCAGCACATAGAAGGTAGGGACAGAATTGTCGGTCACATACCACATGACCCCATCTCCGTAGGGAACAGGCGGGCAGTCTGAGAGCCGGGGGCCATTGACCCGTATCACTGTGCCCGCCGTTCCATCGGCATAGTAGGGGGCATAGCAAAAGGTATAGTTACTATCATTCTTTTCTTCCCACATCACATAGCCACTATTAAGGCCAGTGGGAGTAAGAATGGGAGTAGTATTTACTGTACCTGTAGTCGTGAGGCATATTGTTTGAGGTTCTGTTTTTTTGGTGAAATCTCGTGGAATAAATGCCAGGTACACATCTCGGATATCGGAGGCGTTTCCTGTAAGGTCTTGATTATAGCTTATCACATATCCATTTGTAGTCTCGGCCAAACCGCCAGCAGATGCACCAGTATATTGATACACTTTGGTTTCTGGGAAATTTGTCACATCAAGTTCTGTTGTCTCGCTCATGAATTGCTCGTTTCCTGCCTCTATTTTATTGCGCATTAAAATTAGTGCTCGGCTTGGGTATACATCGCCCTGATTCAATGTAATAAGAGCGTTGTTACAATCCGATAAAATAAACTGATTGAATGAATGCCCAACGGTACCAAAACCATATTTCACTCCAAAATTTGAATCTGTAACCTTCATGTTGTTTTGTTCAAAGGAAAAAGTAAAATTAGCTTGATGATTTAGCCCATCAGGATAAACATATATTGTATGCGCACTATGAACATAAATCATGTCGTCACATTCGGTGCAACGTAAGCTACCGAATACAAATGGAATTTGCGTATTTACCCCATATAGAGGGACTTGGCCTTTGCGTACCCAATCCTTGCTATACTTCACTACTCGGATAACTTCGACTTGGTCGCTTTCCTCCATATTTTCCTGCCCAAAAAACAAAAAATTATACTTTTCTCCAGCAAAAAAGCCACCCCAGAGCGGGAGTTCCATTTCCAGCGTGCGGGAGTTTAGAAGCTGGAAATCATCGCTGTATTCCTCAACAATCACCTGCTTATTTACGCACTCCACACGGGTGAAACCCGTCCCATTGTCATAAATATAGGATGTAATCGGGCTTGCCCATGCGTCATAGTTGTTCTTCCCGATGTTCCTGCTTGTGCTGGGACTTCCGTCCGTGACCGCCGGGGCGGACGGCCCTGCCGGCGCAGAGGTGGGAGCAGGGGTCGGAACCGGGGTGGGCGCAGGTGTGGCGGTAGGCGTGGGGGCCGGGGTCTCTGTTGGGTTGACCCATGTGTCAGGATCAACCACCATGATGTAATTCTCGAATGGCTGGAGAATATGTTCATCCATCCCACCTATGTGATATACCACATCCGTTCTTTTAGGGGTGAAAACATCGTTTTCATCCACCTCATCCTCGCCGACACGTTCTCCCTCCGGCTGGATAACATCATACCAAATCGCCCCTTTTCTCACATTGGGAGTAAAGGTTGTACCCAAGGGATAGACCAAAATGGTCTCCTCGCCCTCCTCCCATGAAGCGCTGTCAACATCTGCTTGGAAGCTACCTAAAGGCCACACGGATTCCTCCCAATATGTGATGCGGCCGGAGCGGTCATGATTTCCGTAGGCAACCGGGGTTAGGACAGAAAGCGTCAGAGCCAGAACAAGGGAAAGGGGGATCATGCGTTTCTTCATCAGAAAATCATCCTTTCGTGAGAAGGTGAAATATCACTCGGAGAAGGAAATGTCGAAAAGGCCAAAATCCGCATAATCTTCTTCGGCAAATTGCAATTTCACATTTGCAGCGTAATTTAGGGGGACAGTCAAGGAACGGATAGGCCCGTCCCAAACCAAATCATATTCTTGTGATAATTCGCCATCCAAATATACTTCTAACTTTGTGCTACCTTCGTTACCCTTGTCAACATGGCCTACACTAAATGTCATTGAACTGTACTTGCAATTTGTGTTCCACAATGCATATGCGGAAGACCAGACTGGGAACATACTATGATCCCAAGACACTAATTTTACACCTTCTGTATGATTGACCCCTCCAACAGTAAAATAATCTTTAGAATCGCTTCCATCATAAGCTTTGCATCTGCGCCCCACCTGATAGGGAGGCAGTTTCTTCATCCAGCTCTCCGGCTGCCCCGGGATAGCACCGATATAAACCGTCTTGCTCTCGCCCTCCCAAGTGACATCTTTGCCCAGAGCATTTGCCACCGCCCGGACAGGCAGATAGGTGGTTCCCTCGCTGACAAAGGGGTCTACTACATTCCCGGTGGCATCCTTGGGGGTGACTTCGATACCGTCCACTACAAGCCGGATCCCCATGTAATTGGCCTCAATGGTTCTTGACGTAATGGTGCTGGCAGCGAAAGCAACGCCGCAGAGCAGGGAAACACCTGTTATTGCGGCAAGGGTGGTTCTGACGAGCTTGTTGTGCTTCTTCATGTGTCGTTCCTCCTATAATTCTTTTCTCTCGGCGGGAGTATCGCCCTCGGGGGTGGGTACAGTTCCCGGCCCCCTTGGGCGTCCCCGTCAAGATAATAAGAAACGGTGCAGGGATATTTCCCTACACCGCAATGACACACAAGCCCCATCTTGCAGTTTTGCCTTGAATTTCAAGACGAAACTGCTATAATGAAGCGTGGGCGCAATATTTGCTGTGTGGGAGGGGTATTCTCCTGCATAGGGACATGGGGTGTTGGCGCACCCCATGTCCTGCCTCTTATTATCTCGGCATGACCATTTTACAACTTTGTTCCAGAGATTGCAAGGGCATTTTCTCCTGAAAAGCCTTTATTTTGCAAGCGTTTCTTTGAATGTGTACTATCAGCAAGTCCCGCCATGCGTACCATGTCGGAGCAAAGTTAGCTTTGCTCCGACATTTTTTATATTATGAAAAAGTGCTCCCGAAGCCGCGAAAGCTCCGGGAGCACTTTTTGTTGCTGTTACTGGCAATGGGACAGGCGGAGGGCGGTGATGTAGGCCTGCTCCCGGGTGTAGGTGGCCAGGGGGGAGAAGTTGCCGTTTCCTGTGCCCCCCATGACCCGGTCACCGGTGGTGGGATCCGCGAGGCCGGAGGTGAAGACCACGCCCTCCCTGGCCCAGGAGGCGATAGAGCCTTCATCGCTGAAGCTCTGGCCCTGGCCGGAGGTCATATCCAGCACCTGGGCAGTGCGGGCGAGCATGGAGGCCGCCTCCTGCCGGGTGATGGAGCCGCTCGGGTTAAAGGTGGTCTTGGAGGTGCCGTTGACGATACCCAGGGCGTGGGCCGCCAGGATATCGGTATGGTCGGTGTCGGTGAAGGGGTCGGTGATCTCCTTATCCTTGCTGAGAGCGTAACTTTCAGCGCTCATCCCCGTCTTTTTCTCTACCAGCACCACCATAAGGCGGCAGAACTCCTCCCGGGTGATGTTCCTCTGGTAGGCACCCTGGAGGTCAGCGGGGATCAGGGAATCCCGGATGGCGGTATCGATACTGTCCTGGGCCCAGGAGGAGGGCAGATCCTTGGGGTCGGGCCGCTCCTCGTTCACCACCTCGGCCTTAGGATCGCCGGTCTTGAAGTTGTTACTCTTGGTGGACATGGCCGCATGGGTCTTGGCCAGAAACAGGTCGGAGGGGTCAAAGTATTGGGGATTGTACAGCTCTCCCGTACCGGGGCGGCCCCAGGTGGAGTCGATCCAAACCCAGCGGCCATCGATATAGGCGGCATTCCAGGCATGGCCGCCGCCCCCTGCGGCGCCGTGGACATAGACGGCAGGGATACCCTGGGCCTGAAGGAGAGCCTGGGTCAGTGCGGTGTACCCGGCGCAGACGGTGAGCTTATGCTCCAGCACATCCTCCGCCGAGGTCCAGCAGTCGGCCTTGTCGCCCCGGTGATACTCGTAGTCGTAGACCACATTCCTTGCCACCCACTCATGGATGGCCCGGGCCTTCTCATAGTCGCCCTTGATGCCCTTGGTGATCTCGTTGGAGGCCTTCACGATGGCCTCGCTCTGCTCGGTGACCCAGCGGCTGGGGTCCACCCCTTCAAAAAGGGAATGGTAAGTGTTCAGCCGATTGGCAAGCTGCTCGCTGGGCGGGTTGACGATCTCCTCCAAAGCGGGACACATATAGAGATTGAGGGTCCCCAGGAACTGGCTGGCGGTCATATCTTTCATACCCTCCACCGCCTTGCCTGTCTTGGGGAAGGTGATGGTGGTCAGGTTCGGGCAGTTGTAGACCGGGGAACCGGACATTTCCTCCAGGCCCTCAGGCAGGGTGATGGAGGTGAGCTTGCTCCCGGCGAAGGCGCTGTTCCCCAGCTTTTTCAGCCCCTTGGGAAGTTCGACGGAGGTGAGGGGGCAATTATGGAAGGTGTCGGCGCCGATCTCCCCCAGGGAGGCGGGGAAGCTGACAGCGGCAAGAGAAGTACAGTCACGGAAGGCGGCCTCTCCGATGGCGGTAAGGCTGTTGGAGAAGGTGACATTGGAGAGAAGGTTACAGCCCAGGAATGCCTGCGCCCCGATGGTCTCCACCGAGGACATGGTGACCTTTTTCAGGTATTTGCACCCCCAGAAGGCCCGCTCAGGGATCTCGGTGACCCCGGTGGGGATGGTGATCTCCTGAATGGTGCTCTCGTTGAAGGCATAGGGGGCGATCTCCTCCACCGAATCGGGGAGATCCACCCGGGTGACGCCCCGCTGAAAGACGCTGCTCTCCCCATCACCGATGACGGTAACGCCGTCAGGGACGGTGACGGTGCCCTTCGCAATGGAGCAGCGGATGAGGACGCCGTCCTCGATGGTGAACTGGGACTGGTCGGGGGTCTCGATGGGAGCCGGGGTCTGGGTAGGCTCCTGGTCGCCGCCCTGGCCGTCCTCTTCCTCCCCGGAGCCTATACCATAATAGAGGGGGGTATCAAAGAAGTAGGCGGTCAGCTCCTCCTGGGTGGGAGCCTTGCCGCCGATGGTGGCCTTCTCCACCTGGGTGTTGACAAAGGCGCCCCGGCCGATGGTCACCCCGGCGGGAATGTCCACTCTGGACAGGGGGCAGAAGGAGAAGGCGTTCTGGCCGATCTCCTTCAAGCCGCTGGGGAGGGTGACGCTGGAGAGCTTGGTGCAGTAATCAAAGGCGCCATAGCCAATGGTTTTTAAGGTGCCGGGCAGCTTGACGGAGGTGAGCTGGGTACACTCGGAAAAGGCTTCATCTTCAATGGTGGTCAGCCCTTCGGGCAGGTTGATGGAGGTGAGGGTGGACTCCATGAAGGCGCTCTTTCCGACGACCTTTACGGAACTGGGCAGGGTCACATCCAGCCGGAGGTTGAACATATCAAAGAAGCCGTAAAAGGCCTCCTCACCGATCTCGGTGACCCCGTCGGGGACTACTACGGTGCCGCCGGCGCCGGTATATTCAACGAGAACGCCGTCTTCAATGACGAAATCGCCCTCCGCCGCCAGGGCGGGAAGGGACAGGCCCAGGCAGAGGGATAGGGCCAGCAGGGTGGAAAGCAGTTTTCTTTTCATTGTCGATACATCTCCTTCGCAGTCACAAGACTGAACTGTCATTTCAAGTATAGTTAAAATATTTCATTTTGTAAAGGATAAGCAAATATCTTCTTGGTTTTCGTTCATTGCCACTTGACAAAAGGAAAGAGAGAAGATAAAATGATACCACACCCCAGGGGGGTGTCATTTAACTTGTGAAAGCGAGGGGTGCATAATGATGGCTGACCGCGCAAAGGTCTCCCGCCTGCTCAAGACCGCCCGGGGACAACTGGACGGCATCCTGAAAATGGTGGAGGAAGACCGGTACTGCATCGATATCTCCCAACAGCTCATGGCCACCGAGGCCCTGCTGAACCGGGTGAACCGGGAGGTGCTCTCCGCCCATCTCCGCGGTTGTGTCCAGCAGGCGGTCACCGCCGAGGACAGGGAGGAAAAGGTGGAGGAATTGGTGGCGGCTCTGGATAAAATATTGAAGTGACCGCCCATGTCAAAATTTTTCAGTGAGGCAATGCTATGAGACAAAAATTTACAGTGACTGGAATGACCTGCTCCGCCTGCTCTGCCCACGTGGAGAAGGCGGTCTCCAAGCTGGAGGGCGTTTCGGCGGTGAATGTGAACCTGTTGGGCGGCTCCATGCAGGTGGACTTTGACCCAGCTCAACAGAGCGGCGACAGCATTATCGCCGCCGTGGTGGATGCGGGCTACGGAGCACAGCTGCCCGGAAGCGGGGGAGAGAGGAAGGCCACGTCCTCCGCCGGGATGCCTGATATGCAGGAGGAACTGGCCGCCATGAAACGGCGGCTCATCATCTCCTTCTGCTTCTTTATCCCCCTGTTCTACCTCACCATGGGCCACATGGTGGGCCTGCCCATCCCCCATTTCTTCCATGGGCCGGAGAACGCCATCAATTACGCCATCACCCAGCTTCTCCTGCTCCTGCCCATCATGTACGTCAATGACAAATATTATAAGGTGGGCTTCAAGACCCTCTTTCACCGCTCGCCCAATATGGATTCCCTCATTGCCCTTGGCTCCGCCGCCGCCGTGGTCTATGGTCTGGTGGGCATCTACCAGATCGGCTGGGGCCTGGGCCACGGGGACATGGCCCGGGTGGAGAAGTGGGCCATGGATCTCTACTTTGAGGGAGCGGGCACCATCCTGACCCTTATCACCCTGGGCAAGTATATGGAGACCCGCTCCAAGGGCAAGACGGGGGAGGCCATCTCCCGGCTGATGGACTTGGCTCCCAAGACCGCCACCGTCCTGCGCTCCGGCCAGGAGGTCACCATCCCAGTGGAGGAGGTGGCTGTGGGCGACCTCATCGTCGTCCGGCCCGGCCAGTCCATCCCCGTGGACGGAGAGATCGTGGAGGGCAGCTCCGCCATCGACGAGTCCGCCCTCACCGGCGAGTCCATCCCTGTAGACAAGGTGCCGGGGGACAAAGTGGCGGCGGCGTCCATCAACAAGTCCGGCTCCTTCACCTTTAAGGCCACCCGGGTGGGGGATGATACCACTCTGGCCCAGATGATCGCCCTGGTGGACGAGGCGGCCTCCTCCAAGGCCCC
>CANEAY010000011.1 GCA_947425785.1 uncultured Pseudoflavonifractor sp. | reverse complement strand
ACTCCCTGGTGCCCTTCCTCACCCCCCACTTCTCCGAGATCCACCTCATCGACCTGCGTTACTACAAGCTCTCCACCGCCCAGTATATCGCCGACAACGGCATTGACCAGGCCCTCATCCTCTACTCTGTGCCCAACTTCACCGAGTCCAGCCTGGTGTGGCTGGGGCGGTAAAACAACAAAAGAAAAACTCTGGACGGCCTTGCCGTCCAGAGTTTTTTGTCTTTATATCGGTTACTTTTGCTCTCCCGATTCCAGCTTCACCGGCTCCTTGGCCACGTTCATAGTACGGGCGGAGGTCTTGCCTTCGGGCTTGATCTCCCCGGCCGCGATCAAAGACCGCTTGGTCAGGGCGGGGCCCACCAGCTCGTAGACCAGCACGGAGAAGAGCACCACATTGCGCACCATGTTCCCGTCCGACAGGGTCTGGGCGGTGAGGGTCATACCCAACGCCACGCCCGCCTGAGGCAGGAGGGTGATGCCCAGGTGGTTTCTGATCTTGGGCTCACAGCCAGTGGCGGCACAGCTGGCATAGGCGCCGAAGAATTTGCCCAGGGAACGGAAGATGATATACACCACACCCACCAGCAGTACCAGGGGCTGGGACAGCACCCCCAAGTCCAGCTCCGCGCCGGAGATGACAAAGAACAGGATGTTGAGGGGGGCCGTCCAGTGATCCACCCGCTCCATGATCTCCTGAGAGGTGCGGCAGATGTTGCAGAACACGGTACCCGCCATCATGCAGGTGAGCAGCAGGCTGAAACCGATATGAACACCGCCCACCTCAAACTCCACCATGGAAAGGCCCACCGTCAGCAGAACAAAACCGATGGAGAGGCTGCGCCGCTTGCTCCGGGAGTGGAAGAACTGCTCCAGCCGGTGGAGGAAGAAGCCGGACAGGCCGCCCAGCACCAGGGACAGAACGATCTCAATGACCGGCTCCACCAGCACACTGATAATGCTGACGGCGCCGCTCTCCATAGCGGTGGCCACCCCATAGGAGGCGGAGAAGAGCACCAGGCCCACCGCATCGTCAATGGCCACCACCATCAGCAGAAGGTGAGTCAGGGGGCCGTCGGCCTTGTACTGCCGCACCACCATCAGGGTGGCGGCAGGGGCGGTGGCAGCGGCAATAGCGCCCAGGGTAATGGCGGCGGGCAGGCTGATGAGACCGGGGTTCATGTAGTGGAGTGCCACCAGAGCGGCGTCCACCACGGCGGTGGTGATCACCGCCTGGGCAATGCCCACAATGATGACCCGGTGGCCCATACTGCGCAGCTGCTCCAGCCGGAACTCATCCCCGATGGCAAAGGCAATGAAGCCCAAAGCCGCCTGGGAGATGATGTTGAACTGGGCCACCTGCTCGGCGGTATTAAAGCCCAGACCGGGAATGCCAATAGCGCCCAAGCAGAAGGGCCCCAGCAGAAGCCCCGCCAGCAGATAGGCGGTAACGGCGGGCAGGCCCAGCTTTTTGGCGGGCCGGGACATGACAAGTCCGCCCATCAGAGAAATCGACAGACAAAGAAAAATTTGAGACATAATGATTCACTCCTTGGATATTGCTCACGAAGGGAAAGGATAGCACTTTTCACCAAAAAAGGCAAAGGCTTTTTGGCGAAAAAGTCAACAAAAACAAGGGGCAAATCACCTGTTAAAATGGTAAATATGAAGTCCGGCCCAATTCAGCCCCCGGCCAAACTCCACAAAATGCGCACCAGCAGAAGGGCTAAGACTACAAAAAACATGGGCCGAATGACCTTGGCCCCGTCCTTTAGGGCCAGGGTAGAACCCACATAGTGCCCCGCGATGGAGCACAGGGCCGCCGGCAGGCCCAGAGCCCAGACCGTCTTCCCGGCGAAAGCGAAGGTGACAAAGGCGGCCACGTTGGAGCATAGGTTCACCACCTTGGCATTGCCCGAGGCGGTGACCAGGTCAAAACCAGCAAAGGCGGTAAAGGCCAGGATCATAAAGGTGCCCGCTCCCGGCCCGAAAAAGCCGTCATAGGCCCCCAGGGTCAGACCGATAAGCCCGGAGATGAGCTTCAGCTTCCGGGGCGGCAGTTCCTCCGCCCGGCTGTCCAGGCCGAAATCCCGGTGGAGGAGAAGGAACAGGGCAATGACCGGCAGCAGGACAACGAGCACATAGTGGAGCACCCGCTCGCTGAGCAGGAGATTGAGCCGGGAGCCCAGAGCGGAGCCAATGAGGGCGGTGACGGCGGAGACAGCCGCCGCCTGCCGGTGGAACCGCCCCTCCTTGAGAAAACGCAGGGTGGACACGGTGGTGCCGAAGACCGAGCTGCATTTATTGGTGGCCGAGGCCATGTGGGGCGGCAGGCCCGCCACCAGATAAGCAGGCAGAGCGATAAGACCGCCGCCCCCCGCCACCGCGTCCACCAGGCCCGCTAAAAACACCAGAGGACAGACAACGAAAAACATACGCACAGTGACTTCCATAAAAAATTCCCCCAGCAGGAAAATTGTTCTTTGTATCCAGGTAAAAATATGGTAGAATGGTGGAGATATTGAAAAATGGGGAGGCAGTTGACATGAGCACGCCCGGCTTTGACAACAAGAAATACTTAGAGACCCAGTCCGCCCGCATCCGGGAGCGCATCGCCCAGTTTGGCGGCAAGCTCTACCTGGAGTTCGGCGGCAAGCTCTTTGACGACTACCACGCCGCCCGGGTGCTCCCCGGCTTTGAGCCGGACAGCAAGATCCGTATGCTCTCCCAACTGAAGGATCAGGCGGAGGTGGTCATTGCCATCAACGCCGCCGACATTGAGAAAAACAAAGTCCGGGGCGACCTGGGCATCACCTACGACGTGGACGTGCTCCGGCTGATCGACGCCTTCCGGGCCATGGGACTTTTGGTGGGTGGGGTGGTCATCACCCGCTACGACCACCAGTCTGCGGCCAAGGCCTTCCAGCACAGGCTGGAGGACTTGGGCATCAAGGTCTGCCGCCACTACCCCATCCCCGGGTACCCCCATAACATCCCCCTCATCGTCAGCGATGAGGGCTACGGGAAGAACGATTATATCGAGACCACCCGGCCCCTGGTGGTGGTCACCGGCCCCGGCCCCGGCAGCGGCAAGATGGCGGTGTGCCTCAGCCAGCTCTACCACGAGTACCGCCGGGGGGTGAAGGCGGGCTATGCCAAGTTCGAGACCTTCCCCATCTGGAATCTGCCCTTGAACCACCCGGTGAACCTGGCCTACGAGGCGGCCACCGCCGACCTCAACGACGTAAACATGATCGACCCCTTCCACCTGGCCGCCTATGGAGAGACCACGGTGAACTACAACCGGGATGTGGAGGTCTTCCCCGTCCTCACCAATATGTTCCAGACCATCACCGGCGAGAGCCCCTACAAGTCTCCCACCGACATGGGGGTCAACATGGTGGGCAACTGCATCGTGGACGACGATGCGGTCTGCGCCGCCGCCAGGCAGGAGATCCTCCGCCGGTACTACGACGCCCTGTGTGAGCGGCGGCAGGGCCGCTGCGGGGACGAGGTGATCTACAAGCTGGAGCTTCTCATGAAGCAGGCCCAGATCGACGCCTCCATCCGCCCGGTGGTGTCCTCCGCCCTGGCAGTGGCCGAGGAGACCGGCCTGCCCGCCGTGACCATTGAGCTGCCCGACGGGCGCATCGTCCGGGGCCGTACCACCGACCTGATGGGCCCCTCTGCGGGTGCTCTCCTTAACGCCCTGAAGGCCCTGGCGGGCATCCAGCGCAAGACCCATCTCATTTCCCGGGAGGCCATCGTGCCCATCCAACATCTGAAGGTGGAGCACCTGGGCAGTAAGAACCCCCGGCTCCACACCGACGAGGTGCTCATCGCCCTGGCCTCCAGCGCCGTGTCCAACCCTCTGGCGGACAAGGCCATGGATCAGCTCTCCGCCCTCCAGGGCTGTCAGGCCCACGCCACCGTCATCCTCCCTGCCAACGACGCCAGCATCTACAAAAAGCTGGGGGTACAGGTCACCTGCGAGCCCCAGTATGAGACCAACAAGCTCTATCATCGGTAAGTATTCAGCTGAAAGGATGATCTTCATGCCGATTTCCAGACTTTTGGCGCTCTTTCTTGCCGCCGCCTTCTCCCTCTCCTCTGCCGGTGAGATGATCCCGCTCCCTGATGTGGATACCACACCTATCCAATCCACAGAGGCTGTCGATTTCACCGCAGAGGACGCAGTGACCTATGTGGACGGCATTATCAAGAATATCTATCTGGGCCAGTTTGACCCGGAGTATATGGCACTGGTAGACATTGACGAGACCGAGGCAAAAGAAGACTATATGCAGGGCATGGCTGCGGAAGTAGATTTTTTATCATACTATTACGACATCTCCTCCCCTACCAAAGAACTGACCCAGGAGCTGACAGAGCTTTTTATCGAAATATATCAACACACCAGCTATGAGATCTTGGATGTTGCCCAGTTAAGTGACGGTTCTTTCGCCGTTCAGATCTCGGTGGAGCCCATTGATATCTACCAGCGGCTGGAAGCGGAGGCCGAGACCTTTCTGGCTCCCTTTTATGAGAAATATCCCTCAGATGTATGGGATACTATGACCGATGAGGAGTATGAGGCAGCAGATCAGGAATGGGGCCGCATGATCGCAGAACTCCTCCGCTCTCTGATCCCCGACATAGGTCATCTTCCCGCAAAAACACTCCTTCTGCATGTGGTAAAGAATGAAGATGGAGCTTTCTGGACGTTGGACGAGGACGATCTTGTTCAGTTAGACACAGCGATCATTGCCCTGAATGGAAGCTCTCTTTGACACCAAAGTACGAGACCAACGAGCTCTATCACAGATAAAAGGTAAAAAGGGTGGCTGATGTTCAGCCGCCCTTTTTTTCATACTTTTTGAGCAGGTCTTCGATGGCTTCGTCCAAAAGTCGGGACTTTGGAATACGTGTTTTCTTTGCGAGAGAATCAAAAGGATCCACCAACTGCTTATCCAAAGAGGATGTAAATCTGGCACGATTCACATATACCGGGTCGGCCATAAGGAAACCTCCTTACTTTCATACATACTATTTGGTGACTATTATACCAGAGGAAAAAACTCGCATCAACTAATCACTATATATTGACTTAATAGCTGTTATATAGTATTATATCTGCAAGGAGGTGATAGTATGGAAGACCAGGACAAGACCTGCGAGACCTGTAAGCACTTTTACCGGCACTATGTACATTGGGTTGGTAAGCGGTTCAAGCCCCTGGACATGGGCCACTGCGGAAATCCCCGCTGCCGGGACAAGCGGATAGACACCCCGGCCTGCCACAGGTATGCCAAGGGCCGGGAAAAGAAGGCGGAGTAAGCAGCGCACTTTTTTCTTGACTGCCGCCATTTCACGGTTGTAGAATAGGGAGGATTTTTTAACGGGCAGGGGCAAGGGCGTCCCACCTAATTATTAGGAGGGAAAAGTATGGAAACAAAGTACATTTTCGTCACCGGCGGCGTGGTCTCCGGCCTGGGAAAGGGCATCACCGCCGCCTCCCTGGGGCGGCTTCTCAAGGCCCGGGGCTATAAGGTCACCATCCAGAAGTTCGACCCCTACCTGAACGTAGACCCCGGCACCATGAGTCCCTTCCAGCACGGGGAGGTCTTTGTCACCGAGGACGGGGCCGAGACCGACCTGGATCTGGGCCACTACGAGCGGTTCATTGACGAAAACCTCACTGTCCACTCTTCGGTGACCTCGGGCAAGGTCTACTGGAATGTGCTGAGCCGGGAGCGCAGCGGCGATTATCTGGGGGGCACCGTCCAGGTCATCCCCCACGTCACCGACGAGATCAAGCGCCACATCGACCTGGCGGGCAGAGAGACCGGGGCCGACGTGGTCATCACCGAAATTGGCGGCACTGTGGGCGACATTGAATCCCAGCCCTTTCTGGAGGCCATCCGCCAATGGGCGGTGGAGCGGGGCCGGGAGAACTGTATGTTCATCCACGTGTCCCTCATCGTGGCCATCCCCGGCTCCGGGGAGCTGAAGAGCAAGCCCACCCAGCACTCGGCCAAGGAGCTTTTGTCCATCGGCATCCAGCCCGACGTCATCATGTGCCGCTCGGACTGCGGCATTCCCGAGGATGTGCGGCGGAAGATATCCCTCTTCTGCAACATCCCCCCGGAGAACGCCATCCCCAACCTCACCGCCCCCATCCTCTACGAGGTTCCCCTTATGCTGGAGGAGGAGGGACTGGGCCACGTGGTATGCAGGCGGCTGGGCCTTTCCGACCCCCAGCCCGATCTGGGCCAGTGGCGGGCCATGGTGGCGCGGGCCAAAAAGGCCCAGGGCCGCGTGAAGATCGCCATGGTGGGCAAATATATGGCCCTCCACGACGCCTATCTCTCGGTGGCGGAAGCCCTCCACCACGGCGGCATTGAAAACAGCGTGGTGGTGGACATTGACTGGGTGGACTCAGAGCAGGTCAGCGACGAAAACGCCGGGGCGATCCTGGGCGGCTGTGACGGCATTTTAGTCCCCGGCGGCTTCGGCGAGCGGGAGGTGGAGGGCATGATCTCCGCCATTCGGTACGCCAGAGAAAACCGCATCCCCTACTTCGGCATTTGCCTGGGGATGCAGATGGCGGTGGTGGAGTTTGCCCGGAACGCGGCGGGCCTTTCCGGCGCCCACTCCAGCGAGCTGTGCGGCCACACCAGCTACCCCGTCATCGATTTGATGCCCGACCAGCGGGAGGTCACCGCCAAGGGGGGCACCATGCGGCTGGGGGCCTATCCCTGCCACATCGCCTCTATGGACTCCAGGGCTGGACAGGCCTATGGGGAGGCTGTCATTCAGGAGCGGCACCGCCACCGCTACGAGTTCAACAACGACTACCGCCAGGCCCTCACCCAGGCGGGGCTGACCCTCTCCGGTCTCTCCCCCGACGGGCGGCTGGTGGAGATGGTGGAGCTGGCGGAGCACCCCTGGTTTGTGGGGGTGCAGTTCCACCCGGAGTTCAAGAGCCGCCCCAACAAGGCCCACCCCCTCTTTCGGGATTTTATTGCCGCGGCGAAGGGACGGCAGGGAAAATAACTTTGCTTGACAAAATCATACCCACCCTCGGGGTGGGAAACCATGTGGGGGACTATTCTTGTAGGCCAAGAATAGCCCCCCAGACTGTCCCCATCCCCAGGGGGTGGATTTTCCCAAAAACCATTTGTCTTTTCCCCCCATTCCTGTTAGAATGGGCTTACTACGACACCAAGGAGCAGAAAATATGCCTATGAAATGGAAGAGGGGGCTGGCCTTAGCCCTGGCCGCCCTCCTGGCTTTGAGCCCCGCCGCTCTGTGCGCCAATGGAGAGCCCTGGTACGCCGAGGCGGAGCAGTTTATCTATCGTGAAGGGCTTATGAACGGCGTGGCGGAGGGCTTCGCCCCGGACGCCCTGGCCACCCGGGCCGCAGTGTTCCAGGCCCTGTGGAACTTGGAGGGCCAGCCCTACCCCACCAAGCCTTTTTTCTACTCTGACGTCACCGCCAGCGACTGGTACGGCCCCGCCGCCTCCTGGGCCAAGGAGGCGGGCCTTGCCTCCGGCGACCAGAACAGGGCCTTCCGGGGGCAGGCCACCATCACCCGGGCGGAGCTGGCCACCATTTTTGCCCGGTACCTCCTCCAAAAGGGCTTCCCGGAGATCTCCCTGCCCCAGGGGACAGCCTTTTCCGATCTGGACCAGGTACCCAGCTGGGCCTATGAGGGCATGATGCTCTGCGCCGCCTACGGTATCATCACCGGCGACGAGGGACAGCTCATGCCCAACGCCACCGCCACCCAGGCGGAGCTGGCCATGATGCTGATGACCCTCTCCCGCCTTGTCCCCCCGGCGCGGCCCACAGCGGAGGTCTATATCGAGGGACTTCTCCGGGCCAGTTACCTGGGGGAGTTTGACGAGAGCTACCTGAAGCTCTCCGGCCTCACCGAGGCTGCCGCTAGGCGCTCCTACGAAAAGCGGCTGCGCCAAGCGGCGGACTACTTCCTTCTTATTTATAATGTAGAGTACCCCACCGACGAGATGCGCACCGCTTTGCAGGACATCTATGCACAAGTGTACCAGCACCTGGAGTTTCAGGTGACCTCCTCCGCCGAGGCGGAGGACGGGTTCTGGTCGGTGGAGCTGTCGGTGGCGCCCCTGGACATCATCCGCATCACCGACGCCGCCTTGAGCCAGACCATGGCTCCCTTCTATGCCAAGTACCCCCTGGAGGTACAGCTGGCTATGACCGACCGGGAGTACCGGGTCATGGACAAGGAGTGGGCGGAGCTGCTCATCGCCCTGTTCCGCTCCAAGCTCCCCTACACCGGCAGTCTGGAGTCCCAGACCGTCCTCCTGCAGCCGGAGCTGGACAGCGACGGGAAATGGACGCTGACAGAGGAAACCCTGGAGGATCTGGATGGGCGCATCATCCAGTATTTCCCGCCCGACGACCAGAAGTCCTGACCGAAAAGATGCGCCTTTATTGCTGAATACTTAATTCAAAAAGCCCGCCGGAATGATCCGGCGGGCTTTTAGCTTGCCTTCCTCGTTGAACTATTGTCAGATCGATTTTTCTTCCACATTCAATTTTCATTGTTTTTTGTGTCGAAAGATGCTATGATGAGCCTACCATCTCCCAAAGGGAGAACTTTGAAAGGAGATCTCTGTCCATGAAGCGCAAGAAGATCCTTAGCCTTATCCTCTCTGCTGCACTGACCCTGGCCCTGGCCGTTCCCGCCATGGCCGCTGACCTGCCCGAGGGCTGGACGCCCGCCGATGGGGCCCGCACCGCCGAGCCCTGGTACGCCCAGGCCGTGGACTACGTGACCGAAAAGGGCCTTATGACCGGCACCGGCAACGGCTTTGAGCCTGAGGCGGAGCTGACGAAGGCCTCTGTGCTCCAAGTCCTCTACAATATGGAGGGCAAGCCCGGCCAGACCGAAACCGCCGACCCCTGGTACGCCGACGCTGTGGCCTGGGCCACCGAAAACGAGATCGCCGAGCTGGAGGAGGACGCCGTCATCCTTCGGGGTGAGGTACAGACCATCCTCACCGCATACTGCGGCCTGAAAAATGTCTCCGCCGACGGCCTGATGACCGGCAACGAACACGGCGACCTGATGCTGGACAAGACCCTGACCCGGGCCGAGTTCGCCCAGTTGCTGCTGAACATGAGCAAGGTCATGCCCATCTCTCTGGAGGAGTATCTGGCCCAGAGCGGCCAGGAGTGGTTCCTCACCGGAAAGACCGAGTACACCATCCAGGGCATGCTGGTGTCCAAAGACACCCCCTACGAGAACGTGCTGGAGGGCAACTCCGGCGTGGTCACCGACGACGGCGTCACCGTGCTGCTCAAGGGCACTGTGGACGAGCTGTGGCCCTCCAAGCTGGAGAAGGTCATGAAGACCTACACCAAGGCCGACGGCACCGAGCTCACCGCCAAGGACTTCGCCAAGAAGGACACCTACATCGACCTGAAGACCAAGGCCACTCCCGACACCAACTTCGCCATGTTCATCCCCGCCGACGTTCAGGTGGTGGTGGAGACCGCCTGGGGCGACATCCTGGTGGCCAACCGTCCCGGTGTGGAGCATGGCAAAGGCGACTATCTTGTCTCCACTGTGAAAGACGGCGCTCCCGACCTGTCCGACGTGTGGGTGCTCAACGGCGCTGTGTTTCCCAACACCTATGACCTGAGCCGTGCCCCCGCCGCCTACCATGTGGCCGTTCTGGTGCCCAATCCCACCGACGGCAGCTACTTTGAAGCCGGCGTCAACGGCGCCAAGGCCCTGGACAACGTTGCAGTGGACGTAGTGGCCATGGGCTCTATTCCCGTAGGGGAGAAGATGCCCACTGTCGAGGAGGAGCTGGAGTTCTACGCCCACTTCTTTACCGAGGCCGCCGAGAGCGGCAAGTATGATCTCATCATCACCGGCGGCGCCGAGTGTACCCCCGCTATGGCGGCAGCTGCCAAGGCCTTCCCCGGCCAAAAGTTCATGAGCTTTGACCTCCAACACCTGGACGGCACCGTTCTGGAGGAAGAAAGCTATCCCAACGTCTACGGCGTAGTCTACAAAAACCAGGATCTGGGCTATCTGGCCGGCTATATCGCCTGCCAGATCACCACCAGCGATATGCCCAAGGCCAACGCCGACAAGAAGATCGGCGTGCTCATCGGCATGGACGCTCCCGGTATGAATGACTATGTGGGCAGCGTCTGCCAGGTGGCCAAGGAGCAGGGGGTCACCGTTTACGTGGATTACGTAGGCGACTTCGCCCCCAGCGCCATGCCCACCGCCGCCGAAAAGGCCAAGGCCATGTACGACGACGGCGTGGACGTCATCTGGCAGGTGGCCGGCGGCGCCGGTAAGGGCGTGTTCACCGCCGCCAAGGAGTGCGGCAGGTACGCCCTGGGCGTGGACTGCGACCAGACCCTTACCGTCACCGACGCTGACGAGGCCGCCACCATCGTCACCTCCTTCTACGCCAACTCCCCCGCCGTCATTGCCGACGCCTGGGAGGCTCTGCTGGCCGGTGAGTTCCCCGGCGGCACCTACCCCACTGTGGGCCTGGCCGAGGGCTATGTAGGCTTCGCCGACAACGCGCAGTTTGAGGCCATGACCTCCCAGGAGCTGCAGGGCAGTGTGACAGAGCTCTTTACCACCATGGCCGAGGGCAAGACCGAGGTCTTCCAGGCCTCTGCCGACGCCGACGCCTGGGCCAAGCTGAAGGCCGACGTGGCTCCCTGACCCCTCCTTTCAAAGTTCAAAAAGGACGCTGTGGATATCCCACAGCGTCCTTTTTTACATCCTTTTATTCCCCGAAAAGGCCCTCGGCCAAACGGCGGCCAGTGGGGGTGGCCGCAAGGCCCCCCTGGCCCGTCTCCCGCAGAGAGGAGGGCAGAGCCACGCCCACAGCCCCCATGGCGTCCATGACCTCGTCACAGGGGATGGGGGTGCCCACCCCGGACAGGGCCATCTCCGCGCAGGAGATGGCATTCACCGCCCCCATCACGTTCCGGGTAACGCAGGGCACCTCCACCAGCCCCCCCACCGGGTCACAGACCAGGCCCAGGGTGTTGCTGAGGGCCAGGGCGCAGGCCTGGGACATCTGTGCCTCGGTGCCACCCATCACATGGACAAGGGCCGCGGCGGCCATACCGGAGGCGGAGCCCACCTCCGCCTGACAGCCTCCCTCCGCCCCGGAGATGGAGGCCCGCTTGGCAATGACCTGGCCGAAGCCAGCAGCCACATAGAGGGCCTGGATCATCACCTCGTCGGAGATACCGTCCCGCTCCTGCAGGGGGATGAGCACCGCCGGGAGCACCCCAGAGGAGCCCCCTGTGGGGGCGGCCACCACCCGGCGCATACAGGCGTTGCACTCCGCCGCCTTCAAAGCGGCGGCGATGACCTTGCGCAGGAAGGGGGAGCACAGGCCGGAGCCCTCCCCCTCCAGGCGGCCGCCGTCCCCGCCGGTAAGGCCGCTGTGGGAGCGGCGGGCGGGGTCGTAATCCTCCTGGGTGGCCTTCATGGCCGCCCAGAGGGAGGCCATCTTGGCCCAGGAGCTGTCCTCACCGATGCCGCTGTCGGAGCAGTCGGCCAGCTGCACCCGCTTCCAAAGGGGGACCTTTTCCCCATCGGTCAAAAGCTTTTCTACAGAATGAAAGGCCATGGCTTCATACCTCCGTCATGTCAAGATAGGTCACCCGGACGATGCCCTCCAGGCTCCGCAGCTCCTCAATGGCGGCGGCCTGGATGGGCTGGTCGCTCTCCATCACCATCACCGCGAAACCGCCCCGCATATCCCGGTAGAGCTGCATGGTGGCGATGTTCACCTGCCGCCGGGAGAGGATACCTGTCACCTCCGCCACCTGTCCGGGCTTGTCCTCGTTGCGGATGATGAGGGTGGGAAGGTCGCCGGAAAAAGCGGCCTCCAGGCCGTCGATGGCCTCGATGCGCACCCTCCCTCCCCCCAGGGAGGCCCCCCGCACCTCCACACTGTGGCCGTCGGGGGCAGTGAGGCGAAAGAGCACCGTGTTGGGGTGTGCCCCCTGGAGATTCACCCGGCCCAATGTCAGTTCCATACCCATCTCCTTGGCGATCTCAAAGGAGCTGGGCAGCCGGGGGTCGTCGGGGGCCATGTCCAGCAACCCCGCCGCCAGAGCCTTGTCGGTGCCGTGGCCGGAGCCGGTGGCGGCAAAGGAGCCGTGCAGAAGCAGCTCCGCCTTGGCCGGCATACAGCCCAGCAGGTGCCGGGCCATACGGCCCAGCCGGGCGGCTCCGGCGGTGTGAGAAGAGGAGGGGCCGATCATAATGGGGCCCATGATGTCGAAAATACTCACGGTGTTTTCTCCCTTCAGCGGGTTCAATCCCGCTTTTTATATTTTTCCGGCTTTGTCTTGGAATACACCATTTTCTGGGCGCTGTAAAGTCCCCCGTACCCCGAAACCAGGAAGGACACGGCACAGCCCACGGCGTACAGGGCCAGCCCCTGGCCGCCAAAGAGCTCGTAGGAGAGGAAAATAGAGCTGATGGGACAGTTGGTGACCCCACAGAATACCGCCACGATCCCCAGGCTGGCGGCGAAGGAGGCGGGGAGCCCCAGCAGGGGCCCCACCACACACCCAAAGGTGGCCCCGGTGAAGAAGGAGGGAACGATCTCACCCCCCTTGAAGCCCGCCCCCAGGGTAAGGGCGGTAAAGAGGATCTTCAGCAGAAAGGCCCAGGGCACCGCCTGGCCCGCCACGGCGGCGGCAATGACCTCCCCGCCCGCCCCGTTATAGTCCCGGGTGCCCGACAGGAGGGTGAGAACCACCACAATGCCCCCTCCCACTGCCGCCCGGAGATAGTGGTTGGAGAAGAGCCGGCCGTAGAGCCGGTGGGCAGCGTGCATCCCCTGGCAGAAAAAGATAGCTGCCAGAGCACACAGCACCCCCAGGGCAACGGTCTGCAGAAGGCTCATCCCTGTCAGTGCCGGAAACTCCGCCACAGCGTAGGAGGTGGCGCTCACCCCCAGCCGCCCCGCCAAAATGACCGCTGCCAAAGCGGACAGGAAGGCGGGAACCAGGGCGGCGTAGTACATCACCCCCACGTGGACGACCTCCAGGGTGAAGAGGGCGGCGGTGAGGGGCGTGCCAAAGAGGGCGGCGAAGGCGGCGGCCATACCGCAGACCACCAGGGTCTGCTTGTCTACATCGGAAAATCCAAGCTTCTCCCCCACGCCCGAGGCAATGGAACCCCCGATCTGGAGGGCGGCCCCCTCCCGCCCCGAGGAGCCGCCGCACAGATGGGTCAGGGTCGAGGCGGCAAAGATCAGGGGGGCTGTGCGGAAGGGCAGGGGGACTTTCCCCTGGACTGCTTCCAGCACCACGTTGGTGCCCCGATCCTCCTTCACCCCCGCCAGGTGGTAGAGCCCGACGATGAGAAGGCCCGCCACGGGCAGGAGAAAGAGGAGCCATGGCTCGGCCAACCGAAGCTCGGTAGCCCAGTCCACCGCATGATGAAAACACACGCCCACCAGTCCCACGCCCAGACCGACAAACGCCGCCATAATGACCCATTTTATCAGTGTAAGCAGCTCCCCACACCGATCCTTCAGGGCGAGGAGCGCTTTTTCTTTCCATTTTTCCACGAGGAAACACCAACTTTTGCTTTGAGATTCATGGGACATTATACCACATTTATTTTTTCGTGCAATTCTTCTTTTTCTATGTTATAATGTTTTTTGTATATGACCTAAAAGGAGGAATTTTTCGTGCCCGACCCTGCCACAGCGCCTATACCCTTATCACAGATCATCATTATCCTTCTCGGCGTCTGCTGTGTGGCCCTGGCCATCGGCGTGGTCATCCTGGCCCTCAAGCTCCGGGCCATAAGCAAGCGCTCCTCGGAGGAGGATATCCGCCAGCTGGTGGATATCGGCGAGGAGGCCGGCTCCATCGAAAAAGAGGAAAAGGAGCTCATTGAGAACGTCTTTGAGTTCAACAACTCCACCGCCGCCGACGTGATGGTGCACCGCACCGACGTTGTGATGCTTTGGGTGGACGACCCGGACGAGGAGATCCTGGAGACCGTCCGCACCTCCGGCCTGACCCGCTTCCCGGTCTATGAGGAGGACACCGACGACATCATCGGCCTTCTCAACACCCGGGACTACCTCCTCAACGCCCGCGCTTCGGAGCCCAAGCCCCTGCGGGAGCTTCTGCGGGAGGTCTACTTTGTCCCCGAGACGGTACGCACCGACGTACTGTTCCGTGACATGCAGAGCCGGAAAATACATTTTGCCGTGGTGGTGGACGAGTACGGCGGCACCAGCGGCATCATCACCATGGAGGATCTCATCGAAGAACTGGTGGGCAACATCTACGACGAATTTGACCCTCAGGACGAACAGGAGATCGTCCCCCTGGATGCCGACCACTGGCGCATCGCCGGTTCTGCCCCTCTGGAGGAAGTGGCCGAGGCCCTGGGAATGGAATTCCCAGAGGACGAGGAGGCCGAGACCCTGGGCGGCCTGGTCTTCGCCCGGCTGGACGTGATCCCCGCCGACGGCACTCATCCCACCGTGGACGCCTACGGCCTTCGTATCCAGGTGGAGGAGCTCTCCGACCGCCGGGTGGAGTGGGCCAAGGTGACAAGGCTCTCCCCCACAGAAGAGAAGACCGACGAACAATAAAGTCATCCAACAGCCCCTGGCCGAAGCCAGGGGCTGTCTCTTTTAAAAAATATTTAGATAATTTTCTAAATGTTCTTGACAGCCCTCTTTTTTCATGCTATCATTTAGACAGAAATCGAAATGAGGTGATGTGTTGTCCTTTCAAAGTACCTTCAAGGCCCTCTCCGACCCCACTCGCCGGGCCATCCTCGACCTGCTGAAGGCCGGGGCCAAGACCGCCGGAGACATCGGCAGCTGCTTTGACATGACGGGAGCCACCGTGTCCCACCACCTCTCTGTCCTCAAGGAAGCTGGGCTCATCAGCGATGAGCGGCGCGGGAAGTATATCTACTATGAACTCAACCTGTCCGTACTGGACGAGATCACCGGCTGGATCGCCGGTCTGAAAGGAGATGCCCGCAATGAAGAATAAAAAAGCTATTTTTATCATGTGGTTTCTGGCCCTTCTGCCCCTGGTGATGGTGGCCCTGTGCTGGCCCCATCTGCCGGAGCAAGTCCCCACCCATTGGAGCACAAGCGGTGTGGTCACCTATTCCTCTCCCGCTATGCTGTGGCTCCTGGCGGGCGCCAGCCCTCTGCTTGCCCTCCTGTTCCAATTTCTCCCCAGGTTTGACCCCAAGCGGGAAAATTACGAGAAATTCCAAGGCCGGTATGACTTTTTTGGGCCGCTGGTACCTCTCATCCTGCTGCTGGCCATGGCCGTCACCCTCTGCGAGACCTTTTACCCCGGCCGCATCGACGTAGGAACGGTGATCTGCCTGGCCGTCGGCGTTATCCTGGCCGTGGCCGGCAACATGATGGGCAAGATCAAGACCAACTGGTTCATGGGCATCCGCACTCCCTGGGCCCTCAATGACCCGGATGTGTGGAACAAGACCCAGCGGCTGGGCGGCCGGGTGTTCTTCCTGTCCGGCCTGGCTCTGATCCTGCTCACCTTCCTGGCCTCGGAGGCCGTCCGCCTGTGGGTCTTCTTCCCTCTCCTCTTCGGCGGCATCCTTTTGACCTATTTCATGAGCTGGAAGTGGTTCCAGGAGACGCACACATGATTTCATAAATTTTTCATAGATTCTCCCGAAGGATGTGCTATACTAAAATTAGGAAGGCCAATCTTTTGCGGGAGGGTTCGGTATGAAGCTCACATTCTTCGGCGCGGCAAGGGCCGTCACGGGAAGCTGTCACTGTGTGGAGTGCGGCGGACGCAAGTACCTCATTGACTGCGGCCTGCAGCAGGGACGGGATGAGGTGGACAACAGCATCCTGGACTTCAATCCTGGCATGGTGGAGGCCGTCATCGTCACCCACGCCCACATCGACCACTCGGGCCGGCTGCCCCTGCTGGTAAAGCGTGGCTTCCGGGGGCCTATCTACTGCACCCGGCTCACCGCCAAACTGCTCTCCATCATGCTCATGGACTCCGCCCACATCCAGGAGAGCGACGCCAACTGGGAAAACCAGAAGGGCAAGCGGGCAGGCAAGGAGCCGGTGGAACCCCTCTACACCATCCAGGACGCCCAGGCCACTCTGGAGCTGTTGGTGCCCGCGGAGTACGGAGAGCGGGTACAGCTCCACGACGATGTGGAGCTGGAATTTGTGGACGCGGGACACCTGTTGGGCTCCGCCCAGGCCCAGCTCTGGCTCACCGAAGGGGGCGTCACCCGGAAGATCGTCTTCTCCGGCGACCTGGGCAACACCGACCAGCCTATCATCCGCGACCCCCAGCCGGTGGACGGCTCCGCCGACTTTGTGGTCACCGAATCCACCTATGGCGACCGGCTCCACGGCCAAATGGCCCCCTACAAGGAGGAGCTGGCCCAGATCATCGACGAGACCCTGGGCCAGGGGGGCAATGTCATCATCCCCGCCTTCGCCGTAGGCCGCACCCAGGAGCTTTTGTACTTTATTCGGGAGATCAAGGAGGAGGGACTGGTGAAGTCCATCCCCGATTTTGAGGTGGTGGTGGACTCCCCCCTGGCCAAGGAGGCTACGGAAATTTTCTCCGGCGACCTCACCGGCTACCTGGACGAGGAGGCCATCGACGCCGTTCGAAACGGAAACCTCTTCCGTTTTCCCGGCCTGGTGCTCACCGAGACGGTGGAGGAGTCCAAGGCCCTCAACGCCGACGGCAAGTGCCGGGTCATCCTCTCCGCCTCCGGCATGTGCGACGCCGGGCGCATCCGCCACCACCTGAAGCACAACCTCTGGCGCCGGGAGTGTACCGTGGTCTTTGTGGGCTACCAGGCAGAGGGCAGCCTGGGCCGCCGGCTTTTGGAGGGGGCCAAAACGGTGAAGCTCTTTGGAGAAGAAATTTTTGTCCAGGCCCGCATCACCCGGGTGGAGGGTCTCAGCTCCCACGCCGACCAGAAGGGCCTTCTCCAATGGATGGAGTGCTTTCGGACACAGCCTCCCCGCCAGGTCTTTGTGATCCACGGCGACAAGGACGTGACGGTAGCCTATGCCGACATCCTCAAGGACAAGGGCTTCGCCGCCCACGCCCCGGACTACGAGGAGGTCTACGACCTGCTCTCCGACCGGATGCTGGCCCCCGGCATCCCCCCGGCCATCAAGGAGGCCCAGCCCTCCTCCCCGGCAGGCTCCCCCGCCTACCGGCGTTTGGAGGAGGTTGGCCAGCAGCTGCTGGCCGTCATCCGCCACAACAAGGGCGGCACCAACAAGGACTTGGGCAAATTTGCCGACCAGATCCGCGCCCTTATCCAGAAGTGGGACAGATAAAACATCAGCAAAAAGAGACCTCTCCCGGTGGAGAGGTCTCTTTTTGCTATCATAACAGGGGAGCCTGTCTCATATACTGTCACACAATACCAAAGGAGCGTGACAGCAATGGACAGCAGAAATCAGGCCACCCTTCGGGGCCGGGCCGCAGAGCCCCCCCGCCCCTCCCACAGCAATCACGGCGTGGCCTATTACACCTTCCCTTTAGAGGTGGAGCGGCTCAGCGGCACGGCGGATGTGCTCAATGTGGTGCTGGACGAAGCCCTTTTGACCCAGTGTCCTGTGGAGGTAGGCCGGGAATACGAGCTTACGGGGGAGGTGCGCTCCTTCAACAACCGCAGCGGAGTGGGAAGCCGCCTGGTCATCACCTTTTTTGCCCGGAACCTTCTGCCCACAGAGGGGGAGCATATGAATCAACTGGAGCTCTGCGGGGTGCTGTGCAAGGCCCCCAACCTCCGCCGCACCCCCTTGGGCCGGGAAATTTGCGACCTGCTGCTGGCGGTGAACCGCCGTTACGGCCGGGCGGACTACCTGCCCTGTATCGCCTGGGGCGGATTGGCCCGGGCCTGCGCCGAGCTGGCGGTGGGGGACAGCGTACATATTACCGGACGGCTCCAAAGCCGGAAGTACCGCAAAGTGATCGACGGAGCAGAGCTGGAGCGCACCGCCTATGAGATCTCCGTCATGGAGTTGGAGACATAAAGAAACGCCGTGGTCAGCTGACCACGGCGTTTCCTTCTATGTAAGCTTAGCCCTCGTAGTAGGGATAGTCGATGATCATGGCGTCCAGACGGTAGAAATCATCGTCGGTGATGGAATAGTAGTCGTCCTCATCCTTCTCCAGCTGGACACTGGCGGACTGGGCGTCCAGGTTGCCGATCTCGGGGAGCTTGGACTGGAAGGCGTCCACGATAATGCGGGCCCACTCGGCATCGGCGGCCTCCAGCTCCTCCTCGCTCATCTCGTCCTGTACCTCAGTGGGATACTTCTCATACCAGGGCTCCAGAGCGGTCTCCATTTCCTCCTCGGCCAGGTGGGCGATGTTGATGGGGTAGACCGTCACCTTCACGGAGAAGGAGCCGTCGTCCTGCTCGGCGGCGGAGACCACCTCAAACTTGGTGTGGCTGTAGATCTCCTTATACAGCTCCTTGACCTCCTCCCGGAGCTCGTCGGTGGGGTATTCGATGGCGTAGTTGTAGAAGAAGTATTCCACCTCGGTGTCCATGCTTTCCTCGTAGATGGACTGCACCTTCTCATCGGTGGTATCCACCAGCTTCTTGAACTCCTCGCTGGCAGTACCCAGGTAGTTCTCTTCAATGATGCCGGTGACGTAAGTTATAGCGTCATCCTTGTTCAGGCCGCTGCCGCCGCAGGCAGCCAGGCTCATCACCATGCCCAGGGCCAAAGCCAGGAGCCCAATGCGTTTGATATTCTTCATTTCCTCTTTCTCCTTGTCTATCACGTTTCTTGTCAAGCTTCGCAAGGTTTTTTCGCTCGGTCGCTTTCCCTCCGACTCGGGCTGGTCTCCGGGTCACTTCGTGCCCCTGCGCTCGCCCTCGCTTCAGTCCAAGCTCCCTCGCAAAACCTTGCTCCGCTCTTCTTTATTTACACAGCTGGGCAATGGCCAGGGCAAAAATTTTAGCGGACTTGATGAGATTGTCCACGCTGGCCTGCTCGTTAGCTGAATGCATTTTGGGATCGAAACCGGGGAAATCGCAGCCAAAGGCCACACCGCCGGGGATATCGTGGACGTAAGTCCCGCCGCCAATGGCTAAAGGCTTGGGGTCGGCCACCCCGGTGTAGGCGCTGTAGCACGCCAGCAGAGTCTTCACCAGGGGAGCGTCGGCCTCTACCACATGGACGTGGGTCATCTTCTCGTCCCCAGTGATGGTGATCCCCCTGTCCTTTAAGGCTGCGGCGCAGACATCAGCACAGTTTTCCTTGGTGGCGCAGATGGGCACACGGGCGTCAAACTTGGCAGAAAAGCCCTTCTCGCTCAGCGTCATAAGAGCCAAATTCAAGGTCAGCTCCCCGCTCTCGGGATCGGACTGCGCGATGCCCAAGGCTTTGCCCCGGTTGTCGCCGTAAGGGAAAAGCTCCGCCATGGCCCGGACAGCCCGGGTAGAGCTACACTCTCCCAGCGGCAGGGCGGCAAGAAGCTCCAACAGGGCCTGGATGGCGTTGATGCCGTCATCAGGACTGGCTGCGTGGGCGTTCTTGCCGGCGCAGTGGATGCGCACGCCTCCCACCATATCGGTAAGGGTAAATATTGCCCCAGACTTGCCTTCCACCGCACCGCAGAAAGGCCGCACGTCTCCGGCAGTAAGGCCCAGCACCTCGGCCTGGGCATCGGGGGGCACCACGTTGTGCCGGAATCCGCCGTTCAAAAGAGCCACCCGGGGCTCCACCATCACAGCGGGCCAGGAAGCGCCGAACTCCGGAAAATAGTGCCCCTTCTCAACGTTGATGAGGGGGAAATCCGCATCCGGGGAAAAGCTCTGGGGGGCGTAAGGCTCCCTGGCATAGTAATACTTGATGTCACCGCTGCCCGACTCCTCGTCGGTGCCCATGATGAGCCGTGCGTTCTTGGTGACGGGGAGACCCAGATCCTTCACCGCCTTCATGGCGAAGAGAGCGGCGCAGAGGGGGCCTTTATCGTCGCTGACCCCCCGGCCGTAGAGGATACCGTCCTTTTCCACACAGGTATAGGGGTCGGTGGCCCAGCCGGAGCCCTCCCCCACCACGTCCAGGTGGGCCAGGATGTGGAGCTGGGTCTCCTTGTCGTTTATGTCGGCCAGTCCCACATAGTGGTCGTAGTCTCTGGCGGAAAAACCCAGCTCGGCGCAGAGCTTCAGCGCCTCGTCCAAAGCGGCCCGGGGGCCGGGGCCAAAGGGTGCCTCAGGACTGGCCTCTCCCCTCACGCTCTTCACCGCCACCAGGTGGGAGACGGCGGAGACCAGCCCCTGGCGTACTGCGGGGTCATTAAAGTAACTGTCGATGCGCTCTTTGAGTTCCATAGCTTCACTCTTTTCCGGCGGCGGCCTTCTCGTCGGCCAGCTCACCCAAATATTTGTAGACGGTGTACCGGGACACCTTCAGCCGGGAGGCCACAAAGGGCACCGACTTGCGGAAGGAAAAGAAATTTTTTTGATCCAGCAGAGTCACCAGCCGGAACCGGTCTTTCTTATTCAGCTCTTCAATGGGCTTGCCCAGAGCGGCAAGGCACTCCTCAAAGATCTGATTCATCTGGCCTGCTCCTCCAGCCCAAAGAGCACTCTGCAGGTCGGCCTCGGCATTCATCAGGCCCATGAGGGTGCGGTTGGCGAAGGAGAGGACGGTAAAGTCAAAATCAATGCCCAGCGCCAGGTCGTAATCCTCTCCCACCATGTGGAAGGTAGAGGATTTTATCTGCTGGCCCGAGGGGGTGGTGGCATAGAGGTTAACAAAGTCATTGGCCAGAGTGGCAGCGTCCAGCACCTTGTCGGAACCCAGGATATCCAGGGTGGAACCCACCTCCCGGCCGGAGACCTGACCATTATAAATAGACAGAATGGGATGCCTGGGGTTGCCCATGTCCTGCACCAGAGTCTCGCAGGAGGGGCCAAACATTTCCGCAATACCCTTGGCAGTGCGATCCAGGAACTCAAAAGCCTCTTCTCGGGTCATTTCCGGCGCCTCCCTCTCCCAGTGTTAAAAATTTACAAATCATTTTAACACTACAGCCCGGAAAAATCAACCCACGGAAGCCTTTCCACGCCGGAAAAACTATGGTATATTATATAATACTAAGAAAAAATCATGCGTGGGAGGAACAAGATGGAGACTATGGACGCCCAGACCCGGCGCAAAGCCATCCTGCAGGCCCTGCACACTGCCGAAAGCCCTGTGAGCGCCACCGCTTTGGCTAAGGAACTGGGGGTAAGCCGCCAGATCATCGTAGGGGATGTAGCCCTTCTTCGGGCGGCAGGCCACCCTGTCACCGCCACCCCCCGGGGCTACGTCTCCGGCCGCGCCCCCGGCCTGACGCGCACCTTGGCCTGCCTCCATGACGCAGCGGGAATGGAGGCAGAGCTCAACGCTCTGGTGGATGTGGGCTGTGAGGTGGTGGATGTGATCGTGGAGCACCCCATCTACGGTCAACTTGCCGGCCAGCTCCAGCTGCGTTCCCGGTACGATGTGAGCCAGTTCCTGGCCCAGAGCGCCCAGAGCGGCGCCCAGCCCCTGTCACAGCTCACCGACGGCCTCCACCTTCACACCATCCGGGCCGCAGAGGAGAAGGCCCTGGATCGGGGCGAGGCCGCCCTAAAAGCTCTGGGATACCTTTGGCAGGCAGAAAAATGATCGATGTGAAATATGTAAAGTAGAAACAAAATGTAAGGTATTTTGCTATCAAACCAGGTAATTTACAAATTATTCACACTTCCGTCAAAGTTTCGTCGTAATTGTTTGGTATCTTCAATATGGACACAGGAAGAAGCCAGAACACACTACGCATCCTCCCTACCCTCTCTATCTCTCTGCAACAAAACACACACCCAAAAAGTCCCTGACCTTTGGTCAGGGACTTTTTGGGTGTGTGTTTATGCCTTAAATGAGTGAAAGGAAACCCTGACGGTTTCCTTTCACTCTATCCGTCCCTCCGAACCAAAAACAGACATCCTCTTGTCTTTTTTCGGGAGAAGGGGTAAAATAAAACCACATTACTCAAGGAGGTCTCTCCATGAAGGATGGATTTATCAAGGTGGCGGCCGGCGTGCCAAAAATTCGGGTGGCCGACCCCCGGTACAATGCGGAACAGATCTTTACCCTCATGCGGGAGGCCGACCGTCAGGGTGTGCGGGTCTTGTGCCTGCCCGAACTGTGCCTGACGGGCTACACCTGCGGCGACCTCTTTCTCCAGGACACCCTCTTGAAGGGGGCCGAGGAGGGTTTGGCCACCGTCCTGGAAGCCACCAAAAACCTGGATATGGTCACCGCCCTGGGTCTGCCGTTAAAATATAAAAACAATTTGTATAATTGTGCCGCAATAATACACCAGGGCAATATTTTGGGACTGGTTCCCAAGATCCATGTCCCCAACTACGGCGAGTTTTATGAGGGCCGGTGGTTCACCTCCGGGAGGGGAGTCTCCGAACCCTTCCTCTCCCTATGTGGTCAGGAGACCACTCTGGATGCCGATTCCCTTTTCTTCTGCGAGACCATGCCCAATCTGGTCATCGGCGCGGAGATCTGCGAGGATCTGTGGACGATAGAACCTCCCAGCTTCCGTCTGGCCGCCGCCGGGGCCACCCTTATCCTGAACCTGTCTGCCTCCGATGAGACGGCAGGCAAATCCCTCTACCGCCGGAATCTGGTCGCCAACCAATCCGCCCGGTGTGTGTGCGGCTATGTCTACGCCAGCGCTGGGGAGGGAGAGTCCACCACCGATATGGTCTTTGCCGGTCACAGCATCGTGATGGAAGACGGCGCCCTGCTGGCCCAGCGGAAATTCTCCACCGGCCTCACCATCAGCGAGATCGACGTGGACAAGCTCTCCTATGAGCGGCGGCGGCGCAACACCTTCCCTTACGTAGAGAGCGAATACAGCACACAGCATTCCTTCTCATTGGAATGTGCGGAGACCCCCCTCACCCGCAGCGTCTCCCCCTCCCCTTTCTTCCCCCAGGATGAGGCGGAGCAGGCCGAGCTGTGTGAGGAGGTATTGAAGATCGCCGCTCTGGGCCTGAAGAAGCGGCTGGAGCACACCGGGGCCAAGACCGCCGTCATCGGTCTTTCCGGCGGCCTTGATTCCACCCTGGCCATCCTCATCACCGGGGTGGCCATGAAGCTGCTGGATCGCCCGACCAGCGATATTATCGCCGTCACCATGCCCTGCTTCGGCACTACTCGCCGCACCCGCTCCAATGCGGAGCTGCTCTCCGAGCGGATGGGAGCCACCCTGAAAACGGTGGATATCTCCGCGGCGGTAAAACAGCACTTTGCCGACATCGGACAGTCCATGGAAAACACCGATGTAACCTTCGAAAATGCCCAGGCCCGGGAGCGCACCCAGGTACTCATGGACATTGCCAACCAGACCGGGGGCCTGGTCATCGGTACCGGCGACCTCTCTGAACTGGCCCTGGGCTGGTGTACCTACAACGGCGACCATATGAGCATGTATGCCGTCAACGCCGGCATCCCCAAGACCCTGGTACGGCACCTGGTGGCCTACGTGGCCGGGGACAAGGCCCAGGAGGACGGGGCCCTCTCCCAAGTGCTGGAGGACATTCTGGACACCCCTGTGTCCCCGGAGCTCCTCCCCGCTGTGGCAGGGGAGATCAGCCAGAAGACCGAGAACATCGTGGGCCCCTATGAGCTCCACGACTTCTTCCTCTACTATGTCATCCGCTGGGCTTTCCCCCCAAAAAAGATACTTCGGCTGGCAGAACAGGCCTTCGGCCGGACTTACGACCGCTCCACCCTTTTGAAGTGGCTGCGGAGCTTCTACCGCCGGTTCTTTTCCCAGCAGTTCAAACGCTCCTGCCTCCCTGACGGCCCCAAGGTGGGCTCCCTGGCCCTCTCTCCCAGAGGGGACTGGCGTATGCCCAGCGATGCCGTAGCCAACCTATGGTTGGAGGAACTGGAAGGGCTGGACTGATCCAATTCTCTCAAAAAGCGTGAAAAAGGGGCCGCTCCCTCAAGAGAGCGGCCCCTTTTTGTGTTTCCCGGGAAATCCCTTAGGCGGACAGGGCAGCCTTCAGGCCCTCCACCTGCTCTGCGGTGAGGCCCACAGTCTCGGTGAGGTAGGTCTCGGCGGCCTTGACCAGGTCGGCCTCGGCCAGAGCCTTCTCGTCCTCGGCCCCGGTAAGCTTCAGCAGGTTGGTGATCACGTTGCTCTGGGCAATGCGGTTCCAGCGGTCGGAATCGTGCTCCACGTGGTAGTAGTTCTCATAGGAGAGCATATAATCATCCACGATCTCGTCCAGCTTGCCGCCCATGAGGCACTCCAGCAGCATGGTGACAAAGCCGGCCCGATCCTTACCCTCGTTGCAGTGCACCAGATAGGGGCCCTCGTTGGAGAGCATGTACTCCAAGCCGGTCTTCAGCTTGGTGGTGAAGTCCTCGGCGGCAAAGTCCACACCCATATCCAGCTTCACGGTGTTGATGGCGGCGGCATAGGAATCGGCCACGCCCTCGTAAGCGGCATACTCCTCCTCGGAGTCAGCCAGGTCGATGATGGTCTTCACCCCGGCCTCCTTGATGAGCTTGTCCACATAGGTGTTGCGGCCCAGCTCCGGGTTCACGGGGCTGGAGGCACGGTAGAGCTTGCCCTCGGCGATATCGCCCAGAGTGACGGCCCGGAAGTTGGCAAAGACGGCCTCGTCGTCGCCATAGTCCGCAATGTCGTTGGTGCGCAGGGAGTCGATGTTGCGGATGGTGTACTCCTCCAGGTAGCCCTCCTTCTCCTTCATCTGGAAGCGGATGGCGGCGCCCACGGGGGCGTTGTAGGTCTGGGAGAAGTTGCCCATGTTGACGGCGGCGGCAATGGTGTCGTTGGAGGTATCGGTGAGAACGATCACATTGCCGGTATCCACGTTGGAGTAGCCGGTGCCGAAGGGGGCGTCCACAGCGTTCTCGCCCACGGTGACGGTGAGCATATCGCCCACAGTGTAACCGGCGCCCACAAAGACGTCGGCATAGATGTCGGTGCCCACGTTGCCGTACTTGCTGACAGCGGAAACGGTGCCGGAGACGTAGCCGTTCAGGGTCTCCTCCAGGAAGCCGGCGGTGATGTCGGCCACCTTGTAGATGGTCTCAAAATTCTCCTCGGCGAAGACGTTGTAGGTGTGGTCGGCGCCCTCCACCAGACAGACCCGGCCGTTCTTCACAGCCTCCACGATCTTGTCGGCGTTCTCGGGCAGGACAACGTCGTCCTTGTCGCCGTTGATGGCCAGCACAGGGGTCTCCAGGCCCTTGATGGTCTTGAGCACATCGGTGCCCTTGACCTCCTTGAACCAGCGCTCACCCACCATGAGGGAGTCCCGCCAGTCAAAGGCCAGCTCGATGCTGCCGTCCTTCTTGGCAGTGGCATAGGCCTTGTCAAAGTCCTCAAACAGAGTGGACAGATCCAGCGCGCCAGACCAGGTGACGGCGGCCTTAAAGGTCTCGGGATAGGCCGCGGCGGCCAGCAGGGCGTTGGTACCGCCCTGGCTCCAGCCCATGACGGCCAGCTTGTCGCCGTCCACGGTGGCCTCCTCGGCCAGGAAGTCAGCGGCGGCCTTGGCGTCGATGTTGGCGGAAGAATAGTTGTAATCGGCGTAATCGGCCTCGGAGTCGCCGCTGCCCATGAAGTCGATACGCAGGGAGGCGATGCCGTTCATAGCCAGGCTGGGGGCGGCGGTGAGGTAACCGTTGCCGGCCTCATCCTTGTTGGAGCCGGTGCCGTGAAGCATGACCACGGCGGGGAAGGTCTCCCCCTCGTGGGCGCCGGGCAGGGTGAGCACACCGGGGATGGTGTGGGCGGGGATACCGTCGGTCTCGGGCACCTCGATCTCCACATCGCGGGTCAGGTAGATGGGCACCAGCTCGTCATAGCTCTTGAGCATGGTGGCCAGCTCGGCCCGGGTCATCAGGTCAGTGGGGTTGATCTCACCGTACTCGTTGCCCTTCATCAGACCCAGCTTGTAGCACTCGGCCACCTCGGTGGCGGCCCAGTCGGGCACGGTGTCGTAGTCAGGGGCGGTAAGAGCGGGGCTGGTGGAGACATCTACCAGCCAGCCGTCCAGAGCGGCATAGCGGGAGAAGATGGCGGCCACCTCGGCACGGGTGATCTCACGGTCGCCCTCGAACTTGCCGGAGTCGCCCTCGGTGAGGCCCACGGCCTCGGCCCAGGCGGCGGCGCCGGCGTACCAGGCGTCCTCGGCCACATCGGTAAAGGAGGCGGCGTCAGCCATCCTCGGATTGCCCTCCATGTTCCAAAGGGTCTGGAACACGGTGGCACGAGTGATGGTGTTCTCGGCGGCAAAGTTGGTGCCGTCCACAGTGGACATATAGCCCTGCTCGGTCACATAGGCCTGGGCCTCGGCGTACCAGGGCTCGGCGGCAGTGCGGGCGCCGTCGGCAGGAGTCCAGCCCTCAGGCAGGTCGGCGGCCATGGCCGGGGCGGCCAGGGAAGCCGCCAGCGCGGCGGAAAGGACAAGGGATGTGAGCTTCTTCCAATTCATGTACGATTCACCTTTCTTTATTCATCTTTTGTGGGGCAAAAAGCATTATTATAATACCAGTTCTTCGTCCAAAAGACAATGGTTCTTTACGGAAAAAAGAAAGGCTTCGGAATGTCCGAAGCCTTTCTTTTTATTCCAGATCAGTTAGCGGCGTCCATCAGGTTACAGACGACCTGAGCGAACTCGGCGCGGGTAAGATCCTTGTCCAGCATCATATCGCCGTTCTCATTGCCCACCATGATGTTCTCGTTGGGCACTTCCTTGAGGGCGCAGTAGGCATCCATGATGGCCTTAATGCCGGCGCGGTCGATGACACTGTCATCCTCGAAGGTCTCCTCGGTAAACAGGCCGTTGTTGGCGCCCCAGTTGACAGCGTCCACATACCAGGCCTTCTCGACGGTGGTCACCACCTTGTCGCCCTCACCGGCGGCAGGCTTGCCCTCCATGTTGTAGAGCATCTGGTAAACGGTGGCAGTGGTCACAGTGGCGTCGGGGTCAAAGCCCTTGTCGGTGCCATTGAGGATAAAGGCATCCAGAGTGCGGACAGCGGCGTCGTACCACCAAGCGTCCTCCACCAGGCCCTCGGGCCGGTTGACGATGGTGATGCGGCCCTGGGGCTCGGCATACTTCTCGCCCACGGTGCCCTCCAGCACATCGGTGATGTACTGCATCAACACTTCATCCAGGGGAGCGCCGGTGTCGGTGATGCGGTCGGAGACGGACAGGGCGTAGTAGGTGTCGCCGCCGGCGGCCAGGAAGTCGTTGGTGACCACAGCGTAGGTGGCCTCCAGGTCAAGCTCCTTGCCGTTGATGGAGTTGACGGTCACACGGTTGATGGAGTTGGGAGCGGCGTAAGTGGTGCCCTCGTAGTTCTCGCCGGCGTCAAAGGCCTTGCCCACGTTGACGGTGAACTCGATACCGGCCACCTGGGGGAAGCCGCCCACAGCGGCGGGAGTGCAGAAGGTGGAAGCCTCCAGCACCTCCAGCAGAACGGCGCCGGTGACGTAGTCCACGGCCACGGTGTTGCCGAAGGGCAGGACAGTGTTCACGTCCTTCTTGCTGATGTCGCCGGCCTTGATGGCGGCACGGATGCCGCCGCCGTTGGTGATAGCCACAACGTTCTCAGCGGCCACGCCCAGGTCTTCCTTGGTGGCGTACCAGAGCATGGCGTCGGTGATAAGATCGCCCAGGTTGGTCTCCTGGGTGCGGTTGCCGGGAGCCTTGTCGCCGTTGAGCTCTACCTCGCTCTTGGCAAAAGCCTTGCCGTAGTCGGCCTCGATCTCGGCCTTGATCTCTTCAGCGCGGGCCAGGATCTTGTCGTCCTCGGCCACGGTGATGGCCTCGGTGTTCACGCAGTCGGTGGTGATCTTGCCGTCCTTGTCGATGACAACAACACCGACGTTGGCAAACTTGGTGCCGGTGGAGGTCAGAACAGTCTCGCCCACCTTGCGCTCGGCGTTGGTCTTCTCAACAATGGCCTCCTCGGTGGAGTGGGAGTGACCGTCGACGAACACGTCGATACCCTCCACCTTCTCCAGAAGGTCGACGGAGCGGTTGGCGTTGACAGCAGTCTCATCATCGATACCCAGGTGGCCCAGGCAGATGACGTAGTCGACCTTGGCGGCCTCCAGCTCCTTGACCTGCTCCTCGGCCACCTTGTACATCTCCTCGCCGCCGGCGAAGGTCACGCCCTTGATCTTGGCGGGGTGGGCCTTGGTAGCGGTCTCGGGAGTAGCCATGCCGAAGAAACCGATCTTCTTGCCGCCCAGCTCCACCACCTTGTTGGTGCCGAAAGCGGGCTTGCCCTCAAAGAGGACGTTGGCGGCCAGGATCTCGAAGTCGGCCTTCTCGGCCAGGGCCTTCATGTTCTCGTAGCCGTAGTCGAACTCGTGGTTGCCCAGGGCAGAAAGGGAATAACCAGCCATGTTCATCAGTTCCACGGCGGTGTCGCCCATGCTGACGCTGACGCTGGAGTCGCCCTGGATGTAGTCGCCGGCGTCCACAACGATAACGTCAGCGCCGGCCTTCTCAAACATGGCCTTCAGGGCGGCCATCTTGGCATAGCCCTCAATGGCGCCGTGAACGTCGTTGGAGTGGAGGATGACGATGCCGTCCTTCACGTCTTCAGAGACGACGTAGGGCTCGACGGTCACCTCGGCGGCCTCGTCAGCAGCCATGGCGGGCACTGCCAGAGACAGCACCATGGCGGCGGAGAGAGCCAGGGACAGGAGTTTCTTGAACTTCATGGAACATTCCACCTTTTCCTTCGTATTTTTTGGGGCTGAAATTTCTTCGCAGTCATAATTGTAACAAAACGGTGACAAAAATACAATAGGGGAAGTAAAAGAAAAATTCAAAAACCGTTAAAATTTTCTTCCAGTTCACTCTCTGACTTGTCCGGCGCCGTAAATGAGATATTTTGTGCCCGTCAGCTCCTCCAACCCCATCGGCCCCCGGGCGTGGAGCTTTTGGGTGGAGATGCCGATCTCCGCTCCCAGGCCGAACTCAAAGCCGTCGGTGAACCGGGTGGAGGCATTGACATAGACCGCCGCCGCGTCCACCCGATCCATGAACCACCGGGCCACATCGGCATCCCCGGTGACGATGGCCTCGGAGTGGCCTGTGCCGTGGCGGGCGATGAAATCCACCGCCTCCTCCGACCCGGTGACTACCTTCACCGCCAGCTGATAGTCGCCGTACTCCCTGTCCCAGTCCTCCTCCCCGGCGGGGTCGGCCCAGGGAAGGATGGCTCTGGCCGCAGCGTCGGCGTGGAGGGCCACATTTTTCTCCTTTAATTGTTCCCAGGCCAGGGGGAGAAATTCCGCCGCCACTTCCTCATCCACCAGCACACACTCGGCGGCGTTGCACACCGAGGGCCGGGAACATTTGGCATTATATAGGATGCGGGCCGCCATAGGAAGGTCTGCCTTGGCGTGGACATAGATATGGCACACCCCTTCCCCGGTGCGGATCACGGGCACCCGGGCGTTTTGTACCACCGAACGGATGAGCCCTGCCCCGCCCCGGGGGATGAGCACGTCCAGGTACCGGGTCAAATTCATCATCTCATTGGCGCTCTCCCGGCTGGTGTCCTCCACCAGGGCCACACAGTCCCGGGGCAGGCCCACCGACTCCAGAGCATCCCGCAGAATGTCCACCGCCGCCCGGTTGGAGCGGAAGGCCTCCTTCCCGCCCCGCAGGATGCAGGCGTTGCCCGCCTTCAGGCAGAGAGCGGCGGCGTCCACGGTGACGTTGGGACGTGCCTCATAGATGATACCGATGACCCCCAGGGGCACCCGCCGCTGTTCCAGCTTCAGGCCATTGGGCCGTGTAGCAGTCTTCACCACCTGCCCCACCGGGTCGGGAAGGGCAGCCACTTGGCGCACCCCCTCGGCGATTGCGGCGATGCGCCCCTCATCCAGAGCCAGCCGATCCAGCATGGACTCCTTCATTCCCCCCGCCCGGGCGGCGGCCAGGTCGGCGGCATTGGCGGAGAGCCACTCCTCCCGCCGGGCCATCAGGGCGTCGGCTATTGTCAGAAGGGCGGTGTCTTTCCGCTCCTGGCCCGCCACAGCCAGCACACGTTCCGCGTTCTTGGCGGCCAGGCCCTGCTTTTCCAACGCTGTCATATCCATCAACTCACTTTATATAATAGGTAGCGTTTTTTCATTTCCCCCCGAAGCGGGTGCCCACATCCTTCCCCTCCACGATGTCGTAGAGGGCGTCCAGCTTGTCGGAGTTGGCAATGACCATCTCAATGCCATGGGCCATGGCGCGCTTGGCGGCGGTGAGCTTGGTGTACATCCCGCCGGTGCCCCACTTGGTGCCGCCCCCTCCGGCCAGAGCCTCGATCTCCGGGGTAATGGCCTCCACCCGGTGGATGAGCTTGGCCCCCGGGTTTTTCCGGGGGTCGGCATCGTAGAGGCCGTCGATGTCGCTGAGCAGCACCAGCAGGTCGGCCCCGCACAGCCCCGCCACGATGGCGGAGAGGGTGTCATTGTCGCCCAGCACTTTTTTCTGCCCCGTCTCGATCTCGGCGGCGGAGACCGAGTCGTTCTCATTCACCACCGGGATACAGCCCAGCTCCAGCAGAGCCTCGAAGGTGCCGGACAGGTGCTCCGCCCGGACAGGGTGATCCACGTCCTCATCGGTGAGCAATATCTGGGCCACCGCCTGGCCGTACTCCCCAAAAAACTTGTCGTAGAGGTGCATCAGCTCGCACTGGCCTGCCGCGGCGGCGGCCTGCTTGAACCGCAGCTGCGCAGGCCGCTCCTTGAGTCCCAGCTTCCCCGCTCCCACGCCGATGGCGCCGGAGGAGACCAGGATGACCTGGTGGCCCATATTTTTCAGATCGGAGAGCACCCGGGCCAGGGCATCCATCTCCCGCAGGTTCACCCCGCCGCCCTGGCGCAGAAGGGTGGAAGTACCCACTTTGATCACAAGCCGTTTCTTTTCCATCTCTCGCCGGCTCCTTCCTCTTTTAGAACTGGCGGCGCTGGGCGCGCCTTTTGTAAAACAAGGTTATTTTATCACACTCAGCCGGAGAAGCAAAGCAGAAAAGCGTGGGCAAAGGCTTTTTCTCGTTTTCATAAAATTTTGTGTAAAATTTTCATCTATTTAAGAAAACTACCCAGTTTTTATGATTTTCTCCTGATTTTAGTTGAAATCTGTGAACGGATGGGGTACAATAGCCGGAGCGGCAAAAAGGAGGGGATCGCCCCATGCTGAATATCGTTTTGGTGGAGCCAGAGATCCCTCCCAACACCGGCAACGTGGCCCGCACCTGCGCCGCCACCGGTATCCGCCTTCATCTGGTAGAGCCTTTGGGCTTTGATATCAGCGATAAGGCGGTGAAGCGGGCGGGGCTGGACTACTGGCACCTGGTGGATCTCCACCTGTGGCACTCTCTGGACGAACTTTTCGCCCAAGAGGCCCCGGAGGATATCTGGCTGGCCACCGCCAAAGCCCCCAGAAGCTACGCCGACCCCGGCGTCACCTTCCGGGACGGGTGCTGGCTCTTCTTCGGCAAGGAGACCAAGGGCCTGTCTGAAGAGTTTCGCCGTGCCCATGAAGACCGCTGTATCCGCATCCCCATCCGTTCGGACGCAAGGTGTCTGAACCTCTCCAACTCCGTGGCCATCCTCGCTTACGAGGCCCTGCGGCAGACCGGCTTCGCCGGTCTTTCCTCCATAGGGGAGATGGCCCGGGAACCATCCCCAAGCGGAATATGAAAAAGGAGGGCAATTTCCATGAACTACAACAAGAAGACTGTCAAGGACGTAGACGTGACCGGCAAGAAAGTCCTGCTGCGCTGTGATTTCAACGTGCCCCTGGCCAAGGACGGCAGCGGCATCATCACCGACGACAAGCGCATCCGGGCCGCCCTGCCCACCATCCAATACCTGCTGGACAACGGCGCCGCCGTCATCGCCTGCTCCCACATGGGCAAGCCGGAGGCCGACTTTGCCAAGTGGGTGAAGAAGCAGACCGAGAAGGGCAAGGATCCCGCCGCCCTCACTGAGGAGAAGTGGAAGAAATCCCTGCAGGAGCTGCGGATGGAGCCTGTGGCCGCCCGTTTGAGCCAGCTTTTGGGCAAGGATGTCATCCTGGCCGACGATGTGGTGGGCCCCGACGCCACCGCCAAGGCCGCCGCCCTGAAGAGCGGCGAGATCATGCTCCTCCAGAACACCCGCTTTGAGAAGGGGGAGACCAAGGGCGATCCGGAGCTTGCCAAGAAGATGGCCGCTCTGGCCGGGTCTGACGGCGTGTACGTCTCCGACGCCTTCGGCGCCGTTCACCGCGCCCACGCCTCCACCGCCGTGGTGGCCGACTATCTGCCCGCCGTCAGCGGCTTCCTCATCCAGAAGGAGCTGGAGATCATCGGCGGTGCCCTGGCCGACCCCAAGCGGCCTCTGGTGGCCATCCTGGGCGGCAGTAAGGTCTCCTCCAAGATCGGTGTCATCAATAACCTGCTGGAGATCGCCGACACCATCATCATCGGCGGCGGCATGGCTTACACCTTCGACGCCGCCATGGGCGGCAAGGTGGGCGCCAGCCTGCTGGAGACCGACTGGCTGGACTACTCCAAGGAGATGGTGGAGAAGGCTGCGGCCAAGGGCGTGAAGCTCCTTCTGCCCGTGGACACCGTCATTGCCGATAAGTTTGCCGCCGACGCCAACAGCGACGTGGTCAAGACCGGGGCCATCCCCGACGGCTGGATGGGCCTGGACATTGGCCCCGAGACCGTGAAGCTCTACTGCGATGCGGTGAAGGACGCCGGCACCGTCATCTGGAACGGCCCCATGGGGGTGTTTGAGTTCGAGAAGTTCGCCGCCGGCACCAAGGCGGTGGCCCAGGCCCTCAGCGAGACCGACGCCATCACCATCATCGGCGGCGGCGACAGTGCGGCGGCTGTCCAGCAGCTGGGCTACGCCGACAAGATGACCCATATCTCCACCGGCGGCGGCGCCTCCCTGGAGTTCATGGAGGGCAAGGAACTGCCCGGTGTGGCCTGCCTTCTCGACGCCTGAAACCCCTTTCTCATTTCATAAAAAAGGAGCCATTTACCCGTGAATAGAAGATACCGTAAGACTATCATCGCCGGAAACTGGAAGATGAACAAGACCCTGTCCGAGACCCGCGCCTTTGCCGAAGAGCTCAAGCCCCTGCTGGGCCGGCCCAAGTGGTGCGAGGTGGTGCTGTGCGCCCCCTTTGTGAACCTCCAGGCCGCCACCCGCCTTTTCAAAGACAGCCGGGTGTCCATCGCCGCCGAGAACTGCCACTATGAGTCCTCTGGCGCCTACACCGGCGAAGTCTCTGCCGAGATGCTCAAGGAGCTGGGCGTGAAGTACGTCATCATCGGCCACTCCGAGCGCCGCCAGTATTACAACGAGACCGACTTCACCGTCAATAAGAAGGTAAAGGCCGCCCTGGAGGCCGGTCTGCGGCCCATCATCTGCGTGGGCGAGAGCCTGGAGCAGCGGGAGCTGGGGGTCACCCTGGAGCTCATCAGCTACCAGGTCAAGTGCGCCCTGGCCGGGGTGCCCGCCGAGAAGATGCGCCATGTGGTCTTCGCCTACGAGCCCATCTGGGCCATCGGCACCGGCAAGACCGCCACCTCCGCCGAGGCCCAGGAGGTCTGTGAGCATATCCGCACCATCATCCGCAAGCTGTATGGAGCTCGGGTGGCCCGCTCGGTCACCGTCCAGTACGGCGGCTCCATGAATCCCAAGAACGCCCAGGAACTCCTGGCCCAGCCCGATATCGACGGCGGCCTCATCGGCGGTGCCAGCCTGAAGGCAGATCAGTTCGTGGAAATTGTGAATGCCGCGAATCAAGATTAAAAGAGGTAGCTTATGAGTAAAACACCGACCACCTTGATCATCATGGACGGCTTTGGTCTCCGGGAGGAGACGGCAGGCAACGCCATTGCCAGCGCCCGTAAGCCCTTCCTTGGCAAGGTTTTTGAGGAGTGCCCCGGCTGTAAGCTGTCCGCCTCCGGGCTGGACGTGGGCCTGCCCGACGGCCAGATGGGCAACTCCGAGGTGGGCCACACCAACATCGGCGCCGGCCGGGTAGTCTTCCAGGACTTGCCCAAGATCACCAAGGCCATCGACGACGGCTCCTTTTTTGAGAACAAGGCCTACAAGGATGCCATCCTGGCCGCAAAAGCGGCGGGCAAGGCCGTCCACATTTTCGGCCTCATGTCCAATGGCGGCGTCCACAGCCACATCACCCACATCCAGGCCGCTGTGAAAATGGCCCACGACCTGGGCTGCGGCAAGATCTTTGTCCACTGCTTCATGGACGGCCGTGACGTGCCCCCCACCTCCGGCAAGGGCTTTGTGGAACAGATGAAGGAGACCTGTGACAAGTACGGCGCCCAGATCGCCACCATCTCCGGCCGGTACTACGCCATGGATCGGGACACCAACTGGGATCGGGTGGAGAAGGCTTACAAAGCCATGGTCTACGGCGAGAGTGAGCGGCGCTTCATCGGCGATCCTGTGGGCGCCATGGAGCAGAGCTACGCCGACGACGTCACCGACGAGTTCGTCATCCCCGTTATCACGGCGGAGAATGCCGAGATCGGGGAAGGGGACTCCATCCTCTTTATGAACTTCCGCCCCGACCGGGCCCGGGAGATCACCCGAACCTTTGTGGATCCCGACTTCACCGGCTTTGCCCGGAAGAAGGGCTTCTTCCCTGTGCACTTTGTCTGCACCACCTCTTACGACGCCTCCATGCCCAACGTGGAGGTGGCCTTCCCCAAGGAGAGCCTGAACAACATCTTCGGCGAGTATATCTCCCAGTTGGGCCTGACCCAGCTGCGCATTGCCGAGACCGAGAAGTACGCCCACGTCACCTTCTTTTTCAACGGCGGCGTGGAGACCGTCTTCCCCGGAGAAGACCGCTGCCTCATCCCCTCCCCCAAGGTGCCCACCTATGATATGAAGCCCGATATGTCCGCCCGCGAGGTGGCCGCCGAAGCGGTGAAACGCATCGAGAGCGGGGAGTACGACGTCATCATCCTCAACTTCGCCAACTGCGATATGGTGGGCCACACCGGCGTCTACGAGGCTGCCCGCCTGGCGGTGGAGACGGTGGACGAGTGCGTGAGCCAGGTGGTGGAGGCCACTCAGAAGATGGGCGGCGTGGCCCTCATCACCGCCGACCACGGCAATGCCGACCGGATGCTGGAGGACGATGGGGAGACCCCCTACACCGCCCACACCACCAACCTGGTGCCCTTCTATATCGTGGGCGCCGACGTAAAGCTGCGGGACGGAAAGCTCTGCGACATTGCCCCCACCATGCTGGATCTCATGGGCCTGCAAAAGCCCCGTGAGATGACAGGAGAAACGCTCATCGAAGCGTGATTTGATTTTGTGTACCCTTAGCGCCTTCCCTTGGGAGGGCTATTACGAAAGGAGATCATTGTTATGAAGCAGATCATTGAAATCGTCGACGTTCTGGGCCGCGAGATCCTGGACTCCCGTGGCAACCCCACCGTAGAGGTGGAGGTCTACCTGGAAGACGGCACCGTGGGCCGCGCCGCTGTCCCCTCCGGTGCCTCCACCGGCATCTACGAGGCCTGCGAGCTCCGTGACGGCGACAAGAAGCGCTATATGGGCAAGGGCGTGGAGAAGGCGGTCAACAACGTCAACTCCGAGATCGCCGACCTGCTGGTGGGCATGAACGTCCTCGACCAGACCGCCATTGACAAGGCCATGATCGAGCTGGACGGCACCCCCAACAAGACCCGCCTGGGCGCCAACGCCATCCTGGGCGCCTCCCTGGCCTGCGCCAAGGCCGCCGCCGAGAGCCTGGGCACCAGCCTCTACAACTACATTGGCGGCGTCAACGCCAAGGTGCTCCCCGTTCCCATGATGAACATTCTCAACGGCGGTGCTCACGCCACCAACAACGTGGAGATCCAGGAGTTTATGATCATGCCCGTGGGCGCCAAGAGCTTCCGCGAGGCTCTGCGTATGTGCGCCGAGGTGTTCCACACCCTGAAGAATACCCTGAAGGAGAACGGCACTCCCGCCGCCGGCGTGGGCGACGAGGGCGGCTACGCCCCCAATCTGAAGAAGGATGAGGACGCCCTGAAGGTCATCGTCAAGGCCATTGAGGAGGCCGGCTTCAAGCCCGGCGAGGACTTCATGATCGCCATCGACGCCGCCTCCTCCGAGTGGTGGGACGACAAGGAGAAGTGCTATATCCAGCCCAAGTCCGGCAAGAAGCTGACCCAGGCCCAGCTGGTCAATATGTGGAAGAAGTTCGCCGACACCTACCCCATCATCTCCCTGGAGGACGGCATGGCCGAGACCGACTGGGAGGGCTGGGCCATGCTCACCAAGGCCATCGGCTCCAAGGTGCAGCTGGTGGGCGACGACCTCTTCGTCACCAACGTGGAGCGTCTGGCCACCGGCATCGAGAAGAAGGTGGGCAACGCCATCCTCATCAAGGTCAACCAGATCGGCACCCTCACCGAGACCCTGGACGCCATCCAGATGGCCAACCGGGCCGGCTACACCGCCATCGTGTCCCACCGCTCCGGCGAGACCGAGGACGCCACCATCGCCGACATCGCCGTAGCCGTCAACGCCGGCCAGATTAAGACCGGCGCTCCCAGCCGCACCGACCGCGTGGCCAAGTACAACCAGTTGCTGCGCATCGAGGAGGAGCTGGACGACGTGGCCCAGTACCTGGGCAAGGACGCCTTCTTCAACCTGAAGTAAAAAGCCTATCACAAAAGGAGCTGACCCGTTGGGTCAGCTCCTTTTGTGTTGCTCTCCTTACTTCGTGGCCCAGTTCCCCGTGGCCGCCGCCTTCAGATAGGCGTTGATGAAACCGTCCAGGTTGCCGTCCATCACCGCGTCGATGTTGCTGGTCTCAAAGTTGGTGCGCAAGTCCTTCACCATCTGGTAGGGCATGAAGACGTAGGAGCGGATCTGGCTGCCCCACTCGATCTTCAGCTGCACGCCCTTCAAATCGGAAATTTTCTCCGCCTTCTCCTGCATCTGCAGCTCCACCAGCTTGGCCCGGAGCATCCGGATACAGTTCTCCTTGTTCTGGAACTGGCTGCGCTCCTCCTGGCTGGCCACCACGATGCCCGTGGCCTTGTGGATGAGCCGCACGGCGGAGGAGGTCTTGTTGATGTGCTGGCCGCCGGCGCCGCTGGCCCGGTAGACCTGCATCTCGTAGTCTTCGTCCTTGATGACGATGTCCGCGTCCTCGGGCAGGTCGGGCATCACCTCCACCGAGGCGAAGGAGGTCTGCCTTCTCGCGTTGGCGTCGAAGGGAGACACCCGCACCAGCCGGTGGACGCCGTGCTCCCCCCGCAGGCAGCCGTAGACGTTCTCCCCCTCGATCATGATGGTGGCCGACTTGATACCCGCCTCGTCCGCCTCCTGGTAGTCCATGATCTTATAAGTGAAGCCCTTGCGCTCCACCCAGCGGGTGTACATGCGGTAGAGCATCTGGGCCCAGTCCTGGGCCTCGGTGCCGCCGGCGCCGGGGTGGATGGTGAGGATCACGTTGGAGCTGTCGTACTCCCCGGTGAGGAGGGTGGAGAGCCTCGCCTCCTCCATCTCCTCCTCCAGCTTGGCAAAGCCCTCCTCCAGCTCGGGCAGAAGGCTCTCGTCCTCCATCTCGTTGCCCATCTCGCACAGGGTCATCAGGTCGTCCCACTCCCCCACCCGGCGCTGCTGGTTCTCCAGCTTGCCCCGGAGGGTGTTCATCCGCCTTGTGGCCTTCTGGGATTTCTCCAAGTCATCCCAAAAGCCCTCGCTGGCGCTCTCCGACTCCAGCATATCCAGCTCCCGCCGGGCGGCCTCCAAGTCCAGGGCCTGGGCCAGATCGTCCAGGGCGGGCTTCAGGTTATTGAGCCGGACTTTGTATTCGTCAAATTGAAGCATAGCTCACACTCACATTTCCAAAAAGTTCAGTTTCAAATTCAGCTTTCCTATTATATCCAATGGGGGGCCCTTTGTAAAGAAAAAATCGCCTGAAAATGCGCAAAAACCGCCCCAGAGGGCGGTCTTTGGAGCTTTAACGGTCACTGGGCACGGCAGTGGGCGGCGTGGAAAAGATCAGGTCATCCACATCCCCCTTCTCTCCGCCGCCCCGGGTGGGCAGGGTCTTCTCCTCCACAGCGGCGCCTCCTCTCAGCAAAGTTCATTCCCCCCATTCTATGCGGCCGAAAAGGAAAAGATTCCCATTTCCAAAAGGAATTTTTTCTTGACACCGGGCATAGGCTATGATATAGTAGGTAAGCACTTAGAGGCCATACCATATGCCGGAGTGGCGGAATTGGTAGACGCCCGGGACTTAAAATCCTGTGTTCCAAAAGAACGTGCCGGTTCGACTCCGGTCTCCGGCACCATATATCGCGGGGTAGAGCAGTTGGTAGCTCGTCGGGCTCATAACCCGGAGGTCGCAGGTTCAAGTCCTGTCCCCGCAACCAGAATAGACAAAACCTGCGTGTAACGATAGTTATACGCAGGTTTTGCTTTTTCTTGGCGGTTTCGGATAAAAACAAACATTCAAAATTAGCAATAATCACTATATCACAGGTTTAAACAAGCAGATTTGAATGAGTAGCTTCTCATTCAAACCTGCTTTTATTTATGTTTTAAGAAAGCGAGGCAGCAAACATGAGAATTCCCTATGGATACAAATTGGTCAATGGAGAGATTGCCATGGACGGCAAACAGGCAGAGGTCGTCCGTAGCATATTTGCATACTACCTTGCCGGAGCCAGCTTGGGTAAAGTAGTGGATATGCTTTTCGAAAAGGGCGTCCCCTCCCCAACCGGAAAATCCAAATGGACCAGGGCAGCAGTAGACAAGCTTCTTAATAATGCAAAATACATCCCTATGGTTGGGCTAACCACATACATGGATGTGCAGTTTGAAAAGGATCACCGATGCAACATTGACTACGATCAGACTGGGCACCCAAGAAAGACCGTAAGGTATCAATCCCCTGTCCTTGAAATGAAGTAACTCTATCCAAAAGCCCCTTTTTCTGCTATACTGGCAGAAGAGGGGGTGCTTGAATATGACAGAGGAAGAAGTCAGCAAACTATACACCCGGTTAGCGCTCCAGTATGAGGCCGTACTGGGGACACTCATTTCTAAACACCTCATATTTGAGGACTTTGTGCCTGGAATTCGAAAAGATTTTTATGACACATTGAACGAGGACAAGCTTCGAGAATTTGGGAGAATCAGCGAATATGGCTCCATCATTCGCCGTTATATGCGAGAGATGACTTCTGATGAATTTGTGTCGTTGACAGAACTTGCAAGGCAATATTCCGATGAGTCTCCCGGCTATGCTATACAGAGCTGGATGCGCAGTCGCAATACGATGGAGTTTCTTCGTCTATGGGAAAATGAGATGAATACCGTATTTGACGATGAGGCTTGCAAGGAACTTATCAAAAAAGCGCATACGACCTCGCTGACAATTACTCCCTCACTCTGGATCCGGGAAACCCATGCCGCAGGGATGTTTGTCAAGCAAGGTAAGGGCGGTGGTGTGAAAGCCAACCCAGAAATCGCAGCGGATTTTCATCTGTGGTTGGATCCAAAGCTGAGGTTGGGAATAGTTCGTTTTGAGCAAAGAAGACAAGTACAAAAGAAAAATCTCTAAATGGTGTGGATGTTTTCTATTCCCCTTCAAAGATTGTTGCTTAATTATTCAAGTGGTATTACGTATAAAGGTAGAAAGGAGCTATACAGATGCGCCAAGATAAATATAATCCACAATCTGGAATTATCTATAATGGAGATGCACGATTTAACTTTTTCTTAGATGATTATTGTGCTACATTTATGGACACAGATAGCTCAGAAATACACCTGAACACTCCTTTTATATTTGGACAAACCTATGGATATAAGAATATAGCTATATATAAGGGTGAAAATAGTATTTCATTTACCAGAAGGCAAAGATTAAACACAAGTGCATACATTATTGCGGTTGAGAATGCCCTTGCCACAGATTGGAATGGTTTTGATTACATCGAATTTAGAGGTGGCATATTAAATAATCTTTTTTCCTGCCATGCGCTTGAGAGTGAACATAAAGATGATGGGAGTATTCAAATTAACCTTTATGATGATACTGAGCACTATAAGTTTGCACTGGGTGACTGCGAATGCGAGTTTGTAATTGGATCTGCAGCCAATGAAAGTTTCGGACTGACAGGTATAAGCATTACAAACAATGAAGCCATCTTACTTTTAAAATTCAATAACTCCCAACCACTCAATAGCGCTTTTGATTATATTTGCAAGGTAAAAGAAATGCTTTCAATAATGGCATTCAGAAAGAATATTGACTTTGATGAAATATATTTACATCATGATAATAGAAACCTTTCCAAAATGCAGGTGTTCTTAAAGTCAGATGTGCAAACAACAAAAAAAGATATTGTACACAATATAACTTTTCCCGAATTAGGTGAAGGTATATCAAAGTTGGCGTCTATAATTTTTAATAGCAAGGATAAAGAAGTAGCTTTTGAGATTGGATTTATACCTAATTCGGATAAGGATATTCATTGGATAAGCAATGATAAGGTACGGTTGATATGTTCAGCCTTGGAATGTGAATTATCTTTTATTGATGATATATGTGCATCTGAAGAAGAACATTTACAAGAATTGATTTTAGCCGTTAAGCAACAAGTTAAGACCCACCGAAATGGTCCTGACAAGTTGTCCGCCAAGACCTACGATTTAATTTTTTCAAATATCAGAACTTGGTCTATGAGTGCGGGTGACAAAATATGTCAATTATACCACCGGTATGAAAAAGAAATATTAGCTATATCTCACCGGATGAGAGACAGTATTGACATTACCAATGACGATATTTTGGAGTTCATCAAATACCGCAACAGCATTACTCATGGAGCCTACAGGGTATTGGAGCAAAAAATTGCAAACACCGCATTCATGCTTCAAGGACTGGTTTACTGTTGCATTTTGAAACGACTTGGTATGAGCGAGGACGCCATTTTGAATTTATGTCAAAACGGAAAAATACTAAGTTAGTACAATATGCGGCATCTATTTTGTTCACCTATTACAGAAAAGACACCGTTTCCTTTAGGAAACGGTGTCTTTTTTATCAGAACTCCTGCCGCCATGGTGACAGTTCTCAATATCGAATGATTTTCAGAATGGCTTCCGTTGTCCCTTCCACCGTTGCGGCGGTCTCGATCCTGCGCAGCAGGCCGCGCCGGGCGTAGAAGTCCTTCAGCGGCTCGGTCTCCCGGTAGTAGATCTCCAGCCGCTTGGCCACAGTCTCCGGCGAATCGTCGGCCCGTTGGATCAGTCTTCCGCCGCAGCTGTCGCAGACACCTTCCTGTTTGGGCGGAACCGCTGTAAGGTGATAGCTGGCGCCGCAGTCCTCACAGACCCGCCGAAGGGCCATGCGCTCCAGAATGGCCTCGTCGGATATTTCAAGGGAGACAACAGCATCAAATTTCACCCCCGCCTCCTCCAGCGCCAGCGCCTGCTGCAGGGTTCTGGGAACGCCGTCCAGGATGCAGCCCCTGTCACAGTCCGGTGCGGCCAGCCGTTCCAATATGACGCCAATGATGACCTCGTCGGGAACCAGGGCGCCCGAATCCATATACTTTTTCGCTTTCAGACCGACGGGAGTTTCCTCCTTCACCGCGGCACGAAGGATGTTCCCAGTCGAGATGGTGGGAATGTTCAAAAGCTTACTTAGCCGTTCGGCTTGGGTACCCTTCCCTGCACCGGGGGCACCCAGCATCATCAGTCTCATTTTGAGGCCCTCTTTCCAAAAAATAAATAAAAAGGAACAGAGATTTGCTGATTTGGAGCAAATCCTCCTCGCGAAATCTCTGTTCCTTTTGTGAAATAAACTTACTCTGTGGGCGCCATGACCAGCGCCTGGCCGACGACCAGCTTCTGACCGCTTTGGTTTTCGCAGACAGTCTCCAGAGTCACCCGGTTGCGTTCAAGATCCAGCTCCCTGACGGTCACCGTGGCGGTCACGGTATCCCCGATCTTTACCGGAGCCAGAAATTTCAAGTCCTGCCCCATATAGATCGTGCCCGGCCCGGGCAGCTGCATCCCGATGACGGCGGAGATAAGCCCCGCCGAGAGCATCCCATGGGCAATGCGCCCGCCAAAACGTGTGGCCTGGGCATATTCCTGATTCACATGGGCCGGATTCAGGTCACCGGTGATCCCTGCAAAGAGATACACATCGGTCTCGCTGATGGTCTTGGCCGTGCTGGCACTTTCCCCAAGGGTAAGCTGCTGTATGGTTTTCCCCTGCATAGGGATCGCCTCCTTTAACGGTAGGTCTGGACCACCGCTTCACCGGAGAAGACCAGCACATCATCCTCTCTGGTAATGATGGTATTGAGCCTGAGCCTGTGGTGAGGCAGCTTCTCCATCACTGTAATGGTGACGGTGATCCCCTGCCCCAGAAAGACCGGCTGATAAAACTCAAAGGTATGAGAACAATAGATCGTTCCAAAGCCTGGAAGCTTTTGCCCGATGGCCACCGATATGTAGGCCAGCAGGTGGACGCCGTGGCAGATCCGATTTTGGAATTTGGTCTTCTCCGCCGCCGCGGTACTGACATGAAAAGAGTCGGTATCCCCAATGAGGGCAGAAAACCTGTCCACCTGCTCCTCGGTGAGGGTAACCCTCATCTGCGCCTTATCACCCACATTGATATCGTCGTAGGGGATATAAAACGCTTCGCTCATGTCAGTTCACCCCAGTGGATGGCAGTGGCCGCCCAGGTGTACCCCGTTCCGGCGGAGACGAGCACCGCGTTATGGCCATCCTTTAGCCGCCCGGCCTTCTCTCCCTCCATACAGGAGATGAAGCAGTCGGCAGACTGGCAATGTCCATACTCCTCCAGCACGAAGGTATTCTCCTCCGTCAGGCCGAACTCGCCCAGAAGCTGATTCAGGATAGACCGCTTCATAAAGATGGGGGCCAAATAGTCGATGTGATCCCGGCCAAAGCCGCTCTTGTCGGCAGCCTGGGCGATGGCGGAGACAAAATTGCCCATAGTGATGGGATCCAGGCGGCTCTTCATATCCTTCAGATCCATGACCCGCAGGTACTTATCCCCCCCGGGCATATTGTCAAAGTTATCAAAGTTCCGGCAGCCCACGCCGGGAACAGACACATCGGTGGCAAACTGGCCGTCGGTGATCATGGCAGTTTCCAGGATCACGTTTTTATTATAGCCCCGCTCCAGCAGCACCGCCGCCGCGCCATCGCCGAAGTTGAACATGAATCGGCTGTCTGAATCCTTGTAGTTGATGAGGTCGCCCTCCTTGGAGGAAGAGATGAGGAGCACCCGCTTCAGGCTGGGATCCTGGATCATCATGGCCTTGAGCACCTTCAGGCTCCATACGCCGGCAGAGCAGAGGTTGTGGATCTCAAAGGCGGCGGCGTTCACCGCCCCCAGCTCCTTTTGCATCCTGGCGGCGCAGTTGAACAGGTAGTAGTCCTTGTATTCACTGCCGCAGTACACCACCAAGTCCAGCTCCTCGGGGGCCACCAGGTCACCCAGGCAATTCCGGGCGGCTTTAACGCCCATGGAGGAGACCGTCTCCTCCGGCCCCGCCTTATGGATGAGCTTGATACCGAACTTTTCCCGAATGACCTGCTCGGGAATATCAGACGCCGCACCGATCCACGCACTGTCCCGAATGGCGGCAGGCACATAGCAGCCGATGCTGCGGATGCCAACATTCACAGTTTTCTCCGCCATAGTATCAGTCCTCCGCCTTTCCGTAGAGATCGGTGATCTGCTTGACCACGATCTTGCCCACGTTGTTCTTGGGCACGTCATCCACAAAGGTCACGTACTTGGGGATCTTGTACCGAGCCAGCTTTCCGTTGAGGGCGGTCAGGATCTCCTCCTTGGTAAGGGTCATGCCGGGCTTGACGGAGACCACCGCCTTGCCCACCTCGCCCCACTTCTCGTCGGGCACACCGATGACGCAGCACTCCCGCACCGCCTCGATGTCGTAGAGGGCAGACTCGATCTCGGGCGGGAACACATTTTCACCGCCGGAGATAAACATGTTCTTTTTCCGGCCCACAATGTAGTAGAAGCCGTCGTCGTCCACACTGGCCATATCGCCGGTGTGGACCCAGCCGTCCACCAGGGTCTTGGCAGTCTCCTCCTCGTTGCCCCAATAGCCGGAGAAGATCTGGGGCCCGCTCCAGAGAAGCTCGCCGGGGGTGTTGGGGGCGGTAATGGGAGCGCCGTCATCATCGATAAGCTTGGCCACAGTGAAATAGAAGGGCTTGCCCACAGAGGCAAACTTGGCCTCCACCATCTCCTGGGGGACAAACTGCGGCGGGGTGGACAGGTTATTGGGGCCGGCCTCGGTCATGCCATAGCCAAGTACAAATTTGATCCCCTTCTTCCAGAACTCCTCCATGATGTTGATGGGAGTGGGAGCGGCGCCCGCCATGACCCAGCGCAGGCTGGAAAGGTCGGCATCGGCAAACTCAGGCCGCTCCACCATCATGCGGAAAATGGTGGCTGCGCCGAAAAGATAGGTGATCTTCTCCTTCTGGACGACTTCCAATGTGACCTTGGGATCATAGCCACGGGCAATATAGATGGTGCCGCCGGCATGGAGCAGGGGCAGGGTCAGCAGGTTCCAGCCGCCGGTGTGGAACAGGGGCAGGAGGATCACCGCGCTGTCGTTGTACGTAAGTCCCCATGTGCAGATCTCACTGAAGGAGTTGAAAAGCTCACTTCTGTGGGAAATAAGGCCGCCCTTGGGCAGGCCTGTAGTCCCGCCGGTATGGATAATGAGATGGATGTCCTCCAGCTCCAGGCTTTCACAGCAGACAAAGCCGGTCTCCGCCCCAGCCAGCAGAGTGTCGTAGGCAGGATGGTTCCCAATGGGGGTATCTCCCATCACGACAAAGTGCTCCACCGGGCAGTTGCCAACCAGAGCAGCGGCGTTTTCGGCATAGCAGTCCTCGTAAACCAGCACCTTGGGCCCCTCATTGGCCATGAGCTGCCCCAGCTCCTTGGCGGAGAGACGGGCGTTATAGGGCACCAAAATAGCCCCCAGCTTGCCAGTGGCGTAGTAGCCGTCGAGGAGCTCCACCCGGCTCCGGGAGAGGAAGGCCACCCGGTCTCCCTTGCCAACACCATAGCCGGCCAGCACATGGGCCAGACGATTGGCCCGATCCTCCAAATCGTTATAGGTGTAGTGAATGCCGGTATCCAGATCCACTACGGCGTCCTTGCCCGGATTCAGCCGGGCACGGGAATACGCATAATTGCCGATCCAACCATTGGGCATATCAGTCACTCCTTATCAATTATTGAATGGCGGAATGGGCGGCGGCTCAAGAACCGCCGCCCATCCCAAAAGAGAAAAGAGAAAAGAAGGAATTGTTGAAGTTAAACAGATTCTATCACAGCTTCATGACCGCGTCCATCTTGGGAGAAAGCTTCTGCTTGGGTGTTGCCAAAGACACTGCCACGGTAACGGCGATGGCCAGAGCAGAGGTGATGAAATAGCCGGGCAGGGCGCTGGGGAAGGCAAAGCCCAAACCGGGAACCAGGGGCAGGATGTTGAACACAAAGGACACGATCAGGCCGCACATGACGCCCTTCTCGTTGCAGCGCTCCCACAGCAGGCCCATAACGAACACGGGGAAGGTGCCGGAGACCAGAGTGCCCCAGCCGAAGGTACCCAGCAGAGCCACCATTTCGGAGGAGTAGATAGAGACCACGATGGCGACGGCGCCCAGGGCGAACATGAAGATGCGGGAGACCTTGATCTGCTTCTCGGGGGCGATCTTGATGCCCAGGGCAGAGGTCAGATCCTTGGAGATCAGGGTGGAAGAAGAGGTGAGGAACATACTGGCAGAGGACAGGGCGGCGGCCAGCACAGCGGCATAGACCAGCACCTGGGCCCAGATGCCCAGATAGTCGGCGAAGGCATAAATGGCCTGGTCGCCGGCCACCAGGGGATCGATTGTGCCTGTGGCCACCAGCCACAGGGCGGCATAGGCGGCTACCACCGCCAGGAAGCCCACGATGGTGTGGGTCACAGCGGTGACCAGACCGGCCTTGGGCAGGTCGCGGGGGCTTTTCACCGCGTACATACGGGTCAGGCACTGGGGCTGGCCTACACAGCCGAGAATGGGGATGAGCATCCAGGTCAGGCTGATACCGCCGGGCATGGTGCCCCAGGCATCCAGCAAGCCAGCGCTCATGACCTTGGTCACGCCGTTGCTGCCAGTGACCTCACCGGCGGCGGAAACAGCCTCCAGCACGGGGCCAAAGCCGCCGGTGACCACAAAGAACGCGATAATGAGAACCAGTCCGGCCAGAACCATGATAAAGCCCTGGAATGCCTGGCTCAACAGGCCGCCCACCTCTCCGGACAGAGCCGTGTAAACGGTGAGCAGGCCGAAGATCAGAAATCCGGCCACAATGGGGGGAATGTCCACCAACTGGGCGATGAGGGTGGAGCCTGCGGAGATCTGGGCGGCCAGATAGCCCACACAGCCCAGACAGATGATAATGGACATAAGGGCCTTGATCACATGGTTGTTATTGAAGCGCACATCGCAGATATCGCCCAGGCTGGAGATGGGGGCGATCTCGGCCATGGCCCGAACCTTTTTGCCCAGAATGATATAGCTCATGGCAAAGGCCGCGCCGGAAAGCATCCAGAAGGCCATGGCGTTGCCGGAGGTATAGATGATGCCGGGAACACCCACCAGAGCGAAGGCAGATGCGATGCCCGCCATGGAGCTCAAGCCAACAGCCAGGGGGCCAAACATTGCCGTTCCGCCAAAGTAGGCCTGGGCGGTGGTGGCCTTCTTTTTCGCCCAAACGCCGATACCGAAGGAAACAGCGATCATTAACGCACAGAAAAATACAATGATAAGTACAGTAGTGTGTGTCATATTACTTGACCTCCTCCAGTGTTCTGACTTCGGCACAGAAATCTTCCCAGTCCTTCTCGGAAAGCCACTCGTCCTGCAGCAGGTAGTGGCCCAAATTCAAGGTGAGCTGGCCACCGATCCAGTAGAGGAAAATAGTCGGGGCGAAAGAGGGATGGAAGCCCAGGATCGTGAAAGTGGGGGCGGTATTGGCAAACAGGTCAGCATAATAACCCGAAAGAACAAAGCTGACGATCCACAAAACAGCCCAGATCAGGATAGGATAGATCAGGAACTTTTTGGATACCACGCCGTTTTTCGCCACACCCAGAATCAGGTGCAGGAACATCAGGCCTACACCCAAAACCATGGCAACCACATGGCTTCCGACCGTGCCGATGACAATGCAGGCAATCCAAAGGGCCGCGATCAGGACAGCGATCAGGTCTTTGCTTTTGGAAACGTTCATACACTTTACCTCCCTTTTTCATCTAAGTGCCACATTTGCGCCTCGCGCGCGGCGCATATATGAAATATGAACCATTTTTCATGTTCAATGGCATTATATAGCAGCTCATGGAAAATGTCAACTATTTTCTTTGGTGTTTTTACGCAAAAACTGTTGACAATGTATAAACCGGCGTTCTATAATAAGTCATAACATGAATTATTCTTCATGTTTTTCCTTGAAATCATAGCCCAGAAAGGAGATCTTTATGAAAATTCTTGGGATCAATGGCAGCCCTCGGGAGAACGGAAATACCGGTGCATTTCTTGACATGGCCCTTGCCCGGGCCGCCGAATTGGGGGCGGAGACCTCCAAGATCTGGCTGGGCGACAAAGCTCTGCGGGGATGCCGCGGCTGTTACGGCTGCGTGGAGGCAAAACATTGCGTTGTTGAGGACGATTTTCAGCCCATTTTTGAGGCCATCATGCAGGCCGATGCCATCCTCCTGGGAACCCCTGTCTACCACGCGTCTATGACCGCCGAAATGAAGGCCCTGCTTGACCGGGCCGGTTTCTCCGGCCGCTGGGCCGCAAATGCTATGAAAGCAAAGGGCGAGAACTATCAATGGGCCGGCAGCGTGTTTTCCGGCAAAGTGGTCGCCCCCATCACCGTCGCCCGGCGCACCGGGCAGGTGCTGGCCTTTGCGGAGCTGCTGACCTGGGCAGCGTGCAATGACTGTATCATCGTGGGCAATACATATTGGAACATGGGCGTTGCCGGAAAGGGCGGCGCCATCAATCCTGAAGAGGATGCTGAAGGCATCGGGATCATGCACGGAATAGCGGAACGCGTGGTACACACCGTCAGCAAGCTGAACAAAGAGTAAGCGCTCCAAAAAGGGCGGCCCAACTAAAGTTGGGCCGCCCTTTTTACATTCAAAATAAAAAGCCCTCAACAGCAAAATACTGCCGAGGGACTCTCTATATTTACTTTTCAAACATTCCTTCAATAAATACCATGATCTGATCTATGACATAGTCAAAATTTTTCTCCTCTTTGAATACGACCCAGTGAAGGGCAATGAAATTGGAGATCCCCATCAAGGCAAAGCTCATGATCTCGGGGTCTATGGAGCGCACCTCGCCTTTTAACTGGGCCTCCTCCAGCTGGCGGACATAGGATTGGGAGAATCTGGTATAGTACTCGTCAAAGAGGCGCCTGTCAATAAACATGGACTCCCAGGTGATGCTGAACACATATTTGTGATCCACCACAAATTCAAGCCACGCCCGCAAACCCTCCCGCTCGGCCTGGCGGCGGGAGGTACAGGCTTTGATAGCAATGCTGATATGCTTTCGGATCAGGTGACCATATTGACGCAAAAGATACTCATAGAGCTTGATCTTACTTTCAAAATAGATATAAAAAGTCCCTGCCCCCACATTGGCACGGTTGGTAATATCCGTAATGGAAGTCTCGTAATATCCGTTTTCTCCAAACAGCTCTTCCGCCGCGGTACAGATACGCTCAAAGGTCTCCCGTCCGCGTTTTGTCTTTGGCGGATTTATCAACATATCAAAGGAAATTTCATCCATATTATGTGCTCCTGTTTTTATATTTACTTCGCCAACCGCAAATAGATCTTCATATTTTGTTGAGCCATTATACCATAGAAACCTTTTCATTTCAATGTTTTTAAGTGAATGCGTCCCGCTTCTCAATAAAAACGTTCGAACCGTTTCTATTTTTCCCTCTTCACTTTTCCACTTTTATGTGCTAAAATGTTTCTATCGAAACTTTCCAGAAGGGAGAATATCATGGAACACGAACGCAAGCACAGGCAGTTCACCAGTAGCTGGGGCTTTGTGCTCTCCGCTGTCGGCTCCGCCGTGGGAATGGCCAACGTATGGGGCTTTCCCGCCAAAATGGGCAGTTACGGCGGCAGTGCCTTCCTCATCGCCTACCTCTTCTTTGTCCTGCTCTTCGGCTTCGTAGGCCTCTCCGCCGAGTACGCCATGGGCCGCCGGGCCAGGACAGGCACCCTGGGAACTTACGAGATGGCCTGGAAGGAGCGCAAACCCTCCCTGGGCAAGGCAGGCGGCCTTCTGGGCTGGCTTCCTCTGGCAGGCTCCATGTGCATCGCCATCGGCTATGCCGTCATCGTCTCCTATGTCCTCAAAGCCTTTGCCGGAGCGGTAGACGGCTCCCTGATGACAGTGGATACCGCCGCCTGGTTCGAGGGCTTTTCCGGTACGGACTACTCGGTGATCCCCTTCCACGTCATCGTAGTGGCAGGTACCCTGCTGACCCTGCTACTGGGAGCCAAGAGCATCGAGAAGAGCAACAAGGTGATGATGCCTCTCTTTTTCCTCATCTTCATGGTGCTGGCAGTGCGGGTGGCCTTCCTGCCCGGCGCCGCGGAGGGTTACCGCTATATGTTCTCCCCCCGTTGGGAGGAGCTTTTGGATCCCATGGTGTGGATCTGGGCCATGGGCCAGGCCTTCTTCTCCCTGTCCATCACCGGCAGCGGCATGATCGTCTACGGTGCCTACCTGGACAGCGCCGAGGACGTGGTGGCCCTGGCTAAGCGCACCGCCCTCTTCGACACCATCGCCGCCCTGGTGGCGGCCCTGGTCATTATCCCCGCCTGCTTTGCCTACGGGCTGGACGTGGGGGCCGGGCCCTCCCTCCTCTTCGTCACTCTCCCCCGCATTTTGCAGGACATCCCCCTGGGCCGGCTCTTTGCCGTCATCCTCTATGTGGCCATGATCTTCGCCGGGGTCAGCTCCCTGCAGAATATGTTTGAGGCGGTGGGCGAGTCCCTCCTCCACCGCTTCCCCAAGCTGGGCCGTAAGGTGGTACTGGGCCTTCTGTGCGTCATCTGCTTAGGGTTCGGCCTCAACATGGAGCCCATTTTCAAGTGGGGCCCCTGGATGGACATCGTCTCCATCTATATCATCCCCATCGGCGCCACCCTGGGGGCGGTGACCTGGTTCTGGATCATCCCCAAAAAGGCCCTGCTGGACGAGGTGGGCAAGGGGTCAAAAAAGGCCCCGGGCGCCCTGTGGTACAACCTGGGCCGCTATCTCTATGTCCCCTGCGCCATCATCCTGTGCTGTGTGGCCCTTTTCCTGAAAGTCGCCTTCTAAAGTCTGGATTTTTTCCCCATACTATGCTATAATGCCACCCGGCCCTGGTCTTCTTGCGGAGGCCAGGGCCGGTCATTTTAATGGATAAGAGGTCGAACCATGGAAACGAACAACATTACAGTGGGCCTTCCACGGGCCATGCTGTACTACCGTTACCGCATCCTCTGGGGCGTTTTCTTCCAGGAGCTGGGGGTAAAAACGGTGGTCAGCGGCCCCACCGACCGGGACATTCTGGAGCAGGGCTCCGCCCTGGCCATCGACGAGGCCTGCCTCTCCCTGAAGATCTACCTGGGCCACGTCCACGCCCTGTTGGGACAGTGCGACTACATCCTTCTCCCCCGGGTCAGTAACTTTGGCCATCACCGGAATATGTGCACCCGGTTCGAGGCCATGCCCGACCTGACAAAAAACGTCTTCCGGGACACGCAGCAGAAGTTCCTCACCTGCAATATTGACGTGCTGGCCGGAGAGGACGAGGAAGACGCCTTCCTCTCCCTGGGCCGCCAGCTGGGCTTTGGCCCCAAGGCGGCGAAGCGGGCCTACAAGCTGGCCAAAAAGGCAGATCAGGCCCAGCACAAGGCCCGGGTACAGAAGCAGGAAGAGCTGTCCAGGCGGGAGGGGCTGAAGATCCTCCTGGCGGGCCACAGCTATGTGGTAGAGGATCCCTACATCGGCAAGGTGGTCACCGATTACCTGAAGGCCGCGGGGGTGACCCCCCTCCGTGCCGACCTGGTGGAGCGGGAACACGCCCTCAAGCGCAGCCGGGAGCTCTCCCCCACCTGCAAGTGGGAGATCAGCCGGGAGATATTGGGCGGCATCGACCTGCGCAAGGGCCAGGTGGACGGCATCATCCTCATCGGTGCCTTCCCCTGCGGCCCCGACGCCATGGTCAACGAGCTCATCACCCGCCGGGTCAGGGGCGTGCCCATCCTGAACCTGGTGCTGGACAGCCAGACCGGCACCGCCGGCGTGGAGACCCGTCTGGAGAGCTTTATCGATATCATTCGTTTGAAGGAGGGGATGCTGTAATGGCAGAGGCAAAGAGAAGGAGTATCTCCTTCCCCCGGTACGCCGAGTACGGCTGCGCCCTCAAGTATATCATGGAGCAGGCCCTGGACGTGAAGTACGTCATGCCCCCCGCCCTCACCAAGCACACCATGGAGCTGGGTACCAAGTATAGCCCCGACTACGTCTGCACCCCCTTCAAAACGGTACTGGGCAGCATGATCGAAGCTCTGGAGGCCGGGGCGGACACCCTCATCATGACCCATGGCCTGTGCCGCCTGGGCTATTACGGGGAACTTCTGGAGCAAATTTTGCGGGACTTGGGCTACCAGTTCGACTTCATCAACCTGTCCGACTATGACATGGACAAGAAGAAGGAGTACATCAAGATCATCCGCCGCATCAACCCCAAGGTGAACCCCGCCCGGTGCCTTGCCCAGTTCATGGAGGGCCTGCGGATGGTGGAGTACCTGGACGAGATCACCGGCGAATACTATAAGGGCTGCGGCTTTGACCCCACCGGAACGGAGTACAAGCGGGCCTACCAGGATTTCCTGACCGCCATGTACACCGCCCACTGCCGCAGCGATGTGGAGACCGGCTACCGCGCCGCCAAGGGACGGCTCCAGTCCATCCCCCTGGATAAGCCCGCCCAGCCCCTTCGTGTGGGCGTGGTGGGAGAGTTCTACACCGCCATGGACGCCTTCTCCAACCTGGAGCTGGAGCAGAAGCTGGCGGATATGCGCGTAGAAGTCCACCGCTGGATGACCATGACCAACCAGTTTCTTCACTATGGTAACGGCCAGAAGAACCTGCGCATCAAGATACAGGATCTGTGCCAGTACGACATGGGCCCCACCGCCACCGCCAACATCTGGTACGCCAGGCAGTGCGCCGAGCGGGGTTTTGACGGCCTCATCCACATCAAGTCCGCCGGATGCACCCCGGAGATCGACGTAATGCCGGTACTGCAGAACATCAGCGCCGACTACAAGATCCCCGTGCTCTACCTGACCTATGACGTACAGACCAGCGACGTGGGGCTCCAGACCCGGCTGGAGGCCTTTTACGACATGATCGCCATGAGAAAGAAGGTATTTTAACGTGGAACACGCATATTTAGGCGTCGACGTAGGCTCCATCTCCACCAAGGGCGTCATCATCGACAAGGAAAACAATATCCTGGCCAGCCAGTATATCTGGACCCAGGGCGATCCCATCGGCGCGGTGAAGGAGCTGGTGGGCCTGCTGGAGGCGCAGTTTGACCGGGAGCGGTACAAGGTGGTGGCCACCGGCACCACCGGCTCCGCCCGGAAGCTGGTGGGCACCATCCTGGGTGCCACCATGGTAAAAAACGAGATCACCGCCCACGCCGTGGGCACCACCACCTTCTACCCCGACGTGCGCACCATCCTGGAGATCGGCGGCCAGGACTCCAAGATCATCCTGGTGGAAAACGGCGTGGCGGTGGATTACGCCATGAACACCCTCTGTGCCGCCGGCACCGGGGCCTTCCTGTCCAGCCAGGCCAAGCGGCTGGGCATCGAGGTGGAGGAGATCGGCGACTACGCCCTGCGCTCCACCCATCCCACCCAGATCGCCGCCCGGTGCACCGTCTTCGCCGAGTCTGACCTGGTGCACAAGATCCAGATGGGCCACCCCCGGGAGGACATCATCGCCGGGGTGTGCAACGCCGTGGCCTCCAACTACCTCAACAACGTGGGCAAGGGCAAAAAGATCGTCTCCCCGGTGGTGTTCCAGGGGGGCGTGAGCAAGAATAAGGGCGTGGTGGCGGCCTTTGAGCGAGCCCTGGGCTGCAAGGTCATTGTAGACCCCAACGGCCACCTGATGGGCGCCCTGGGCGTGGCCATCCTGGCCAAGAAGGGCAGCAAGCGGCAGGAGTTCGACTTCGCCGTGGAAAATATGGAGTTCCACACCCGGGAAGCCAGCTGCGGCAAGTGCTCCAACCACTGCGAGATCATCTGCGTCTACCGGGGCGACGAGCTCATCGACGCCTGGGGCAACCGCTGTGAGCGGGGCGAGCGGACCCGCTGAAAACAAAAAACATACAATAAGGCCCATGCCGAAGTCTCGGCATGGGCCCTTTTTACGCTCCCTTTTACCCGATATGCAGCAGCTTTTTAAGATCCGTCCAGATCCCCTTGAACATGTTGACCACCCGCTGCCAAAAGGTAGTCTTTTCCGCTGCCTGCTCCTCCAGCTGCTCCTCCTCCGGCTCCTCCACCTTGATCTCCTGGGTTCGCATGATGTACTGCACGCTCCGGGGGGCAGCGTTGCGCTGATCGGTCATGGACACAGGGGTGGCGTTGGCATCCATATTCAGGATGCCGTCCACCTGACCGGAGTGGGCGTCCCACTCGTCGTCGATAAGGCCGGAGATGGTGGTCTTGGCGTCCCGGATGACGCCGGTCTGCTCCAGGCCCGTGGTGGCCTTGCGCAGGGCGGCGGAGAGGCCGCTCAAGGTGTTGGCGGTGCCCGCGTCCAGCTGGGGCCCCGCGCTCTTCAGCAGGCCCTCGGCGGAGCCGATAGCGGCAGCCGTTCCCCCCAGAGCGGCCTGGGCGGCGGTGGAGAGGGTCTGGATATCGGTGACGGCGGACTGCAGCTCCGGCTCATAAGTGTTGAGGGTGGCGATAAGGCTGTCCAGGTCGGCCAGGGCCGTGTCGGCGGTAACTGTGATGCGGGAGAGCAAATCCCCCACCTCGTCCGCATGGGCCAGCAGCTCCACCCCCTCCCCCTCGTGCTCCTTCAGGGTCTTGAGCAAGTCCCGGCACAGCTTGGCCAGGGAGGTCAGGTCATCCGCCGTGCCGGTGTCCCCCACCAGCTCGCAGATGTCGGACAGCTCCCCCACCAGCCGGGCAGTGGGGTCGGTGAGGCCCACGATCATATTGTTGATCTCTTTTATCTTGCCGTTGACGGTGTCCACCATGGGCAGGTTGGCGGCAAACTGGGCATAGGCGTCGCCGGCCGCCTTGGCCTGGGCTTTGGCGGCGGAGAGTTCAGCGCTCCCGCCGGTGAGGAAAGCGGTGTAGGCCGCCTGGAAATTCGCCTGTGCCTGTTCCTTCACCGCCTTCACCACGGCCTGGCCCATCTCCCCGGCGGCAAAGTCCTCCGGGCTCATGGGGGTGCCCCCCGCCAGGGTGACCTGCTGGGCGTAGGCCGTATAGGCCTCCGCCACCTTCTCCTTAGCAGTCTGCTCCACCTGTTTTTCATAGCCCTGCTGAAAGGCGGCAAGGACAATGAAGTCCTCAAAGGAGAGGTCGCTCTCGCCCAGGCCGTTCTCCGCCAGATAGCTCTCGTAGGCGCTGCGCAGCTCCAGCACCTGCTTCATCTGGGCCGCCTCCTCCGGGGAGAGCAGCCCCAGCATATCAGAGGTCTTGATGGTGGACAGGCCCTTGGTGTTCTTCAGGGCCACCTCCAGCATATCCAGGGCAAAGCGCATCCCCTCCAGCTCTCCGTCCAGGTCGTCCATCCCATTGGAAAGGCTATTGGCAATATTGGTGGCCCGCCTGTTGTAGCCCTCCACATCGGTGAGCAGCTCCGAGAGAGCCTTGGTGTCGGCCTGGATGGCGGTAATGGTCTTCCGGGCATTCTCCAGTTCCGGGGCCAGGCCCTGGGTGGTTTGGTTGAGCTTGTTGAGGTTCCCGTTCAGGTCGGTGATGGCCTGGGAGGCCACCCCGCTGTACCTGTCCATAGTCCCCAGAGTGCCCACCAGGCCGTTCAGGCCCTCCAGGGCCAGGTCGGTCTGGCTGTAGACCTCCCCCTTGCCCTGGGAGACGGTGCTGCGGGCGCTTCCAAGCTGATCCAGGCCGTTGGCGGTGGCGTGCAGGCTGCCGCTCATGCCCTCCAGGGTGTCCAGGATCACGTCCAGGCTGTCGCCGATGGCGTCCAGGGAGTCCTCCCCCTTCTCCTTGGCCTCCTTCAGGTCGGCCACCTTCTCCATCTGCTGAAGGGTGGCGGGCACCGCCAGGAGGATAAGGCCGGTAAAGGAGAAGTCCTCGCTGCCCACCCGGATGACAAAGTGATCCTCCTCCCCGGGCAGGGCGGCAAAGAGCACGGTGCGCAGGTTGCCCACCAGCTGCACCTCGGCGCCGGGTGCCTCCAGGGAGACGATGTCGTCGTCATTGAAGGCGGCGGCCACGGTGAGCACCAGGTTGTCCCGGCCATAGGCCGGGGCGGAGGGCTTGGGGGTAATGTCCAGACAAATTTCCACAAGGCCCGTCTTTCCCGCCAGCTCCTCCGCCGGGACGGGAAGGCCGTTGAGCTTATAGGACACGGCGATGGCCCAGGGCAAGTCCTCAAAGGGCTTTTGGGTCTTGCCCTCAAAATAGAACTTCTCCGGGGCGTCCTCCCCCATGGTGAAGGTGAGCTTTCCGCCGTCCACAACGGGGGCGGCGCCGTCGGTGAGGTTTACCACCTGGTCGTATTCGCCGTAATCGGTGACAGACTCGGCCCCGTTCAGGCGGTAGCTCTTCACCACACTGGCCTCCCGCACGCCGCCGTAATAGTCCAGGGTGGCGTAATAGGTCTCGTCATAGCTGGCGGGGATGGTCATGGCCTTGGCGGCGGGAACAAGGGAACCTGCGGCCACAGTCAGCGCAAGACCAAGGGCCAGAACTCGGGTACTGTTTTTTCTCATTGGGGATCGGACTCCTTTCCTTTTGCTGTCTGCAGGGCGGGGATCTTTCTCTCCCTGGGTGGCTTGGGCGTCCGCCAGTGGAGGGTGGTCTTGTGGATGAGGGGCTCAAAGACGCACAGCACCGAGGGAAGGATGAAGATGCTCACAAGGGCGGAGATGATGGCGCCCCGGGAGAGCATCATGCAGATGGCCTTTACGATGTCCATGGTGGACACCGCCGCCACGCCGATGGTGGCGCAGAAGAACACCAGGGCGGAGGTGAGGATGGAGGTATCCGCCGAGGTGGCGGCGGTCTGGATGGCCTCCAGCCTGTCGCGGCCCTTTTGCAGTTCCTCCTGGAACCGGGTGGTCATGAGGATGGCGTAGTCCACCGTGGCGCCCAGCTGGACGCATCCGATGACGGTGGGGGCCACAAAGGCCACCACGCTGCCGGTGAAGTAGGGGATGCCCTGGTTGATGAAGATGGCCAGCTCGATGGTGGCCACCAGCAAAATGGGGATGGCAATGGACTTGAAGGTGATGGCCACCAAAATCAAAATGGCAAGGATGGACAGGTAGCTCGTCACCTTGAAATCCACATCGGTGACGGTGATAAGGTCGGCGGTCAGCGCCGCCTCGCCGGTGATGTAGGCGTTGGGATCATACCTATGGAGAATTTCCTTCAGGGTGTCCAGCTGCCGGGCCACCTCGTCGGAGGCGGTGACGTAGGAGGAGTTGACCATCATCATCTGGTACCCGTCCTTCTTGCAGATATCCTTGATGGCGTCGGGGATAAAGAAGTCGGGGATGCCGGCGGGAAGGAACTTGTCGTAGGCGGCCACGCTGGTGATGCCGGGCACCGCCTCCATCTCGTCCAGCAGGGAGAGCATCTCATTGTGGCCCAAGTCGTCCTCCATGACAATGAAGTGGCTGGAGGCCATATTAAAGTCGTCCTTGAGCTTGTTGGTAGAGACGATGGAGGGCATATCCTGGGGCAGGGACTCGTCCAGCTTGTAGTACATCTCCACGTGGTTGTTGGCGTAGACCGCCGGGATGAAAAGCAGGAGGAAGAGGGCCACAAAGCCCTTCCGGTGCCGGACGATGAAGGCGTTGACCCCCTCCATTTTCGGCTTGAGGCAGGGGTGGTGGAATTTCTGGATGCCCCTGTCCATTTGGAGAAGGATGGCGGGAAGCACCAGCACCACGGTGGCCACCCCCAGCACCACCCCCTTGGCCATGACGAAGCCGATGTCCTTGCCCAAAGTCAGGCGCATAAAGCACAGGGCCAGGAAGCCGGCGATGGTGGTGAGGGAGGAGCCGGACAGGGACTTGAAGGCGGCCACGATGGCGGTGGCCATGGCGTCCCGCCTGTCCTCGTGGTGTGGCAGCTCCTCCAGGTAGCGGTCGTAGAGGAAGATGGAGTAGTCCATGGTGACGCCCAGCTGCAAAACCGCGGCAATGGCCTGGGTGATAAAGGATATCTCCCCAAAGAAGATGTTGGTGCCGAAGTTATAAATGACCGCCAGGCCGATGGACAGCAGCAGGGCTACGGGAAGGAGCCAGGAATCCATCATCAGGCACATGGCAGCCATGGAGAGGGCCACCGCCATGACCACATAGAGGGGCATCTCCTTGACCACCAGATCCTTGGTGTCCTTGATGAACACCGAAAAGCCCGCCAGGAAGCAGTTTTTATTGCACAGCCTGCGCACCTCATCGATGGCCTTCATGGTGGATTCCGAGGCCCCGGCCTGGTCGTACTGGACGATCATCATGGTGGCATTGCCGGAAAAGAACACGTCCCGCAGCTCGTCGGGGAGCATCTCCTGAGGAAGCTGGACGCCCACCAGGTTGGACAGCCAGATGGCTCCGCTGACGCCGGGTACCTGCTGTACCTGCTCCAACAGCTGGTTGGTGTACTCCGGCGGCATATCCTCCACGATGAGCATGGTGGTGGCCGCCATTTTGAAGGGCTCCTCCAGCAGGGCCTCCCCTTTTACCGAGTCCAGCTCCTGGGGCAGGTAGGTCAGGATATCGTAGTTGACCCGGGTCCCAAAGTAGCCCATAATACTGGGGATGAGCAGCAGTATGGCCACAGTCACCACCAGTTTGGGCTTTCGGGTCAGTTTGTGGGCGATCTTTTCCAGCAATTCCATCACCTTCCGGGAAAATAGCTTGGGTCAAAAACAGATGCCCCCTGCCGGGGGGAATGCCATCATCTTAGTTTTCCGCCGGGGGAAAGTCAACGCTTTGGGGCCCTTTCTCATAATTCTTCATAGATGGTACAGGCCCATTTCCCTCTTTTTCAGTCCGCTTTTCATACTTTTTCATGGATTTTTCCATACGTGTATGGTATGCTTGCAGGGAAAGGAAGTGCAGGTCAAGTGAATGGCAAAATACTTATCGTGGATGACGACGTCTCCATCCGCCTGCTGGTCTCCGACGTGCTCACCGACCAGGGGCTTTCCGTCACTGCCGCCGCCTCCGGGGAGGAGGCGCTGGAGAAACTGGAGGGGGAGAGCTTTGACCTCATCCTGCTGGATATTATGATGAAGGGGATAGACGGCCTGGAGGTGTGCCGCCGGGTGCGGGACAGGGTGGACTGCCCTATCCTCTTTTTGAGCGCCAAGGACTCGGTCAAGGACATCACCGGCGCTTTGGGGCTGGGGGCCGACGACTACCTTACAAAGCCTTTTGAGCTGGAGGTGCTGGCCGCCCGTGTCCAGGCCCACCTGCGCCGCCAATCCCGCATCGTCTCCGCCGCCGCGGCCACCGGCCGGGGGCCTATTCAGATCGGGGAGATCTGCCTGGACGCGGAGAACGTCACCGTCACCCGCTCGGGAGAATCCGTGGCCCTGTCCACCCGGGAGATGGAGCTTCTGACCTACCTGATGACCCACGCGGGCCAGACCCTGTCCCGGGAGCGCATCTACCGGGACGTGTGGCAGACCGAGTACGGGGACATGAGCACCGTGGCCATCAACATCAAAAACCTGCGCCTGAAGCTGGATCCCGACTGGCGCTACATCAAGACCGTCTGGGGCCAGGGCTACCGCTTTGTCACCCAGAGCGGCCTCATCGAGGGGAAGTGACGTCATGGACACCCAGGAAAAACGGAAGTTTCCCGGCGTAGGCTGGCTCTCCAGCCGCCTGAACCACAAGCTCATCATTGTAGTGGTGGCCCTGGCTTTGCTGGACTGGGTGGTCATCTCCCTCCACTTTGTGGACACCCTCCAGGCCATCTACACCGCCGCCGACCCGGCGGTGGCCTCCCGGTACGCCGCCTTCAGTATGCTGCTTTTTAACCTGCTGGTGCTGGCGGTGGCCGCCGTTCTTCTCTTCTTTATCGCCATTGCCCCCATCATCCACCTGCGCAGGGCCATGCAGCAGTATTCCGCCACGGGACAGATCCCCGAGCGCACCGTCCGCGCCGACGAGATCGGGCGGCTTCAAAATGCCTTTGTGGAGCTCACCGAGCGCATCGCCCAGAAGGAGCAGGCGGAGCGGCGGCTCATCGCCTCCATCTCCCACGACATCAAGACCCCCCTCACCTCGGTGCTGGGCTACTCGGAGCGGCTGCGCTCCAACAGCCTCTCCCCGGAGCGCAGGGAGCAGTACCTGGATCTCGTCCACGAAAAGGCCCTCCATCTGAAGGCGGTGGTGGACGAATTTGACGACTACCTGGATGTGGGCCTGCGGGAGAGCACCCCCATGGCCCTGATGACCGCCCAGGAGCTGTGCCGCCGCCTGCAGCGGGAATTCAGCGACGAGCTGGAGGACGCCGGCGTGTCCTTCCAGGTGGAGTGCCTCTCCCCCGACGCCCAGCTCATCTGCAGCTGGGAGCATATGCGCCGGCTCTTCGGCAACCTCATCTCCAACAGCATTAGTCACGCCCAGGCCCCCCATCTGGAGCTAAGGCTCCAATGCCGCCGGGAGGAAGATCAGCTCCTCCTCTCCTTCCGGGACAACGGCGTGGGGGTGCCCCCGGAGCTGCTGGGGCAGATCTTTGAGCCCCTCTATACCTCCGACCGGGGGCGGAAGGTCTCCGGCCTGGGCCTCGCCATCTGCGGCAGTATCGTCAAGGCCCACGGCGGGGCCATCCGGGCGGAGAACGCCCCCGGCGGCGGTCTTCTCACCCGGATGACCCTCCCCTGCGCCCAGCTGTAAAATTTACAAAAGAGGCCCGGAGGGCGGCATTGCCGCCCTCCGGGCCTCTTTTCTTTCTATTCAAACACCCTTTGGCTCCACATCAATGATGCACCGCTGGAAGGCGTTGAGGACGACCGTGTCCCCCAGCTGGTGCTGCCGGGGGATATTGTGACCGTAGTTGAGGTGCACATGGCCGTGGACCAGATAGTCGGGGCTGAACCGCTCCACCAGCCGGTTAAAGGTCTGAAAGCCCTGGTGGGTATAGTCCTCCCCGTCCCCGTAGCCCCTGGGGGCGGCATGGGTGACCATCAGATCCAGTCCTCCCCGGCGGAGGATGCCGGGCAAGGCCCTGGCCGCCCGCAGGCCCATCTCCCCCTCGGAGTAGAGGTTGGGCCCCGGCTTGTACCGCCGGGCGCCCCCCAGGCCCAGGATGCGAAGGCCCTTCACCGTCACCACTTTCCCGTCGATGCAGTCACAGCCCTCGGGGGGCTGCTCCCTGTACCGCTCGTCGTGGTTGCCGTGAACGTAGAGCAGGGGCACCCCCGCCATGGTCACCAGAAAGGACAGGTATTCCGGCTTCAGATCGCCGCAGGAGAGGATGAGCTCCACCCCCTCCAAAAGCTCCGGACGGTAGTTCTCCCAGAGTTGGGAGCACTCCTCGTCAGCCAGACACAGGATCTTCACAGCACCACCCCCTCCTTCCGGGGCGGGATGTCCTCCCGGTAGACTCCCTGGAGCCGCACCATCTCCTGGGCCGCGGGGATAAGAGTGTCGAAGCTGGGCAGTTCCCCCTCTACCCCCTCGCACAGCCAGTCCATCTTCAAAATTTCCTCCGGGGAGAACCACCGCTCCCCGTCGCTGCGCTCCACGCCGGTGTTGTCCCGGATGACCCGCCGGAAGGGATCCAGCTCTCCGGCGGCGATGTCCCGCTCCAATATCTCCACCAGGCGGCGGCACCCCTCGGGCAGAGCGGGGGCGCACCGCACCCCCACCACCCCGGTCTGGATGCCCCACCAGTAGTTGATGGCCTGGGGCCTGCCGTGGCTCCCCGCCATGTCCCAGCCCCCGTCCAGGATACTGCCCACCACCTGCTCGTAGAAGATGCCCCAGTTCCAGAAGGGGGAGATGAGAGGCTCCCGGCTTCCGTCCTCCCGGAGCCGGCTGAGGCCCCACTTGGCCTGATATTGGGCCGGGGTGGGCACGTCCCGGTTGGACACCAGCTTTACCCCCTCGGCGTTGAACCGCTCCAGGGCCTCCGGCTCACAGCAGGACCACCGCAGGCGTATCCTGGCCCCGGGACAGGTGAGCCCGGCCCCCAGGGCAAAGGCGTTGATGCTGGCGGGCACCCCAAAAACAGGGGAGCTGGCGATATAGCCGATCTCCTCCCCCCGGCAGAGGGAACCCGCCACCACCCCGGAGAGGAACTTGGCCTCGTAGATACGGCTGTAATAGGTTCGCACCCCGGTATAGGGCATGAAGAGGGAGCAGTTGAGGATCTTTACCTCCGGGTAGAGGGCCGCCATCTTCCGGCAGGCGCCGATCTGTTGGGGGGCAGTGGAAAAGAGCACCTGGGCCCCCTGGGCGATGGCCTGCTCCATCATGGCCTCGTCGCTGTCCTCCTCCCCCTGGGGCCAATAGGTCTTTATGGTCACCTTGTCCTCCATGACAGCTTCCAGATACTTGCGCCCCAGGTCGTGGCCCCTGACCCAGTTGCTCATGTCGGGGGCGTGGGAGTAGACGAAGGCCACCTGCAGATGGCTGGGCCGGGGCTTGCCGAAGAGAAGGCCCATAATGCCCTTGTTGTCCGGCTCCGCCGGAACAGTGTCCACCGCGATGGGGTCGGGCTGGGCGGCGGAGACCACGTCGGGCCACACCGCCTCCAGGCTCTTGTCCAGCTCCCCGTCGTTCATGTCCTTGAGGGCCTGGAAGGGATAGACCTTCAGCCACACCAGCAGTGCGTCGGAGGTGGTGAGCCGCTCCTCCTGGCGGCGGACGCGCTCATAGGCGGCCTGGAACCTGGTAAAGGCGGCCAGGAAATCCAGCCGCTCCTCCTCGCTCCAAACATAGTCCTCCTCCAGACCCAGGGCGGCCTGGAGCTTGCGGTACTGCCCCGGCTGGTCGAAGTGCACCCGGTAGATGTGGGCGCAGTCATAAAAACGGAGAAATTCATAGTAGGCCACGATCTCCGGCTCCGGGCTCCAGGGGGGGAGCATCCGGGTGACGTAGGCGGGCACCGTGGCCGCCTGAAAGCTCTTCAGCACGCTCAGCCGCTTGTTCCCCTCCTGAACGTAGAACCGGCCCAGGTACTCCACACAGCGGATAGGCTCCTTGATGCCCTCATCCCCCAGATGGGCGTCACACAGCCGGATCCACTTGGCGGCAAACTCCGTATCCGGCTCCAAAAGGGGCATGAAGTTGGCGGCAAAGGCATTCTTCCGGGCGTCGGTGCGGGTGCCCACCACCATCTCCATGGGGAGCTCCAGCACCCCCAGGTCGGTGGTGCCCGCAAGGCTGGGCCCCACGATGCAGTCGTCCAGGGCGGGCAGATAGGGATAGCTGCCGTGGGCCACCGCATCCTTATAGCATTTTCGCCCCAGCTTCAGGGCCTTCTGGTATTGCTCCACAGCCTCCTGCATAGGCATGGCTATCACTCCTTCTCATTCCGCACATCATACCACGCCGGGCCCCCTTTGGCAAGAAAAAGCACAGGGGACGGGGCCAATTTGCCCCGTCCCCTGATATTTTAACCGTCGTATCCGTTGGGATTCATGCTCTGCCAGTGGAAGCTGTCCCGGCACATGTCCACCAGCCCCCGCTCGGCTTTCCAGCCCAGGGCCTCCCGGCTCTTGGCCGGGTCGGCGTAGCAGGCGGCGATGTCCCCGGCCCGCCGGGGCGCGATGCGGTAGGGCACCGGGGCGCCGCTGGCCTCCTCAAAGGCCTTCACCATATCCAGCACGCTGTACCCGGTGCCGGTGCCCAGGTTGATGGCCTCCGCCCCCGTGTGGCTCATCAGGTAGTCGATGGCGAAGACGTGGCCCCGGGCCAGATCCACCACGTGGATGTAGTCCCGCACGCCGGTACCGTCGTGGGTGGGATAGTCGTTGCCAAAGACGCTCAGTTCCTTCAGCTTGCCCACCGCCACCTGGGAGATGTAGGGCATGAGGTTGTTGGGAATGCCCTTGGGATCCTCCCCCATAAGGCCGCTCTCATGGGCGCCCACGGGGTTGAAGTAGCGCAGGAGGACGACGCTCCACTCCTTGTCCGCCGCGGCGATGTCGGTGAGGATGCGCTCGCCGAAATACTTTGTCCAGCCGTAGGGGTTGGTGCAGCCCCCGGTCTTGGAGGTCTCGGTGAGGGGCATTTCGTTGTCGGCGGAGTACACCGTGGCCGAGGAGGAGAAGATGAGCTTCTTGCAGCCGCAGGCGGCCATCACCTTACACAGGGTGATGGTGGAACCCAGGTTGTTGTCGTAGTAGAGGGCGGGCTTTGCCACGCTCTCCCCTACCGCCTTGAGCCCGGCGAAGTGGATGACGCAGTCCGGCTTCTCCTTTTCAAAGACCGTGGTGAGCTTTTCCTCATCCCGCACGTCCAGCTCATAGAACCCCGGCTCCTTGCCGGTGATGGCCTTTATCCGCTTGGCGGCCTCGGGGCTTGCGTTGCAGAGGTTGTCCACGATGACCACCTCATAGCCCTTCTCCAAAAGCTCCACACAGGTGTGGGAGCCGATATAGCCCATGCCGCCGGCCACTAAAACCTTCATGTTATTTTTCCTCCTTTGTGATGGTCGGAACGTCCTTCCAAAGCTCTCTGGGATAGACGCCCGCTTCCTTCATGTCCTCCAGGGCCTTCTTCAAATCCTCCAGATCCTCCGGGTAGGTGATGCCGTGCCACACGTCCTGGGTGGGCAGTACCTGCACCGACCCCTTCCCCTCCTGGATCTGGGCGTTGGGGATGAGGGGCAGAAAATACTCGCACTTCAATGGGTTTTTCGCCAGGTTCTCCTCCAAAAACGCCGGGAACCGGCCGGTGAATTCCTCCAGCAAAGCCTGCTGGAACCCCCACAGGTTCATGGACACCACCGTGTCCCCCGGCAGGTCGATCCAGCTCTCCCCGCCGTCCTCGCTGTAGGCCGCGTCCCGGCCCCGCTTCTCCACCCGAAGCCGCTCCACCACCTGGGTGAGATATCCCTTCTCCATGGAGCACACCCCCCGGGAGACGTAGCCGTTCTCCGTCACCGTGTTGCGCACCAGGTAGCCCACCATGGCGTGCTCATTGTCGGCGTGGGGAGCCTTGAGAAAGTCGTAGATGGTCTTGAGGGAGGTGACGCCGTAGTAGTCGTCGGAGTTGAGCACGGCGAAGGGCCCGTCAATGGCTTCGGCGGCGCAGGCGATGGCGTGGGCGGTGCCCCAGGGCTTGGTGCGCCCCTCGGGCACGGAGAAGCCTGCCGGCAGACGGTCTACCTCCTGGTAGACGTAGCGCACGTCAAAATACTTCTCCATCCGGGCGCCTACAGCGGCCTTGAAATCCACCTCGATGGCCTTCTTGATGATGAACACCACCTTGCGAAAGCCTGCGCGCCAGGCATCGTAGAGAGAAAAGTCGATGATCATGTGTCCCGCGGCGTCCACCGGGGTGATCTGCTTGAGCCCGCCAAACCTGGAACCCATTCCGGCAGCCATGATAACCAGCACCGGCTCCTTCATTGCGCACCACACCTTCCTGCTCCAAACATATGGGTCATGTCTGTTTCAAAATACAACTTATGTCCGTTTCAGCATACAACAACGGGTCAAAAACGTCAAGCAAAAGGGCAAAAAATGCCCCCGAACTGCAAAATTCGGGGGCATTTTGAGCTGCGCTTTACAGCACGCCGATCTCTTTATGCTGTGCTTTACAGCACGCCGATCTCTTTGTAGTATTTTTCCGCTCCGGCGTGGAGGGGCAGGCCGGCGATGTCCTTCACCGCCTCTTCGGCGGTGAGGCCCTTCAGGTTGGCCTGGGCCTCCCCCAGCTCGTCGATGTTCTCCCAGAAGGTGCGGGTCAGGTCGTAGACGGTCTGCTCGTCCATGTCCCCCCGGCAGAACATGACCATCTTGATGGCGGAGGTCTGCACGTCCTCGTCCTGGTTGGGATAGGTGCCGGCGGGGATGGTGCAGGGGGCATACCAGGGGTAGTCCTTCTGCAGGGTGCTGATGATCTCATCGGGGATGTTCAGCAGCTTACAGCCGGAGGACATGGCCTGGGACACGGCCCCGGCGGGGGCGCCGGACATGATCCAGGCCCCGTCGATGGTGCCGTTTTGGAGCATATCGGCGGCGTCGCCGAAGGCGATGTACTCGCAGTTGATGTCGTCAGGGTAGTTCAGGCCGGCGGCGGTGAAGTGGTTGCGGCACTCCCCCTCCACGCTGGAGCCGGCGGCGGCCACGGCGAAGTGCTTGCCCTTCACCCCGGCCAGATCCGTGATGCCGGACTTCTCGGTGACTACCACCTGGTTGGGATTAAAGTACAAACCAGCGATGACCTTCAGGTCGCCGTAGGCGTGGCCCTCAAAGCTGTCGGTGCCGTTGAGGCACTGCAGGCAGTTGGAGCTGATGGCGATGGCCACCTGGCTCTCCCCCTCGGAGATCTGGTTGAGGTTGTCGATGCCGCCGTTGGAAGCCTGGCTGGAGGCGCTGACGTAGTCCAGCTCGGTGTCCCACAGGTTGGTGATGGCGGCGCCCACGGCGTAGAGGGCGCCGTTGGCGGTGGCGGTGGGGAAGTTGATGGTCACAGGGGCGTGGGGCTCCGCGGCAGCGGTGCTCTCCACAGGGGCGGCACTCTCCACAGGGGCGGGAGTCGTGGCGCTCCCGCCGCCGCAGCCCGCCAGGGCGCTCACCAGCAGGGCGGCGGCCAGGATCACAGACAGCTTCTTTTTCATTTCATTCCACTCCTTATTTCGGTCTTGTATTCTATCAGGCATTCCCGGGGACCGGGGATGCGGGACGACGGGTAAAATATTGAAAGGCCACGACGGCGGCCAGCAGGGCGAAGCCGATGCCGTCGGTGAGATAGCCGGGATAGAGCATCAGGGGGGCCACCGCCATGAGCACCGCCCGCTCCGGCCAGGAGGCCCTGCCCAGGAGCCACCCCTCCAGACCGCTCACCAGGGCCACGGTGCCCACCGAGGCGGTGAATACCGCCCAGAGGGTGGCCGCCAAAGTGGCGGTGGGATCCACCCCGACGAGGAGGATGGGGCTGTCCAGGAAAAAGAAGGGGATGAGGAAGCCCACAAGGCCCAGCCGCACCGACAATAGCCCCGTCTTGGTCTGGTCGGAACCGGCGATGCCGGAGGCCACATAGCTGCTCATGGCCACTGGAGGGGTGATGTTGGAAAGGCAGGCGTAGATGAGGCAGAAGAGATGGGCCGAGATGTCCAGCACACCCACCTTGATGAGCACCGGCACCGCCACCGCCTGGACGATAACATAGGCGGCCACGCCGGGCACACCCATGCCCAGGATGGCGGACATGATCATCACCAAAAAGCCGGTGAGGTAAATGTTGGTGTTGTCCACGATGGAGAGGATGAGGTAGCCCATGTTCAGCCCCAGGCTGGTGAGGGTCACGGTGCCGATGATGACGCCGATGATGACACAGCATACCCCCACGCTGACGGCGCTGCGGGCCCCCTCCACCGTGGCGGCCACGATCTTGTCCCAGGTCATCCGGGTCTCCTTGCGCAGCCAGCTGGCGGCCACGGTGGCAAAGATGGAAATGAGGGCGGCGTAGAGGGGGGTATACCCCACCGCCATGAGGGCGATGAGCACCACCAGGGGGATCACCAGGTGACCCTGCTCCTTCACCACCTTCATAGCGTCGGGGATGTTCTCCTTGGAGAGGCCGGACAGCCCCAAACGCTTGGCCTCAAAGTGGACGGCGAAGAGGAGACCCAAATAGTAGAGGAAGGCGGGCACGATGGCCGCCAGCATCACCTTGGTGTAGCTCATGCCCAAAAACTCCGCCATGACAAAGCCCACCGCCCCCATGATGGGGGGACAGAACTGCCCGCCGGTGGAGGCCACCGCCTCCACCGCCCCGGCAAACTCCTTTTTGTAGCCGGTCTGCTTCATCAGAGGGATGGTGATGGTGCCGGTGGTGGCCACGTTGGCGATGGCGGAGCCGTTGATCATGCCCATGAGGGCGGAGGCCAGCACCGCCACCTTGGCGGGGCCGCCGGGAGTCCGGCCCACCAGGGTCAGGGAGAAGTCATTGATGAACTTGGAAAAGCCGCTGTACTTCAAAAAGGCCCCAAAGACCACGAAGAGAAAGATGTAGGTGGCGGAGACCCCGATGCCGGTGCCCAAAATGCCCTGGGTGCCCCAGAACTGGGTGGAGAGCACCCGCTTGAGGGTAAAGCCGTTGTGGCCCAGGCGGCCGGGGATGTACCGGCCGAACCAGTTATAGGCCAGGAAGATGAGGGCCAGCACCGCCAGGTTGCCGGAGCAGCGGCGGGCCGCCTCAAAGGCCAGGAGGAGGCCCACCCCGGCGATGACCAGCTCCAGGTCGGTGAGCCGTCCGCCGTTCTGGGCAATGCGGGTGTAGTTCAAAATGAGGTAGCCAAATACCGCCGCCGTCAGCACCATCAGCAAAATGTCCCACACCGGGGGGGCCTTGCGCAGGCGCTTCTCCTTTTTATAAGTTGGATAGAGCAGGAAGGTGAAGCACAGCAGGAAGATGCAGTGGATGGCCCGCAGGTTCACCGCGCTGATAAGGCCCACGGTACTGTAATAGAGCTGGAACACCGTCCACAGGCACAGCAGGACGGTGATGAGAGTCCCCATGGGGCCGCTGTAAGTCCGGGTGCGGGACTCCGCCTCCTTCTCCTCCAGCAGTTCCTGGGCACGGCGCTCCTCCTGGGTCTGTCCGTCCTCTCTCTTCTCCTCCATGGGTCTCTCCCCTTTCGCTTTATCGGTTAAAAGTGGTAAAGTATCGTAGGTAAACGTTTTACCACATTTTTGCCGGAAAGTCAACCCCTGCCGGGGGCCGCCCCGCAAAAAGAAGAAGGCCGGCCAGGAATGGCCGGCCGGTCTTCTATTCTATCTTTGTCATCTCTTCCGCCAGCTGGCCGTCGCCGTAAATGATGTCGTAGACCAGGCTGCGGTACCGCTCCACCACCGCCTTGTCCCTCTCCGGGGGCTGCTTGTAGGGGACGCCCTCGTCGTCGATGTAGAGCCGGGTACGGTAGAGCTGCATGGTGTCCAGGCTCTGATCCACCCACTGGAAGTACCGGGTCTTGGGCAAGCCCGCCCAGCCCAGGATACTGCTTCCCAACTGGCTGGGGCCGGTGGTATCGGGCACCTCAAGCTGGGCGCCGTAGTTATTCCACACCAGGAAGGGGGTGGTGTGCATCTTCTTCATGGTCTCGGCGTCCCATTCCAGGGTGTTCACGGTGGGCACATAGCCCAGCTGGGAGTAGATGGTGTTGTTGTCGTCCACGTAAAGCCCCGGCAGGTGGTCGCCCCAGAAGATGAGGAGCACCGGCTCCTCCACCGTCTCAAAATACTCCACCAGGGCGCCCAGGGCCCGGTCGGCGGCATGGATGCCGTAGACCAGGGCGTCCACCGTGCCCAGCACGCCCTCATCCAGCTTCTCGCTCTGGGGCTCCAGGCCGGAAGGCTCCGGGAATTTGCCGCTGTAGTAGGGCTGGTGGTTCTCCATGGTCAGGCCGTAGAGGAAGAGGGGCTCGTCCTCCTCTTTCTCCTCAAAGGCCCGGATCATGGCGTAGGTCAGCTCCATGTCCTTCAGGTAGGGGCCGTCCCACTCCGCTTCTTCGGGGAAGCCGTCCTCAAAGGTCATCTGGTCAAAGCCGATGGCGGGGAAGTTTTCCACCCGGTTATAGAGCCGGGTGGTGTAGTTGTGGATGAACTGGGTGCTGTACCCCGCCGCCTTAAAGCTCTTGACGATGGAGGGCAGCCGGTCGTAGACCCCCTCCGTCCCCCGCAGGTTGGTCAGATCCTCCCCCTCCCGGAGGAAGGCCATGGGGATGCCGGTAAAGACCTCCATCTCCACGCTGCCGGTGCCGCCGGCGTAAGTGTTGGAGTAAAACTCCCCGGAGGGCCACTTGGCGGCCAGGCTGCGGTAATAGGGGATGGGGTCGGAGGCAAATTCCACCTCCGGCAGGATCTCCGTGGGGTCGCAGAAGCTCTCCGACATCATCAAGATCACGTTGGGGGTCACCGGCTCTGGGGTCTCGGTGGGGACTGGCTCGGCGGTGGGGGTGGGGGTGGGGGCCGGGGTCTGGAGGAGCTCCTCCTTGAGCCTGTCCAGCTCCGCCTGGTTCACGTTGTCCTTGCGGAAGGCCCGGTTCAGGATGGCGCTGTACATGCCCCCCAGCAGGCCCAGCCGCTGGTTGCGCTCCTCCTGGGATTCCCCATTGGCCCCCAGATAGAAGGGGGCGGGCAGGAACATCACGGCCGCCAGAAAGACCGCCACCACGCCGATGACTTTTTTCCGCAGAGACCAGCGGGGGGTGAGCTCCTTGGGCCGCCAGCCGATCTTCCCGGCGGCGATGATGCCCAGCACCGCCAGGATGAGGCCCGCCCACACCCCTACGCCGATCTTGAACTGGGGGGAGACGAAGCCCGCCACGTCCCCCGCCTTGGAGGCCAGGCTGAAATCGCTGAGGAGCAGGGGGGTGCCGTTGAGGCTCAGCTTCATCCGGTTCACCACCGCCAGGGCCACTGCCGGGATGGCCAGGATGAGGAAGGCGCTCCATATCTTCCAGATGAGGGCCAGAATGATGATCATGGCGCTGAGCAGGGCCAGGTAGCACAGCACCGCCGCCCCCAGGTGTCCGAACACCCAGGAGAAGGCTTTAAAGAGGGAGGCGAAGGTGATGGTCTGCACACACAGCAGGATGGCCAGGGGGCCAAGGAACAGGGTGGCCAGCCAGACCCAGGGGTTGTATCTGCGCTCCGCCTGGGGGCTGCGCTTCAGCCGTTCGCGCCATGCGCCTACCGCTTTCCCGGCCTTTTCCCTGCACTCCCGGCAGGTGTGTTTCACCCGGGCTCCCCATGCGCTTACTGCTTTTTTCCACTCGCTGAATGTCTTTTTCCACGCGCTCTCTTTGTGCTCACGCTGGGGCTGGGCCAGCCGCTTATGGCTCTCCCTGCGCTCCTGCTTGGGCTGGGGCTGGGCCAACCGTTTGTGGCTTCCCCGTTCCGCCTTGCCGCCTATGTCCAGGCCATGTCTGCGCTGGGGTGGGGCCAGCCGCTTTCCGCCCTTGTTCCTTCTGCCCGGAATGCCGCTTTTGTCCGCCATACCGCTCCCCTCCTTTCTCTTTCTTTTGGTGGGAGTTCAAAATCCCTCATAGATAAATTCGCCGTTCCCGGTGAAGAAGGCCAGGATGGCGCAGGCCATGGCCAAATAGGCCACGGCGGTGAGCGCCTGGCCCGGGACGGTCAGGCTGAATTTCCGCAGCTGCTTTATGACTTCAGCCATGGATCCATCACCTCCGTAAAGACAAACGCGCCGTGCTCCATGTTCAGGTGGCCGATGTCGTGGAAGCAGTCCAGGGGAAGGCCCTGCTCCATGTCCAGCACCTCGATGCCCGCCGCCGACATGATCTCGTCCGCCGCTTTCCGCAGCCTGGCGGGGCCCTCCGGCATGGGCACCGACGGGTTCCAGGGCAGCCACACCGCCCGCAGGCGGATGCCGTGGGCGCCGCAGAAGGAGATGACCTCCTCCAGGGCCTTCAGGTTCTCTTCATAGAGCTCCAGCCCCTTGTCCCAGTAGAGTTCCCGGTGGGCGGCGATCTTCTCTGCCATCTCCTGCTCCCCTAGCACCCCGGAGTACATGAACTTGAAATTGTCCTCATACCGGGGAAGCTCCACCCGGCCGGTGGCCCGGAAGCTCTCCCAGGCGCTTTTGCCCAGGGCCTGGAGCCGGTCGCGCTGGAAGTAGAGGTAGGGCTCCAAAGGCCCCCGGTGCCAGGGATAGGTGGGGTTGGTGTCCATACCGTCGTAAAAGACGAAGTAGTTAAGGCCCAGGACGATGTCTTCGGTGACGGTGACGTCCCCCCGCTCCAGCATGTCCCGCAGGTCGCCCATCACCCCGTAGTCGATGCCGAAGTTGGCGTAGCCGGAGTCGGAGGCCCACTCCACATAGGAGGAGATGACCACGGAATTGCCGTAGAAAATTTTGTCGTAGACCGTCGCGCCCCCATGGGCCAGGAGGGTCTTTTCAAAGTCGTTGTGGTTAAAAAGGCTGCTCTTTTCAATGACCTGACGCTCGGTCAGGGCCATGTCCAGCCCCACAAAGAGCACACACAGGGTCACCAGAAAGGCGCCCCCCCGGCGGAAAAACGCTGATACCTTCTTCATCTGCCCACCCCCTTACAGCGTCAGGAAGCCCCGGAGGACGGCCAGGACGGTGCCGGCGGGGAGGGTAAAGACCAGGGTATTGAGGCCGAAGAGAAAATTCACCAGCAGGCACCGCAGGACAAAGACGCTCTTTTTCGTCTTTTTGCGGCTGACGGTGGTGAGCCCCAGCAGGTTCTCCCCCGCCAGCAGGGCCCCGTTATAGGCCCCCGCCAGCAGATAGGGCAGGTTGAAGCCGTGCCACAGGGCCATGACCACCATGGTCACAAAGGCGATGGCGGCGGAAGTCCCCCGGCCCAGCTTCTTCTTGGCCACCACCACGTAGATATGCTCCCGGATCCAGTCGGAGAGGGTGGCGTGCCAGCTGCGCCAGAACTGGGTGAAGCTGGGGGCTATAAGGGGCTTTTTGAAGTTCTCCGGGGTGTCCAGCCCCCCCAGCCGGCCCAGGGCGATGGCCACGTCACTGTACCCGGACAGGTCCAGCCACAGGATGAGCCAGCTCACCGCCACGATGAGGATACAAAGGGGCAGCCGCAGGGTCTGGGCTGTCAGAAAGGCCATGGCCTCCACCGCCAGGCGGCAGAGCACCACCTTTTTGAACAGGCCCCGGATGAGCCGCTTCAAGTCCAAAGTCAGCTCCGCCACGTCCAGCTTCAAGGGCTTGTCCACAGAGCGCAGATAGTCCCGATAACGGAAAAGTGGCCCGGCCGTAAAGACGGGTAGGTAGAAGAGGTAGCCAAAGTAGGCCACAACATCCACCCGCTCGCCGCCGTAATAGACATAGTAAAACACATCGATGACCTTCAGCATCTGAAAGGCCAGGCCCACCGTCTCAAAGGGCAGGGTCAGGCTAAGGCCCAGGGCCTCCCCCCGGCTGAGGACAAAGGGCACAATGGCCAGCGCACAGAAGAGGGGGAAGCAGAGCTTCCTCCCCTTTTCCATCCGCCCCAGCACTGCCGCCAGAGCCAGTCCCACCCCGGCGTAGACCAGGCTGAACGCCGCCAGGGACGGGCTGATCCAGGCGATGACCGCCAGGGAGGCCACAGGGGAGACGGCCGCCGTGACCCTGCCGGGCAGCACCTTCCGCAAAAGGCCCAGGGCCAGGGAGAAGGCGGCGATGGCCAGCAGGGTATCAGTTTGCAGGAACCACATGGCCCTCTTCCTTCCCGGGCAAAGTTTTGGCCCTGGTGACGCTCACCGGGGCATAGCCCCGGCGCTCCCAGAAGGCGGCGCCCAGAGCGTTGCCCCAGACCACCTGGCACTCCACCAGGTCGGCCCCGGCCCCTGTCATCCACTCCTCCGCCCTGTCCAGCAGAGCGGAGGCAAGGCCCCGGCCCCGGGCCTCCGGGGTCAGGTAAAGGTCGTGGATGAGGCCCAGGGTACTGCCCCCCTGATAGGAGAGTTTTCGATCCATCCGGGCCACCCCGGCGGAGAGGAAGCCCACCAGGGCCCCATCCTCCTCCGCCACCGCCAAAAAGCACAGCCTGGAGCGGAGCATGGTCTCCACCATGGAGGAGAGCCCCTCCTGCTCCAGGTCAAAGGCCAGGCCCTGCTCCTTCAGCCCGGCGTAGAGGGCCTTATAAAGCTCTATCAGCCCGGGCAGGTCCTCCCCCCGGCCGTCACGGATAAGGGCCATCCTCACACCTTGGCGGAGACCACAGCGGCGATCTCCTCCACCGTGTTCATGGGGTAGAGGGTCAAGTCCCGCTGGGTGATCTCGATGTGCCAGTGCTCCTCGGCAAAGTCCACGATCTCAATGGCCCCCAGGGAGTCCACGAAGCCGGAGTCAAAGAGGTGGACATCGGGGGTAAAATCGGGGTCGTCCCCAATTTCGAACCGCTCCTTCACGAAGTCAAAGATGGCCTGCTCGATGTCGTTCATAGCTTTCCTTCCTTTCAAAGGGTGCTTTTCAGCTTCACCCGGTCGATCTTTCCATTGGGGGTCTGTGGAAGCTCCGCCATACACACCAGCCGCCCGGGGAGCATATAGGCGGGCAGGTGCCTGCGCAGTTCTAAGTTCACCTTCCGCAGGATAAGCTGTTCTCTTGTCTGGAGGAAGAGGACGATCTCCTGCTTTTCCCCGTCAAAGAGGACGCAGCCGTTCTCCACCCCGGGCAGGGTCTTGCAGGCGGTCTCGATCTCCCCCAGCTCGATGCGGTTGCCCCGGAGCTTTATTTGAGAGTCCTTCCGGCCCACGAACATGAGAAGGCCCTCCTCCGAGACATAGGCCAGGTCGCCGGTGCGGTACAGGCGCTGGTCATAGTCGGTACACAGGGGGTTCTGGACGAAGGCGGCCCTGGTCAGCTCCGGGGCGTTCCAGTAGCCCAGAGCCAGGCCGCTGCCCAGGATGCACAGCTCCCCGGTCTCCCCCACCGCCGCCTGCTTCCCCTCCTCGGTGAGCACCACCGCCCCCATGTTCCGGCAGGGGACGCCGATGGGGAGGGGGTCTCCGTCGTCAAAGGGCCTGTCCACCACGTAATAGGTGCACACGTCGGTGATCTCAGTGGGGCCGTAGAGGTTGGCGTAGAGGGCGTCCGGGTGGCACCGCCGCCAGATGTTCAGCTGGCGGTTGGGCATGGCCTCCCCGCAGAAGAGCACCTTTTTCAGCGCCGGCATGGCCTTCTCCTCCAAAATGCCGGAGTTGGCCACCGAGATCATCACCGTGGGCACCCAGAAAATGGTGTTGATGCCCTCCGCCTCGATGAACTCGGGAAGTTTCCCCGGGAAGCGGAAGAGCACCTCCGGGATGATGACCAGCTCCGCGCCGGTGTACATCATGGTATAAATGTCCAGGGTGGAATTGTCAAAGTAGAAGGCCGACTGGTTGCCCAGCACGGTCTCCTCGTCAAAATCAAAGGTCTCCGCCAGCCACCGGGCATAGTCCAAAATGCCCCGGTGGGGGATGGTGACCCCCTTGGGGGTGCCGGTGGAGCCGGAGGTGTACATGATGTAGATGGGGTCTACGTCCATGACCCCATGAAGCCGCGCCAAAGCCCCCGCTTCGTCAGGGGGACAGGAGCGCAGGTCTTTGGTGAGGTGGACGGTGAAGCCGTCCAGTTCCAGCCCCTCCAGGTTCCCCGCCAGCTCCGGGCAGGTGATGATACAGCCCTGGCGCAGGCTCTTCAAAATGCTTTGGAGCCGCAGCATGGGGATATCCGCCGCCACGGGCACATAGGGCTCTGCGGCGTACATGGCCCCGGCAAAGCAGGCCACGGCGTCGGCGCTCTTGGGCAGGTACACCACCACCGGCAGCGTCCCCCGGCGCCCGCCCCTGGCCCCGGCGAGGCCGGCGGCGATGGACAGGGCCCTGGCGCGCAGCTGGGCAAAGGTCAGCGCCTCCCACTCGTCCCGGACGGCGGTCTTGTCCCCCAGCCGGGCGGCGGTGCGCTCCAGCATCATCACAGCGGAATTCATCTGCTTCTCCCCTCTTTTCAATACATCAGTTCCAGGGTCTCGGCGGGGCCGAACTTGGTCAGCACCGTGCCCGTCTCGTCCACTGTCCAGCCCTGGGAGAGCACCTGGGCAGGTTCGGCCAGCCGCACCTGCATCATGCCCCCCTCCCGGAATTCCAGCCGGGTCACCCCGTCCTCCCCACGGGTGATGGCGGCGGGGAGGTTCACCTGCTTCAGGTGGTTTTCAGGGCCCTGGGGGGAGTCAAAACGAATACAGACAGGCTTATCCAGTCCGATATATAACTCTCCGTCGCGCCAAAGCCACACATGGGCGTCGGTGCTCACCTGGGAGATGTCCACATCCTGGCCAAAGCTCAACCGGACACCGCAGGCGTTTTGATAGCTCTCCTCGTAGAGGGGGAAGTCCTCTTCCCTATGGCCGGGGGTCAGGGTGAGGGCATCTCCTTCTCCGGCGCAGTCCAGCTTCAGGTTGTAGGCCGCCGCCGTGGCCAGCATCAGCTGATCCTCCCGGACGAAGTTATATTGGTACTTCTCCTGGAAGTCCTTCAGCATGGCGGTCTTGCCCCTGGCCTCCTCTTCAATGCTGGGCATGAAGAGCCAGTCGCAGTGGTAGTAGACGCAGGTGGGCATCCCGTATTTGGCGGAGATGGCGTCCCAGGGCTCTGTGACGTAGGTGTAGGTGGAGCAGTTTTGCAGGAGGAGGGTCTTTTCCCCCTCCCGCACCAGGAAGAAGGGCAGAGCCATCACGTTCTCCGCGCTGACCTGGGGGGTGACGGAGGAGCGGGCAGGCTCAAAGCCGGAGTTCCACAGCAGCCCCGATTCCCACATGGCGTCAAAGGACTGCACCTGGTCGTTGGCGCTCAAATGCCAGGTGTGCTGGTTGGCGCCCATCCGGGAGGTGTCCACGCCGTAGCTCTCCAGGGCCTTCTTGTGGGCGGAGAGCTCCCACAGCTCCCGCTCTTTGGATGCGCTCACGTTGGTGTAGCCGTGGAGGCCCAGGTAGCTGCCCGAGTCCTGGATGGCCTTCACCTCCGCCTGGAGGGAGTCCCGGTAGGGGAAGGCGGGGTCGTCGATGGAGTAGGCCATGCCGTATTCCAGGCTGCCCGCCAGAAGATCCAAGGCCCCGTCCCCGTTGAGGTCAACGAAGAAGGGCACGCAGTTATTGCCGAATTTCAGGTTGTGGTTGCCCTTGTAGTTGGGCTCGTCGGCGGTGATGTAGCCGCAGAAGTCCAGGGTCCCGGCCCTGTTCTGGACAAGGCGGGCCACGTAGCCCTGGAAGGTGCCCACCGCCAGGTCGGGAAGCTCGTCGCCGTTAAAGTCCACCAGCCGGGGGGCGAGCCAGTCCCCCTCGATGTCGGCGCAGGGAGCGGACAGGTCACGGTAACGGTAGGGGGACACCCGCAGGCCCTTTTGAGAGCTGCCGGGGTAGAGCCGCAGAAGGCCGCCGCTGCTGCCCACCACCAGGTCGGGGCAGCCGTCGCCGTTAAAGTCACCCACCTCAGGGAATACCTGGGCAGGAAGGCCGATGTCCAGCATCAGGCCCTCCTCCCGAAACTGGAAGCCCCCCTGGTTGGAAAACCAGTAGAGCTTCCCGTCCCCCGCCCCGGAGACGATGTCCCAGGCGCCGTCGCCGTCCACGTCGAAGGCCACGGGGGCGGAATAGCCGCCGGGGGCCAGCAGGGCCTGGCCCTCCGTATTCGTGAGGGCCACCCCTGTCCCCACGGCGAAGCGCTCCCCATAGCCCCGGCCGGGATAGAGATGGAATTTGCCGTCCGCCGCGCCGCACAGCACGTCCAGAAGGCCGTTGCCGTTCAGGTCGGCCACATAGGGATAGGAGCGCTGGTCGTACTCGGGGTAGTCGATAAAGTAGCTGCCCGCGTTGGACACCACTCCCAAATCCAGCCACTGCCCCTCCTCCCCGGCGGAGACATGGGTGCCGGAGGAGTAGGCGCTCTCGTAGAGATCCATCTGGAAGTCCATGCCCTCCATAGACTGGTTGAGGACGTAGGTGACGCTCTCCCGCCGCTCCAGCCAGTAGTAGGTGGAGCGGATGAGGGAGAAGGAGGGGATCTGCCCCGCCGCCTTGCTCATCTCAATGAAGGGTGCGGCGGTACCCCGGCTCATGCCGGTGATATCCTCCAGGTGAAGCTCCCAGGCCATGTTGGGCCGGCCCAGGGTGCCGAAGACCCGGTAGGGGGCGTACCCGAACCGTTTTTTGGACAGGAAGCCGGCAAAGGCATTGCGGAGAAGCTGGCCGGCGCTGGCGGTGGAATTGGCCAGGGACACCTGCTCATCTCCCCGGCTCTCCAAGGAGAAGCCGTTCACCGAGTAGGCGTTGGGCAGCAGGGGGTTGGTGAAGAAGACCCAGCCCGCCCCATAGCGGTTCATAGTGTAGAGAGCCAAATCCCCCTCGCTGACCAGCACCTGGGCGGTGCTGGGACGGACGGCGTAGCCGTAGTCATAGCCGCTCAAACGTTCATAGTCGGTATAGTAGGGGTAGATGGAGGCAAAGTCCATGACGATGCCCTGGAGCTCCCGGAGGTCGCCCTCCACCTCCTGGGCGGTCAGCTGAACGATGCCGGGGCAGTGATCCAGCTTCACAAACTCCGCCGCCCCGATGACCTCGGCGGGCAGGAAGCTATAAAAGGCATTTCCCAGGAAAAGGGCGCCCCCCGCCTCCACGAAGGCCACCAGCTCTCCCTTCAGCTTTTCCGCCCCGGGGCTTGCCATGACGCTCTCGTCGGGGTAGAGCACGTCATACTCCGCCAGGGAGTAGCTGCCCGACACGTCCACCCCCTGGACGGTCATGTTCAAAAGAAGAGACTGCTCCAGGTGGGAATAGGCGTCCTGCCAGGCTGTGCCGTCTCCGGCGTAGAGCACGGCGCAGCGCAGGCTCTGGCCGCCTTCCGCCTCCAGGGCGAAGGCGCCGCCCAGACAGGGCAGCAGCAGGGCCAGGGCGCACAAAAGGGCTGTGAGCCGTCGGCGCATCTCCTCTCCTCCTCTCTTTTCTTCCACAGAATGCCTGCTTTTTCCATCCCCCGGCCCGGTTCTCTCCCCCGGCCGCGTAAAAATGGACAGATAAGGTTATTTTAGCACAGCTTGAAAGAAAAGTCCACCGGGCAGACCGGGATTTTGGACGGTAAAAAGCCCCTGTTCTGTCTCCGCAAAGCGGGAACAGAACAGGGGCTTTTTAATTTGGTTTTATTCAGTCTTAGACGAGTTGAATAATGGCCATCTCAGCGGCGTCGCCGCGGCGGGGGCCGATGCGCACCACGCGGGTGTAGCCGCCGTCACGGGTGGCGTACTTGGGGCCGATCTGGTCGAAGAGCTTCTTGGCGACATCCTCCTTGGTGATGAACGCCAGAGCCTGACGGTAGGCCGCCAGGTCGTTCTTCTTGGCCAGAGTGATCATCTTCTCCGCCAGAGGAGCCACCTCCTTGGCGCGGGTAACGGTGGTCTTGATCTGGCCGTTCTCCAGCAGGTAGGTGGTCATGGCACGCAGCATGGCCATGCGCTGGTCGGTGGGTCTTCCCAGTTTACGGATCGCGGGCATTTCTCTCACTCCTCTCGGCGTGTATTAGTTGTTTGCGTCGTCATCGGCAAGGCTCAGGCCCATCATGGCCAGCTTGTTGATGACCTCTTCCAGGCTCTTGCGGCCCAGATTGCGGACTTTCATCATCTCGTCCTGGGTCTTGGAGATGAGATCCTCCACGGTGTTGATGTTGGCCCGCTTGAGGCAGTTGAAGCTGCGGACAGAGAGATCCAGCTCCTCAATGGTCATCTCCAACACCTTGTCCCGCTGGGCCTCGGCCTTCTCCACCACGGTGGAAGCGTTCCCCATGGTCTCGGAAAGGTCGGTAAACAGCAGGAAGTGATCCACCAGGATCCGGGCCCCCAGGCTCACCGCGTCACGGGCGTCGATGGTGCCGTTGGTCCAGACCTCCAGGGTCAGCTTGTCAAAGTCGGTGCGGTCGCCCACACGGGTGTTCTCCACTGTGTAGTTGACCTTCTTCACCGGGGTGTAGACCGAGTCCACAGGGATGACCCCGATGACGGTCTGGGCGTTCTTGTTCCGGTCGGCGGGGTCGTAGCCCCGGCCGTGGGACAGGGTCAGCTCCATGTTGAGGCTGGCGCCGGGGCCCAGGGTGGCGATGTGCAGCTCCGGGTTGAGGATCTCCACCTCGCCGTCGGCCTTGATATCGCCGGCGGTGACCTCGCCCTCGCCGTTCTGCTCGATATAGACCGTCTTCACGCCCTCGCAGTGGAGCTTGGCAATGATGCTCTTCACGTTGAGGACGATCTCGGTCACATCCTCCTTGACCCCGGGAATGGTGCAGAACTCGTGCTGGATCCCGTTGATCTTGATGGAAGTCACCGCAGTACCGGGCAGGGACGACAGAAGCACCCGGCGCAGGGCGTTGCCCAGAGTGGTGCCGTAGCCCCGCTCCAGGGGCTCCACCACGTACTTGCCGTAGCTGGCGTCTCCGCCCTCTTCACATTCGATGCGGGGCTTTTCAATTTCAACCATTCATTACCCTCCTTCAATGGGGCGGCGTACCTGCGCCGCCTGTTTGGTCGATTGCTGGGACGAGGGTATGGCTTACTTGGAGTACAACTCGACGATGAGGTGCTCCTCGATGGGCAGGTCGATATCCTCCCGGGCAGGCAGCTTGGTGACGGTGCCCTTGAGGGTGTTCTTCTCCTTGTCCAGCCACTGGGGCACGTTGACGATGATGGCGTCCTCGCCCACAAAGCGCTTGAACTTCACGCTCTGGCGGCTGGACTCCTTGACCTCGATCACATCGCCCACCTTCACCAGGTAAGAGGGGATGTTGACCTTCTTGCCGTTGACGGTGAAGTGGCCGTGGTTCACCAGCTGACGGGCCTCACGGCGGGTCATGGCGAAGCCCAGGCGGTAGACCACGTTGTCCAGGCGGCGCTCCACCAGGATGAGGAGGTTCTCGCCGGTCTCGCCGGGCATACGGATGGCCTTCTCATAGTAGGAGTGGAACTGCTTCTCCAGGATACCGTAGACGAACTTGACCTTCTGCTTCTCCTGAAGCTGCATAGCGTACTCGCTCTGCTTCCGGCGAACGTTGGCCTTGGGCTTGCGGTTGGTGGTCTTCTTGTCATAGCCCATGGCGGCGGGGGAGATCCCCAGCGCTTTGCAGCGCTTTGCGATGGGCTGCATATTCTTAGCCATATTGGATTCTCCTCCTTCTTACACTCTGCGGCGCTTGGGCGGACGGCAGCCGTTGTGGGGCACGGGGGTCACGTCCTTGATGAGGGTGACCTCCAGGCCCACGGCCTGGAGCGCCCGGATGGCGGCCTCACGGCCCTGGCCGGGACCCTTCACGTAGACCTCAACGCTCTTCAGGCCGGCGTTCTCGATGGCGGCCTTGGCGGCAGTCTCGGCGGCGGTCTGAGCGGCGAAGGGGGTGGACTTCCGGGAGCCCCGGAATCCCATCTCACCGGAGGAGGCCCAGGAAAGGGCGTTGCCCTGCATATCGGTGACGGTGATCATGGTGTTGTTGAAGGAGGAGCGGATATGCACCTGGCCCTTTTCAACATTCTTGCGCTCGCGGCGGCGGCGCGTAACTTTTTTCGTAGCAGCCATTGCTTATCCCTCCTTACTTCTTCTTATTGGCGACGGTACGCTTCGGACCCTTGCGGGTACGGGCGTTGGTCTTGGTACTCTGGCCCCGGACGGGCAGGCCCTTGCGGTGCCGCACGCCCCGGTAGCAGCCGATCTCGGTCAGCCGCTTGATATCCATAGCCAGGTCACGGCGGAGGTCGCCCTCCACAGTGTAGCTGTGGCCGATGATCTCACGGAGCTTGGCCTCCTCGGCCTCGGTCAGATCCTTCACCCGGGTGTCGGGGTTGATCCCGGCCTCAGCCAGGATCTTCGTGGCGCTGGTGCGCCCGATGCCGAAGATATAGGTCAGACCGATCTCGATCCGCTTGTCTCTCGGCAAATCAATACCTGCAATACGAGCCATACTGTTTCAGCACCTCCTTGTTAACCTTGTCTTTGTTTATGCTTGGGGTTCTCGCAGATAACCATGACCTTGCCCTTGCGCTTGATGATCTTGCACTTCTCGCACATGGGCTTCACGGACGGTCTTACTTTCATGATAAACCTCCTTGTGAACGCCTTGATGGCCCCCCCTCGTCGACACAAGCTCCGTATCCCTCGCTTCCGGGCAAGCCCGAAAGCTCAGTCATTCCGCTGCTCCTCCTTTCCCCACACAGCCCAGCCGTTGGCGGCTCTGCCGCCTTACGGATGGGGCGTACCCTTTACGGGTAAAAGCTGAGGACCGCTTTTGCGGGGGCCCCATTTTTATGGTTCCAGGCAAGGTCTGTGTCAACTTGAGGGTCGTTGATAGTTACATGGCGGGCTCCCCCGCCGGGATTAACATTGTTACTTGGTTCTCCAGGTAATTCTCCCCCGGGTCAAATCGTAGGGCGACATCTGGACGGTCACCTTATCTCCGGGGAGAATGCGGATGAAGTTCATCCGCAGCTTGCCGGAAATGTGGGCCAGAATGATGTGCCCGTTGCCGATATCCACCCGGAAGGTGGTGTTGGGGAGGGACTCGACGACGACGCCCTCCACCTCGATCATATCGTCTTTTGCCAAAGCGTCAAACCTCCTTGGCCCGGAAAGCGGCTAAGGCCCTCCGCAGCTCTTTGTCCGTCAGGGCTTGGCCCTGCTTCAGCTTTTCGATGGCAGGATGGTCATACCCACGCTGATGGTCGCTTAGGACCTCTACATGGCCCAGCTTTTTCGCCTTGGGCTTACGCACCTTGCGGCGCTTGCCGTCGGCCAAAAGGAGCCGCTTCTGTTCCCGGTCCACACCCACCACACAGAAAATGCCTTCCTTGTCCCGTCCGGCGGCGGAGCGAACGATCCAGCCTACATAATCATACATCAGGCCGGCTCTCCGTTCTCGTCCACCGTGAGAAGCTCAGGCTCTCCATCGGTGATGAGGATGGTGTTCTCGTAGTGGGCGGTAAGGCTTCCGTCGGCGGACACGGTGGTCCATTTGTCCGGAAGAACTCTTACCCGCCAGTCCCCGGCGCATACCATGGGCTCCACCGCGATGACCATACCCGGCTGGAACCGGGCTCCGTGTCCCGCGGCGCCGTAGTTGGGCACCTCAGGGGCTTCGTGCATCTTACTGCCCACGCCGTGGCCCACAAAATCCCGGACCACACCGTAACCAAAGCTCTCCACATACTGCTGTACCGCATGGCCCACATCGGAGACCCGGCAGCCCACACGGGCTTTTTTGATCCCCTCGAAGAAACTCTGCCGGGTCACCTCCACCAGCTTTCTGGCCTCCTGAGAGACCTCGCCGCAGAAGAAGGTGGCGGCACAGTCGCCATGAAAGCCGTTCAGAAAGGCGCCCACGTCAACGCTGACGATGTCCCCTTCCTTCAGCTTTCGGGAGCCCGGGATGCCGTGGATGACCACCTCGTTGACCGAAATGCAGGTGGAGGCGGGAAACCCACCGTACCCCAGAAAGGACGGCTTGGCGCCGTGGCTTTCGATAAACCTGCGTACCTCCCGGTCAATTTCGCCCGTGGTGATCCCCGGACGGACCAGAGACCCGGCCAGCTTGCGGGCCTGGGCGGTAAGCCGCCCGGCGGCGCGCATCTTTTCGATCTCAGCGGGGGATTTAATGGAGATCATTTCCATGTCTCAGACCCCCAGAACGGAAAGGATGGCCCGGTCTACGCTTTCGATGCTTCCGGTGTTTTCGATCCGGCGGAGCAGACCCCGCTGGTCGTAAAACGCCTTGAGAGGCTCAGTCTCCTTATGGTAGACGGCAAGGCGGCTGCGAATGGTCTCCTCCGTGTCGTCCTTGCGCTGGACCAGCTCGCTTCCGCAGCGGTCGCAGATCCCCTCTTTTGTGGGGGGCTGGACCTCCACATGGTAAGTGGCGCCGCAGTCAAGACACACCCGACGGCCCATGATCCGGCGGGCCACCTCGTCGTCCGAGACCTCAATGGAGATCACGTGGTCAAAGTGGATGCCCGTATCCTCCAGGGCCTGGGCCTGGGCGATGGTGCGGGGCACCCCGTCCAGAATAAAGCCTTCCCTGCAGTCCGGCTGGGATACCCGCTCAGCCACCATGGGAATGATGACCTCATCGGGGACCAGCTGTCCCGCGTCTATAAGGGCCTTGGCCTTCTTGCCCAGTTCGGTGCCCTCCTTCACGGCGGCACGGAGCATATCTCCGGTGGAGATGGTGGGAATGCGCAGCTTTTCACTGACAAGGGCTGCCTGGGTGCCTTTTCCGGCGCCCGGAGGGCCCAAAAAGATCAGCTTCATATGCCTTGCCCCCGCTTACTCCAGGAAGCCCTTGTAGTGGCGCATCATCAGCTGAGCCTCCAAAGCCTTGCTGGTCTCCAGAGCCACGCCCACCACGATGATGATGGAGGTGCCGCCGATGGCCAGGCTATCCTGCCCGATGGCATTGCCCGTAATGATAGGGGCAATGGCGATGACGGAGAGGAACATGGCGCCGAAGAAGGTGATCTTGTTCAGCACCCGGCGGATGAAGTCGGCGGTGGGCTTGCCAGGCCGGAAGCCGGGCACGAAGCCGCCGTTCTTCTTCAGGTTGTTGGCCACCTCGGTGGGATCAAACTGCATGGTGGAGTAGAAATAGCTGAACGCCAGGATCAGCAGGAAATAAACCACCGTGTAGATGAGCCCGTTGGCGTCAAACACCCGCAGGAAGCCGCCACAGAAGCCCTCGCTCTCCTCGGTAATACCGGCAAAGGCACAGATGGTGGCGGGCAGGGAGGCAATGGACTGAGCGAAGATGATGGGC